>CAYSHK010000052.1:0-29996 GCA_964430935.1 uncultured Rhizobiaceae bacterium
GCTCGCCAGGGAGGGCTACGACCAGCAGATGGGCGCAAGGCCCCTTGGGCGTGTCATTCAGGAACACATCAAGAAGCCGCTGGCGGAAGAGGTGCTCTTCGGCAGCCTGGTCAATGGCGGCACCGTCCGCATAGGCATGGAAAGGGCGAAGGACGGCTCGGAGCGCCTGACCTTCGACTACCTGTCCCGCGAACAGGAGAAGGCGCGGCCGAAACGCCGAAGAAAAACCCGCAAGAAGCCCGCAAAGGCCTGAATGGATTACCATTTCCGGAACGCGGAAAGGGGAGGCGGGGCTTCCCGTTCCCGGACCGGCACGGAAACGCACGGGACCGGATCCGCAAGGACCGGTCCCGTCTCCTTTCAATACGACCCACACTTGGCGATTAAAACTTTCCAGCGCCGCAATCCTTCTTCATTTCAAGGGATTACGCTGGGGCAGGATCGTCCGTTCGCACCCCTTCGCGGGATCCGGAAAGGAAGGGGAGGGGATTGGCATCCCCCTTGCATCCCATCCGCGGAAGCCGCGCCTCGAAGGGAGCCGCGCAACCCGGGAGGGAATGGATGTGACGCAAAAGACACACAGGGGATGATTCTTGTTTGGGGAGTCGTTCTTGCCACTTTCCTTCCTCTTTCCGCCCCAATAGAAATCTAGTGTGAGATGCGGGAAGAGGGGCTGGTGTGCGCGTCCCGCCGATACGGCAGGTCATGAGTGTCCGTCCGTCGCGTATCGTTCCGGCTCTCTCGCGTCCCGTGGAGGTTTGTGGCGGTTGCCGCGTCGCCTCCCTTGACGACCGGGGCTGGCAATAACGAAAAAAGTCGTGTGGGCAGCAATGGATACAAGGGCGAAAATCGACAAGAGCAGGCTTCCCAGCAGGCATGTGACCGAGGGGCCGGAGCGTGCGCCCCACCGTTCGTATCTGTACGCGATGGGACTCACGGACGAGGAGATCCATCAGCCGCTGGTCGGCGTCGCGACATGCTGGAACGAGGCCGCGCCGTGCAACATCGCCCTGATGCGCCAGGCGCAGGCCGTCAAGAAGGGCGTCGCCTCCGCCCACGGCACGCCCCGCGAATTCACCACCATCACCGTCACCGACGGCATCGCCATGGGACACGAGGGCATGAAGTCCTCGCTGGTCTCGCGCGAGGTCATCGCCGATTCCGTCGAGCTGACCATGCGCGGCCACTGCTACGACGCCCTGGTGGGGCTGGCGGGCTGCGACAAGTCCCTGCCCGGGATGATGATGGCGATGTGCCGGCTGAACGTGCCGTCGGTCTTCATCTACGGCGGCTCGATCCTTCCCGGCACCTTCCGCGGCCGTCCCGTGACGGTGCAGGACGTCTTCGAGGCGGTCGGCAAGCATTCCGTCGGCGCCATGGACGACGAGGCCCTGCACGAGCTGGAACAGGCCGCGTGTCCGTCCGCGGGCGCGTGCGGTGCCCAGTTCACCGCCAACACCATGGCGACCGTCTCCGAGGCCATCGGACTGGCGCTGCCGTATTCCGCCGGCGCGCCCGCGCCCTACGAAATCCGCGACTCGTTCTGCTTCGCCGCCGGCGAGACGGTGATGATGCTGCTGGAGAAGAACATCCGGCCGCGCGACATCGTGACCCGCGAGGCCCTGGAAAACGCGGCAACCGTCGTCGCCGCCTCGGGCGGCTCCACCAACGCCGCCCTGCATCTGCCGGCCATCGCCAACGAGTGCGGCATCGATTTCGACCTCTTCGACGTGGCGGAAATCTTCCGGCGCACGCCCTATATCGCCGACCTGAAGCCCGGCGGCCGCTACGTGGCCAAGGACTGGTTCGAGGCCGGCGGCGTTCCTCTGCTCATGAAGACGCTGCTCGACAACGGCTACCTGCACGGCGATTGCCTGACGGTGACCGGCCGCACCATCGCGGAGAACCTCGAGAAGGTGCAGTGGAACGACCAGCAGGACGTCGTGCGTCCGGCCGACGATCCCATCATGCCGACCGGCGGCGTCGTCGGTCTGAAGGGCAATCTCGCTCCGGACGGCGCCATCGTGAAGGTTGCCGGCATGAAGAACACCTATTTCCGCGGTCCGGCACGCTGCTTCGATTCCGAGGAGGAATGCTTCGAAGCCGTCACGAATCGCCGCTACAAGGAAGGCGAGGTGCTGGTGATCCGCTACGAGGGTCCGCGCGGCGGGCCGGGAATGCGCGAGATGCTGGCCACCACCGCCGCCCTCTACGGTCAGGGCATGGGAGACAAGGTGGCGCTCATCACGGACGGCCGCTTCTCGGGCGCCACACGCGGTTTCTGCATCGGGCACGTGTCGCCGGAGGCGGCGGTCGGTGGCCCCATCGGTCTGATCCGCGACGGGGACATCATCGTTCTGGACGCGGAGAAGGGCATCATGAACGTCGAGCTCTCCGACGAGGAGCTCGAGAAACGGCGCAAGGAATGGAAACCCCGCGAAAGCGACTTCGGTTCCGGTGCGTTGTGGAAATACGCCCAGCTTGTGGGATCGGCGCGCTATGGCGCCATCACGCATCCGGGCGCGAAAGGCGAGAAGAAGGTCTATGCGGATATCTGAGCATACGGGGGGCTCGATCCGTTTCGCAGTCATGGGACTGGCGCTCCTCGCGGGCGTCGGGACGGCGGTGTCCGCGCGGGCGCAGGATGCCGCTACCGTGGAGGCGCCGATCCTGCAGTTCCACTCCTTCGAGCCGGCCAATCCGCGGCTGGCGGCCAAGATCCTTTCCGGCCCCTCTCTCTGGAGGGGGGATCTGGAGGCGGCCCGCGAAGCCTGGCGCAAGGGACGGTACAAGAAGGCCAAGGCGGCCTTCGAGCGCGCGTGGAACAACGGAAATCTCGTCGCCGCGTGGTATCTCGGACACATCTACCGTCTGGGACGCGGCACCAAGGCGAATCCCTCGCGCGCCTTCTTCTACTACCGCCAGGTGGCTCTTGCCTACGATCCGGACGACGTGAACCGCAAGCGCCTCATGATGACCGTGGACGCGCTCGTCCGCGTGGCCAACTACTATCGCACCGGCATCGGCAAGAAGCGCAGGAAATACGATCCCAAGCGCGCCTTCCGCCTCTACAACATCGCGGCCGGCCACGGCCACCCGGCCGCCTTCTACGGGCTCGGCCTGATCGCCCTGCATGGCGAGGGCATGAAGAAGCGCCCCCGTCGCGCCATCAACTGGCTCATCAAGGCCGCGCGTGGAGGATACGCGCCGGCGGCGGTCATGCTCGGCAAGCTGGCGGAAACCGGCGTGAAGGGCCAGCTGCGGCGCAACGAGGTGGCCGCTCTTTCTTGGTACATGGTCGCCGCCGCGCGGGCCGGCGGCAAGGAGGCTGAGCGCATCCGCGAACGCATCCGCAAGCTGAAGAGCCGCACCGACAAGGCGAGCATCGAACGCGCCCGGCGGATGGCCCGCGCCTTCATCGCCAGCACGCAGCAGCCGCCGCGCGCCATCACGGCCGCCCAGTGACGCGGCACCCGGCAACGGACCACATCATCACCGGTTTCCGACTGCGCGAAGGGCAGGGCAGGGGGCTTCCCGCCCTTGCCTGAAAGGGCTCTTTGGCGCACACTGACCGCCGATCGGTGAACGGATCCGGGGTCTCCAATGAAAATCATCATATGCGGTGCAGGGCAGGTCGGACGTGGCATCGCCGAACGTCTGGCCGCCGAGGACAATGCGGTCACGGTGATCGACACCTCTCCCGAGCTGGTGCGGGCCATCTCCGACGATCTCGACGTCCAGGGAATCGTCGGCCACGGCGCGCATCCGGACGTCCTGGAACGGGCCGGGGCGGAAGAGACGGACATGATCATCGCCGTCACCTTCCACGACGAGGTGAACATGGTCGCCTGCGAGGTGGCGCACGCCATCTTCAACATCACGACCAAGGTCGCCCGCGTCCGTGCCCAGTCCTACCTGGATCCCCGTTTCAGCTCGCTTTTCTCCCGCGAGAACGCCGCCATCGATGTCGTGATCTCGCCGGAAATCGCCGTCGGAGACATGGTACTGCGCCGGCTCGCCTTTCCCGGCGCCGCGGAAGTGGTCTATTTCGCCGACGGCAAGGTGGTCATGCTGGCGGTCAAGCTCGACGAGGACTGCCCGCTTCTGGATACGCCGCTGTCGCAGCTGGCCGAGCTCTTCCCGGATCTGTCCGCCGTCGTCGTCGGCATCGAGCGGAACGGGAGCATTCTTGTCCCGCGTACATCAGACCACATGGAGGCCGGGGACCTGGTCTTCGTGATCGCCAGCCAGACAAGCGCCTCCCGGACGTTGACCCTATTCGGCAGGGAAGAGCGGCCGGCGCGTCATCTCGTGCTGGGTGGAGGGGGCAACATCGGGCACTACGTGGCGCGCAAGCTGGAGACCCTCGCGCCCGACACCCACGTGCGCATCATAGAGAACGACCGGGAGCGCGCGGAGGAAATCGCCAACGATCTCCAGAAGGCCATCGTGCTCCATGGATCGGCCCTGGATTCCGAGATCCTGCGCGAGGCGGACATCGAACGGGCCGACGTCTACATCGCTCTCACGAACGACGACAAGGTGAACCTCCTCTCATCCCTTCTGGCCCGGCAGGAAGGGGCGCGCCACACCATGAGCCTGATCGCGACCCTGGAGGCCACGCCGCTGGCGGAACCTCTGGGCCTCGATTCATGGATCGATCCGCGCGCCGTGACCGTCGCCACCATCCTCCAGCACGTCAGGCGTGGGCGCATCCGCGGCGTCTATCCGGTACTGGACGGCCGGGCGGAAATCGTCGAGGCGCAGGCCCTGAAAACCTCGCCCATCATCGGACGCAAGCTGAAGGAGGCGGAAATCCCGGAAGGCGTCCGCATCGGGGCCGTCGTGCGCGGGGACGACGTCCTCATGGCCACGGGCAGTACGGTGATCGAGGAGGACGATCGCGTGGTCATGTTCGCACTTGCGGATAAATCCGAGGAAATTCAAAGACTTTTCAGGGTTTCCTACGAATACTTCTATTGATCCCAGTACATCTGGCTCAGATCAGGTCCGTTTCCCGGATTTGACGGCATTCCAAAGTTCGTCCAGCTCTTCCGGGGAGAGCTCCGCCAGAGAGCGGCCGGCCTCCCGCGCCATGCGCTCGGCCGACCGGAAGCGGCGTGCGAACTTGTCGTTGGCGCGCCGGAGGGCCTTTTCCGGATCGACCCCGAGATGGCGGGCCAGATTGACGACGGTGAAGAGCAGATCCCCGATCTCGTCCTCGATACCGTCGCCATCGCGCTCCCGGACGGCCCGCCGCAGCTCGTCGAACTCCTCGTCCAGCTTCCCCAGAACGCCATCGGCATCCGGCCAGTCGTAGCCGGAGCGGGCGGCGCGCTTCTGCAGCTTCACAGCCCGCACGAGGGCGGGCAGGGCGAGCGGAACGTCGTCCAGCACGGAACCCGGTTCCCCGTCGCCGGCAGGTGCCCTGCGGGCCTTCTCCGCGTCCTTGGCCCGCTCCCAGAAATCCTCATGCACCCGCCCGCGCTCGTGCTCGGCACCGAAGACATGGGGGTGTCGGAAGATCATCTTGTCGTTGATCGCCCGGACGACATCCGGAAAGGAGAAATGCCCTTCCTCCTCGGCCATCCGCGAATGGAACACCACCTGGAGCAGAAGGTCCCCCAGTTCGTCCTTCAGATCCTCCATGCTGCCGCGGGAGATGGCGTCGGCGACCTCGTAGGCCTCCTCGATCGTATAGGGCGCGATCGTCTCGAAGGTCTGTTCCACATCCCACGGGCATCCCCGCTCGGGGTCGCGCAGCCTGCGCATGACGGCCAGCAGGGTCGCAATCTCGCTCCTGTCCATGCGCTCCGGATCGTCGTTTCCGCTTGTCATCGGTCAATGCCTCCGCAGTCGTTTTCGGGGAATGCTATGGCCCACGCACCCGCGAAGGTAAAGGGGAGGGCGGTCCGATGCGCTGTTTCTTCAAGGCCATGCGCGAATACGCGAATTTCCATGCCAGATCCGGCCGCCGCGAGTTCTGGCTCTTCCTCGCAGGATGGGCTTTGTTCGGGCTGCTCTCCGTCTGGCTCGACAGCACGACGGGAAGCTACAATTTCAAAAGCGGAATAGCCGTATTCGAATCCTTCTGGTTCTTCGGCTTCCTGCTGCCCTGGATGGCCGCAAGCGTCCGCCGGCTGCACGATACGGGGCGTTCCGGGTGGTGGCTCGCGCCATTCCTCCCCGGACTGGTCTATCTCTATGCCGTCTTCATGCCGGATGCGCGCGGGGCCCTGCTGCCGTGGTGGCCGGCGGCAGCCCTGTCGTGGGCCATCTACCTCGTACTCATGGCACTGCCCGGAGATGACGGCCCCAACGCCTACGGCAGGCCCGAAAGAGCATGGTGCTGAGGGATCCGCTTCCGGCCCCGGCGGATGGGCGGCACCATGGAGACGATATCCGGAATTCGCATAATATATATTATGGAAAGTAATTGAGGGATGAAAACGGCCGGCCGCTGGAAGATGGCGACCGGCCGGAACGGGAAAGCGCGCCCTTTCCGGGATGGCCGGGCCTGTCAGGGCATGAGCTCCTGGATGTACACGGGCAGCGCGAAGGCCGCCTTGTGCACTTCCGGCGTATAGTAGCGCGTCTCGAGCTTCTCCGCCTTGTAGCGCCGCTTCAGCACGTCCAGAGGCACCGTTCTGAGATCCAGATCCGACGTCCCCCAGCCGAACGCCATGGGCCCGCCGGCATATCCCGGCACGGTGGCCAGATAGCAGGTGGCGTCCACGAACAGCTTGCGGAAGGCCTTCATGGTGTTCCGCAACTCGTCGGCCTGGGTGAAGGGCACGCCGTTCTGCGTGACGATGACGCCGCCCTCGGCGAGACGCGCGCGGCAGTTCCTGTAGAACTCCTCGGTGAACAATGCCTCTCCCGGCCCTATGGGATCCGTGGAATCGACGATGATGACGTCGAACACGTCCTCCGACTCCGCGACGAATTTCGCACCGTCGGAAATGACCAGCTCGAATCTGGGGTCGTCGAAGGCTCCATTCGAGAGAGTCGGCAGGTACTTCTTGGAAAATTCGATGACCTGCTCGTCTATCTCGACCTGGACGATGCGTCCGATTGCGCGGTGCTTGGTGACCTCCCGCAGCATGCCGCCGTCACCGCCGCCTATGATGAGAACGGAATGCACCGCGCCGTGCGACAGGATCGGCACGTGCGTAAGCATCTCGTGATAGATGAACTCGTCGGCCGTCGTGGTCTGGAGAATGTCGTCCAGCGTCAGCACCGTGCCGAAGGTCTCGTTTTCGAAGACCCGGATACGCTGCCGCTCCGTCTCCGAATCGTACAGCATCCGGTCCACCTTCAGCATCTGGCGGTATCCGTGATGCAGGTTTTCCACCCACCATCCGGGGATCTCGATCCGTTCCTCTCCGCTCATCCGACAATGCCCTCCCCGCGCAGAATTTCCGTCACCTTCACGTCCTCGGCGTGAAAGGCATCACGGAGCACCGGCACGGCCTTCCATGGATCCGCATCCCCGCACATGAAGACGTCGAAGGCACCATATTCCTTTTCCGGCCACGTGTGGACGGAAATGTGCGATTCGGCCAGAACGGCCACGCCCGAGACACCCTGCGGCGTGAATTTGTGCAGATGGATGTGCAGGAGTGTCGCTCCACAGGCCTCTATGGCGTCGAGAAAGGCCTTGCGTATGCGCTCCTCGTCGTCCAGTCCCTTGCCGCCGGCAATTTCTATTATGAGATGCGTACCCGCGAACACCTTGCCGTCGCGGCGGACGAAATGATCCTTGCGCCCATCGTCGAGTACGATGGCGCGGCCCTCGATGTCTTCCGTTCGGGTGGTGCCTGCATCCAGGTCCATCCCCAGTTGGAAGAGGTTCTCCATGGCGGAAGCCCTCCCCTACCAGCAGATGCAACCACGGACGGCCCGCCCGGCATGCAGCGCACCGTCCACGAAAAGAGGCCGGCGTGTCGCACCGGCCCGGAATGTCCCCGAAGGGGTGCCCCGTATATACGGAAAAGCACGCCTCTTTCAAGGCCCCGGAACAAAAAAAGCGGAAAGGAATTTTATCTCAACCATTGACAGAGCTGCCCCAAGGTAAGATTATCCGGTGGCATGCAATTTTGAATGGGCATTTCCGGTCGAATGCCCGCATGACGGATATCGCCCATGACTCCACATCACGGCAAGCTCTCCGCAGCCATGGCGGCCCTGGCCCTGCTTCTTCCGGCCGTTGCGCCCCTCCCTCTGCTGGCGGCCCCACCGGAGCCGCAGGCTCCTCCGGGCATCTCCGCCTCCCGCCCATTCAAGAGCGGGAAAACCATCCGTTACACGGCCAAGATCCGCATGCCCTGCCGCGACGCCCAGGTCTACCGCATCACCAAGCGCTGGGCATCGAAAGGAGGTGTCATCCAGAGCGTCGGGAATATCGTCGGAGGACGGAACGGCTGGATCCAGTCCTCGAACGGCCAGCGCGGCCTCTTTTCGTATCCCGTGCGTCACAACCCGGGAATTCCCTCGTATGCGACGCGCATCATCTTCCGCACGAACCGGGGAGCCAGCGGTCAGATAGCCGTCGCCATCACCTTCCATGTCCGCAGCCGTTCGTGCGGCAAACGCCTGATCACCAAACGCGGCCTCGTCACCGTCCGTCCCTGATCCGCTCCCGTTTCCTCACCCGCGGCCGTATCCCCCGCCGCCGGGTGTACGGATGACGATGGCGTCTCCCTTGCCGACGGACAGCGTGATGCAGGAGGGCAGCCTTTCCTCCGATCCGTCGGCGCGACGGAGGATGTTCTCTCCGCACAGCGCCGCTCCGCCGCCCTCCAGGCCGAAGGGAGGGATCCTGCGGCGGTTCGTGAGCAGCGAAACCTCCATCCGCTTGCGGAATACGATCACGCGCTCCACGCCGTCGCCACCGCGCCAGCGCCCCTTCCCGCCCGATCCGCGCCGCACGGCGAAACGCTCCAGCAGAACCGGAAAGCGGAATTCCAGCACCTCCGGATCGGTCAGGCGGGTGTTGGTCATATGGGTATGGACCGCGCTCTCGCCGTCCCATCCCGGCCCGGCTCCCGCGCCGCCGCATATGGTCTCGTAGTACTGGTGTTCGGCATCGCCGAACGTGAGGTTGTTCATGGTCCCCTGACACGCCGCGAGCGCCTTCATGGCACCGAACAGCGCGTCGGTGACCACCTGCGAGGTCTCCACGTTTCCCGCCACCACGGCAGCCGGGTATTTCGGATTGAGCATGCAGTCCTCGGGAATCACGAGATCTATGGGTTTCAGGCAGCCGGCGTTGAGGGGGATGTTGTCGTCCACCATGCACCGGAAAACGTAGAGCACGGCCGCCCGGGTCACGGGCCGGGGCGCATTGAAGTTGTCCGGAAGCTGCGGCGAGGTGCCGGTGAAGTCCACCGTGGCCCTGCGCCTCTCCCTGTCCACGCGGATGGCGACGCGCACCACGGCACCGTTGTCCATCCCGTAGGAGAATTCGCCATCCTTCAGTGCGTCGATCACCCTGCGGACGCTCTCCTCGGCATTGTCCTGCACATGCCCCATGTAGGCCTGCACCGTTTCCAGGCCGAAGTGCGCCACCATCTTCTCGAGTTCCCGCACACCCTTCTCGTTGGCCGCCACCTGGGCCTTGAGGTCGGCGACATTCTGATCCGGATTGCGCGCCGGCCACGGTCCGGATGTCAGGAGCTCCCGAATCTCCCGTTCGCGGAAGCGGCCATCCTCGACCAGCAGGAAATTGTCGATGAGCACGCCCTCCTCGTCGATGGAGGTCGCGTCCGGGCTCATGGACCCGGGCGCCCTGCCCCCGATGTCCGCATGATGCCCGCGCGAGGCGACGTAGAAGAGCGGTTTGTCGCGCCCCAGGAAGACGGGCGTCACCACCGTGATGTCCGGAAGATGCGTGCCGCCGTTGTACGGCGCGTTGAGAACGTGGACGTCGCCCGGTTTCATGTCGGGATTCTGGGAGATCACCGTTTCCACCGAGCGGTCCATGGAACCCAGATGGACCGGCATGTGCGGCGCGTTGGCCACCAGGTTCCCCTCCGCGTCGAAGATGGCGCAGGAATAGTCCAGACGCTCCTTGATGTTCACGGAGCTGGCCGTCTTGCGCAGCGTCACGCCCATCTGCTCGGCTATCGCCATGAACAGATTGTTGAACACCTCCAGCATGACGGGATCCGCTGTCGTGCCCACGGCCTCCGCCTTCGGCAGCGGAACGGTCCGCTTGAGCACGAGATGCCCGAGCCTGTTCATCTTCGCCCGCCACCCCGGCTCCACGACGATGGTGGAATTGGCCTCGACGATCAGCGCCGGTCCCCGCACCTTCTGTCCGGGCCGCAGGCGGTCGCGCTCGAAAACCGGCACGTCGCGCCAGCCGCCCTCGACGTACAGCGGCGCGGAGGCCACCGCCCCGGGATCCTCCTTCACCTTCTTCCGCCGGCGTTCCGGAATGCTCGCGCCGCCTCCCCTGCCCTCCACGGAGATGGCCTCGATGACGACCTCCTTCTCCGGCTGCACGAAGCCGAACTGCCGCGCATGTTCCTTCTCGAATGCCCGGCGCATCTTCTCCGGCTTCTTGCGCAGCTTCACCTCCAGGGTGGTGTCCGTTCCCGCGTAGCGGAGCAGAGCCGTCCTGCGCACGCGGATTTCCTCCACCCCCTGGGAGCGGAGCTCCTCCACCACTTCCGCCTTCAGCCGCTTCGCCTCGCGGCGGGCCGCCTTCACGCCCTCCTCGTCGAGCGGCCGCTCCACGGCGTGTGCACGCCCGGCGCGGATGTCGGCCAGTCCCATGCCGTAGGCCGAAAGCACGCCGGCGAGGGGATGGATCAGCACCCGCTTCATGCCCAGATTGTCCGCGATGCGGCAGGCGAACTGCGCTCCCGCCCCGCCGAAGCAGTTCAGAACGTACTCCGACACGTCGCGGCCGCGCTGCACGGAGATCTTCTTGATGGCGTTGGCCATGTTCTCCGTCGCGATGCGCAGGAAGCCCTCCGCAACCTCCTCCGGCGTGCGGCCGTCGCCGATGTCCGCGGCGATCTTCGCGAAGGCTTCCCGGACCGCCTCCACGTCGAGGGGCTGATCGGCATCGGGGCCGAAGATGTGCGGAAAATAGTCGGGATTGATGCGCCCGAGCAGAACGTTGGCATCCGTGACCGCCAGCGGGCCACCGCGACGGTAGCACTTCGGCCCCGGATCCGCGCCGGCGGAATCCGGACCGACCCGGAACCGCTGGCCGTCGTAGTGCAGGATCGAGCCTCCCCCTGCCGCCACGGTATGTATGCGCATCATCGGAGCCCGCATGCGCACGCCCGCGACCTCCGTCTCGAACGTGCGCTCGAACTCCCCGTCGTAGTGCGCCACGTCGGTGCTCGTCCCGCCCATGTCGAAGCCGATCACCTTGTCGAAACCGGCCAGCTTCGCGGTCTCCACCATGCCGACCACCCCGCCGGCCGGACCCGAGAGAATGGCGTCCTTGCCCTCGAACAGATCGGCGGAGGTCAAGCCGCCGGAGGACATCATGAACATCAGGCGCGGCGCATCCTCCCCCCGTCCCGCGCCCAGCTCCCGGGCCACGCGGTTGACGTAGCGCTTCAGGATGGGGGTGAGATAGGCGTCTACCACCGTGGTGTCGCCACGCGAGACGAACTTCATCAGGGGCGAGATCTCGTGCGAGACGGAAACCTGGGAAAATCCCATCTCTCGGGCCAGCCGGGCCACCTCCCGCTCGTGCGCCGGCCACCTCCAGGCATGCATGAAGGCGATGGCCACGGAATCGATCCCGGCTTCCCGGACCTCCTCGAGGCGGCGGCGGATCCTCTCCGGATCGGGGGCCACCAGCTGCCGCCCCTCCGCCGTGATCCGCTCGTCCACCTCCACGACGCGCTCGTAGAGCAGATCGGGCTTGCGGATGCGTCGTGCGAACAGATCCGGGCGGGCCTGATAGCCGATCTCCAGCGCGTCGGCGAAGCCCTTCGTGACGACGAGCGCCACGCGCTCCCCCTTGCGCTCCAGAAGCGCGTTGGTGGCGACCGTCGTCCCCATCTTCACCTCGGCGATGCGCCAATGCGGGATCGGCGCGCCCGTCTCCACCCCGAGGAAACGGCGGATTCCCTCCAGCGCCGCGTCGTCATAGGACTCCGGCTTCTCCGAGAGCAGTTTCATCGCGCGCACCTCGCCAGCCGGCGTCAGCGCCACGATGTCGGTGAAGGTTCCGCCGCGGTCGATCCAGAAGCGCCAGCGCCCGCCCCCGTTGCCGATTCTCTCTTCGTCGCTCATGACCCCTCGCCCGCTGCTGCCCGCGCACCGCGCACACTGTCCGTGTCCGGAATTTTCGTCAACATAATTCGTGAGTAATTCATGGACAAATCGTTATCCACAGGTATCATGTGCCTGCTGGAGGGAATTGGTCTATAAAACTGACGTCTGATGCAAAAAGCAGGGAGGATCCAGAACATGAACATCGCCATGAAATTCGCAGCCACGGGCCTCCTGGCCGCCGGTCTGTCCGCCGCCGCGCATGCGGCCACGTGGGATATGCCCACCCCCTACGGCGACAAGAACTTCCATACCCAGAACATCCACCAGTTCGCGAAGGACGTGGAGGCCGCCACCAACGGCGCCCTGAAGATCAACGTCCACTCCGCAGGCTCCCTCATCAAGCACCCGGAGATCAAGAACGCCGTTCGTCGCGGTCTGGCGCCCATCGGCGAGGTTCTGATGTCGCGGCTCTCCAACGAGGATCCCGTTTTCGGAGTCGATTCCATCCCCTTTCTGGCCACCAATTATGACGAGGCGAAAAAACTCTGGGCCGCTTCCCGCCCCGTGGTGGAGAAGAAGCTCGCCGCGCAGGGCCTGAAGCTTCTGTATGCCGTTCCGTGGCCGCCTCAGGGGATCTACGCCAAGAAGGAACTGAAGACGGTCTCCGACATGAAGGGCCTGAAGATGCGGGCCTACAACGCCGCCACGGAGACGCTGGCGCGCCTCGCCGGCGCCGTGCCGACGCAGGTCGAGGCCCCGGACATTCCCACCGCCTTCTCCACCGGCCGCGTGGACGCCATGATCACCTCGCCCTCCACGGGCGCGAACTCCAAGGCCTGGGATTTCGTCAAGTACTTCCACCATACGCAGGCCTGGCTGCCCAAGAACATGGTGATCGTCAACGCCAAAGCCTTCGCGAAGCTCCCCGAGGATCAGCGCAAGGCGGTTCTGGAGGCCGCGAAGAAGGCCGAGGAACGCGGCTGGAAGATGTCCATGAAGGAGACGAACGACAAGCTGGACGTGCTGAAGAAGAACGGCATGGTCATCGTCACGCCCTCCGCCGAGCTCATGAACGGCTTGAAGGAGATCGGGCGGAAGATGACCGCGGACTGGGCGAAGAAGACCGGCCCCGACGGCAAGGCCATCCTCGATGCCTACATGAAGTGATTGCGGGCGGGAACGGAAGGCGGTCCCCGGAGACCGCCCTCCTCCCGCATCCGCCTTCCGGCCGCCGGCCCGCCCCCTCCGGAGCGCCGGCCCTCCATCGGTCCAAGACGAACGTCCAGGGGCATCCATGCGCACGTTTCTCGACCGGCTGTATCTGTTCTCGGGCGTGGCCTCCGCCGTCTGCCTCGTCGTGATCTGCCTGATCGTCGTGGCGCAGGTCTCCCTGCGTTTCGCGGACAACGTCGTGTTTCTCCTGACCGGCGACCGCTACGGACTGATGGTCCCCTCGGCCGCCGAGTTCTCGGGCTTCTTCCTCGCCGCGGCCTCCTTCCTCGCCCTCGCCTACACGCTACGCCACGGAGCGCACATCCGCGTCAACCTGTTCATCCGCAACATCCGGGGCCGTGCGCGGAACATGATCGAGATCTTCTGCCTCGCGGTGGCCGGCGGCATCTCCGCCTTCTTCGCCTGGAACACGCTTCTCATGGTTCTGGATTCGTGGCAGTTCCACGAAGTCTCCTTCGGCATCGTCCCCGTTCCGCTCTGGATTCCGCAGAGCGCGATGCTCGCCGGGCTGGCGATCCTGACCGTGGCGCTGCTGGACGATCTGGTCGCGGTCCTGCGCGGCCGGCCGCCGTCCTACCGCGCACACGAGGAAGCCGAGGCCTCGCTGGCCGAAGAGATCGAGAGGGAGATCTGAGATGGAACAGCTCTATCCCGGTCTCGTTCTCCTGGCGATCCTGTTCTTCATGCTGGGCATGGGCGTGTGGGTGGCCTTCTCCCTGCTCGCAGTGGCGCTGGCAGGCCTGGCGCTGTTCACGAACGCACCGGTCGGACAGGCCATGGCGACCACCATCTGGGGCTCCTCCAATTCCTGGGCCCTCGCCGCGCTGCCCATGTTCATCTGGATGGGCGAAATTCTGTTCCGCACCCGGCTGTCGGAGGACATGTTCCGCGGCCTCTCCCCCTGGCTGACGCGGATTCCCGGCCGCCTGCTGCACGTCAACATCCTGGGATGCGCCATCTTCGCCGCGGTATCCGGCTCCTCCGCCGCCACCGCCGCCACGATCGGCCGCATGACGATCCCGGAGCTGAAAAGGCGCGGCTACGATTCCCGGATGAGCATCGGCACGCTCGCCGGATCCGGCACGCTCGGACTGCTCATCCCGCCGAGCATCATCCTCATCGTCTACGGCGTGGCCACGGACCAGTCCATCGCCCGACTGTTCATAGCCGGCGTGCTTCCCGGTCTGCTGCTCGTGGCGCTCTTCATGGGCTACGTGACGGTCTGGGCGCTGCTGCATCCGGAAGGCGTTCCTGCGGGGGAGGGCCGCCGGACATGGCGCGAGAAGCTGTACGCGATCCGCCATCTCGCCCCCGTCATGCTGCTGATCGCCGCCATAATCGGCAGCATCTACGCCGGAATCGCCTCGCCCACCGAGGCCGCCGCCCTGGGGGTGGTCTTCGCCCTGCTTCTCTCCTGGCTGTCCGGCTCATTGACGCCGGAAAGCTTCCGCGAGGCCCTCATGGGCGCGGTGCGCACATCGGCCATGATCGCCTTCATCCTCGCCGGGGCGTCCTTCCTGACCGTGGCCATGGGCTTCACGGGCATCCCCCGCGAACTGGCGGCATGGATCGGGGCGCTCGGCCTGACGCCCTACGAACTGCTGGCCGCACTCACGGTCTTCTTCATCATCATGGGGATGTTCCTGGACGGCATCTCCGTCGTCGTGCTCACCACCTCCGTCATCATCCCCATGATCGAACAGGCGGGACTCGACCTGATCTGGTTCGGCATCTACATCGTGCTCGTGGTGGAAATGGCGCAGATCACGCCACCCGTGGGATTCAACCTCTTCGTGCTGCAGGGACTCACCGGCCGCGACATCCTCTACATCGCCCGGGCCGCCCTGCCCTTCTTCCTGCTCCTGTGCGCGGCGGTGGCCATCGTCATCGCCTTTCCCGGGATCGCGACATGGCTTCCGCAATCCATGATGGCACATTAGGACGCATTGACAGCAGCCGAATCTCTCCCGATAGAGTTGCGGTAAAGCACCCCGGTTACCAAGGAAATACCATGACTGATACGGACAAGGGCCTCGGCCCCATTGTTTCCGCATCCCATCTCGCAGAAGGAAACGTTCCCGCACTATCCGAACTGGAATTCGGAATGATCCTCGCCTGGCATGCATTCGAGCGCTGGATGGTGCGCTGCATGTCCGCCGCCGGAATTCCGGGTCTGGGACCGCTCGACGTACTGGTCCTCCACGCCTCCAACCACAGGGCGCGCCCGAAGACGCTTGCGGACCTCTGTCTCGTCCTCAACGTGGAGGACACGCATCTCGTGACCTATTCGGTGCGCAAGCTCGAGAAGCTCGGGCTTGTGGAATCCGGGCGCAAGGGCAAGGAGAAGACGGTTTCCATAACGGAGATCGGCGCGCAGGCCTGCGAGCGCTACGCCCAGATCCGCGAGGAACTGCTCGTGGACACCATACGCGACTTCGGTCTCTCCGACGAATCCCTCAGCAAGATGGCGGCCCTGCTGCGCATCCTCTCCGGCCACTACGGACAGGCCGCCAGGGCGGCGGCATCCCTCTGAGGACGGACACGCCCCGGCGCGCGGGCGCGAGGGACGCAACCCGCCGGGAAAAGACACCCCCAGCGTCCCCCGCCGGTCGCGCGTGGAATCACTTCGCCTGTCCGCTGGGCGGAGTCAGGTTCTGGTGCTTCGGAATGAGCCTGGCGATCTTGTCGGCGTACTCCTTGTCGGCCAGCAGCTTGCGCGCCACCTCCTCGTTGCCCTTCGGCGGAACGAGCGCCGTCAGCATGGTGACGAGCTGCTTCTTCACCTCGTCCGGAATGTTCGGGTTGGCGCGGATCTCCTCGATCTTCTTCTCCAGCTTTCCGTCCTGGTTCCGCTGGACGTAGGAAACCGCCAGACCGACGGACACGAACGAGGCCACCCAGTCCTCGATGGAATCGAAACCGTACTTCTTGAGATCGGCCAGGATCTGGTCGCGCACCTCGGAGTTCTTCATGCCCTCGATCACGCCCATGGGACCGCTGGACTGCCCCTTGAACTTCTGATCCTTGTACTTCTCCCGCAGCAGGAGGAGGGAATCGACGGCGTTGCGCGCCTTCTCCAGCGTCAGGGGCGTCTGGTTGAGCACCTTCATGGAATGCCCGCCGGCGCCCTGCCGCTGTCCGGGCTGCTGATCCTGCGCCATGGCCGGCAGAGAGGCGAATGCCGCACCGGACATCAGCAACACCGCCGCGATGATCTTCTTCATGTCTCTTCCTCCTGAGGAAATTCACGCACGTGCCGTCCCTCGTTGTAGGACAGGAACGGAACGGGATCCAGCGCTCTTCGCTTCACAAGCGCGATACAACCATATCTTTACCCGTTGCCGCCATCATAGCCGGCGGCAACAAGAGTCTTCCGCGGGAACCTCCAAAGGCATGGGCACATCGGAAACGCACCCCTCCCCCTGCCCCGTCCAGCTCAACGGCGGGTTCGAAAGGGGCGTCGCAGCCATTCTTCCGACCCCCGTCCGGGCGGCGGTCGTCCTGTGGCTGATCGTGTGCGCCATCCTGCTGGCCAAGGACCATGGAGCCCTCTCCCTAACGCTGGGGGACACCGACGACGCCATGCGGCTGGTGCAATGGCGGGCGTTTCTCGACGGCGCGGGATGGTACGATCCGAGGATCTCCCGCGTGGAACCGCCCCATGGTCTTCTCTCCCACTGGTCGCGCCTCGTGGATGCCGGTCTCCTCGTTCTCTACAGGCTGTTCGCGCTGTTCCTCCCCCACCGGGAGGCCGAGACTCTCATGCGGGCCGTATGGCCCCTGCTCTGGCTGCTGCCCGCGCTGCTCGCGCTCGTCGCCATGGCCACGCGCGCCGGCGGCCGGATGGCCGCGTGGGGCACGCTCGTCGTCGCCGCGTTCGCCGTGCAGGCGACGATCCAGTTCACGCCCGGACGCATCGACCACCACAACGTCCAGATCGCTCTGGCGCTCGGCACCCTGGCCTGCGCGCTGTGGGCGGACGCGAGCCGCCCCGCCGCCGTGGGAGCGGGCCTGCTGGGTGGTCTCGTCATGACCGTCGGACTGGAGGCCCTGCCGCTGGTCGTGGCGGCCGCCGCGATCGTGGCCCTGCGCGCAGTCGCGCTCCGGCGGCGGGAAGGCAATCCCCTCGCCGCGTTCGGCCTCGCCCTGGCCGCCTCCTCCCTTGCGGGACTGGCCGTCACGCAGCCGCCCGGAGAATGGTGGAGCCGCACGGCCTGCGATGCCATGGCGGTGAATCTCGCCGTTCCCGCAGCGACCGCCGGCCTGCTCCTGGCCGCGCTGTCCGGCCGCGCCATGAGAGGACGCGGCTTGATGGAACGGCTGCCGTGGCTGGCGCCTGCCCCCGTGCTGGCGGGTGCTCTGTTCCTTCTGCTCGATCCGGCATGCCTGAAAGGGCCGTTCGCACGGGTGGATCCCGCCCTGTTTCCCATCTGGCTGGACACCGTGAAGGAAATCAGCGGAATCGGCGACTTCATCCGGGACGGCAAATACTCCACGCTGCTGCTGATCCATCTCTATCCCGTCGTCGCGTTGCTCGCGGGAGGCGTGCTCGCTATCCTGCGTCCCTCCGGCATCCGTCCCGGCGTGTTCGTTCTTCTGCTCGCCGCCCATGCGCTGGCCGTGCTGCTCGGCATGAAGGCGGTACGGCTCATGTCCTACGCCATATGGCTGTCGCTGCCGGTGATGGGCGTGCTGCTCGCGGTGCTCTGGCGGAAATTCGACGTGACCATCCTGCCCCGCCGCATTCTGCTCGGCATAGCCCTTTCGCCCCTTCCGGCCCTGACCCTTTCCGCGCTGCTGTTGTCCTCCGGCGACGCTGGCGCCACCATATCCGGAAGCGCTCCCGGAAATTCCTCCGCGGCCGCCGCGGACTGCCGCGCCACGGCGGCCATCGCACCGCTGGCCGGACTGCGGGCGGGCCGCATGGCCGCCCCGATCGACATGGGCCCCGCCATTCTCGCGCTGTCGCCGCATACGGTCCTCGCGGCTCCCTACCACAGGCTGGACAGGGGGATCATCGACAATCACGCCCTCCTTCACGGATCGCCCCGGGAGGGCCTGCGCATCGCCCTGCGCTGGAATCTGGACTACGTGGTCGTCTGCCCCTCCGCCGTCTCCGGCAAAGACGCGGGGAAGGACTCTCTCCGGGTCGCCCTCGCAGCGGGCCGCCCGCCCTTCTGGCTCCGTCCCGTCGCCATGGGGAAAACGACACCGCTGAAGGTCTACCGGGTGACGTTCCGCGGCAGCCGGGACTGAACCGCCTCCATACCGGCCCATGACGGAAAGGCCCGGCCGCGACTGGCGCGACCGGGCCCACCGGAAAACCGGGATCCGCCGGTTCAGTGCAGGATCTGGGAGAGGAACAGCTTCGTGCGGTCGCTCTTCGGATTCGTGAAGAACTCCTCTGGCTCGTTCTGCTCCACGATCTGCCCGGCATCCATGAAGATGACCCGGTTGGCCACCTGACGGGCGAAGCCCATCTCGTGGGTCACCACCAGCATGGTCATGCCGGACTCGGCGAGATCCACCATCACGTCCAGCACTTCCTTGATCATCTCCGGATCCAGCGCCGAAGTGGGTTCGTCGAAAAGCATGATCTTCGGGCTCATGCACAGCGAGCGCGCGATGGCCACACGCTGCTGCTGGCCGCCGGAGAGCTGTCCCGGATACTTGTTGGCCTGCTCCGGGATCTTCACCTTTTCGAGGAAGTGCATGGCGATCTCCTCGGCCTCCTTCTTGGGCATGCGCTTCACCCAGATGGGAGCCAGGGTGCAGTTCTCCAGCACCGTCAGATGCGGAAAGAGGTTGAAGTGCTGGAAGACCATCCCCACCTCGCGGCGGATCTCCTCGATCTTCTTGACGTCCTCGGTGAGTTCCACGCCGTCGACGACGATCTTGCCGGCCTGATGCTCCTCCAGCCTGTTGATGCAGCGGATCATCGTGGACTTGCCGGAGCCCGAAGGACCGCAGATGACGATGCGTTCGCCGCGGTACACCGTCAGATTGATGTCGCGCAGCACGTGGAAGTCGCCGTACCATTTGTTGACGTCGATCATCTCGATGGCGACGTCGTCGGAGATTTCCATCTTCTTGGCAGTGTTCTCAGCCATTGTCCTTGGGCTCCCCTAGCGTTTGTGCCCGGTGTGCAGGTAGTTTTCCATGAAAATCGAGTAGCGCGACATGCCGAAACAGAACATCCAGTACGTCAGCGCCAGGAACAGATAGGCCGTCGGTGCGGTCGTCGGCGTCGCCCACTTCGCGTCCGCAAGCGCGCTCTGCACGATGCCCAGAAGATCCATCAGGCCGATGATGGAAACCAGCGAGGTATCCTTGAACAGCCCGATGAAGGTGTTCACGATGCCCGGAATGACCATCTTCAGGGCCTGCGGAAGAATGACCAGACGCATCATCTGCCAGTAGGTCAGTCCCAGCGCCATGGCCCCTTCGTACTGTCCCTTCGGGATCGCCTGCAGACCGCCGCGCACCACCTCGGCCATGTAGGCGGCGGAGAAGAGCGCGACGCCGACCAGAGGACGGACCACCTTGTCCAGCGTCACGCCCTCGGGCAGGAAGAGCGGCAGCATCACCGACGACATGAACAGCACGGTGATCAGCGGCACGCCCCGCCAGAACTCGATGAAGATGATCGACACCAGCCGCACCACCGGCATCTTCGACTGCCTTCCCAGCGCCAGAAGCACGCCCAGCGGAAGGGAGGTCACGATGCCGGTGATGGCGATGACCAGCGTCAGCAGCAGCCCGCCCCATTTGGTCGTCTCCACGACCGGCAGGTTCAGGGACGGCGCGCCGTAGAGCATCAGGTAGGCGAACACCGGAAAGGCGACCAGAAGCAGAAGTCCGTTGAGCCGCTTGTACGGCACCGCCGGAATGAGCATCGGCACCAGCAGGACGATGCCGACGATGTACGTCAGTTTCACGCGCCACTGCTCGGCGACGGGATAGAAGCCGAACATGAACTGGTTGAAGCGCGCCCTGACGAAGGCCCAGCAGGCTCCCACCTCCATGCCATCCCTGGGCAGACAGGCGTTGCGGTCCTTGCCTTCCCAGACGGCGTCGAGCACGGCGAACTGCACCAGATTGCTGAAGATCAACCAGATGATGTACAGCCCGATGAACGTGAGGATGGTGTTCCACCAGTTGGAGAACAGGTTCTCGCGCATCCATCCCAGCACGCCGGTCGTGGCGGGGGGCGGAGGCTTGGGCGGCAGCATCTCCGTGCGGTGGAAGCTGATCTTGTGCTGTTTTCCGGTCATGGCCTAGCGCTCCACCAGTCTCATCTTGGCGTTGTACCAGTTCATGAATGCCGACGTCGCCAGCGACAGCGACAGATAGATGAGCATCCACAGACCGATGATCTCGATGGCCTGCCCCGTCTGGTTGAGGATCGTGCCGCCGACGGCAACGAGGTCCGGATAGGCGATGGCCACCGCCAGCGACGAGTTCTTGGTCAGGTTCAGGTACTGGCTGGTCAGCGGCGGAATGATCACGCGCATGGCCTGCGGGATGACCACGAGGCGCAGCATCTGCCCGCGGGTCAGCCCCAGCGCCAGCGCCGCCTCCGTCTGGCCGTGGGAGACCGCCTGGATGCCGGCGCGGACGATCTCGCCGATGAAGGCGGCCGTGTAGATGGACAGCGCGAGCAGCATCGCCACGAATTCCGGAATGATGCGCATGCCGCCGCGGAAGTTGAAGCCCTTCAGCGCCGGATAGTCGAAATGCACCGGATTGCCCGCGACCAGCGACACGAGGAAATAGGTGGCCACGGGCAGGCCGACGATCAGCCCCAGGGCCGTCCAGCCCACCGGAAACGGCTGTCCCGTCTCCATCTGGCGTTTCTTGGCCCAGCGGGCCACGAACCAGGTTCCGATGAGGCCCGCGACGAACGCGAAGACCACGAACCACCATGCGTCCGTGAACAGCGGCTTGGGCGAATAGACGCCGCGGTTGTTGATGAACACGCCCGCCACCTCGATCGACTGGCGCGGCCCCGGCAGGGGTTTCAGCACCACGTTGTACCAGACGAAGATCTGGAGCAGCAGCGGTATGTTCCGGAAGAACTCGACGTATCCCGCGGCCAGTCTGGAGATGACCCAGTTGTGGGACAGCCGCATGATGCCGATGATGAACCCCAGGATCGTGGCGAAGATGATGCCGATGAACGACAGGACCAGGGTGTTCAGAAGGCCTGCGAGAAAGGCCTTTCCGTACGAGGAGGCCTCCGTGTACTCGAGAAACAGCACCTGGTTGATGCCGAAACCCGCGGTCGTGCTGAGAAAGCCGAAACCGGAGGCGATCTTGCGCTGTTCCAGGTTGTGAACGGTGTTCTGGAAGATGGTCCAGAAAGCCCATGCGAGAACGGCGATCAGCAGGGCCTGCGACAGCAGCGCGCGGACCCTGGGATTGTTCCACAAGGGCACCTTGGCTTCCGCATGCTCGCTTGCGGCGCTCATGGTGAAATCCCCTCTCTCGGGATGCCTGCATCAGGATTGAAACGGAATCGGCGCCCGGTCCGCCCTTCGTGCGGAACGCCCCCCTTCCCGGACGCCGGCCCGGAGGATCCGGATGTGAGAACGGCGAACGTCCCTCCGCGCGGCGGTTTCCCGCATGAATGGAGTTTCGAGCCCCTCGGTCGCATGGAGCCGCCCCCGTCGCCGTTTCGTGTGTATTGCCGGCAAACAATGCGGCCCGGCCGGCGGAACGCGCACGGAGCGCCCCTCCGCCGGCCGGAACCGGTCTTCATGTCCGATCAGCGGATGGGCGGGGCATACATGATGCCGCCCTTGTTCCACAGGGCGTTCAGGCCGCGGGCCAGCCCCAGCGGGGTCTTCGGACCGACGTTGCGGTCGTAGGACTCGCCGTAGTTGCCCACCTGCTTGATGATGTTGTAGGCCCAGCTGTTGGACACGCCGAGATTCTCGCCGAAGTTGCCCTCGACACCCAGCAGACGCTTGATGGCCGGGTTGTTGGACTTCTTCATCTCGTCGACGTTCTTGGAAGTCACGCCCAGCTCCTCGGCGTTGACCATGGCGAACAGCGTCCACTTCACGAGATCGAACCACTGGTCGTCGCCCTGACGGACCACCGGACCCAGCGGCTCCTTGGAGATGATCTCGGGCAGCACGATGTGCTCGTCCGGATTCTTCAGCTTCAGACGCTGCGCGGCGAGGCCGGAGCGGTCGGTGGTGTAGACGTCGCAGCGGCCCTCGTCATAGGCCTTGACCACCTCGTCGGCCTTCTCGAAGGCAACCACCTCGTACTGCATCTTGTGCGAGCGGAAGAAGTCGGCGACGTTCAGCTCGGTGGTGGTGCCGGTATTGGTGCAGACCGCGGCGCCGTTGAGCTGCATGGCGGAGGTCACGCCCAGGGACTTGCGGACCATGAAGCCCTGGCCGTCGTAGTAGTTGACGCCGGCGAAGTTCAGGCCCAGCGCGGTGTCGCGGGTGGCCGTCCAGGTGGTGTTGCGGGACAGAAGGTCGATCTCGCCGGACTGCAGCGCGGTGAAACGCTCCTTGGCGGACAGCGGGGTGAACTTCACCTTGCTCGCGTCGCCGAAGACGGCGGCGGCCACGGCACGGCACAGATCGACGTCGATACCGGTCCAGTTGCCCTTGTCGTCGGGATTGGAGAATCCCGGCAGGCCCTGGGACACGCCGCACTGGACGAAGCCCTTGGCCTTGACGTCCTGAAGGGTGCCGGCGGAGGCGGCGGTCACGGCGGCCACGGACACGGCGGCGCCAAGAGCAATCGAAAGCAGAGTGCGTTTCATGCGAAGATCCTTCTTTCCTCAATGAACGGGGGCAGACCATGCAGGCATGAAACCGGTCTTTTCGGCATCCGGCGGACGGACCCCGCTGCGACTGGTCCCATCTGAATTCCCGAAAGCTTTGCGAGGCCTCTGGTCCCCCTGGTGGTTCGACTTCTTTTTCTCCCTGGAGAACCCCTGTCGCCAGAGGTTCCGACCACGTATCCGAACGCAAAATCAGGCACCCGTCAAGAGGTTTTATTTTTTGGCCACATCGGGATTTTCCACGGAGAGAAACAACCCGCGCGACCCGCCGCCCCCATGCCCCCGCAGGGTAATGGAGACTCGCCTCCGGATTTGGGGCAACGTACTGATTCCTCTGGCATATGCGGAATCCCTCACATGCGGATCGGTCGCGTTTCCGCCACGGACGCCGGCCGGAGGGCGCCGGGACTTCATCACACGTCCAGCAGATCGTCGTCCACGAATTCGGCACGCTCGGAGATGAAGGCGAAACGGGCCTCCGGTTTCGATCCCATGAGCCGGGTCACCGCGTCGTCCGTGGCCTTGCGGTCGTCGTCCAGGATCGCCACCCGCAGCAGGGTCCGCCGCTCCGGGTCCATGGTCGTCTCCTTCAGCTGCGCCGGCAGCATCTCCCCCAGTCCCTTGAACCGGGAGATCTCCACCTTTCCGCGTCCCGTGAACTCCTCCGCCAGCAGCCGTTCCTTGTGGGCATCGTCCCGCGCATAGGCCGTCCTGGCGCCCTGCGTGATCTTGTAGAGCGGCGGCACGGCGAGGAAGAGATGGCCGTTCTCGATCAACTGGGGCATCTGGCGGTAGAAGAAGGTGATGAGCAGCGAGGCTATGTGCGCTCCGTCCACGTCGGCGTCGGTCATGATGATGACCCGCTCGTAGCGCAGATCCTCCTCGCGGTACTTCTTCCCCGTTCCGCAGCCCAGCGCCTGGATGATATCCGCCAGCTGCTGGTTGGCGGCGATCTTGTCGCGACTGGCATTGGCCACGTTGAGGATCTTGCCCCGCAGCGGCAGCACCGCCTGCGTCTCGCGGCGGCGCGCCTGCTTGGCGGACCCGCCCGCGGAATCGCCCTCGACGATGAAGATCTCCGTATCCGACCGGTCGCGCGCCGTGCAGTCGGCCAGCTTGCCCGGCAGGCGCAACTTGCGTGTCGCCGCCTTGCGCGAGACCTCCTTCTGCCTGCGCCGCGCCAGGCGTTCGTCGGCCCGCTCCAGAACCCATTCCAGAAGCCTGTCCGCCTGCGCGCGATGCCCGGCCAGCCAGTGGTCGAAGTGGTCGCGGATGGCCGCCTCGACGATACGGGCCGCCTCTGGCGTCGAGAGCCGGTCCTTGGTCTGGCCGACGAACTCCGGTTCGCGGATGTAGACGGACAGGACGACACCGGCGGAGGTGAGAACATCGTCCGCCGTCAGGATCGACGCCCGCTTGTTGCCGATCATTTCCGCATACTGCTTCAGCGACCGCAGAAGCCCCATCCGCAGCCCCGCGACATGCGTGCCGCCTTCCGGAGTGGGCACGGTATTGCAGTAGGACTGCACGAAACCGTCGCCCGCGAACCATCCGATGGCCCATTCCAGGGATCCGTGACCGCCGGGATTCTTCACCTTGCCGGTGAACAGCTCCTCGGCCACCCTCGTCTTTCCGGCGAGCTTCTCCTCCAGAAAGTCCTTCAGCCCTCCGGGGAAATGGATTTCCGCGGCCGCCGGCGTATCCGCCCCCTCCCCCAGCAGCTCCGGCGCGCATTTCCAGCGGATCCTCACACCGCCGAAGAGATAGGCCTTGGCCCGGGCCATGCGGTATATGGTGGCCGGATCGAAGCGGGCCTTCGCCCCGAAGATCTCGGGATCGGGCCGGAAACGCACCTTCGTGCCACGCCGGTTGGGCGCCGCACCGACCTCCTCCAGAGGCGTCAGCGGCCGGCCGCGGGAATAGGCCTGCCGGTACAGGCGCCTGTCGCGCGCCACCTCCACCTCCAGGCGCTCCGACAGCGCATTGACCACGGAGACGCCCACGCCGTGGAGACCGCCGGAGGTCTCGTAGACGTTCGAATCGAACTTGCCGCCCGCGTGCAGCGTGGTGAGGATGACCTCCAGCGCCGACTTATCCCTGAACTTCGGATGCGGATCGACCGGAATGCCGCGGCCATTGTCGGTGACCGTCAGAAAACCGTCCGCATCCAGCTCCACCTCTATGAAGCTGGCATGGCCGGCCACCGCCTCGTCCATGGAATTGTCCAGCACCTCGGCGAAAAGATGGTGCAGCGCCCGCGAATCCGTGCCGCCGATGTACATGCCGGGCCGCCGCCGCACAGGCTCCAGTCCCTCCAGCACCTCGATGTCGGCGGCGGTGTAGTCCCCGTCCCCGGCCGCCGCCGGACGACCGGACGCCCTTTCCGCCCCGCCCGCGCCACGCGGGTCGCCGGACCGGCGGGACCGGGATGCCGCATCCCTGCGGACACCTTCCCCGTCCGTCCGGTCCGCCTCCGGTTTCGGCTGCGGTCCGAGGCTGTCGAAAAGATCGCTGCTCATGAATTCATCAAACCCTTGCGGCCGTTTGCTCGCATCCGGTGTCGACTTTCCGGCACAATGTCATGCAAATCCGGACGATATCGGCGTTCCCGCCGCCACGTGGAACGAATCGGCAATGGAAGTATGACAGAAGCGGCCGGTACGCGCTATAATGCCTGCCGGAAACGGAAACAACCACCTGATGCAGGAGGCCGTCATGAAACGCCTCGCCACGGCGATCCTTCTCCTTTCCGTCGGAACCCTTCCCGCCGCCGCGTGGGACCGTTCCCCCAACGGCCCGACGGACCGCATCTACGACCAGAAGTCCCTGCACGTGCGCTATCCGGGCGACAAGGCCTATCCCTTCGGCACCGTGCATGTGAAGGGCGGAAGGAAGATCCCCTACATCGAGAAATGCCGCTGGACCTACCAGACGGGCATCTTCGGTCTGCCGCGCGGCTTCAAGCAGACCTGCTACCGCTACACGCTCGAGAACACCCGTCCGCGGCGCTGACCCCGGCCGCGGAGGGCCGGCTTGTGGACGGCGGCGCGGAAGGACGGTGGACAACCCTCCGCCGCATGTAGGCCGAATCGTCCCGCCGCGCTAAGCTGCGCGCCATGACCGACAGGGCCGCCGATAGCACGACACCGCTCTTCATCCACCTGCGCACGCACAGCGCCTATTCCCTCTCGGAGGGCGCGCTGCGCATCCCCCAGCTCGTGGAGCTGGCGAAGCGTCACGGCATGCCGGCGCTGGCGCTGACCGATTCCGGCAATCTCTTCGGCGCGCTGGAATTCTCCCAGACGATGGCCAGGGCGGGCATCCAGCCGATCATCGGATGCACCCTCCGGGTGGACTTCCGGGACGGCGACGACGCCGAGGGCGGCCGTGGCGGCGCGACGGCGCACCACCTTCCCGTGCTCGCCCTGCTGGCCATGGACGAGGACGGCTACCGGAATCTCATGAAGCTGTCCTCGAAGGGCTATCTCGAAGGGGCGCTCGACGGAGAACCCCATGTGGACATGGACGATGTCGGACGCTGGAACGCGGGCCTGATCTGTCTGACCGGCGGTCCGGACGGCGCCCTGAACATTCCGCTGGCCGACGGGCGGGCGGCCGTTGCGGAACGGCGACTGGACCGGCTTTCCGAGATCTTCGGCGACCGCCTCTACATCGAGCTGCAGCGGCACGGGATGGAACGCGAGCGGCTGGCCGAGGAAACCCTGATCGACTGGGCCTACGGCCGCGGCCTGCCGCTGGTCGCCACCAACGAGCCCTACTTCCCCGGCCCGGAGGACTTCGCCGCCCACGACGCCCTGATCTGCATCGCCGAGGGCACGGTGATCGCCGAGGAGGACCGTCGCCGCCTCACTCCGGAGCACTATTTCAAGTCGCCGCAGGAGATGGCCGCGCTGTTCGCCGATCTGCCCGAGGCGCTGGAGAACACCGTCGAGATCGCGCGCCGCTGCCACTTCCGGCCGCTGACCCGCAAGCCCATCCTGCCCCATTTCTCCACGCCGGACGGCGAGGTGCCCGACGAGGCCGGCGAGCTGCGCCGCCAGGCGGCCGAGGGGCTGAGGAAACGCCTTGCGGCCTCCGGTCCATGGGAGGGCTACACGGAGGAGGACTACTTCGAACGCCTGGAATTCGAGCTCGACGTGATCATCAAGATGGGCTTTCCGGGCTATTTCCTGATCGTTTCCGACTTCATCAAGTGGGCGAAGGCGCAGGGCATTCCCGTCGGTCCGGGGCGCGGCTCCGGCGCCGGCTCCCTCGTGGCGTGGGCGCTGACCATCACCGACCTCGACCCCCTGCGCTTCAAGCTGCTGTTCGAGCGCTTCCTGAATCCGGAGCGCGTCTCCATGCCGGATTTCGACATCGACTTCTGCCAGGACCGCCGCGAGGAGGTGATCGCCTACGTGCAGGAGAAGTACGGCCGCGAGAACGTCGCCCAGATCATCACGTTCGGAAAGCTGCAGGCCCGCGCCGTCTGCCGCGACGTGGGCCGCGTGCTGCAGATGCCCTACGGACAGGTGGACCGTCTGTCCAAGATGATTCCCTCCGGCCCGGGCCAGAACGTCACCCTGGCCGAGGCCATGGAGATGGAGCCCCGCCTGAAGCAGGAGGCGCGGGAGGACGGGAATGTCGCCACCCTGCTGGAGATCGGCCAGAAGCTGGAGGGCCTCTACCGCCACGCCTCCACCCACGCCGCCGGCGTGGTGATCGGCGACAGGCCGCTGGTGGAGCTGGTGCCGCTCTACCGCGATCCGCGCTCGCCCCTTCCCGTCACCCAGTTCAACATGAAGTGGGTGGAGCAGGCCGGACTGGTGAAGTTCGACTTCCTGGGCCTGAAGACCCTGACGGTGATCCAGACGGCGGTGGAGTTCATCCGCCGCAGGATCCCGGATTTCGACATCAACGCGGTGGGCTACGACGACGCCCGCACCTACGCCATGCTGGCCGCCGGCGAGACCGTGGGCGTGTTCCAGCTGGAAAGCCAGGGCATGCGCGACGTGCTGCGCCGCATGGAGGCGGACAGCATCGAGGACATCATCGCCATCGTCGCCCTCTACCGGCCGGGCCCGATGGAGAACATCCCGAAGTACTGCAACGTCAAGAAGGGCGAGGAGGAGCCGGACTATCTCCACCCCCTGCTGGAGCCCATCCTGAAGGAGACCTACGGCATCATCGTCTACCAGGAGCAGGTGATGCAGATCGCGCAGGTGCTCTCCGGCTACAGCCTAGGCGAGGCCGACCTGCTGCGCCGCGCCATGGGCAAGAAGATCAAGGAGGAGATGGACAGGCAGAAGGCCCGCTTCGTGGACGGCGCCGTGGAGCGCGGCATCGACCGGGCGCAGGCCGAGACCATCTTCGATCTCGTTGCGAAGTTCGCCTCCTACGGCTTCAACAAGTCGCATGCCGCCTGCTACGCCATCGTGGCCTGGCAGACGGCGTGGCTGAAGGCCAACCACCCGGTGGAGTTCCTCGCCGCGTCCATGACCTACGACATGGGCTCCACGGACAAGCTCAACGCCTTCGTCCGCGAGGCCTGGCGGCTGGGCATCGGGATCGTGCCGCCGGACGTCAACCGCACCCACGCCCGCTTCGAGGTGGAGGACGGCCGCATCGTCTACACCCTCTCCGCCCTGAAGAACGTTGGCACCGCGGCGGTGGAGCACATCGTCGCCGAGCGCGAGGCCGGCGGCCCCTTCCGCTCCCTCGCCGATTTCGCCCGCCGCATAGATCCCCATCTGGTCAACCGCCGGGCGCTGGAGGCGATGGCCCGCGCCGGCGCCTTCGATTCCCTCAATCCCAACCGCGCGCAGGTCCTCGCCGGCATCGACGCCATGCTGGAGATGGCCGCCTCGGCGAAGGCCGACCGCGAGGCGGGACAGGCGTCGCTGTTCGGCGCCGACGCCGGGGCGGACGCCGGCGGCGACCTCCCCCTGCCCGACGTGGAGCCCTGGCTGGCCATGCGGAAGCTGGAGGAGGAATACAACGCCGTCGGCTTCTACCTCTCCGGCCATCCGCTGGACGACTACATGGAGGCCCTCGCGCCCATCGGCGTGCTGCCCTGGGCGGAGTTCCACGACCGCGTGATGCAGCGGGGCGCCAGCGGCGGCCGGCTCGCCGGCACCGTCACCATGAAGCGCGAGCGCCGGTCGAAATCCGGCAACATGTTCGCCTTCGTCGGTTTCTCGGATCCGTCGGGACAGTTCGAGGCCGTCTGCTTCTCCGAGGTGCTGAACGCCCACCGCGAGCTGCTGGAGCCGGGCAGCGCGGTGGTCGTCGGCGTGGAGGCCACGCGCGAGGACGAGGAGGTGCGCCTGCGCCTGCTCTCCGTGGAGCCCCTGGAGAGGAAGGCCGCCGCCATCGCCCGCGGCCTGCGCATCTTCCTGAGCGACACCGCCGGACTGGACCAGATCGGCCGCCTGCTGAAGAACGGCGGGTCCTCCCCCGTCCGCATCGTGCTCCAGACGCCCGACGCCGGCGAGATCGACATCCTCCTCGGCGAGCGCTTCTCCGTCTCCCCCCAGATCCGCTCCGCCCTGAAGGCCCTCCCCGGCGTCATCGACGTACGGGAGCTGTGAGGCGCGGCTGGTCCCGGTCGGCATTCCGTGCTAACCTGCCCCTTGGGGAATGTCGCCCGTGCGAAAGCCGGATGCGGGAAGCCGCAAGATGGTAGGGGGCCGCGAAAACGGCGCAA
>CAYSHK010000053.1:0-107355 GCA_964430935.1 uncultured Rhizobiaceae bacterium
CCGGGCTGCCGTGAAGCCGGAGCGGACGGCTCCCTCGATGGTGGCGGGCAGGCCGGTGTCCGTCCAGTCGCCGGCCAGGAAGAGGTCGGGCAGGCCGGTGGCCGCAGGCGGGCGTTTCGCGAGCTGGGCCGGCGTGGCGAGAAAGGTGGCGCGCCTTTCCTTCACCACCCGGAAGGCGGGCAGGGGCTCCTCCTCGTCGAGGCCGAGGGCGCGGGCGGTCTCCGGCCAGCAGATGCGGGCGACCTCCTCGCCCTCCATGCGGGCCTCGCGGAAGGCGGCGGAGATGGTGACCGAGGCCACGTCGCCGCGACGGAAGACCCACTGGGCCGTGCCGCCGAGAATGCCGCACATGGCCGGAGCCTCCGCCGGCATGCGTCCGGGCTCCAGACGGTAGTGCACGTTGACGATGGGCGCGAAGGCGTCCGGCGCCATGAGGGAGGGCAGCAGCTCGCGCGCCGTCCAGGGCGGCACGGCAAGGATGATCCGCGTCTGCCGCGTCACCACCAGATCGCCGGAATCGAACGTCAGCCGACGGACGCCGTCCGGGCCGGCCTCCACGGCGCGCAGGGCGTCGCCCATGCGCAGGGTCAGATGGGGATCCTGCGCCACGCGCCGCTCGAAGGCATGGGCGAACAGGTGCGAAAGCCCGCGTCGCGCCGTCATGGGCCGGGAATGCCGGCCGCCGCGGGCCAGCGTTTCGGCGATCACCGGAAGCAGCAGCCGCGCGGCCGCCTGGCGCGGTGGCGTGTTGAGCACGCCGAGGGAGAAGGGCTCCCAGAAGCGTTTCCACATGGAGCCGCCGTCGTCGAACAGCGCGGCCACGGACGCATCCCCGGCCAGCAGGAGCTTCAGGCCCTTCAGGTAGTCGGGCAGGGCGGTGTCCGGCACCCGCCGTTCGGGATCGAGGATCCAGCGGGGCAGGGGGCCGTCGTCGAGTTCCAGCGTCCAGCGGAAATGACGGTCGGGCTCGAAGAAATCGAAACGGGCCGCGGGCGCGATCTCCAGTTCGTCGGTGCTGCCCAGCAGATGGACCAGACGGCGCACCGCATGGTTGCCGGAAAGCATGAGGTGGCTGCCGTTGTCGATCTCGCGGTCCAGTCGTCCGTCGGGGAACGAGCGGGCGCGCCCTCCGCAATGGCCCGTGGCCTCGTGCACGACCACTTCCGCTCCCAGGGAGCGGGCCTCCATGGCGGCGGCCATGCCCGCGACCCCCGCCCCGACCACGTGCAGTTTCCGGATCATCCGGCGTTCCTCCCGATCAGCGCCCCCGGAGCCATGTGGCGAAGGATATCACGAGTTTCTCGAATTTCCCGACCAGGCGTTTCGGGACCGCGGGATCGGCGAGTTCCGCGTCGGTGAGGGCCTGCATGCGGCGGAAGTTGCGCTCGTAGACCTCCATCATGATGCGCGCCGGCCGCATGTCGGCGGAACAGGCGGACAGAAGGCGTCGCGTCTCGTCGAAGTGGTGCGCGGCGACACCGGCCAGTTCCCGCCACAGCGCGGGAAAACCGGGCTGCGCCATGACGCGGGCCGGATCGCTCCAGTCGATGCCGTGGCGCTCCAGCATCTCGCGCGGAAGATAGAGACGGCCGATGGCGGCATCCTCCGCCACGTCCCTCAGGATGTTGGCCAGCTGCAGGGCGCGTCCCTGATGATGCGCCACCGCGCGCCCCGCTCCGCCCCGTTCGCCGAAGACCTTCACCGACAGCCGCCCCACGGCGGAAGCCACGCAGTCGCAGTAGAAGTCCAGCCGCTCCATGCTCGGGGCGACGACCGGTCCCGCGGCGTCCATCTCCATGCCGTCGATCACGGCGAGGAAATCTCGGCGGGACAGGTCGTGACGCTCCACGGCCGGAGCCAATGCGCGCGTGACGAAGTGGTCCGGCGCGCCGGAGTAGAGCGCGTCGATGCGCATCCGCCAGCGCTCGAGATCCGCCATCCGCTCGGCGGCTGGCCGTGAACCGTCGTCTGCGATGTCGTCGACGATGCGGCAGAATGCGTAGATGGCGAACATGGCCTGCCGCCTTGGGCGGGGCATCAGGCGCATGGCCCAGTAGAAGGAGCTGGAGGCCCGCCGCGTCAGCCGCTCCGTACGGTCCAGCGCGGATTGCAGGCTTCCCGGTTCCATGGCGTTCCCGTCATGCCTTGGACGCCAGAGCGATCACGTCGGCTCCGAGCCCCAGGGCGGAGACCGCTTCCGCCACGATGTGGCGGGCCGTGAGGCCGGCGTCTTCGTACTGCTCCGCCATGGACCCGTGCGGAATGAACCGGTCGGGGATCGTCATGGGCCGCACTTTCAGGCCGTCGGCGAAGGCGTCGATGCGGGCCAGATGCTCGAGCACATGGGCGCCGAAACCACCCATGGAGCCTTCCTCGACGGTGATGAGAAGTTCATGCTCGCGGGCCAGCCGTTCCAGCAGGTCCGTATCCAGCGGCTTGGCGAACCGGGCGTCCGCGACCGTGGTGGAAATGCCCCGCGCCTCCAGCTCGTCGGCGGCGCGGCAGGCCTCGGCGAGGCGCGTGCCAAGGGAGAGGATGGCGACCCGCGTGCCTTCGCGCACGACGCGCCCGCGGCCGATCTCCAGCGGAACGCCCTTCTCCGGCAGTTCCACGCCGACGCCCTCGCCGCGCGGATAGCGGAAGGCGATGGGGCCCTCGTCGTAGGCGGCGGCCGTGGCCACCATGTGCGTCAGCTCCGCCTCGTCGGACGCCGCCATGACCACCATGCCGGGCAGGCAGGTGAGATAGGCCACGTCGAAGGTGCCGGCATGGGTGGCGCCGTCGTTTCCGACCAGCCCGGCCCGGTCGATGGCGAAACGCACGGGCAGCTTCTGCAATGCCACGTCGTGCACCACCTGGTCGAATCCGCGCTGCAGGAAGGTGGAATAGATGGCCGGGAAGGGTTTCAGGCCCTCCGCCGCCATGCCCGCGGCGAACGTGACGGCATGCTGTTCGGCGATGCCGACGTCGAACATGCGGTCGGGGAAGCGTTCGGCGAACTTGTCCAGCCCGGTGCCCGAGGGCATGGCCGCGGTGACGGCGACGATGCGATCGTCGTGTTCCGCCTCGGCGATGAGGGCGCGGGCGAAGACTTCCGTGTAGCTCGGCGCGTTGCCCTTGGCCGTCTTCATGATGCCGGTCTTCAGGTCGAACGGCGCGACGGCGTGGTACTTCTCCGGATGGTCCGTCTTGAAGGGATGCCCCTTGCCCTTCTCGGTCACGACGTGGACCAGGACGGGGCCCAGCTCGCGGGCGTCGCGCACGTTCTCCAGAATGGGCACGAGGGTGCTCAGGTCGTGCCCGTCGATGGGACCGACGTAGTAGAATCCGAGTTCCTCGAACAGCGTTCCGCCCAGCACCATGCCGCGGGCGTACTCGTCGGCCTTCGCCGCGGCCTCGCGCAGCTGTTTCGGGAAACGGTTGGCGACGGCCTTGGCCAGGTCGCGGAGGGTCAGGAAGGGACGCGAGGACACCAGCCAGGAGAGATAGTTGGTGAGCGCGCCGACGGCCGGGGCGATGGACATGCCGTTGTCGTTCAGGATGACGATCATCCGGGTGTCGGTTGCGCCCGCGTGGTTCATGGCCTCGTAGGCCATGCCCGCGCTCATGGAGCCATCGCCGATGATGGCGACGACGTTGTTGTCCTCCCCGGCCATGTCGCGCGCCGTGGCCATGCCCAGCGCGGCGGAGATGGAGGTGGAGGAATGGCCCGCGCCGAAGGGATCGAAGGGGCTCTCGTCGCGTTTGGTGAAACCGTACAGGCCGCCCTTGCGGCGGATGGTGCGGATGCGGTTCCGCCGGCCGGTGAGCACCTTGTGCGGGTAGGCCTGGTGGGAGACGTCCCAGATGAGACGGTCGCGCGGAGTGTCGAAGACGTAGTGCAGGGCGACCGTGAGCTCCACGACGCCCAGACCGGCCCCGAAGTGTCCGCCGGTCTCCGACGCCGCGTGGATGATCTCCCTGCGCAGCTCCTCCGCCAGCCGGGGGAGGGTGTCCCTCGGCAGCCGGCGCAGGTCCTCGGGCGTGTGTATGGCGTCCAGCAGCGGCGTGGAATGTGTCTCGGACATTTGGTCTTTCCGTCTATTCCCGGCGGCGGAGCGCATCGGCGCCTCACCGCGTACTGCGGACGCCAGGTCCACCGGATCGCCGGTTCCGACCATCGCCCACCCCCGATTATTCATCTCCGGCATTATGGCCGCAATGGGAAAAATGCAACGATTTTCTCGTCGCGAGGGTGCCGCCGGATCGCGTCACAGTGTCCTTCCCCGCCAGCTTCCGCCTCTTCCCGTCATGCGGGAAAGCGCGGAGGAGAGCGTCATAGCCCCGTAGAGGACCGCCGCCAGCGGCAGCAGAAGGGCGCGCAGCCGTCGCAGGCCGTACAGACGCAGCACGGGCAGGAAGGTGGCCGTCATGAGGCCGAAGGCCGCCAGGCCCGGCAGGTGCGCCCCCGGTCGCCCGAAGACGAACCCGAGGGCGTAGAGCGCCGGCAGGACGAAGGTCCAGAAGAGGCCGGCCAGCGCCAGGACGAGCAGCGCCGGCGAGCGTCCCAGCTGTTCGTAGGCGGTGCGCGAGACCATGGACCAGAAGTCGCGCAGCGTGTCGTAGCGCCGCAGACTGCGGGAGGATTCGGAAAGGCCGAGCCAGAGCCGCCAGCCGCGGTCCTTCACCCGGCGGGCGAGGGCGCAGTCGTCGATGATGGCGCCGCGGATGCTCTCCATTCCGCCGATGTCGTTCAGCGTCTCCGTGCGCAGCAGCATGCATCCCCCGGCCGCCCCGGCGGCGTAGCGGTCGGAACGGGCCACGGCCTTCGGCGGATAGAGCATGAAGAAGAAGTAGACGAAGGGGGGGACGAGCAGCCTCTCCCAGAAGCTTTCGCAGTGGAGCCGCACCATGGTCGAGGTCAGTCCGGTCCGTCCGGAGACGGCCTGCCCCACGAGGGCGCGCAGCACGTCGGGGGCATGCTCGATGTCGGCATCGGTCAGCCACAGGAATTCCGGCGCCGGACGTTCTCCGGAGAGGGCCCGGCGGATGCCGGAATCCATCGCCGCCACCTTTCCGCTCCAGCCCGCCGGTCTGGGCGGGGCCTCCAGGACGGTCAGGCGCGGATCCGTCCGCGAGATGATGCGGGCGATCTCCCCCGTGCCGTCCTCCGATCCGTCGTCCACGAGAATGACGCGGAACGGCCCGGGGTAGTCCTGTGCGAGCAGGGAGCGCAGGGCGCGTTCCACGTCGCGTTCCTCGTTGCGGGCGGGAACGACCGCGGTCACGGCCGGCCAGCGCCCGGAGGGCGGGATCGCCGGCGCGGGAGGGAGGCGGACGTCCATGCGCCAGAAATCATGCCATCCGAAGGTCAGCACGAGCCAGGTGATCAGCAATGCCAGACCCAGCCAGAAAATCCAGCTCATCCGTATCCTCCGGTGAGAGCCTTGCGGATGCCGCGCAGGAAGCATCCCGCGTACTGCATTCTCGAGAGGCGGACCTTCTGCCGTACGGGATCGTGGCCGAAGAGCTCGAACAGGAGCGCATCGGCGATCTCCACGATGACGGCCGCCTCCATGGCCAGCCGGCGGTTCTCAAGCAGGGCGGGCAGACGGCGCGCCGTATCCATGAGCTCCCGCGTGGCGTCGATGCAGCGGTCCATGACCCGGCCCAGTTCGTCCGTGGAGGCGTGCGCGGCCAGCATGGCGTCGTTGGCGCCGGCTTCGGCCATCCAGTCCTGGGGGATGTAGACGCGGTCGAGCCGCAGGTAGTCCTCCTTGCAGTCCTGAAGGTGGTTGATCACCTGCAGGGCCTTGCACAGCGCGTCGGAAGCCTCGAAGGCGGCCGCGTCGCGTTCGCCGTGGAGATGCAGGAGGAAACGGCCCACCGGCGCCGCGGACCGGTCGCAGTAGTCCATCAGCTCCGCCCAGTCGGCATAGCGGTTCTTCTCCACGTCCTGCTTGAAGGCCGAAACGAGGTCCAGCGCGGTGGAGAAGGGCACGTCCGTCTCCAGCAGGCGGTCCCGCAGATTCCAGGCCACCTCCACGCCCGGGACGTTGCGGCCCATGGCGCCGGCGAGCGTCAGCTCCATGAGATCCAGCCGCTTCAGCTTCTCCACCGGCTCGAGTTCCGGGTCGTCGGCGATGTCGTCGATGGCCCGCGCCCATGCGTAGTACGCGGCCACATGGGGACGCAGCCGCCGCTCGACGAGAAACGAGCCGACGGGAAAGTTCTCCGTGGCGGCGGACTTGCCGGATGGCGCGAGTATGGAACCGTTCGTCATGCCTGAAGGCATAGACGATGGACGGCCCGCGTCAAGACGCCATCCTTCGGAGAGAGATGGTCGAGGATGGTGAAATGGTCCTCGTCCTCGAGGACCTCCATGGTCGCGTCCACGCCGCATCCGCGCCAGGCGGCCTGGAGCGTGCGGCTCTGGCGCAGGAATTCCGGCGCCTCCCGCCCCCCGGTGAACAGGGCGAAGCTGCGGCCGCGCGGGGCCGGCCAGAGGAGGGGGCTGGCGGCGAAGGCCTCCACCTCGGACATGCCGAGATCCTCGTTCTGGGATGTGGCCAGCAGGGGACGCAGGTCGTAGATGCCGGAAATGCCCACGCCGCCGAGGATGACGTCGCTCTCGAAGCCGCGGGCCACCCAGTCGGTGGCCGTCAGGCAGGCGGCGAGATGCGCGCCGGCGGAATGTCCGACCACCGCGAGCGGGCGCCCGAGACGCCGGGCGAGATGGGCGGCGAGCTGCCGGACGTCACCGATGATCTCGCACATCTCCGCTTCCGGACACAGGCGGTAGTTGGCCACGGCCACGGGCACGCCCAGGGCGTTCAGGCCGGCCGCGAGATGGGAGAAGACGCTCTTGTCCAGGCGTTTCCAGTAGCCGCCGTGCAGAAACAGGGCCACCGCGCCGCCGGCATCCTCCTCGGGCATGAACAGATCGTAGACGTGGCGCGGATGGTGGCCGTAGATCACGTCCAGATCGGCCCGCCCCGCGGACGCGGCTCCCGACCTGTAGGCGAGCGCCGCCTTCGACCATGCGTCGCGACGGTCGTCGAACCCGGGAGCATGCCCCCGAACGTCGTATTCCTGTTCCAGATTCATCCGGCCCCCTTCTCCGCTGCGGCATCTTGTCAACCACCGGGAATGCTGACAGACTGCTCCGCAACGGCATCCTCCAGTTCAGAGGCGCAATGGCCCCATGGTTACCTCCCGTCCCCGTATATACGGACTTTCGGCCCGTGACGAGGTCATGATCCTCTGTGCAAGGATAGACTACAACCCTTGATGTCCGGTTTGCTTCTACGACTCAATTTTGAATAAAGTTTGCGTGTGGAAGAAAACAATGGGTCACCGAATCAGTCCGGACATCTCCGCGCTCGTATCCTCCGACAGCCGCCATCATCTGCATCCCTTCACCGATCATGCCGCGCTCCGCGGCGTGGAGGGCGGCGCCCGCGTCATGAGCGAGGCACGCGGCGTGCATGTCCGGGACGCCTCGGGCCGGCGTTTCCTGGACGCCATGAGCGGACTGTGGTGCGTCAACGTCGGCTACGGGAGGGAGGAGCTGGCCGAGGCCGCCCGCGCGCAGATGGAGCGGCTGCCGTACTACAACACCTTCTTCAAGACGACGAACGAGCCGGCCACCCTGCTGGCCGAACGCATTTCGGAGCTGCTGCCCGGCCATCTCGACCAGATCTTCTTCGTCAACTCCGGATCGGAGGCCAACGACACCATCGTGCGGCTGGTCCGTCTCTACTGGGAGCTGGAGGGGCGGCCGGAAAGACGGATTTTCATCTCTAGACGCCGCGCCTACCACGGCTCGACCCTCGCGGCGGCCTCGTTGGGCGGCATGGAAGCCATGCATGCGCAGGGGCACCTGCCGCTGCCCGGTTTCGAACACGTTCTGGAGCCCGACTGGTTCTGGCATGGCGGGGATCTGACTCCCGAGGAGTTCGGCCTGCGCGCCGCCGACGCCATCGAGGAGCGCATTCTCGAGGTGGGTCCCGGGAACGTGGCGGCGATCATCGGCGAGCCGATCCAGGGCGCGGGGGGCGTGATCATTCCGCCGGAGACCTACTGGCCCCGCGTGCAGGAGATCGCAAGGCGCCACGACGTCCTGCTGATCGCGGACGAGGTGATCACGGGACTGGGGCGCACCGGTTCGATGTGGGGATTCGAGACCTTCGGCATCGAGCCCGATCTGGTGCCCATGGCCAAGGGCCTGACCTCCGGCTACCAGCCGCTGGGGGCCGTGGCCGTCGGCGACCGGGTCGCGGAGACCCTCGTCGCGAAGGGTGGGGAGTTCGCGCACGGCTTCACGTGGTCGGGCCATCCGGTGGCCTGTGCGGTGGCGCTGGAGAATCTGCGCATCCTGACCGGGGAGGGACTTGTCGAGCGGGTCGGCCGGATGGAGGAGGTGGTGCGTGCGAAAATGGGCGCTCTTGCCGATCATCCCCTCGTCGGGGAGTTCCGCATCCGCGGCCTCATCGGCGCGCTGGAGCTGGTGCGCGACAAGAAAACGCGGGAACGGTTCGCCGATCCCGGTCGTGTCGGCACCATCTGCCGCGATCACTGCATCGACGTCGGCCTGATCATGCGCGCCTGCTGGGATACCATGGTTTTCGCACCGCCCTTCTGCATCACTGAAGGGGAGGTGGAGGAGTGGGCGGAGCTGGCCCGCGAGGCGCTGGACCGCACGCTGAAGGACGTGGAGGGGGAAATGGCCCGGCCATGATTGCATGGCGGGTGCAAATCCACGACAATCGGCATGATGATAATGCCGCACAACGGAGGAGGAGGGAGACAGCACCATGAGAGCGAAAAGATCATTCCGCCCCGGCCGCCGGAATTTCCTGGCGGGCACCGGCGCCGCGATCGCGGCTCTGAGCTTCGGCGCGGGCTTCGGCCGCGCCGCGGAGGAGAAGAAGCTCAACTTCTACAACTGGGACACATATATCGGCGAGACCACGCTCGACGACTTCCGCAAGGCGACCGGCATCTCGGTGAAGATGGATCTCTTCGCCGACAACGACGAACTGCTTGCCAAGCTGAAGAACGGAAATCCCGGATACGACGTGATCGTGCCCACCAACGACTACGTGGAGCGCATGATCAAGGCCGGCATGCTCATGAAGCTGGACCATGCCAGGATTCCCAACTTCAAGTATCTGGAGAAGCGTTTCCAGGACGCCAAGTTCGATCCGGGACGGAAGTATTCGGTTCCCTACATGTGGGGGACCATCGGCATCGGATACCGCCCCTCAAAGGTGAAGGGGACGCCGGATTCCTGGAAATACCTCTATGATTCCGACGAGTATGCGGGCCGCATCGCCCTTCTTGCGGAAGCGGGAACGGTCATCGGCTGCGCGTTGCAGTATCTCGGCTATTCGTTCAACTCCACCAGCGCCGAGGAGATCGGAAAGGCGGCGGATCTCATCATCCGCCAGAAGAAGAACATAAAGACCTTCGCCGCCGACAACGGACAGGATCTGCTGGCCTCCGGCGAGGTGGATCTGACGCAGGAATGGAACGGCGACATCCTGCAGGTCATGGAGGAGGACAAGGACATCGGATTCGTGGTGCCGAAGGAGGGCGCCCTGCTGTGGCAGGACTGCCTGTGCATCCCGAAGGGCGCTCCGCATCCGGACAACGCCCATGCGTTCATCAACTTCATGAACGATCCGAAGATCGCGGCGCAGAACGCCCTCTACATCCAGTACGCCACGCCCAACGCGGCGGCCAAGGAGCTGATCGCGAAGATGCCGGACGGCAAGAAGTACCTGACCAATCCGGCCATCTTCCCGCCGCCGGAGGTCATGGCCAAGCTGGAGGAGGCCATCTATCTGGGCGAGGAGCGCGCCCGCCTCATCCAGGACGCCTGGACGCGCATCCAGGCCGCGTGAGGCGGCTCCGGGAGGGGTGATCCGCCTTCTCCCGCACTTGCGGAAGGAGGGGCGGGGAGCGGACGGGCGCGACGTCCACTCCGGCCCCGTTCCACCGTCCACGCGGAAGGGGGAAGGCATCTCCGCCAGGAACGCCGGGACTTCGGCGAGCCGCCGGCCGGCCTCAGCCAGGGAGGGATGGTCTTGGAGAGCTGGAAGAAGCATCCGCTGGTGTTCTGGGTGTTCGCCCTGCCGGGCACCTTCTGGCTCTTCGTGTTCTTTCTCGCTCCGCTGGGGTTCATCTGGCTGATGAGCTTCGGCGAGAAGCGCGGCATCGTCGACATCGAGATCACCTGGACGCTGGCCAACTACCTGCGCGCCTTCGAACCGGTCTATCTGGGCATCATCTGGAAATCCGTCTGGATCTCCGTACTCGTGACCCTGCTGTGCCTGGTCGTCGCCTATCCGGTGGCCTTCGCCATCGCCTTCGCGAAACCGAAGTGGAAGCCGTGGCTGCTGCTGGGGGTGATCCTGCCGTTCTGGGTCAACATGCTGATCCGCACCTACGCCCTGATCGCCGTGTTCCGCACCCGCGGCTATGTCAACTTCGCGCTGGAATGGATCTACGAGGCGCTCTGGCTGGACCGTCTGTTCGGCCCCTTCCAGCCTTTGACCCTTCTCTACAACAACTTCGCGGTCGTGGCTGGAATCACGTATGTTTTCATGCCCTTCATGGTGCTGCCGCTCTATGCCTCGATCGAGAAGCTGGACCGCAGCTACCTGGAGGCCAGTCTCGATCTCGGAGCTTCGCAGTTCCGCACCTTCTGGAAGGTGACCCTGCCGCTGACCATGCCGGGGGTGGTCTCCGGCGTGATCCTCGTGTTCATCCCGGCGCTCGGATCGTTCCTCATCCCGGATCTGCTGGGCGGCACGAACGCCCAGATGATCGGCAACGTGATCGCCCGCCAGTTCAAGGCCGCCAACGACTGGCCCTTCGGAGCCGCCCTGTCCTTCCTGCTCATGTACGCCACCTTCGGAGCGCTGGCGCTGCGCTCCCTCGTGGCCGGACGCAAAAGCGGAATGGAGGTGTGAGATGCCGACCTTCGCTCTCATCGGCACGCCGCCTCCGGTATCGAACCGTCCTCCGTCATCCCCGGGGAAGCGGGTGGCCATGCCGAATCCCCCGGCGGCGGGGTGGCGGGGCAGGGGGAGGGCCGCGTCATGACGCATCCCTCGCGCGAGGCGTTCTGGCTGTTCCGGGCGTTCCGACGGCGGTCGGGACCGCTGGAATATTCCCGGCGGCTGTGGCTGCGCGTCGTGGTGGCTGCGACCTTCCTGCTGCTCTATGCGCCCATCGTCACCCTGATGGTCTTCTCCTTCAACGATTCGCGGCGCAACGTGGTGTGGCGCGGCTTCACGCTGAAGTACTACGAGAAGGCGTGGAACAACGAGGGCCTCTTCGAGGCCTTCACGAACTCGCTGACCATCGCCTTCGTCTCCACGGTCGTCTCCACCGTCATCGGCGCCATGGTGGCGGTGATGCTCTGGCGCTTCCGCTTTCCCGGCAAGGCCGCCTACGAAGGGCTCATGGCGCTGCCCATCGTCGTGCCCGAGATCTGCATGGGCGTGGCGATGATGGTGTTCTTCGCGCGCATCGGCTGGCCCGCGGACCTGCCGTGGCCGCTGAACCTTTCGGCCATCACCATCGCGCACGTCGCCTTCTCCTTCCCGTTCGTGGCCATCGTGGTGCGGGCCCGCCTGTCCGGGTTCAACCGGGAGCTGGAGGAGGCGTCCCGCGATCTCGGGGCCACGGAATGGCAGACGTTCAGGAAGGTGATCCTGCCCTACATGAAGCCGGGACTGATCGCCGGGGCGCTTCTGGCCTTCACGCTGTCGCTGGACGACTTCGTGATCACCTTCTTCACTTCGGGTCCGAATACCGTGACCTTCCCCGTCAAGGTCTATTCCATGGTGCGTTTCTCCGTGACGCCGGAGGTGAACGCCGCGTCCACCGTGCTGGTGGTGATCACGATCGTGCTGACGGCCGTCGCCATGCGATTCCAGAAACCGGCGGAGGCGGAATGAACGGCATGAGGGAAGGGGAAAGGGCATGAACGGAAATCCGACCATCGTCTCCATAGAGGGCGTGACCAAGCGGTTCGGATCCGTGGTCGCCGTGGACGATGCGGACATCGAGATCCGCGAGGGGGAATTCTTCGCCCTTCTGGGGCCCTCGGGCTGCGGCAAGACCACGCTGCTGCGGATGATCGCCGGTCTGGAGGAGCCGACGGAGGGACGCATCGTCATCGACGGACGGGACATGACGGGCGTTCCGCCCAACCGCCGCCCCGTGAACATGGTGTTCCAGTCCTACGCGGTCTTTCCGCACATGACGGTGGCCGAGAACGTGGCCTACGGACTGGTGGTGACGGGCACGCCGCGGGCGGAGATCGAACGGCGGGTCCGGGAGGGGCTGGATCTCGTCCGGCTCTCCGGTTTCGCCGACCGCAGGCCGGACCAGCTCTCCGGCGGCCAGCGGCAGCGCGTGGCGCTGGCCCGCGCCCTGGTGAAACGGCCCCGCGTGCTTCTGCTGGACGAACCCCTCTCGGCGCTGGACGCCAAGCTGCGCGAGGCCATGCAGCTGGAGCTGGCGAACCTGCAGGCGCGCATCGGCATCACCTTCGTGATCGTCACCCACGACCAGGACGAGGCGCTCTCGATGGCCGACCGGATCGCGGTGATGCGCGAGGGGCGGGTGGAGCAGATCGACACGCCGGGCGGTCTCTACGAGACGCCGGGGAACCGCTTCGTCGCCGACTTCATAGGAAAGATCAATCTGATCGGGGCGCGGGTCGTCGGAGCGGAGGCGGACGGTGTCGCGGTGGAGGCCCGGGGGCTGGGACGGCTCGTCCTTCCGCACGGAGGCGGGGCGGCCGGCGAGGTGCATCTGGCCATCCGCCCGGAAAAGATCCGCATCGGCCGGGAACGGCCCGGCACCGACGTCGCCGTCCGGGGAAAGGTGACCGACTGGGCCTATTACGGGGACATTTCGCACATGTACGTGGAGACGGAGGCCGGGCCGCGCCTGTCCGTGATCTTCCAGAACGCGACCCGCCGCACGGTGGACGCCTTCGACATCGGCGATCCGGTATGGCTCGGCTGGAACACCGCCGACATGCTGCTGCTGGAGGAATGAGGCGGAAACGGCCCCTTCAGGTCTTCAGGGCCGCCTCCACCATGGAGATCTGCTCGTCCACGTCGATCTCGATGATGGAGGTGAGGTCGAGCTCGCGGTCCTCGAAGACGTCGCGGTCCGGGTGCGCCAGCATCCACTCCCGGATGATCGCGTCGCGGGCCTTGAGGAGTTCCCGGATCTGGGGCCAGAACAGCCGCAGCATCGCGGTGATCCAGTTGTTCACCGCCAGGCAGGGGAAGACGTGGTCCACGCGGAAACGGTCCACCATCGCCAGCGTGTCGGCGGCGGGATAGAAGGTCTCGTCCGTCACCCAGCGGTTGGTGGTGAACAGGTGCGTCGGATAGCCCTGCGCATTCATGGAAATCGCGACCAGATGGCAGACGGCGTCCTCGCCTTCCGGCCGGTCCGCCTTGCCGGTGTAGGGGACGGGCTGGACGCCGACGGGCATGCCCTCGGCCCTGAGGAAGCAGTGGAAATGTCCATGTTCGCCCGATTCCGGCCGGTGGGCGTGGTAGTAGTACTGCGACCCGGTCTCCTCGTCGAAGACGTCGCCCCTGGGATAGTGTTCCAGTTCGTAGAACGTGCCCTGGTGCGCCAGACACTGCCCGACCACGTTGGCTCCCGCCTTCTCCAGAGCCCGGTAGCTTTCGAGGACCGTCATGCCCGCCTTGTGCATGGTCCGCAGACGGCTGCGGGCCAGCTTTCCGATGATCGCCTCCATGTCGGGTTGCAACGGCTTCATGACATCTCCCGCTCGATTTTCCGGTCCGGACACGTGCAGGGTCCATCCCGTCCGTCGTTGTTATACATGAAAAACTTGCGGATCATGAAAATTTGAATGCGTGAATGCGTGTTTTCCCGTCCGTCCGGGCGATTTCCACCGGAATCTTCAGGGAAAGTTTCATCCGGAATTCCGGCGTACCGGATCCGCCGCGCGGGTTTGCGCCACCTCCGGCATGCACCGCACGTCCCCGCCGCCGTGCCGATCTCCGCGGATCGGGCGATGGCGGCGGGAAACCCCGGTTCCGGGAAACTAGCGGCAGCCCTTGGCCCTTTCGACCCGGCGGATGGCGTCCACACGCCGCTGTTCCCGCCGGCTCAGGCGCGGATTGCGTGTCCAGCATCCGGCATTGCCGAAGTAGTTGATGGCTCTGCGGGTGCGGAAGCAGTAGCCGTTGCGCTTGTAGATGGAGTTGCGGGCCACCCACAGCTGCCGGCAGCTCATGTTCCACAGACCGCCCGCCGCAGGAGGAGGCGCTACCCCGACGGGTGGAGGCGGAGGCGCCATGCCTCCGGCCACCCGGCAGCCGAGAAACCGTTCGCGCGCCTTGATGCGGGCCACGTTGGTGCGTTCGAAGCGGTTCAGGGGCGGGTTGCGCGTCCAGCATCCGGCATTGCCAAAATAGTTGATGGCCCTGCGGGTGCGGAAGCAGTAGCCGTTGCGGGCGTAGATCTCGTTCCTGGCCACCCACAGGTCGTTGCATCCGAGGCCGGCGAGGTCGGCCCGCGTCAGGTAGCGCCCGGAGGAGCCCGGGAAAATATCGGCCATGGAGGGGGAGGAGGAAAGCGCGAGCAGCAGAATGCCCGGAAGAACCTTTCCGAAAAGCGTCGCGTGTCTCATGAGGCGGTCTCCTTCTGGATGAAGGATGCCCCCGGCTTCGATTCCGATGATACAGCCCGGAAAGGCGGAGACCTTGCGCCAGATCAAGAAACGCGGGCGCCCCGGAGGACACCCGCGGAAAATCTGCGAAGAGCGCGGCGCGGGTTACAGCGTCACGCGCTCCAGCGGCCTGATGAAATGCTGGTTGCCGTCCGCGTCGGTGATGTCTATGGCGACGAGATGGCCATGCTCGAGGGCCAGCATGATCTTCTGCGGGCGGTGGATCATGTGATCCAGCGGCCCCACCCAAACCTGGACCACGTCGTCCTTCGGATCGTAGCTCAATCCTTTCAGTTCCACGTGCTCGGCCTCGATCTGGTCGCCGAGATGCAGGCCCTCCACCTCTATGAGGACGTTCTTGTCCTCCATCTTCTTCCAGATCTCCTCGAGTTTGTCCTTCCATTCGTCCCGCTCGAGTATTCTGTTCTCCATCTCCATGCTCCTCCTCTGTCCATGTCCGTGGACGTTGCGTCCCTTTTCCATGGATATGGGCAGCGGAAGGGGGGATTTGAAGGGAAAGGGGAAGAGGGCGGGCGGAAGAGGCGCGGGAAGGGCCGCGCCGCCCCCGGCCGCCTCAGTCCTCGAGCAGGATGCGCGGATCCACGTAGGGATGGCCGAGGTCGCGGGCCACCGCCTCGCAGGTCACCTTGCCGAAGGCGACGTTGAGACCGTTCATGAGATGCGGGTCGTCGGCCAGCGCCTGTCTCCATCCCTTGTCCGCGAGTTCGAGCACGAAGGGCAGGGTGACGTTGTTGAGGGCGAAGGTGGAGGTGCGCGCCACGGCGCCGGGCATGTTGGCGACGCAGTAGTGCACCACGCCGTCCACGACGTAGGTGGGCTCCGAATGGGTTGTCGGCAGCGACGTCTCCGAACAGCCGCCCTGGTCGATGGCCACGTCCACGATGACCGATCCCGTCTTCATCCGGCGCACCATGTCGCGGGTGATGAGCTTGGGGGCGGCCGCGCCCGGAATGAGCACGCCGCAGATCACCGCGTCGGCGGAAAGCACCTCCTCCTCCACCGACTGCCGGGTGGAGAAGACGGTCTTCACGGCACCGCCGAAAATGCGTTCCAGTTCCTGCATCCTCGGGGCGGATTTCTCGAGGATCGTCACGTCCGCGCCCATGCCGACGGCCATGGTCGCGGCATGCTCCCCGACCACCCCGCCGCCGACGATGCACACGCGCGCCGGCCTGACGCCCGGCACGCCGCCCAGCAGAACGCCCATGCCGCCGCGCTCCTTCTCCAGGCAGTAGGCGGCCGCCTGGATGGACATCCTGCCCGCCACCTGCGACATGGGCGCCAGCAGCGGCAGGGAGCCGTCGTCCGCGGTGACCGTTTCGTAGGCGATGCAGACGGCTCCGGAATCCACCAGGTCGCGGGTCTGTTCGGGATCGGGCGCAAGGTGGAGATAGGTGAAGAGGACCTGTCCCTCGCGCAGCATCCTGCGCTCCGACGCCTGCGGCTCCTTGACCTTGACGATCATGTCCGCCTTCTCGAAGATCTCGCGCGCGCTGTCCGCGATCTTCGCGCCGGCGGCGCGGTAGTCCTCGTCCGATGCGCCGATGCCCGCCCCGGCGGAGGTCTCCACCAGCACCTCGTGGCCGTGGTGCACGGCCTCGCGCACGCTGGAAGGCGTCATGCCGACCCTGTACTCGTGCGTCTTGATCTCCTTCGGAACACCTATGAGCATGGCCGTTGCCTCTGGTTCTGGTCCAACTGGATCCAAACCTCGCACGAGAGAACCGGAGGAACCTAGAACCAGTCAGGACCGTGCGTTCAGGCCAGAGAGCGTCTCCCGCTCCATCTCCCGGATGGTCTCGGCGAGGAGCCGCACGCCGGGTTCTATGCGTTCGGTGGGAATGGCCGAGAAACCGAGGCGGAAGCGGTTGCGCGGCCGCTTCCGCGCGCCGTAGTAGACGCTTCCCGGTTCGATGAGGAGGCTTCTCTCCCGCGCGGCATCGCGCAGGCGCATGTCGTCCAGCCAGTCCGGCCCCTGCACCCAGAAGGCGGAGCCGCCGAAACCCGGCGCCTCCGTCGAATCCGGAAGGTGCCTATGCAGGGCGTCGCCCATGATCTCCCACCGTTCGCGCAGCACCCGGTGCATGCGCCGCACGAGCGTGTCGTAGTGGCCGAGCGACAGGAAGAGGGCCACGGTGCGCTGGTTGATGGATGGCGGGTGCCGTACCATGAGCCGCCGCATGGCGCGGGCCTCCTCGATGAGGCGGGAGGGGGCGACCATGAAACCCAGACGCAGGCCGGGGAAGAGGCTCTTGGAGAGCGAGCCGACGTAGACGACGCGGCCTTCGTCGTCGAGCGACTTCAGGGCGGGGCAGGGTTCGTTGACGTAGTTGGCCTCGAATTCGTAGTCGTCCTCGATCACGATGAAATCGTGCTCGCAGGCCGCCTCGAGCAGGGCCATGCGCTTCTCCAGCGGCATGGTGACGGTGGTCGGGAACTGGTGCGAGGGCGTGACGTAGACCAGATCGCAGGCGTCCAGACCGTCCAGGGAAACGCCGTCCTCGCCGACCGGGAGAAGCCGGATCCTGCGGGTGCGCAGGGCGAAGATGCTGCGTCCGTCCGCATATCCGGGCTCCTCCATGCCGACGGTGGTGTCCGGCCCCACGAGCAGATCGGCCAGAAGGGCGAGGGCGTGCTGGGCGCCGAGGGTGACGAGGATCTGGCTGTCGCGGGCCATGATGCCGCGCCGGGGCAGAATGCGTCTGCGGATCTGTTCGATGAGGAGTGGATCGTCGATTTCCGGGCTGTCCTTGATCCAGTTGGACAGAAAACGGCGGCCGAGCGCCTGCCTGGCGCATTCGCGCCATTCCGCGAGCGGGAAGAAATCCTCGTCCACCTGTCCGTAGATGAAGGGATAACGGTAGTCCGCCCAGTCCACCGGCTTGCGCACGAGATCCTGGCTGCCGGGGCGCATGCGGAAGCGCTGCTCCCAGTCGATGGAGCACGCCACGGGCCGGGAATGCCCGCCCCGCGGAGGACGGGGGCGGACGGTGAAGGCCTTGTCCGACACGAAATAGCCGGAGCGCTCCCGGGCGACGAGGTATCCGTCGTCGAGCAGACTCTGATACGCGAGCACGACGGTATTGCGGGAGACACCGAGAAGGCGGGCCATCTTGCGGGTCGAGGGGATGGGCTCGTCGCGGGCGAGCTGACCGTCGAGTATGGCCGAGACCAGCGCCTCGCGGATCTGCGCCTGCAGCGAAAGATGACTGTCCTTGCGGATGTGTATCAGCCAGTCCCGCATGTCCCCTCCGGTTTCCGTCGAGCCAGGGTCCGGTCCGGACGTTTCCGCAAACGTCGGACTGGCTCCATGATAGGGCCAGCGACGAGACACGTCAAAGTAGTGTATAAGGTGTATCGCGCAGGTGTCACCCGCCATGGGTGTGACGATCCTCCGTGGGACTTGACAGCCGCGGTGGCAGACGGGACCTTGCCGCACCGGCGTCCCAATTCTGACGAAAGGAACGGAACGGCATGGAGCAGCGGGCTTCCTATTCCGGGCATGCGACCTTCATGCGCCGGCCGGCCTCCGGATCATGGGAGGGAACCGACCTGGTGGTGGCGGGCGTGCCCTTCGACGTGGCGACGACGAACCGGCCGGGGGCGCGGTTCGGTCCGCGGGCCATCCGCGAGCAGTCGCTGCAATTGGACTGGGGGCCGATATGGCCCTGGGGCTTCGATCCGTTCGAGCGGTTGCGGGTCGTCGATTCCGGTGACGTGGACTGGGACTGGGGGCGGCCGCAGGACATGGCCCCGGCGGTGTTAGGCCATGTCGGGCGGATTCTGGACGCGGGCGCCCTGCCGCTCGTGTTCGGTGGGGATCATTATGTGACATTGCCGGTGCTGCGCGCCCTGGCGGAGCGGCACGGCCCCGTGGCGCTGGTGCATTTCGATGCGCACCGGGATGTCGAGACCGGAGCGGGCGAGGGACGCATAGACCACGGAATCGTGTTCTCCGAGGCTCTTGCGGAAGGGCTGCTGGTCGAGGAGGCCTGCGTGCAGATCGGCATCCGCACCGTCTTCGAGGGCGAGACGGGTTCGGCCATGACGGTTCTGGACGCCGGGCGGGTCCACGCCATGGAACCGGAGGAGGTGGCGCGCACCATCCGGGAGGTGGTCGGCGGGCGGCCCGTCCATGTGACCTTCGACATCGACTGTCTGGATCCCGCCTTCGCCCCCGGGACGGGCACCCCGGTTCCGGGCGGCCTGAGCACCCATCAGGCCCGCTCCGTCCTGTGGCGGCTGCGGGGGCTGCGCTTCGCCGGCTTCGACATCATGGAAGTCGCCCCCGCCTACGATCCGGCCGGCATCACCGCCCTTGCGGCGGCCACCCTCGCCGTGGATTTCTGCTGCCTCGCCGCTGGAGAATAGCACGTGCCTTCGGGGCGCTGCGGAATGCAGGGCGGTACGGGCGCGGGCAAACGCCCCACACTCAGCCTATCAGGTCCTTCAGGCGGTAGTAGAGCATGCCGAGGGTGTGGGCCGGACGGGCGAAGATGCCGCCGGGAAACGGCATGTGGGGGATGCGGGCGAAGAGCTCGAAGCGGTCGTCCGTCCCCAGAATGTCACCTGCGATCAGGCGTCCCATCATTCCCGCCAGCGCCACGCCCTGTCCGGAATATCCCTGTGCGTGGCGGATGTTTCCGTGTCGCCCCGTGACGCCCGCGTCCGGGAGACGGTTGTACGTGATGCCGATGTGGCCGCCCCATGCGAAGTCGATCTGAACGTCCTCCAGTTGCGGAAACACCCGGAGCATGCGGGGGCGCATGTAGGCCGCGAGATTGCGGGGGTGCCATCCGGAATAGGAGCAGCGTCCACCGAAAAGCAGGCGGTTGTCGGAGGACAGCCGGAAGTAGTCCACGACGAAGTTGGCGTCGGCCACCGCCTCGTCGTGGCGGATCAGTTCGCGGGCGCGCTCCGCGCCAAGCGGCTCGGTGGCGACGATGTAGCTCGCCACGGGCATGATGCGCCGGGCGATGCGGGGATACAGGCCGTCGATGTAGGCGTTGGTGGCCAGTACGAGCTGTCCGCAGCGCACCCGGCCGCGTGGGGTGTGCAGGGTGATGACGGAGCCGTCCTCGAAACGGGTCACGGGCGTGTGCTCGTGGACGAAGGCGCCTTCCTCTTCCGCGGCGCGGGCCAGTCCGAGCACGTATTTCAGCGGATGCAGATGGCCGGCGCCGGGATCGTAGCTGGCGCCGTGGTAGACGGTGGTGCCCAGGTATTCCGCCTCCAGCCGTTCCTTCGGAACCAGACGGCAACCCGTGTATCCGAAGCTTTCCAGCTCCCGCAGGTAGTCCTCGAGATGGGACATGTGGGAGGGCTTGTTGGCGCAGATGAGATAGCCCCAGCGGATATCGCAGTCGAAACCGTATTTCTCGCCGCGTTCCACGATCAGCCGCTTGGCCTCCTCGGCGATGTCGAAGGCCCGTTGCGCCCCTTCCCGCCCGAGCACCCGGACGAACTTCTCCATGCCGGGGGAATAGCCGGTGCAGATCTGCCCGCCGGTGCGTCCCGAGGCGCCCCAGCCGACGGGGCCGGCCTCCAGGACCGCCACCTCCCTCCCGCCGCGCGCCAGGTCGATGGCCGCCGAAAGGCCCGTGAAGCCGGCGCCGACGATGGCCACGTCCACGTCCATGTCGCCACCGAGCGGTGCGAACTTCGGGATTTCGGGAATGGAGGCCCGATACCAGGTCATGGAGTCGAGTACGCCCAGCCGGCCCGTCATGCTTTGCCTCCTCGTTCGCCCGCTAGACGGTGCGCAGGTACCACGCGTAATCCAATGGCGGGATGGTGAAGTGATGGGTTTCCAGTTCCTGCCGGCGGGCGGCGAGATAGGCCGCGGACCATTCGGCGCCGAAGGCGGCGCGCAGGACCTCTCCGTCCTCGAAGGCGCGCAGGGCGTCCGGCCAGAAGAGGGGAACGGGCAGCCCGTCCTGCGCATAGCCGTCTCCGGTGACCGGGGCGGGCGGCTCCAGTTCCCGTTCGATGCCGTGCAGCATGCCGGCGAGCACGGCGGCGGCCACCAGATAGGGGCTGGCGTCGGCTCCGGCCACGCGGTGCTCCAGGCGCAGATCGCGTGCGTCCCCGCCGGGGATGCGGATGGGCAGGGTGCGGTTGTCGCCGCCCCACATGGCCGAGACGGGCGCGTATGTGCCGGGGCGCAGACGACGGTAGGAATTGGCGTGCGGCGCGAAGACGGCCATGCCTTCCGCCATGGTGTCCACGAGGCCGGCCACGGCGTGGCGCATCAGGGGGGAGACGGCTCTGCCGATGCGCGGGTCCGTCTCTCCGCCGGCGAAGGCGTTGCGGCCGTCCCGGTCCAGAAGGGAGACGTGCACGTGCAGCCCGCTTCCGGCGAGGTCCGCGAAGGGTTTGGCCATGAAGGTGGCGATGGCGCCGTGGCGGAGGGCCATCTGCCGGATGGTGCGCTTCAGCAGCACCGCACGGTCGCATGCGGTGACGGCGTCGGCCACGTGCAGAAGGTTCACCTCGTACTGCCCCGGCGCGTATTCGCTCACCGCCGTTTCGGCGTCCAGCCCCTGCGCGCGTGCCGCATCCGCGATGTCGGAGAAGAGTTCGGAGAATTCTCCGAGGTCGTCGAGACCATAGACGTTCGTCGCCGACGGGCGCTCGCCGGAGAGAGGCAGGCGGGCGGGCAGCACCTCGCCCCGTTCGCCCCAGGCCGCCGCGTCCACGAGATAGAATTCCAGCTCGATGGCCATCACCGGGAAAAGGCCGCGCTCCGCCAGCCGTTCCTCCTGCCGCCGCAGGATGTGGCGGGGATCGGCGAAATGCGGGCGTCCCCCGGCGTCCGTCATGGAGCACAGCACCTGCCCGGCGGGCTCCCGCGACCAGGGTACGGGCAGCAGGGTGCCCGGCGCCGCGTGGCAGAAGAAGTCCGGATCCCCGTCCGGGCCGCCATAGGGCAGGGAGGAGACGTTCCGTCCGGTCACGTCGAGCAGATAGTTCGAGCCCGGCAGGCGGCAGCCCTCCGCATCGCTGCCGAACAGTTTCGCCGCGATCTTCGGCGTCAGGCGCTTGCCGCGCAGCTGTCCGCTCATGTCCGGGACCATCATCTCGATCCATGCGGCATCCGGGTGCGCTTTCAGGAACGCGTCGTACTCCTCCCGGCTGGCGATGCGGCTGGTCATCGGTTTACCACTGCTTTGGCCCTTGCGGACATGCGATCGGAATTTATGCTATGGCAGGAACTTAGACGCAAAAGGTGAATCTTTGAAGCAGCCAGCGGCCAGGGAGATTGCATGCCAGGCTTCGACCACGACGGATGGATCCGGGACAATGCCATCGACGAGGTGGAGTGCCTGGTGCCGGACATGTCCGGCGTCCCGCGCGGCAAGATCCTGCCCGCCCAGAAATTCCTGAAGGGGGTGGCGGGCCGCAGCCTCCGGGTTCCGGAGGAGCTGTTCATTCTGACCGTCACCGGACGCTACTGGCCGGATCCGAGCGCCACCCATCCGGCCAGCATAGACGTGACTCTGGATCCCGTGATCGAGACGCTGCGCCGTGTGCCGTGGCATGAGAATCCCACCGCCTCGGTCATCTGCGACGTCTCCTATACCGGCGGCAGGCCCGTGGACATCGCGCCCCGCGAGGTGCTGAAGAACGTGCTGCGCCATTACGAGAAGCGGGGATTGAGGCCGGTCATCGCGCCGGAGCTCGAATTCTACCTCGTGAAGCGCAATCTGGATCCGGACTATCCGCTGGAGCCGGCGGTGGGGCGCACGGGCCGGCAGGAGGCCTCCGGACAGGCATACGGCATCGACGCCGCCAACGATTTCGACGACGTGGTGGAGGACATCTACGACTGGTGCGAGGCGCAGGGGATCGACATCGACACCATCAGCCACGAGTCGGGGCCCGCCCAGCTCGAGATCAACTTCAATCACGGCGATCCGCTGGAGCTGGCCGACCAGGTCTTCCTCTTCAAGCGCACCGTGCGCCAGGCGGCCCTGAAGCATGAAATCTACGCCACCTTCATGGCCAAGCCGCACGAGAACGAGCCCGGATCCGCCATGCACATCCATCAGTCGGTGATCGACATGGAGACGGGGCGGAACATCTTCGCCACCGCGCGGGGGCGGCATTCCGCGAAGTTCCTGCACTTCGTGGGCGGTCTCCAGCGCTACATGGGCGCCGCCATGCCCTTCTACGCGCCGAACGTGAACAGCTACCGGAGGCTGGTGCCCCATTCGGACGCTCCCACCACGACCCATTGGGGCATCGACAATCGCACCGCGCCGCTGCGGGCGCCCGTGGCCGCGCCCCAGAACGTGCGGATCGAGAACCGGGTGCCGGGCGCGGACGCCAATCCCTATCTCGCCATCGCCGCCTCCCTGGCCTGCGGGCTGCTCGGAATGAAGGAGAGGATCCGCCCTTCCGATCCCATCGAAGGATCGGCCTACCGCTACGCCCATACCCTGCCGCTGACCATGGAGGAGGCCCTTTCGAAGCTCGGGCATGCGAAACCGCTGAAGCAGATGCTCGGGGAGCGGTTCATAGAGGCCTACGTGGGCGTGAAGGAGGCCGAAATGGAACAGTGGCGGCGCGTCATATCCTCATGGGAGCGCGAACACCTGCTGCTGAACGTATGACGGCGCTTTGGCCGCTTGGCCGGCCGGCGAAGGCTCATGCGGGAAGCGGGCCGCACGTGCGGGTGATGAAGGCCAGCGCGTCCTCCGCGCCGGTGAAGATCTCCGGACGGGGGCGGGAACGCCGCAGGCCTTCCGCGGCCTCCAGCCAGGAGCCGTCGGAGAGCATGGAGGCGGTGACGGGCATGCCGAGTCCCGACGCGGATATCCATTCCTCGAGATCATGCGCCTCCGGCCAGTCGGGTCGGGACAGAAAGGCGCACGGAGTGCCGTGTGCGACACATTCCGTGAAGGTCCCGTAGCCCGTCTTCGTGAGCACCAGGTCGCAGGAGGCGATCAGGTCGAGGGCGTCCAGTCCGGCGATCTCGTCCGCCGAGACGGCGCAGGCACCGCGGAGGTTCCGCGGCATGCGATCGGCCAGGATCCATGCCCAGCCCCTGGCGTCGGGGAGTTTCAGCATGGGGTGCGCGCCACCTATGCCACCGAACGAGACGTAGCACAGACGCGTGTCCGGCCGGGCGCCGATGCGGCGGAGGAGAAACTCCCGCATGTTCCGCCCCCGGCCCCGGACCAGCGGACCGATGGGGACGACATGGTCCAGGCGGGGGACGGAGCGCCGGGGCGCGGCGAGCAGAAAGGCGGCGGCCCTGCCGTACGCCTCGACGATTCCGTCGCGTATCCGGCGGACCTCCGCGGTATCCGGAAGGAAGGCGGCCAGGATCTCCTCCCAGTGGAGGGAGCTCAGTGCGAAGGAGGGAATGCCGGCCCGGGCCGCCGCCGCCGGGCCGATGTATCCCACGTCGCTGACGAGCAGGGCCGCGCCCAGGCATTCCAGCCTGCGGGCCTCGTGTTCGAGGATCCGGGGCAGGGCGTCGTGGAGCTCCCGGTATCTGCGCAGCGTCGTCCGGACATCCGCCCGCACCGGACCGCGCATTGCCAGTCCCGGATCCGGCGGGGGCGGTACCGTGCGCAGCCCCGAGACGCCGACGATGCGTTCCGCCAGTTCCGCATTGTGCGCGGAGCGCAGAATTACGCGCCGTGTGCCCGTGCGTTCCATGGCCAGCCTGACGAGAGGGGCGATCTGCGCCAGATGGCCGTATCCGTGCCCGGAAATGTCGAAGATGATCGTGGAGCCCATACGGACATGATGTCACCCGTTCCGGGCAAGCGGATGACGGACCGGAGGGTTTTCCGTCATGGCCGGCAGACGGAAGGCCCGGACGGTCCATGTCCGGTTCCGGCGTCGGAGGCGCCGCTCATTTCCCGCGGAGGAAATACTCCTCCTCCGTGAAGAAGAGATAGTCGTTCTCCTTCGCGCCGACGTGGCAGTCGTGGCAGAATTTCATGCCGTCCGAGTTGACGCCCTTCGTCATGCCGTATGTGCGGCCGCCGGGCATGATCATCGCATAGCGCCAGTCGGCCGTGGCGGGATTCCAGCCCTTGGGCATCTTCTCCATGATGTAGAGGGGGCCGGGCACCGCCTTGCCCGTGGCGTCGACCATGAAGGACGGCTTGGCTATGATCCCGCCGACGGGCATTTCCTTCAGGTCGCGGAATTGGCCGTAGACCCTGGCGGCCACCGCGTTGGCGAGGTTGACCGCGTAGCGTTCGCCATGCGTCTCGGCGATGTAGGGGACGCGCACGAAATTCCTCCACCGCGTCCAATCCTGCCGAACGGCCGGATGGTCGCCCTTCTCGTAGAGAGCCCGCAATCCCGGCAGCAGCGCGGCGAAGAGACGGGCTGCCTCCTTTTCGGAGACCGTCTTCCGTCCGGATCCGCCGGCTGCGCAGGGATTGCATGGATTGCCGGAGGCGGCGCAAGGGTTGGCCGCCCCGCCGTCCTCATTCACTTCGCTTTTTTTTTAGCGGCGCAGGGGTTGGCCGGCGCACAGGGGTTCATGGCCTTCCCGGCCGCGCAGGGATTGCATGGATTCTCCATCATCATTTTCTTCTTCATGCCCGCGGCGCAGGGGTTGCAGGGATTTTCCATCATCTTCTTCATGCCCGGCGCGCATGGATTGCAGGGGTTGCCCATCATCGGCTTGTGCGCAGCGCAGGGGTTGCAGGGGTTGGCGGTCTGGGCCTGAGCCGTCGCGGCGCCGGTAGCGATGACGGCCAGGGAAACCGATGCCCCCGCCATTCCGAGGGCGAGCGGCACGGAGGCCACGGTCGAAATCCAGTATCTTTTCATCTCACGCATGGTGGTTGCTCCAGTTCCTTGTTCTCGGTTTCGTCCTCAGGATGCCGACGGCCGGCGGGCCGTGCGTTCCTGATGTAGATCATATTATACGAGCGTCCGAACACCCGGTTTCAACTCCCGGGAAAGCCGTGTCACATGGCCGTGATCGGCAGTGGCGGGTATAGCCGCCCGGGCCGGCGGAAGAAAGGTGGAGGGTTCCGGAGCGGAGGCGAAATCATATAAATGGATCTTTATATCCGGTGCGGATTGTGAGATAAGCGTCCCGGAAGCGTCGTGCGCCCGTCGCATCGGCGGAATGTTCCGTGTTTCAGGAGTTCAGACCATGTCCAGAACGGAATTCGGGTCCCTGCTCGCTTCGCGCGAATGGCTTCTGGCCGATGGGGCGACGGGAACGAACCTTTTCGCGATGGGGCTGGAATCGGGTGAGCCTCCGGAATTCTGGACCACCGAAAGGCCGGACGACATCCGGGCTCTGCACCAGGGGTTCGTGGATGCCGGATCCGACATCATTCTCACCAACACATTCGGCTGCAACCGGCACAGGCTCAAGCTGCACGGAGCCGAAGCGCGCGTGCCGGAGCTGAACGAGAAGGCCGCCGCGATCGCCTGCGGGGTCGCGGAAGCGGCGGACCGGCCGGTGGTGGTCGCCGGGTCCGTCGGCCCCACGGGGGAGATTTTCGAGCCGGCGGGCACGCTGCCCTACGAGGAGGGGGTGGAGGCCTTCGCGGAACAGATCGCCGCGCTCGCGGAAGGTGGTGTCGATGTGATCTGGATCGAGACCATGTCCGCGGAGGAGGAGGTCCGCGCGGCCGTGGAGGCGGCAAGGCGCGTGGCGCCCGGCCTGCCGGTGGTCGCCACCATGAGTTTCGACACGGCGGGCCGGACCATGATGGGCGTCACGCCCGCACGCTGCGTGGAGCTGGGTCGCGAGCTGGGGCTCGACGGCGTCGGATCCAACTGCGGCACCGGCGCGCCCGATCTGCTCGCGGGAATTCTCGAGATGACGGCCGCCGATCCGGAGTTCGTCGTCGTCGCGAAGGCGAACGCCGGTGTCCCGGAGTTCGTGGACGGCGAAATCCACTACTCGGGGACGGTGGAGATGGCCGGCACATACGCCCGCATGGCCCTGGACGCGGGCGCGCGCATCATCGGCGGGTGCTGCGGCAACACCTTCGAACACGTGAAGGCCATGCACGACGCCCTCGCCGGATATGGCGGCGGGCCCCGTCCCACCGTGGAGGAGATCGTGGAGAGGCTGGGTCCCCTCACCCAGGGCGGTCGGCAGGGCGGTTGCGGTCACGGCTGTTCCCATGGCTCCGGCGACGGGGAGGAAGGTGGCGGAGGGCGCTCCCGCCGCCGTCGCCGCCGCCGCGGCTGATCCCGCGCTTTCCCCGCGAAGCGGAAATGACGCCGGCCGCTTGCCGTCATCCCGATGCGCACGCAACCGGGGGATGGCGTTTACCATGTTTCTTCAACGGCTGGTAATTCCTGCCGCCTATCCTTGCGCGAGACAGGTTGAGGTGTCAGACGCAAGCGGGGGAACATCATGACCGGCACGAGCATCCTTGCGGGGTCGGGGGAGCTGTCGAAGGGCCTGAGCATCTGGTATCCCTACGTCATGCCGTCCGGAACCGTCCGCGCGGCGGCGGAATCGCCACGCATCCGGGCGCTGAAGGGAATGGAACGTCTGCGTCGCGGCGATGCGCGCGGCGTCTGCGCGCTGCTGGAGGCCGCCGGCGATTTTCCGGGTCTGATGGGGCTTGCGGTGGGGGAGATCGGCCTCTGGCTGTCCGGAAGGGGCAGACGGCACGCGACGCAGGACCTGCTGTCCGAACTGCGGCATCTCCGCGACCTGTACCGGACGGCCGCGGCGGAACGCGCCACGCCGCCGGAAAGGGCGAAGTTCGCTCCCCCGGCACTGGACGAAGGGGTCATGGAACGCTTGCGCGAGGCGGTGGAGGCCTGCGGCGGCGAAGTGCGGGCCGCCTGGATCGGCCGTAGACTTTGCCGCGACATGCCCTCCTGGCGGCAGATCGACATCATCCTGGAGGCCCGCTCCGAGGTGTGGCTGGAAGGCAATGCCCGCCTCCGCCGTCTGCTGGAGGAGGTGTCGGGAAGGCTCCGGGCCGTTTTCGACGGCGATGCCTCCCTTCTCGTGAGCGTGGCGCCCTACGGCGTTCGCCCGCGCGTGCTCGCGGCCATGCGCAGGGAGGGCGAACCGCTGCTCGATCCCGTCGAGCGTCCCGCGGCCGCCCGCGCGCCGGCACGGAGCCGTCCGGCGGCCATGGACCGCCTGAAGGCGCTGATGGGAATGACCGATGGCGGGCCCGGACACACCGGGGAGGCATCCGAAGGGGCGGGCGGCGCGCTCGCGAGGCGTTTCCGGGCCCTGCGCGGAAGGGTGGGCCGTGCGTATGCACGCCTCGCCGGGGCGGTCCACGGGCTGGCGACCTCCATGACGGAGAGATTCGCCGTGCGCCGGCTGGTGATGGGCACGATGGTCTTTTCGCTGGGGCTTCCGCTGCTGCTCGCCTGGAAGGTCTTCGTCGACAATTCGGACACCCATGCCCGCATCGGCATGCTGGAAACGCTCCGGCAGGAGCGGCTCCGGAACAGCTACTGGCGCGATCCCGGAAAGCTGGCCGACGCGGAGCCGGAGAAGGTCGCGGAGGCCTATCTCGCGGCGATGCGGGCGCATGACGCCTCCCCGCTGCTGCCTCTGTATTCCGGGGCGACACGGGAGATGCTGCGCAAGCGGCGCCTGACGCCGGTCGACATGGACGCGCAGGTGGCGCGCCACGAGGGCTGCGGCCCGCTGAAGGCGCTCGTGAACGGCGGCAACGCCCTCGTGCGCCATGAAGGGGAGGGCTGTCCGCCCTTTCTGCTGAAGAAGGAAGGCGGACAGTGGCGGGTGGATCTCACCGTGGATCCCTCCCTGCGCACGCTGGTGGCGGAAACGTTGCCGCTGCTGCGCGGTGGACTGGGGGACGAAAAGCTCGGCGGAGCCGACGCCCGCGAGGACAGGTTGGACATCCGGAGCTGACGGCCGGCCGGCGGGGAAGGCAGGTCCGGAGGGCCTTTTTCGCGAAACGGAAGACCCGCCGCCCTTCATGACCTGTGACAACATGGGGGTGAACGGCTATATTGCTCCGTGATTTGCGCCACCCTGCGGAGAATCCGAATGAGCGGCAACGAGGAAGAAGACGATCTCGACCTGCGCGAACTGAACGACGAGGAACTGGTCGAACAGATCCAGGACGACCTCTACGACGGTCTCAAGGACGAGGTCGTGGAGGGCGTGGAGATCCTGCTCGAGCGCGGCTGGGAGCCGTACAGGGTGCTCACGGAGGCGCTCGTGGGCGGGATGAAGATCGTCGGCGACGACTTCCGGGACGGAATCCTCTTCGTGCCCGAGGTGCTGCTCGCCGCCAACGCCATGAAGGCGGGCATGGAGGTGCTGCGTCCGCTGCTCGTGGAGACGGACGCGCCGAAGGCCGGCAAGATGGTCATCGCCACGGTGAAGGGCGACATCCACGACATCGGCAAGAATCTGGTCGCCATGATGATGGAGGGCGCGGGGTTCGAGGTCATCAATCTCGGAATCAACACCGACGCCGAGGAATTCCTGAAGGCGGTGGAGGAGCATGATCCGGACATTCTGGGCATGTCCGCCCTGCTCACGACCACCATGCCCTACATGAAGACGGTGATCGAGGAGCTGGAGAAGGCCGGCAGGCGCGACGATCTGATCGTCCTGGTCGGCGGTGCGCCGCTCAACGCGGATTTCGCCGAGGCCATAGGCGCGGATGCCTACTGCCGGGATGCCGCCGTGGCCGTGGACACGGCCAGGGAGCTTCTGAAGCGCCGGCACAATCAGCGGGCGGACGCCTGATCCATGGATTCCGGTAAGCGACGGCGCAGACGGGGCGGGGCCGCCGCACGACGGCGGGAGCGCGCCACGAGGGCGGCTCGCGGCTCCCTTCCTCCGGGGGGCGGGCTGGCGCCGGACGAGGAGCTGGAGGTTTCACGGAAGGGAAAGGGGCGCACGCTGGTGATCGCCTGCGGAGCGCTGGCCCGGGAGATCCTCCATCTGAAGAAGGTCCTGGGCAAGGACGCCATCGACCTGCACTGTCTGCCCGCCGACTGGCACAACACGCCGGGCCGTATCGCGGACGGCGTGCGGGCTCGGATCCGGCGGGCGCGGGCGGAAGGATACGACCGCATTCTCGTCGGATACGCCGACTGCGGAACCGGCGGCGGCATCGACGCCGTGGTGGAGGAGGAAGGTGTCGGGCGGCTTCCCGGCGCGCACTGCTATGCCTTCTACACAGGCGCCGATGCCTTCATGGAGAATCTGGAGCGGGACGCGCGCAGCTTCTTCCTGACGGACTATCTGGTCCGCCATTTCGACACCCTCGTCTGGAAGGGCATGATGCTGGACCGGCATCCGGAACTCGTGGAGGACTGCTTCGGCAATTACGAGAAACTGGTGTATCTGGCCCAGACGGAGGATCCGGAACTGACGAGGATGGCCGAGGAGGCCGCCGGACGTCTGGGGCTGGATTTCGAACGGAGGTTCACCGGCTACGGGGACCTGGAGAGGGCGCTGTCAGTCCTCTGAGAAGGCCCTGTGCAATGCGGCGACGAATTCGGGGCCGGCCCCGGAAGATGCGCAGAATACGCTGGCCTTCTGCCGTCGCCAGCGCCGCGCCTCGATGACGAAATCCTCCGGCGAGAAGTCGCCCTGTATCCATTCCGGGGCCCGGCAGTGCCCGTTGGAAAGACTGACCCCCATGGGACCGGCCCAGGCGGACTTGATGGTCTGGATGGCCTCCGCGAGCACAAGCGGATCATGATGGTTCACGAGGCAGACCTCGGCTCCCGTGTTCATCAGGCTGGCCACCATGTCGGCCAGCAGCCAGCCGGTGGCCCCCGCGCCGTGCAGCGAGCCGTCCGGAGCGCGCGCCACGGCAAGCTCCACCCAGACGGGAAGGCCGGACGAAACGGCCGTTTCGACCGCCAGCTGGGCCCGGCAGAGACCGCCGATCCGCTCCATGTAGATCATTTCGCATCCGGCCCGGACGAGGGTTTCCACCTTCGCCTCGAACAGGGGCTTCATGGCGCGCTCGGTCATGTCGCATGCGGAGTGGTCGGAATCCACCTGCACGGCGCCGAACACGCTGAAGCTCCCGGCCAGAGCCGCCCGGCAATCGGGCATCGCCGCGAGGGCCTCCCGCGCGCTGCGCACCGCCGCGAGATCCCATTCGCGCATCTCGTCGAGCATGCCGAGTTCCGACATGAGCAGCGGGCCGGTGGAAAACGTGTTGGCGAGAATCACATCTGCTCCGGCTTCCACGTAGTCGCGCACCACCTCCGCCATGGCTTCCGGCGCGGCGGTGCTGGCAGGTGCGGTCCACAACCTGCGGTCGAGTTCTACGCCCCGTCGGTGGAGCTCGCTGCCCCATGAGCCGGCGATGATGATCGGTGCTCCGATCTGCAACTTGTCCTTGATGGTCACGAACATGCCCTACACTTACACGGATTATATATGTTTGACCATAGTGTCCAAAGGTAAGGCATTCGGAAAAGGGGGTTTTTTCGACACGCAGACTGGCGAATTGCAATCACGAATGGAGCATTCCGTCGTGAAAGCCCGCAGGTCGCGGCATGCTTCGCCGCGGGAGGGACGGCATGGATGGAAAAACGAATCAGTCGCCGCGCGGGGAAGGGCGGCTGCGACGGTTCCGCCGGCCTGCGCGCGGACGTTGAGCGGCCATCGCCGGCCGGGGCAGGTCCACGACCGCGGCGAGGGATTCGTATGGGGCGCTGGCATGCGGAATGGCCATGGCCGCCACAAAGTGCTCCTGGAAACGGGGTTCGACGGCCGTCTCCACCTTTTCGATGCGCCGTACGACCTCTTCGATTTCGCGCCGGGCCTCGCGGCTGACCAGAGCCATGCGCGCCCCCGTTCCGGCGGCATTTCCGGCGGAGGAGACATGTTCCGGGGGGCAGTCGGGAATGAGGCCGAGAATCATGGCGTGCAGCGGGTCGATATGGTTGCCGAACGCACCGGCCAGCCGGATGCGGTCCACCCGGTCCGTGCCGAACTCGTCCATCAGCAGGCGGGCGCCGGCATGCAGGGCGGCCTTCGCGAGCTGGATGGCCCGGACGTCCTCCTGGGTGACGGAGATTTCGGGTTCACCGGAATGGAGAACGTAGGCGAAGCCGCGTCCCACGCGCTTCACGTGGGGGCACGCATCCGCGAGCGCCTCGTTGAAACGGCCGTCGGAATGGATGATGCCGGCCAGATACATCTCGGCCACCGCCTCGATGATGCCGGAACCGCAGATGCCGGTGACGCCGGTTTCCGCGACGGCTTCGGCGAACCCTTCCTCGTCCGACCATGGCTCCACGCCGATCACCCGGAATCTGGGGGCGAGGGTTTCGCGGTCTATGCGCACCCGTTCGATGGCGCCGGGCGCCGCACGCTGCCCGGAGGAGATCTGCGCCCCCTCGAAGGCGGGACCGGTGGGCGAGGAGCAGGCGAGCAGCCGCTCCCGGTTTCCGAGGATGATCTCCGCGTTTGTGCCGACATCGACGATGAGGGAGATTTCGTCGCGTTCGTACGGCGCCTCGGCCAGAACCACCGCGGCGGCGTCCGCTCCGACGTGTCCGGCGATGCAGGGGGGAAGATAGGCGCGTCCGGCCGGCGCGAGATCCAGCCCGAGATCACGCGCGGGCAGTTCCAGGGCTCCGCCGACGGCCAGAGCGAAGGGGGCCTGCCCGAGCTCCCGGGGATCGATGCCCAGGAAGAGATGGTGCATGACGGGATTGCCGACGAAGACCGCATCCACGATGTCGGATGGGGAGAAGCCGGCCCGCGCCGTCACGTCCGCCGCGAGACGGTTCACGGCTTCGCGCACGGCATCCCGCATCTCCTCCGTGCCGCCGTCGGTCGTCATGGCATGGGAGACGCGGCTCATCAGGTCCTCGCCGAAACGGATCTGGGGGTTCATGATCCCGCCCGCGGCCAGCACCTCTCCGGTGTGCAGATCGGTCAGATGGGCGGCGATGGTGGTGGAGCCGATGTCCACGGCCAGGCCGAGCAGCGTCTCGTCGAATCCGGGGCGGACGTCGAGCAGCAGGGGGGGCGCGTCCACATCGGCCTGATGCACGATGGCGGTGACCTGCCAGTCGCCCTCGCGCAGCACCTTCTGCAGTCCCGGCAGGGTTGCAGCCGACGGTCGCAGGTCCGAGAGCCCCCATTCCTCCTCCAACGCCGCGGCCAGACGGTCGAAATCGGAGGAGGGGTTCTCCATGTCCGGGCGTTCCACGTCCACCAGAAGGGCGCGGACGAGGGGATCCACGGCCATCTCCGCGGCCTCGGCGTCCTTGCGGACCACCTGATGGTGGATCTGCGATTCCGGTGGAACGTCGACGACGACGTCTCCCGTGACGCGGGTCTGGCAGGCCAGCCGGCATCCTTCCCTCAGGCCGCGCAGCCGGTCGTACTTCGTTTCGGCCTCGCCGGGGGGCGTGACGTGTTCCACCGAGGAGCGGATGCCCTCTCCGGGAAAGTCCCCCTCCATGACGCGGATCTGGCAGCGGCCGCAGATGGCCCGCCCGCCGCAGGAGGAATCGATGTCCGCGCCGAGCGCGCGCGCGGCACCCAGCAGCGTGGAGCCCTTCGGCACCTCGCCGCGTCTCCCCGACGGGAGAAAGACCACGCGCACCTTGTCTTCGCCGTCGCTCATGGGCGGTTTCCTCCGCGAGGGCGGCCCGGCGGGCCGGAAATCAGCTTCTGCGCCGCCGGCGGCGTCTGCGGCCGCCGTCCCCGCCTTCCGGTGCGGGGGCGCGGAATTTCGACGTCCATGCGCGACAGTCCCTGTCCAGTCCCAGCAGCACGTTTGCGGCCATGACGGCTCCCATGTCCTCCTCGTGCAAGGGGTTCATGATGGCGCTGGTGAGACCGTGGGAGGCGGCCATGGCGATGAAATGCGCCGTCAGGACGCGCCGGTTCGGCATGCCGAAGCCGATGTTGGAGGCGCCGCACGTGGTGTTCACGCCCAGTTCCTCGCGCAGTCGGCGCACCAGGCGGAACACCTGCACGCCCGCCGTGGCCATGGCGCCCACCGGCATGACCAGCGGGTCCACCACGATGTCGTGGGCGGGAATGCCATGGTCCGCGGCCCGCTCGACGATCTTGCGCGCCACCTCGAAGCGCACGTCGGGATCCTCGGAGATGCCCGTCTCGTCGTTGCAAATGGCCACCACCGGCACGTCGTGTTTCCTCACCAGCGGCAGAATGGCCTCCAGCCTGTCCTCCTCGCCGGTGACGGAGTTGACCAGGGGGCGGCCCTTCGCCACCTCGAGGCCTGCGGCCAGCGCGCCCGGAACGGAGGAATCGATGCAGAGGGGCAGGTCGGAAACCTCCTGTACCACCTCGATGGTGCGCCGCATGAGCGGAGGCTCCGTCTCGTTGGGATCGACGGCGGTGATGCCGGCATTCACGTCGAGAATGTGCGCGCCGGCCTCCGTCTGGGCGATCGCGTCGGCCCGGACCGTGTCGAAGTTGCCCTCCGCCATTTCCGCGGCCAGCTTCTTGCGGCCGGTGGGATTGATGCGCTCGCCGATGATGGTGAACGGTGCGTCGAAACTGATGACGTGTTCGCGTGTCTCGGATGCGACGATGGTTCTGGTCATGGTCGGAATCTTCCTGATGGATTGCGTGAAGGGCTTGTCCCGTGCTCAGGCCCGTTCGGCCATTCCGAGCACGCGGCAGACGGCCTCCGCCTGCTGGGGCCGGTTCATGGTGAAGAGGTGGAAGCGCCGGACGCCGCCGGCGGCGAGATCGAGCACCTGCTCGATGGCATAGGCCCCGGCCAGAAGGGCGTGCACGTCGTCCTCCGGTTCTCCGCCCGCGAAACGGGCCTCCAGCCATTCCGGAACGGAGGCCCGGCACTTCACGGCGAAGTTCTTCACCCGGTAGAAATTCGGCGTCAGCATGATACCCGGAATGACGGGAGCGGACACGCCCGCCGCCCGGACATCTTCCACGAAACGGCGGAAATCGTCGTTGTCGAAGAAGAACTGGGTGAGCGCATCGTCCGCGCCGGCGTCGAACTTGGCCTTGAGATTGGCTATGTCCGCCTCGCGGGTCGGCGATTCGGGATGCTTCTCCGGATAGGCCGCGACGGAGATCGCGATGTCCGGCCAGCGTTCGCGCAGCGCCGCCGTCAGCTCCGTGGCGTTGGCGAAGCCGTCGGGATGGGGACGGAACACCTTCTCGCCCTCCTGCGGATCGCCGCGCAACGCGACGATGCGCCGGACTCCCATGTCCACGTAGCGCCGGGCGACGGCGAGCGTCTCCTCCCGGGACGCGCCGGCGCAGGTCAGATGCCCCGCAACGGGAATTTCCGAGGCATCGAGCAGCGTCTCCAGGGTTTCCAGCGTGGCGTCCCGCGAGCTTCCCCCGGCCCCGTACGTGACCGAGACGAACTCGGGCCCGAACGGCGCAAGCCTGCGCACGAGCCGGCGGAGGCCCTCCCGACCCTTTTCGGTCCGGGCGGGGAAGACCTCGAGGGACACGCGGAATCCCTCCCTGCGCGCGATTTCGTGAACCGTCCGGGAAAGTGTCGTCATCGTCTCCGCCAATCATATAAGGAAATCTTTATGTCTTTCTGAAGGAGGGGGATGCGCTTGTCAAGCGCGATGCGCCGCGCCGCGACCGCATTGACGCAGGGCCATGCCAGATAGGCGATTTCATGGTATACGGAAGTCCGGGGGGCGGACGATTGATTCCGTCGGTCGTCCTTCCAGGAAGAAAGGGGGATGCGGCATGAGACCCTTCGGATACCTTCTTCCCGTTCTGGCCCTGTTGCTGACGGTCGTCGCGGGGCCGCCCGCGGAGGCCGCCCGCTCCTGCGCCGGCGCACCGGTGGTCGAGAAGGCCTCGCGCGGTTTTCTGGCGGCCGCGCGGAGCAGATCTCCGGCGGCCTTCTCCCGGGCCCTGCGCCGCCACGTGGACATCCGGCGCATCGCCTTCTACGCCCTCGGCCGCTACCGGAAGAAGCTGCCGCGGTCGCAGTACGGCCGGTTCGTCACCCTCGCGCAGCGCTACATCGCACGCAAGCTGGCGAAATACTCCGGCGGCATCGGAGGCGGTGCGGTGGAGGTCGTCCGCTGCCGCAGGAACGTGGTCGAAACGCGGATCAAGCCGCGTGGCGACCGCGTGCTGTGGCGCATGTCCGGCCGGCGCATCGTGGACGTGAACATCAGCAACATGTGGCTCGGACAGGTCCTGAGGGACCACTTCGCCAGTCTCATCCGGAGCACGGGCGGAGACATGAACGCCTTCCTGGCGCGCCTGAAGTAGGCAGGGAGGAAAAAACGGGACGCGGCCGCCGCCTTAGCGGCGAGAGGGGCGTTCGTCCCTTCCGTCCCTCCGATGGTGGAAACCGGGGCGCGGACGTTCCGTTCCCGCTCTTCCGGCGTGGTCGCGCTCAATCCTCCGCGAGACGCGCGAGAACCGTTTCGCGCACCAGTTCCGGCACCACCTTTCCCATGGCGTTGCGCGGCAGGGAGTCCGCATACAGAATGCGGCGCGGATGCTTGTAGCGCGCCAGCTCCCGTTCCAGCACCGCGCGCAGGCGCGCCTCCGGCAGGGGTTCACCGTCGCCGGTGACGATCAGCGCCGCGGGACTCTCTCCCCATTTCGGATCCGGTATGCCGACGACGGCGCATTCCGCGACGCCGGGAATGCGCCGCAGAACCCGTTCGATCTCCGCCGGATAAATGTTCTCTCCGCCGGAGATGATCATGTGCTTGCGGCGTCCGCGGAACCAGTAGAGACCGTGCCTGTCGCGCCGCGCCATGTCTCCGGTGCGGAACCATCCGCCGGAGAAGGCGGGGTCGTCCGGGGCGCCCCAGTAGCCCCGGGCGACATGGGGGCCGCGCACGAGGATTTCTCCCGTCTCGTCCGGCCCCACGTCGTCGCCGCGTTCGTCCACCAGCCGGATCTCCGTGTGGAGCCCCTGCCGGCCCAGGGAGCCCACGGTCCCGAATGCCTCCTCCGCCCGCTGGTATATGGCCACCGGGCCCGTTTCCGTGGAGCCGTAGATCTGGATCACCGGCACGCCGCGCGCATGCACCGCCTCGATCAGTTCGACGGGAACGTCCGTGGAGCCTATGGAGACGGACCGCAGGCAGGATATGTCCGTGTCCTTCCAGTCGGGGTGCGCCATTAGGGCGGAGAGCGTGGCCGGCACCTGCAGCAGCAGGGTGGGGCGGGTGTCGCGGATCTCCGCCAGCACGGCGTCGGGATCGAAGGCGGGGTGGAGGAAGACGTGCGCCCCGCTGTACAGGGCGGGAAGGGTCTGTATGTTCAGACCGCCCACGTGGAACATCGGCAGGACGGTGAGCACAGAGTCCTCTTCCGTCATGCCGTGCATGTGGATGGAGTTCAGGGCGTTGTAGAGGATCGCCTCCTGGGTCAGGACCGCTCCCTTGGGATCGCCCGTCGTCCCCGACGTGTAGACGAGGAGAAGCGCGTCGTCCGGTCCGCCCGTGCGCGCCGGGGAGGGCAGGGAGGAACCCGTTCGGACGATCTCCCGGAAGTCGTCCGCGCCACCGCCGCAGACGGCGGAGCGGCATCCGGGCGGCGCGATCTCCTTGGCTCTGGCGGCCAGCCCCTGATGGGCGAAGAGCATCGAGACGCCCGCATCGGACAGGATGCGGCGCTGTTCCGTCGCCGAGAGGCGCCAGTTGAGCGGCACCAGCACCAGTCCGGCCAGAGCCGCGGCGAAGACGAGCAGGATCTGCTCGAGATGGTTGTGTCCCAGCCATGCGATCCGGTCGCCGTGCCGCAGGCCTCCCTCGCGCACCAGCCATGCGGCGAGGGCGCGGGAGGATTCCGCCAGCGTGCCGCGGTCCGCGACCCCGTGGGCAGTGGTGACGATGGGGCGTGCGGGCGCGACGGCCGCGTGCGTATCGAGCCATGAATGAAGGGACTTGTGGCCGGCCATCTGGTAAGATCCATCCTGAATGTGGTCGGGTGGAATCGCGTGGAACCGGGAGCGGGAATCATGCACGGTCGTGTGGAAAACGGAAACCGCATGCTCGGTCTGTCATAATTATCACCAGATTCCCGACCAAGGTGCCATAGTCCGTTGGAACGAAGAGGAGGAAGCGTCATGAAAAAGCTGGCAGCTGCAACCATCGGTCTCATCGCCATGGGCGCGATGGCGGTCTCCGCCTATGCGCTCGACGTGAAGAAGATGGTTGGCAAGTGGAAATGGCAGGACTACGTGGTGGAGGTCACCGAAGGCGGTGACAACGGTCTTTCCGCGAAGGTCGTGTCCGGTCCCAACAATGTCGGCATGGAAATGATCCAGTCCAAGCTGGAGGAGAAGGACGGCAAGATCGTCGGCCGCATCAAGCATCCGGGCAACGGCAAGGTCTACAACACCCAGCTGACCATGCCGGACGAGAATTCCTGGAAGCTGGACGGCTGCACCGATGACGGTGCCTGCGCTTCCGGCGTCTTCACCCGCGTGAAGTGATGGATGGGAAATGACGGGATGGAAAAACGGGCCGCTTCGGCCCGTTTTTTCCGTTTCGTGCCGGACCGGGACGTCCGGTCCGCGCCCGGCCGTCCCCGCGTTCAACCGCGGCGCAGACGGCCCATGAACCGAAGAACCGCGCCGACGGCCAGAAAACCCAGTCCCAGCCAAATGAAGGGCACAAGCCGGAATTCCATCTTGCGCGGATCGCCGAAATTGATCGACGGCTGGGCGTCCATCCAGATTCCCATGAACCAGGCCGCGGTGAAAAACACGCCGACCGCGATGGTGACGACGGTGAAAAGGCCGGCGAGCCGCCTCGGAGTGCCGCTTCCGAGGAAACCGAGAACGAGGGCCAGCACGGCGGTGCCGCAACCGAGCCACACGAGCGGTTTCATGAAGGGCATCATGGCGGTCATCATCTGCATGAGCTGCTGTTTCACGTCAGGTTCCTCCCCCTCGTTGTGAATGCGCGGGCCGGATGCCCGCAGTCCGGTCGCGTGCGGGACGGTCCGCATTCGCCACGGGCGGCGGGCCGCCTGTCAGACACGCTCCAGTACGGCGATGAAAAAGCCGTCGGTACCATGTTGCAGGGGAGAAAGGCGCAGGAATGGCGACAATCCGGAATCCGGAGGAATCGATGGAATATCGCGCACGTCCCGCCAGTGTATCGGCGAGAAATCCGCATGACGGGACAGAAACGCCTTCATCCGCTCCTCGTTCTCGGCCTTCAGGATCGAACAGGTGACATAGACGAGCCGGCCTCCGGAACGCACGAAGCGGGCGGCATCGTCCAGAAGTTCGTCCTGGGCCGCCACACGCGCCTTCAGGGCCTTTTCCGTGAGCCGCCACTTGGCATCGGGATGCCGCCGCCATGTACCCGTGCCCGTGCACGGCGCGTCCACGAGCGTCACGTGCATGCGTCCTTCGAGCTCCGCCAGCCGGTCGCGCGCATGTGGCTCGACGATCTGCACGTTGCGCACGCCGGCGCGGCGGATCCGTTCGTGGATCGGCCGCAGGCGCATGCGGTCGGCGTCATGGGCGAAGATCTGGCCGCGGTTCTCCATCATCGCCGCGAGAGCCAGCGTCTTTCCGCCGCCGCCCGCGCAGAGATCGAGAACCTGCATGCCCGGCCCGGCCCCCGTGAGCAGCGCGGCGATCTGCGAGCCCTCGTCCTGGATCTCGAACAGTCCGCGTCCGTGCGCGCCCTCCGCCTCGACATTCGGCAGGCGGCCCTCCGCATCGGGCCGGATGCGCAATCCCCAGGGCGAATGGGGCGTCTCCCCGGGGGAGAAACGGGACAGCGCCCGGGCCACCTTCGCCCGTTCGGCCTTCAGGGCGTTCGTCCGCAGATCCAGTGGGGCGCGTTCCGCCAGGGCGGCACCTTCGGCGACGGCATTTCCGGGCCAGACCTCCGCGAATGCGCTCTCCAGCCATTGCGGGATGTCCGCGCGCACCCATGCCGGCGCCTCTTCCAGGGGGCGGGGGGAGGCCAGACGGGCCAGCTCGGATTCCGCGAGTCGGCCGAAGCCATGGCGGGCCTCCGCCATTTCCGCGATATCCCCGGGCGGAAGCCCCTTCAGGAAGGCCAGCCAGCCGAGCACCAGCGCCCGGGGCGATTCATCCTCCATCCTCCAGGCCAGGGATGCCCTGCGGCGCAGCACGTCGAAGACGATGGTGCCTATGGCTCCGCGGTCGCGGCTGCCCGCGAATCTGTGCGTGCGGCCCCATTCGCGCAGAGCCTGCGTCGCCGGAAGCTTCAGGCTATCGACGGCGGAAAGAACCTCGATGGCGGCACTGGCAAGACCCGGAGGTTGCATGATTCTACACTTCCAAAAATTTGCCGAAGTCTTTGTCCGGCAAGAAAAATGGCGCTTGACGGCAGCCCTGCCGAAGCGCCCTCGTGTGGAAGGAAATTGGCTGGGGACCCAGGATTCGAACCTGGACTTACGGAGTCAGAGTCCGCTGTCCTACCATTAGACGAGTCCCCAGCAGTCCGGCTTTCGGACCGTGGTCCGTGCGCCGGAGACACGAAGGCAAATAGCGAAGCGGGCAGCCCGAGTCAAGCGGTTCAGGAGCCCTGTTTCCGGAAACTGTCGAGAACGCCGGCGAGCGACTCGCGCAGGTTCTGGCGGATCTCCTCGATGCTCTGGCCGCGTTCTCCGCTCGGGCCCTGCGGCGCACCTGAGGAAGCGCCACCCGCGCCGCCGGGCGCGGAAGCGCGCATGCCGGCGTGGACCGTGCCCATGTCCCCCGCGGAACGGGGCGCGGCCGGAGCATCCGGCATGGCATGTGCGGGATGCGCATTCGGCATGTGGGTCCTCTCCGGAGTGGAAACCGGCTGTTGCGGCTGCGGAGCGGCGACGGTCGCGGGGGGCTGCGAGCATGCATCCGGCATGGAGGGTGTCCCCGCCATTTCCACGCCCGGCGATTGCGGCATGCCTTCCGGCATCGGCATGCCCTCCGGCATCGGAGTTCCGGGCATCATGCCGTCCATGGGCATGGCGTCTGCGAGCGCGGGCTCCAGATTCTGCTGCCGCCAGCGGGCGACGATATGCTTCAGGAAGTTGGGCTCGGTGATGTCTTCGCGCCAGTTCTTCGAGAACGCGGCCGTCATGGAGCGCGGCAGATGCTCCTTCGGCAGCAGGTCGAAGCGGATGCGGGTCGGCAGGGACACGCCTTCGCCGAACGCGACCGCCTCTCCGACGCCCATGGTGGGCATGAAATCGAGCAGGGAGGCCGCCGAATCGGAAATGCCGGCGCGCAGGATCTCCTGGTCGCGTTCGTTGGAGAGGCGGAGGGAGAAGATGGTGTTGCACTGGGAGAGGATCGTCGGATCCAGTTCCGCCGGCCGCTGGGTGACGATGCACAGCGACACGCCGTATTTGCGGCCCTCCTTGGCGATGCGGGAGATGGCCCTCTTGGTGGGCTCGAATCCGGCCCGCGTGTCGAAGGGCACGTAGCGGTGCGCCTCCTCGCACACGAAGGTGATCGGCACCCGGCCGGAGGAATACAGGCCGAAATCGAAGGCCAGGCGGGCCAGAACGGACACCACCACGTTGATGACCTCGGAAGGCAGGCCGCCAAGCTCCAGAACGGTGATGGGCCGGCCGTTGACGGGAATGCGGAACAGCCGCCCCAGGACCTCGGCCATGGTGTCGTGCACCGTCAGGGAGCCGAACATGAAGGCGTAGCGCGGATCCCGCGTCACCGCCTCCAGTTTGGCCTTGATGCGCTTGTACGGCGCGAGGTTGCTCTTGGTGTCGAGCTTGCCGATGTATTCCTCCAGGAGGGAGAGCAGATCGGAGGCGCGGTAGGGCAGGGGCGTGTCGACGCCGATGTTCTGCGCGTCCACGCTTTCACGCGCGCGGGCGATCTGCGAGCTGGTCAGTTTGGAGGAGTTGCGGTAGCGGGCCTTCGCCTTGGGGATGAGTTCGCGCAGAACCTCCGTGTCCACTTCCTTCTGCGAGTGTTCGCCGACGAGGATCTCGCAGATCTCCTCGAAGTTCAGCAGCCAGAAGGGCAGATTCATCGATTCCGGGGAGATGATCTCCGCCATGTCGGAGAAGGCCGCCGCATATTCCCTGTGCACGTCCAGCAGCAGAATGTGGGCGTTCGGGTTCTTTTCCAGGATGCGGCGCAGAATGAGGGCCACGGAGCAGGACTTGCCGGTGCCGGTGGTGCCGAGGATGGCGAAATGCTTGCCCAGCATGTCGTCCAGCTTCACCATTGCCGGGATCGTTCTGTCCTGATGGATGACGCCGACGCGGATGGAGTTTTCCCCGTCGCAGGCATAGGCCATCTGGAGTTCCTTCTGGCCGGCCCGGCAGGCCACGTCGCCCAGTCCGGGATACTGGGTGATGCCGCGCCTGAATCCCGTGAGCGCGCCGTTTTCGTCCTTTGTGAGTTCGCCGATGAACTCCACCTCGACGATGCGCACCTCGCCGCCTTCGCCCGTCACGTCCGGCATCGGTGAAGACAGGCCGGAAACCAGCGCCAGCGCCGTCGTCTCCTCGCCCTCCACCTTCAGCAGCGTGCCGATTTCCGGAGAGCGTACCTCCTCGCCGGAGTTCCGTTCCGGAGGCGTGAGCATGATGACGGCGCGACCGCCGGTGACGGCCACGATCCGCCCGATCCGTTCCATGTTCTCCATGGAATCGGTGTGCGGAACATCGGTGTCGAAACGGATGTCAGAACGATGATCGCCAGAGCCGAGTAAAGCCTTTTCCGTTGCGTGCATGGAAGACCCCATTGTGCCTGCGTGCCGGCCGGATGGACCTTGCGGTCTTCTTGTATTTTCCGTTGTCGTTGTTCATTTCCGGCACTTCTTTTTCTCTTGTGTTTTTTCTCTTTTAGTTTCTTCTTTCTTCTGGAACCCGCGGTTGGGGGCGAACTCCCGATTCCGTCCCCCGGTTCCCCGTATTGGGAAGGTGCGTCCTCAGCCCTCCGCGACCCGGGTCGTGCGTGGGCCGTCCACGGGCAGCTCTATGACCACCCGCGTTCCCGCCCCCTTGCGGCTTTCGATCCTCAGACGGCCGTCATGCAGACGCACCAGGGCGTTGGACAGCGGCAGGCCGAGGCCGGTTCCCTCGTGCGTCTTGTTCAGGTCGTTGCGGACCTGGCCGAACGGCGACATGGCGATGTCCATCTCTTCCGGCGTCATGCCCGGCCCGGTGTCCGTGACCGAGAGGGAAACGGTCCGTCCGTCTTCGGAAAGCCAGACCCGGACCTGGATCCGGCCGCCCGGAGGCGTGAATTTCACGGCATTCGACAGCAGATTTATGAGGATCTGCTTCAGGCGCATCGGATCCGCGATGATGAGTGGAAGATCCGCGGGGACCTTCCATTCGATCTCCAGTTCCTTTTCGCGCGCCTTGGGCATGATGATCTTGCGGCAGCTGTCGATGACCTCCGCGATGTCGGTTTCGCTGGGATCGATGACCAGTTTTCCGGCCTGGACCTTCGATACGTCCAGAATGGAATTGATGAGGTCCAGAAGATGCGTGGCCGCCTCCCTGATGTGGGAGGAATACTGCCTGATCTGGTCGTCGCTCAGCTCCTCGGATTTCACGAGAATTTCGGAAAATCCGATGATGGCGTTGAGTGGCGTCCGCAGCTCGTGGCTCATGTTGGCGATGAATTCGGATTTCGTCTTGCTCGCCAGTTCCGCCTCGACCTTCGCCGCGCGCAGTGCGATGGCCGTCTTGCGCTGCATGAAGGCCGCGCCGAGGTTCTCGGCGTATTCCGACAGCATGGGACTGCCGTTCTTCCGTCTGGTCCTTATTCCGCCAGCAAAGTGAAACATGCTTCTCAACCCTCCGGGGAGGAAACTAGCATCCAAGCCATAAGGAGTTGTTAATGCGGAAGGGGCAGTTGTGCCGATCCCGGCAGGACTGCGGAGATCCCGCGCCGCGATGGCCGGATCCGGAAATGGTGTGATGACGGACGGGATGAAAAAGCCGTTTCTGAACCCGCCTTCGGTGTGCTAGTATCCGTCCGACTGAGGACAATTCTGCATGCGCCCTGCAGGCACGTGGGCGCGCCGGAACGACGGACGGTTCTTCCGGAACCGGGATGGCAGCGCAACGTGCCGCGCGGGCGCGGGAAGGAATGCGTTGACTGATTCCGGTAGCGCGGAGAATGCGCCGCGCAGGTCCGGGGAACGCCACGGGACGGCTGAAAATGCGCCGTCCGTCGCCACCCGCGCACATGCGGGAAGGAGCGGTGGGGCGGCTCCGGCTTCTGAAAGAAGAAAGAAGGACAGCGCCGCTGCGGCCCGCAAGCTGCGGACGGCGCGGCAGCTGCTCCGTCTGCGCGATTCCGGCCGCATTTTCTACGGGGCGCTGGATCTGGGTACGAACAATTGCCGGTTGCTGCTGGCCACGCCTTCCGAAGAGGGATACCGGGTCGTCGACGCCTTTTCCCGGATCGTGCGGCTGGGCGAGGGTGTCTCCAGAACGGGGCGTCTATCCGAGGCGGCGCAGAAACGAACGATCGCGGCCCTGCGGATCTGCGCCAACAAGCTGCGGTGGTGGCGCGTCCGGAGAGCGCGTCTCATCGCCACCCAGGCCTGTCGGGCCGCGGAGAACGGTCCGGCCTTCCTGGAGAGGGTGTCCCGGGAGCTCGGGCTGGACCTGGAGATCGTGGATGCCGAAACGGAAGCGCGTCTCGCCGCCTCCGGGGCCTGTCCCCTCATCGAGGAGCATGCCGGAAACGTGCTGGTCTTCGACATCGGCGGTGGTTCCACGGAGTTGCTGTGGCTGAACATCGTGGGCGAGTCGCGACGGATCGTGGACTGGACGTCCGTGCCGGTGGGCGTGGTGACGCTGGCGGAGCGCTACGGCGGACGGAAGATCCCGCGCGAGACGTACGAGGCCATGCGCGCCCATATCCGCCCGGCGCTGAGGGAGTTCGCGCGACGCCTGAGGGAAAGGGGAGCGCCCGCCATGCCCGACCATCTGCTGGGCACTTCGGGCACGGTGACCACCATCTCCGGCGTCTCCCTCGGTCTGCGCCGTTACGACCGCTCCCGCGTGGACGGTTGCTGGCTCGACCGGGAAGAGGTGCTGCGGGTGTCGGAGGAGCTGCGGCGGATGGACATCCGTGCCCGCGCGGCGAATGGCTGCATCGGACCGGAGCGCGCGGATCTCGTGGTCGCCGGCTGCGCCATCCTGGAGGAGATCACCGCCATATGGCCGGCGGAGCGGATCCGCGTCGCGGACAGGGGGCTGCGGGAGGGCATTCTCACCGATCTGATGATGGAGGACGGAACCTATGGTCGGCCCGAGAAGACCTGAGGGGCTGCGTCCCCGGAAAGGTTCATCCGGTCGTGGAAAGCGCAAGCTGAAGGTGCGCGTGAAGAAGGCGCGCGGACGGACGACCTCGCAGGTCCGCTGGTTGCAGAGACAGCTCAACGATCCCTTCGTGCAGGAGGCGCGGAAACGGGGATACCGCTCCCGTGCCGCCTTCAAGCTCATCGGGATAGACGACGAATTCGGAATCCTGAAACCGGGCGCGCGCGTGGTGGATCTGGGAGCCACGCCGGGCGGGTGGTCGCAGGTGGCCGCCGAACGGACGCGCGCCGATGCCGGCGAGGGCAGGGTAGTGGCCGTCGATATTCATTCGGTGGATCCCATTCCCGGCGTCGCCGTCCTGAAGAAGGACTTCTACGACGAGGACGCGCCGGAGGTGATCATGGAGGCGCTCGGCAGCAGCCGTGCCGACGTGGTGCTGTCGGACATGGCGGCGCACGCCACGGGACATCGCCAGACGGACCATCTCCAGATCATGGGACTTGCCGAGGCCGCGGCGGATTTCGCGCGGCAGGTGCTGGCTCCCGGCGGTGCATTCGTGGCCAAGGTGCTGCGCGGAGGCACGGAAAACGAACTCCTCAACGCCCTGAAACGGGATTTTGCGAAGGTGCGCCATTTCAAGCCGGAGGCCTCCCGCGCCGATTCCGCGGAACTCTACGTGATCGCCACGGGTTTCCGCGGTGACGGATCCCGGCGGGAGACGGAAACGGAGAAGGGGGCCTGATCCCGTCGCCCGACGCCGCGCCGTTTGGGAGCGAAAAAGGAAAATGCCGCCCGGGCGACGACCCGAAGCGGCATTTCCCGGCCCAAGGAAGGCAACCAGGGGACTGATTACCTGCTCTCTCCCTTTTTTGCGGCCTGTGTCTCGGTTTCCTCCTTTTCGGCTTCCCTGGCCAGCTCCGCGGCGAATCTCTCGTCTTCCGAGAGCGCTTCGTCCGGCTTTGCCGCAATCGCCTCTCCGTCACCCGCAGGGGGCGGTGCCGTCGCGACGTCGGCCCCGGCATCCCCCTTCTGCGAATCGTCGGCGGGCTTCACGGATCCGGTGGTGATTTCCATGGACGTGTCGCCCAGTGCCGAATCCATCGCATCCGTCAACCCGCCGGAGGCGGATTCCGTGGAAGCTTCGGTGCCGGCCGGCTTCACGGTTCCGGTCGCGTCCGTCCCGAATCCGGACTTCAGATCGCTTCGCGACTGCTGCTGAAGTGCCGGAGCCGAAGTGTCGGTCTTCTGGGCCTTCTCCTCCTTGCAGGCCGAAAGCCCTCCGGCGATAACGACCACGGCCAGAGCCAAGCCAGCGTGTTTCACGTATTCATGCATTTCCAGACATGCTCCCCCGTTATGTTTCGATACATGTGCCGCGCATGTTCCGGAAGGTCGGAACAGGGCGCAATAACTCCGTGCAAGGAACGTGCCGGAACAATCATCCCTTGCAGGGTCGCCCCGGTAAGTGAGTCTCACAAGCCCCCGGTCAACTCGACAACATATGGTAGATATAGTCCAAATTGCGTCGCAATGGTAGCAAAAGGTTGTGTTGGGGAAAACCTGTGACGATTGCATGGCCGTCTTGCGCGGTGCGAAGGGACAGGCGGCTTTTCCAGTGTGACCAGACGTGCTAACAGGACTCGCCAACCACACGTGACGATTCCTCAGACACAGACCCGGGAGGTTGGCATGAGCGGCGCGGACGCGATTCCCCAGTTCCAGGAATATCTGACTTTCGACGACGTGCTGCTGAAGCCGCGTGCGTCGTCCGTTCTTCCCCATCAGGCGGACATCCGCACCAGGCTGACCCGGAACATACCACTGTCGATCCCCATCGTCTCCGCGGCCATGGACACGGTGACCGAGTCCCGGATGGCCATCGCCATGGCGCAGGCGGGCGGTATCGGCGTCATCCACCGCAATCTCTCCCCGGAGGAGCAGGCCGAGGAGGTCGCCCGCGTGAAACGCTTCGAGGCGGGCATGGTGATCGACCCCATCACCATCACGCCGGAGGCGACCCTTGGCGAGCTGATGGAGCTGAAGAGGCGTCACAACATCTCCGGCATCCCGGTGGTCGCAAGGAAGGGGGAGGGCCCCCAGCGCCTCGTCGGCATCATCACGAACCGCGACGTCCGTTTCGAGACGGACATGAACAAGACGGTGGCCGAGCTCATGACGCGCGAGAATCTGGCCACCGTGCGTGAGGGTGTCACCCCGGAGGAAGCGCGCCGGATCCTTCAGGAACGGCGGATCGAGAAGCTGATCGTCGTGGATGACGAGGAGCGTGTCGTCGGCCTGATCACCGTCACCGACATGGAGAAGGCGGAGCTGTACCCCAACGCCGTCAAGGACGACCACGGCAGGTTGCGCGTCGCGGCGGCCATTTCCACGGGCGAGGCGAGTTTCGAACGCGCGGGCCTGCTGGCCGACGCGGGGGTGGACGTGATCGTGATCGACACCGCCCACGGGCATTCCTCCGGTGTCGCGGAGCAGGTGCGCAGGGTCAAGAAGGCCTATGGCGACCAGCTCGACATCATCGCCGGAAACGTGGCTACCGCGGAAGCCACGGAGGCGCTCGTGGAGGCCGGCGCCGACGCCGTGAAGGTGGGCATCGGCCCGGGCTCGATCTGCACCACGCGGATCGTGGCGGGCGTCGGCGTGCCCCAGCTGACCGCGATTCTCGACTGCGTACGGGCGGCGCGGAAGACGGACACGCCGGTCATCGCCGACGGCGGCATCAAATATTCGGGCGACATGGCCAAGGCCCTGGCCGCGGGCGCGTCGTCGGTCATGATCGGATCCCTGCTCGCCGGCACGGACGAAGCGCCGGGCGAGGTCTACCTGTACCAGGGGCGCTCCTACAAGGCCTACCGCGGCATGGGCTCCGTGGGTGCCATGGCGCGCGGATCCGCCGACCGCTACTTCCAGGCCGAGGTGAAGGACACGATGAAGTTCGTGCCGGAGGGCATCGAGGGGCAGGTGCCCTACAAGGGACCCGCCTCCAATGTCCTGCACCAGCTCACGGGCGGTCTGCGCGCCGCCATGGGATACACCGGCGCGGCCACCCTGCCGGAGTTCGCCGAGCGCGCCGTGTTCATCCGCATCACCGGGGCGGGACTGCGGGAGAGCCACGTCCACGACGTGCAGATCACCCGCGAGGCGCCGAACTATCTCCAGCAGTGAACCGTCCGGCCGCAAACGGAAGGAAAATCGGGCCCTTGCGGAGAGTTTCCGAATCCGTTTCGCAGGAGACGGAGATCGCTCAGTGCCTGTCGTGCAGGCAGAGGGCGTGATCGGAGAGAACCTCGATCACGCGGCAGGAACGGACCTCCCCCGACGGGCATTCCCGGAGCATGCGTTCCAGTTCCTTCTCGAGGGCGCGCAGGCGCTCGATCCTGCTGCGTACCTCGGCGAGCTGCCTTTCCGCGATGGCGTTGGCGTCGGCGCAGGGGGCGGCCGGGTCGTCCGCGAGCTCCAGCAGGGCGCGGATGTCGTCCAGGGGGAAACCGAGCTCGCGTGCGTGGCGTATGAACATCAGTCGGCGCCTGGCCCGTTCGTCGTAGCGGCGCTGTCCGCCCGGCGTGCGGACGGGCTCCGGCATGAGCCCCCGCTGCTCGTACCAGCGGATGGTCTGCACCTTCGTTCCCGCCGCCCTGGCCAGCTCGCCTATGCCGTATTCCGCCATCCGGTCCGCTCCATGCGATTTTTCCGTTGAACCTACAGCCACTGTAGGTGCTAGCCGTCGTTCTTGCAAACGGAACGGCACGACGGGAGAACGGCGAAATGAGCGGCGAGCATTGCGGGAGCGGCGGTTGCGGCTGCACCGGAAACGTCACTTTCGACGGCACTTCGGCGGAGTACAGGCGGCGTCTGTGGCTGGTCATCGCCATCAACGGGATCATGTTCCTCGTGGAGCTGATCGGCGGCGCCCTGGCCGGCTCGCGGGCGTTGCAGGCCGACGCGCTGGATTTTCTCGGCGACACGCTGACCTACGGCATCTCGCTGGCGGTGATCGGCATGAGTCTCCGGGTCCGCGCCACGGCCGCGCTGTTCAAGGGAATGTCGCTGTTCCTGATGGGGGCATGGGTGGCGGGATCGACGTTGTGGAGCTTCTTCGTGCTGCGCACCCCCGAGGCGCCGGTCATGAGCGCCATCGCACTGCTGGCGCTCGCCGCCAACGTGGTGTCCGTGCTCGTCCTCGCCAGATACAAGGACGGAGATGCCAACGTCCGTTCCGTCTGGCTGTGTTCGCGCAACGACGCCATCGGCAACGTCGCGGTTCTGGCGGCGGCCGGAGCCGTGTGGCTCACGGACACGCCCTGGCCGGATCTGGTGGTGGCGCTCGGCATGGCGGCGCTGTTCACGTCTTCCGCGACGAAGATTCTCCGGCAGGCGTGGAGCGAATACCGTTCCACCCACATGCATGCATGAAGGAGACCATATTCCTGCAATGGAGAGTGTTCATCACTAGAGCAATTCGCGTTGCACGCGTAACGCAATTTTAGGTTTTGGCCCCTATTCTGCATCCGATTTCGCAGACGGCGAAGAGGCAACACATCAGGCAACGCGACGGAGGCCATGCGACGGCCTCCGTTCCGGGGCTCTTCCAGGGGGCATGCGGGGGCTGTCCGTGACAGTTCGGGCCATGTCCGAATCCGTCTCCATCGGCGATGGGGACGGGCGTCTCCTGTCGTCTGCTCGGGTGAGTGTGAAGCAGGGGTCTACCTGGCATGAAACTGTTCGGACGACGCAAGAGCGACAACTACCGGACGGGATACGCGGAGGTCATTCCATCCGCACCCGTCCATCGGGCGGGAGGTCGGCATGACGACGGCATGCCCGCCTTTCCGGCCTATGTGGAACCGTCCTTCGACGAGACGGGCCTCGCGGACATCTACGAAGGCATGACATTCGAGCAGCTCGTGGCCGAGAACCGCGCGCTGCGCCGGGAGCTTTCGGCTCTGAAGAGCCGGATCTCCTACGTGAAGACGGTCCTGCTCTCGGACGCCGTCGTCGCGGGTGGGGATCTGCCTCCCTCCGCGCACACGGTGCCTTCCGCGGCCACGGCGGACGAGGACCTGCGCAGGATGCTGGCGGAGCTGAAGAACGACATAGCGACGATGAACGTGAAGCCCGCCACTCCGGCGCCGGCCGCGCCGTCGGACGACGTGCGGGCCATGCTGGCGGAACTGAAGAACGACATCGCCAGCATGAAGGCCGCTCCCGTCGCGATGCCGGCCATGGCCCAGGCCGCTCCGGCCGCGCCGCGGGACGATGTGCGGGCCATGCTGGCGGAGCTCAAGGGGGACATCGAGCAGCTGAAGCGCGCCGCGCCGGCGGTTCCCGTCGCGCAGGCCGTTCCCGGCCCGCAGACGGCGGCGGCGCCCGTGACGGACGGCGGCAACGAGGTGCGCGCGATGCTCGAGGAACTGAAGCGGGACATCGCCTCCATCAGGAGCGAGGTCCACGCGCCGAAGCCCGCCGCGTCCGCGGCGCCGGCGGGTGGCAATCCGAACTTCGAGATTGCCCGCATGCTGAGCGATCTGAAGGCCGACATCTCCGCCCTGCGCGCGGAGGCGAGCATTCGTGCTCCGATGGAGACGAAGAGGGAGGAGACGGTCCCGGAGACCGCTCCCCGGGCCGAGGCGGACGCGGAGACGAAAGGCGTGCGGGACCTGCTCGCGGGTCTCGAGAAGGATCTCGAAGTCGCGATCCGGGAGGAGAAGGGCGGGGCCGACGCCGGCTCGACGGATCGCCTGGGTGCCCTGTTCTCCCAGCTCCAGAAGGAGCTGAGCAGGGTCGCGGGTTCGACGAAGGCCGCCGGAGCCGCCGCGGATGCGGAAACCCCGGACGACGATGCCTCCGCGTCGGGCGCGGAAGAGAGCGGAGACGGAGCTGCGCGGGCTGGCGGCGGAGCTCTCCACTGACGGATCGTTTCACGCACGTGGGAACGGAAAACACGAGACAGAAGAAGAAACCCGGAGACAGAACATCATGATCAAGCTGGAATGGAGCGACGAATTCAACACGGGCATCGAGCTCATCGACAAGCAGCACCAGATTCTCGTCAGGGCCATCAATCTGCTGGGACTGGCGCTGGAGCGCGGATCGGACAAGGAGCTGATGGACGCCATCTTCGAGACCTTGGCCGACTACACGGCCACGCATTTCGCGGACGAGGAGCGGATGTTCGAGGCTGCGGGATATCCCGAGTCCGAGGAGCACAAGCGCACGCACCAGATCTTCCTGAAGCGGGTCCAGGAGCTGAAGGCCCAGTTCGATGCCGGCGGCGACAACGCGCGCGAGGTCATGCTGTTCCTCGTGGACTGGCTGAAGAACCATATCCTCGGAACGGACAGGAAGTACATTCCCTACGTCCTCGGCGAGGATGGCAAGATGCGCATGGCCGGCTGACGCGGTGGCCACGATCCATGCCGAGGGAGGAGACGCCGCCGGCGTCCCTCCCTTTTCCTTCATGCATCCATGCATCGGCGGAGCAACGGGCCGTGGCCCGGTGTCCGTTCAGCTTCCATGCCGCCAGGTTTCCGGGAGCGTGAAACTGCCACTCCACAGTCCCCGCCCATGCCTGCGGGCCTCGCGTTCGGCCTTCTCGTACGCCATCGAATAGCGGCTGTAGGCCACGGCCCAGCCGTCACGGACCATGCGCTCGCCGATGTCGGTGCCTTCCACGAGGCACACGGCGATGTCCCTGCCGTAGCGGTCCGTGGCAAGGCGGTCGCAGTATACGGGCCTGCCGCCGATGATCTCCTTCAGATGCCGCCGGGCGCGCCAGCCGCACATGTAGATTTCGCCCGAGGCGTCGCGGCAGGTCTGGTCCATCTCCGGCGCATCCAGGCCGTGCAGCCGTATGCGGCGCCCCTTCCAGACGATGGTATCGCCGTCGATGACATGGCTCACGTAGCCGTCTCCGGGGGGAAGGGTAGGGCCGAAAACGGCGTGGCGGACGGCCGGGAAGGTGAGGAACGTCCAGCCGCCGGCCAGAAACAGCACGTAGACCCAGGCGAAACCGCGCAGCGACACCATGCGGCGCCGTCGCGTCTCGCGGGCCCGCCTGGCCAGCCTCTCGGCACGCGCGGCGTTCAGATCTATCACCTTGTCCATCCGGGAATGCGATTCCATGCAACGTATGGTAGGTGGAAAAAGTGTATGACCGCTTTACGGAAGCGATGCAATTCGACCGCCATCTTTCCGCATCGCGGGGCGGAATCATTCTCCACACCCCGCCTTGCCGCGGGTGCCGGGTTCCTGTAAGTGTCGCGCAAGGCCCGCGCATACAGGGATCCCGCCATGACCACCCATGCAGACCGCATCCTGATCATCGACTTCGGCTCGCAGGTGACGCAGCTCATAGCGCGGCGCATCCGCGAGGCCGGCGTCTATTCCGAAATCGTGCCGTTCCAGAAGGCGGAGGAGGCTCTCGACTGGGAGGGGCTGAAAGGCATCGTGCTCTCGGGCGGACCGGCCTCCGTCACGTGGGAGGAAAGCCCGCGTGCGCCGCAGCGCGTCTTCGGGATGGGGCTGCCTGTGCTCGGCATCTGCTACGGCCAGCAGACGATGGTGGAGCAGCTCGGGGGCAGGGTGGAGACCTCCGATCATCAGGAATTCGGCCGCGCCTTCCTGGAGGTCGTGAAGGACTGCTCCCTCTTCGGCGGCGTCTGGAAGAAGGGCGAGCGCCATCAGGTATGGATGAGCCACGGCGACCGGGTGACGGCCCTGCCGGAGGGTTTCGAGGTGGTGGGCATCTCCGACGGCGCGCCCTTCGCCGCCATCGCCGACGAGAGCCGCCATTTCTATGGCGTGCAGTTCCATCCCGAGGTCGTCCATACGCCGGACGGACACAGGCTGCTGGCCAATTTCGCCCTGAACATCTGCGGTTGCGCCGGCGACTGGTCCATGGCCTCCTTCAAGGACGAGATGATCGCCCGCGTGCGCGAGCAGGTGGGCGACGCCAGGGTCATCTGCGGCCTTTCCGGCGGCGTGGATTCCTCCGTCGTGGCCGTGCTGCTGCACGAGGCGATCGGCGATCGGTTGCAGTGCGTGTTCGTGGATACCGGCCTGATGCGCATGGGCGAGGCGGAGGAGGTGGTCGGCCTGTTCCGCGACTCGTACAACATCCCGCTGGTGCACGTGGATGCGGCGGACGAGTTCATCGGCCAACTGGAAGGGGTGAGCGACCCGGAGGCCAAGCGCAAGATCATCGGAAAGACCTTCATCGACGTGTTCGAGCGCGAGGCGAAGAAGATCGGCGGTGCGCGGTTCCTCGCCCAGGGAACCCTCTATCCGGACGTGATCGAATCCGTTTCCTTCACGGGCGGGCCGAGCGTCACCATCAAGAGCCACCACAACGTGGGCGGCCTGCCGGAGCGGATGAATCTGGAGCTCGTGGAGCCTCTCAGGGAGCTGTTCAAGGACGAAGTGCGGGCTCTGGGCCGCGAACTCGGGCTTCCCGAGCATTTCGTCGGGCGTCATCCGTTCCCCGGGCCGGGGCTGGCGATCCGCCTTCCGGGCGGCGTGACCCGCGAGAAGCTGGAGATCCTGCGCCGCGCCGACGCCATATATCTGGACGAGATCCGCAAGGCCGGACTGTATGACGCCATCTGGCAGGCCTTCGCCGTGCTGCTCCCGGTGCAAACCGTCGGCGTGATGGGCGATGCGCGCACGTACGACTACGTCTGCGCCCTGCGCGCGGTAACCTCCGTGGACGGTATGACCGCCGACTGGTTCCATTTCGATCCGGATTTCCTGGCCACCGTCTCCACCCGCATCATCAACGAGGTGCGGGGCATCAACCGCGTGGTCTACGACATCACCAGCAAGCCTCCCGGAACCATCGAATGGGAGTGAGCAATGTGTGCTGGCGGACGGTGGCCGAGGCAGGCATCGCTGGCAGAAAGACCATTCATTCCCTGCCTGCAGCATGATATTTCAAGCGGATGACGTTGCGGCATGTCGCGTGAGCGGGCTGGTCGAGTCGAAGGCATGCCGGTAGCTTGCCCAGGGTATTTTTCGTTTGACGAAGAACCATTATTGGTACATACTTTCACGTGAAGCCCAAGCTGAAACTTGAGGTGTTTTTCTACCGTTCGGAATCCGGAAACGAGCCTGTCCGGGACTGGCTGAAAAATCTTTCCCATGAGGAAAGGAAGGCGATCGGTGGAGACATCAAGACGGTGCAAATCGGGTGGCCACTGGGCATGCCCGTTGTGCGCAAGCTGGAGCCGGGTCTGTGGGAAGTCCGCAGTCGTCTCCACGGGCGCATTGCCCGCATCGTCTTTACGGTGAAAGATCGACGGATGATCCTGTTGCACGGTTTCATCAAGAAGTCGCAAAGGACGGAACAATCCGATCTTCGGGTGGCCAGAAAGCGGAAGACGCGGCTGGACATGGGAGAAATGGGATGAACAGGCATATCGGCAGCAATTTCGACGATTTCCTGGAGGAGGAAGGGCTGCTGGCGGAAGCCGAGGCTGTCGCTGCGAAGCGTGTCATTGCCTTCCAGATCAAAAGGCTGATGAAGGAACAGAAGCTCACGAAGGTCGAACTGGCCAGGCGCATGAAGACCAGTCGTTCCGCGCTGGGCCGGCTTCTCGATCCCACCAACCCTTCCGTCACGCTGCTGACCCTTGAACGGGCGGCCAGAGCGCTGGGCAGGCGGCTCCGGATCGAACTTGCATCATGACGGAGGTGTGATCCCCTCCGGCTGTTCCCGAGGGTCCGTCTTCCGGCCGGATATTCCGGGTGTCGCCCAAGCCTGCCGGATTGTTTGCAACCGCAAAACGTTCCTTTTACGGAAATGTGTCATCCTCGGTTGAGATGTTGCGGCAACCGGGGAGAAGAAGAATGGCTCGGGAACATGCCCGGAAGGGTGAAGGGGAGGACCGGCTCCCAGGCGGATGGATCATACGTCGGTGGACGGATCACATCCGGAAGCTGCGCGATGGCATACGGAACCGCCGCAAGGAGGAGGACGTACCGCTCCGGATCGTGCTGACGGCGGAGGATGTCTCGAAGTTTCTCACTGTTTCGGGCGGTGACGGTTTCGTGGCGGCGGGACTCCGCATTCGCCTGCTGGACATCGACGCACCGGAAATCGGGCAGGACTGTTCAGACGGGGACGGCGGAACGTGGCCTTGCGGCAGAAAGGCGCGCTGGCGTCTCTACGAGCTTCTCGCCGGACGCGAGATCGAAGTCCGGATCCACGACGTCGACCGCTACGGCCGGTTGCTCGCGATATGCCATGTCGGGGGACGGGACGTGGGAGAAACGATGGTGCGGGAGGGACTGGCCGAGTGCCATCGCTCCGACAGGTACGGAGATGCCGAGGACGAAGCCGTCCGTCATGGCCGGGGAATATGGCGGGACGCGCAGCGGACGCCGGCATCCCGGCGCCGATGCAGGGACGACGGGACGGCCGGGCATGCGGAGAAGCATGCGAGGAAGGAGAAACGGCGTATCCATCCCCTGCGCAGGGATCTGCTTCTGACGGCCGCCGGTCCCGCGCAAGAGCGTCCGGAACCGGAGGATGCAAGCCATCGGACCGCGAAGCGGTCCCATCTCTTTGGCGCACGGAAGAACACGACGACCGGAAAATGAGATGGCGGCGACGGCCTCCCCGGAGCCATGCGGTGGTCATCGCTCCGTGGAGAAGGCCGCGACGCTTCCACCGCCTCCGGCGCGCACCTCCAGCCGCAGGTCGATGCGTTCCCGCAGTTCGGCGACATGGGAGATGATGCCGATGAGGCGTCCCTCGCCGCGGAGGTCCATGAGGGCCCGGATGGCGAGATCCAGCGCCTCCGCGTCGAGGCTGCCGAAGCCCTCGTCGATGAACATGGTCTCCAGCCGGATGCCTCCCGCATGGGCCTGCACCACGTCCGCAAGCCCGAGCGCCAGCGAGAGGGCGGCGAGAAAGCTCTCGCCGCCGGAGAGCGTGCGCACATGGCGTTCGCGGCCGGTGTGGGTGTCGAAGACCTCCAGGTCGAGTCCGCCGCTCATCCGTCCGTCCTGCGGTTCCGTCTGCCTGCGGAGCAGGAAACGTCCGCGGCTCATCAGGTCGAGACGGCGGTTCGCCGCGACGAGAACCTCGTCGAAGAGGGTCGCGAGAACGTACCGCTCGAAGGACATGCGTCCGGGATTGCGCGTGCCGCCCGCCACCTCCGCCAGACGGGCGAGGGCGGCATGGCGTTCCTCCTCCTCCGCGAAACGTCCGCGCAGGTTTTCCAGCCTGGATTGCGCCTCCTCCAGATTCCGCAGGCGCGCTTCGGCGTCGCCCCGGCGGCGGGCCAGTTCCTCGCGCGCGGCGGAGACGGATTCGCGCGCCCGGAGCAACGCCGCCATGTCCGGGGCATGGACGCCCTCGGCGGCCGCCCGGGCTGTGGACAGACGCTCCCGGGCGGCATGCAGATCGGCTGCGTACCGCTCCGTGAGCTCCTCCAGCTCCTTGAGCGCACCGTCGGACATCATGGCGGCGGAGAAACTCTCTTCCGTCCCGAATCCCGCCTCCGCCAGGCGCTTGCGGAAACGTTCGCGCGCCTCCGCATGCCGGCTGCGGGCCTCGCGCAGAACGCCGGATGCCGACTCCCGGCGGCCGCTGGCGGCCGCCGCCGTCCGTTCGGCCCGCGTGACCGCCTCCCCGGCATCCTTCAGGGCCGTCTCCAGTTCCTCCAGTTCCTTTTCCAGCCGCTTCCGGGTCGCGCGCAGGGCCGTTCCGGACCGAAGATCCGGGGGCAGATCCTCCACGGCGCCACGCAGCGCGCCTTCCATCTCGGCCAACTGCCGGTCCAGCGACGTGCGCCGCGCCTCCGCCTCCTTCAGGGCCGTCGCGAGACGTTCGCCCTCCGCCCTGAGCCTGGCATTGGCGGCCTCGGTCTCCTCGAGCCCGCTTGCGGCGCCTACGGCCCTTTCCAGTTCGGCGGCGGTGGCGGAAAGCAGGGTGTCGAGCTCCGCGGGATCGGTGGAGGGAGCGGTGCGCAGGGAATTCCGCAACGTTTCCATCCGCCCCATGAGGCGTGCGTGATCCGTCTCCAGCGCCGCGACAGTCCTTTCGGCCTTGCGCAGTTCTTCCTCGGCGTCGCGCAGAGCCTCGCGCCGGACCCGCAGAGCCGCGTCGTCCACCGCGACGGCGGAGCTCCGGGCCGGAGCGGGATGTTCCGCGGAACCGCAGACGGGGCAGGGCTCCCCGGGCCGGAGATCCCGGGCCAGCAGGGCGGCATGGCCCTCCCTCCAGGCCGTTTCCGCCTCCCGCAGGGCCGCCGCTGCGCCGTCCGCCCGCTCCGCCGCCGCGCGGACATGCGCGCGGGCCATTTCCAGCCGCTCCGCCAGACGCCTTTCGTCCGCTTCCAGACGCGCCAGGGCCTTCGCGGCGTCGATGGCCGCCCGCAGAGCGTCGCGCCGTGCGCGCAGCCCTTCGGCGGCCGCCGCCAGGGAGGTCAGGGAAACGCGGCTTTCCTCGTTCTCCTTGAGTTTTGTCCGCGTTTCCTGAATCGCCGTTTCAAGTTCCGCGACGGCTCCGCCCGCTTCATCGCGTTTCCGACGGAGGGCGGCCGCGGTCTTCCGCAGCTCATCGAGCCGGGCGATGCGTTCCGTCAGGGCGGAAAGCCTGGCCAGCTCGTCCGAAAGCCGCCTCCGCATGTCGTCGCGGGCCCTTTCCCTTTCGAGCCGTTCGCGGGCCAGGGCGAGGGCCTTTCCGGCTTCTTCGGCCGCGGTCCGCGCCTCGGAGAAAGCCGTCTCGGCCTCCCGCAGCTCCCGGCGGCGTCTGCGTTCCTCGTCCGCCACGTCGCGCAGGGCATGCGCGCGCCGGGCCAGATCGAGCCGCCGCCGGGCCTCCTCCATCTCTTCGCGGCGGGCTTCGAGGGCCGCGAGCTCCCGCTCCGCGGAGGCCTTGCCCTCGAGCAGACGCCGCCGTTCCCCGGCCAGCTCCACGGCCCGTTCCGCCAGCCGTTCGCGGGCCTGCAGCCTGTCGCCCTCCGCATCGAGACTGCGCAGCCATTTCCGTGCCGCGGCGATGCGTTCCTCCAGATCGGACGCGTTTCCGACGCCGGCGGCCGCGAGAATCTCCTCCCGGCGCGTCCGCAGGTCGGCGAGACGTTTCTCCGCCTCCTTCGCCGCCGTCTTCAGGGCCTCCTCCAGCGCCCGGAAACGGCCGGTCCGGAAGAGGGAGGCCAGAATCCTCTGCTTCTCCGACGAACCGGCCACCAGAAAGCGGCGGAAAAGCCCCTGCGGAAGCATGACCACCTGCCGGAACTGGTCCGCCCCGAAGCCGATCAGCGCCTCCAGGCGTTCGTTCACCTCGGAGGGGCTGGTGGCGAGCGGCGTCTCTCCTCCCGTGGCGGGGTCGATCCTCCACAGGACGGCCTCGGGCTTCATCCGGGTTTCCCCTTCGCCGCGTTTCTTGGGCCGCATCTGGAGAGGGCTCCGGGAGACGCGGTAGTGTCCGTCTCCGAATGCGAAATCGAAGGTCACCCGAGTGGGAAGGGAGGGCGCGGCGTGATGGCTGCGCATGTCCTCGCCCTGCCGTTCACCGCCGGAGGTCCGGCCGTAGAGGGCGTAGCTCATGGCGTCGAGGATGGCCGTCTTGCCGGAGCCGGTGGGGCCGTGCACGAGGAAGAGGCCGTGGCGCAGGGCGGGGGAGAAGTCGATCTCCTGCACGCCGGCATAGGGACCGAAGGCCTGCATGACCAGTTTCAGCGGACGCATGGCCTCAGCCCTCCCTCTCCGCGCGGCGCAGCTCCTCCAGGACCTCCGCCAGCGCCGCCCGTTGCGGCGGGGTCATCTCCGCGCCCGCCACCTTCCCGAAGAATTCCGCGAAGAGCGTCTCCCGGTCCGCATGCCGCCGGCGCGTGGAGGCGGCCGGCGCCTCCGGTCCCGCATCCGTGGCGGCGACGAGGGCGGGGCGACGGATCTCCAGAACGTTGGGCCAGTGCTCGCGCAGGCGCGACATCGCGTCGAACACCGGCCCTTCGTCCTCGAGCACGACCTGGAGATAGTCGGAGGAGGGCTCCCGCCGTGCGCGGGCCAGCAGGTCGGCGAGCCTTCCCGTCGCGATGCGGACGTCGTGGCGGGGTTCCAGGCGCGGCGTCTCGATCCGGCAGCGGCCTTCGGCGTCCATCTCCACGAAGGTGACGGATTTCGCGTGTCCGGCTTCCGAGAACGAGTATTTCAGCGGCGAGCCCGCATAGCGGATGTTTTCGCCGCCGGCCCGCTGGGGACGGTGGAGATGGCCGAGCGCGACATAGTCGAAGCCGGCGAGGATTTCCGGCGGCACGGCTTCCGTTCCGCCGATGGAAAGGGGACGCTCGGACTCGCTCGCCTCGCCGCCGAGGACGGTCGCATGCGCCGCCAGGACGGAGCGGATGCCGTCGCCGCATCGCCGGCGGGCCAGCCCGCAGGCGGCCCGCATCGCCGAGGCCTGGTCGGTGATGCCCGCATCGGGCAGGAGCTCCCGCATCCGCACCGGATCGAGGAACGGCACGGCATGCACGGCGACGGGGCCGTGCGCGTCCTCCAGCATCAGGGGAGGGGCCTCCGGATCGAAGGCGCCGCGCACGTGCAGTCCGCCATGCGCGAGCAGACGCGAACCGAAGCCCAGCCGCTGGGGGCTGTCGTGATTGCCCGCGATCACCAGAACGGCACCCGCCGCCTCGACGAGACGGGAGAGGACGTCGTCCAGCAGCGCCACGGCCTCCTGCGGGGGAACGGCCCGGTCGTAGACGTCGCCCGCCACGACGACCAGATCCGGACGCACGTCCCGGGCCAGGAGCACGAGCTGGTCGAGCACGTGCGCCTGGTCGTCCGTCAGGTGGACGTTGTGGAAGATGCGGCCCAGATGCCAGTCCGCCGTGTGCAGTATCCTCATGCGGTTCCGGATGCCTCCCCGCGGTTTCCGTATGCGATGGATCGCCGACGACGCCGAATCGGACCCGGCGCGCCCGCCTCCGTTCGATTATGCCCCATCCGGGAAGCCCGCGGCACGGCCGCAGGCTTGCGATGCGCGCGAAACATGGACGGGGAACGGGACACTTTCCGGCAAAGCATGGTTCCAGTTGCGGTTGTTCCTTGATCGGAACGCGGGCGGAAGTGCATCTGGAGGATGCGGAGCAATCTTTTCCATCCGGAGGTCTCCAATGTTCACGGCAGACGAATTCGCGGCGGCGCAGGAAGCCGTCGGCGCCGCCATGCGGCCCACCCTGGCCAATCCCTGGCCGCTTCTGTGCGAGGCGGCCGGATGCGAGGTGTGGGTCAAGCACGAGAACCACACGCCGACGGGCGCCTTCAAGGTGCGTGGCGGCCTGAACTATCTGGCCCGCCTCATGGAAGGGGATGGACGGCCCGCCGGCCTGATCTCCGCGACCCGCGGCAACCACGGACAGTCCGTTCCGTTCGCGGCGGCGCGCTACGGCCTGCCGGTGACCATCGTCGTGCCGCACGGCAATTCCGTGGAGAAGAACGCCGCCATGCGCGCGCTCGGAGCGGAGCTGATCGAATACGGGGAGACCTTCGACGAGGCGAAGGCGCATGCGGTGCGGCTTGGCGAGGAGCGCGGCCTGCACATGGTGCCCTCCTATCACCCGTGGCTGGTGGCGGGCGTGGCCACGTACGCCCGCGAGCTGTTCGAGGCGGTGGAGGGGCTGGATGCCGTATACGCCCCGATCGGCATGGGCTCCGGCGTGTCCGGTCTCATCGCCATGCGCGACATGCTGGGACTGGACACGGAGATCGTCGGCGTGGTTTCGGAGGGCGCCGACGCCTATCTGAAATCCTTCGAGGCGGGGCGTCCGGTGAGCGCCGACGCCCGCACCTTCGCCGACGGCATGGCGGTGGGCGAACCGCATCCGCAGGCGGTGGAATACATCAATCGCGGCGTGGCGCGCGTGGTGGCCGTCTCCGACGACGAGATCGCAGAGGCCATCCGTCTCTACTACACGGCCACCCACAACGTGGCGGAGGGGGCGGGCGCCGCCGCGCTCGCCGCCCTGCTGATGCGGGAGAGGGAGCGGATGCGCGGCCGCAGGTGCGCCGTGATCCTGTCCGGAGGCAACATGGACGCCGACAAGTTCGTGGAGGTGCTCCAGGGCGGCACCCCTGAGCCATGAGAACGGATCCGCGGACCGTTTTCCCCTTGCATCGCCCGGCGTTCGGGCATATACACGGTCCCGCCGTTGTCCCGGTCGGGGGCTGAACGGAAGGTCGCGCGCATCCATGCTCCGGTTCGCGGAGGGCGGTGCGGCGACAGGGCGAACGTCGAGACGGCGACCCGCGGGACCGCGGGTGCGGACGTCCGGGCGGTCTGCCCGCCTTCCCGTGTCTCCGCTCATCTGACGGATCCCTCATGGCCTTTCCGGGCCGGCAAGGGAGGCTTCGCGCCGGGAGACGACGCACCGAAGCGAACAGAAGCAGGAAAGGCCGTTTTCATGCCCTACTACGAGCATGTCTTCCTGATGCGTCAGGACCTGGCTCCGGCCCAGGTGGACGCCATCATCGAGAACCACAAGAAGATCATCGAGGATGCCGGCGGCAAGGTCGGCAAGGTGGAGAACTGGGGGCTGCGCACGCTGGCCTACAAGATCCGCAAGAACCGCAAGGCGCACTACGTCCTCATGAACCTCGACTGCCCCGCCGACGCGGTGAAGGAGCTGGAGCGCAACGAGCGTCTCTCCGACGACGTGATCCGGTTCATGACCGTCCGCGTGGACGAGCTGGAGGAGGGTCCCTCCGCCATGATGCGCGCCCGCGAGGAGCGGGGCCGCGGTCGCGGTGGCCGCGGAGGCGCCCCGCGCCACGGCTCCAGGAACGAAGACAAGAAGGAGGGCTGATCCATGAGCGCACCCGTCCGCAGACCGTTCTTCCGCCGCCGCAAGACCTGCCCGTTCTCCTCGGACAATTCTCCGAAGATCGACTACAAGGACGTGCGTCTGCTGCAGCGCTACATTTCCGAACGCGGTAAGATCGTGCCCTCGCGCATCACCGCCGTCTCGGCGAAGAAGCAGCGCGAGCTGGCCCGCGCCATCAAGCGCGCGCGCATTCTGGGGCTGCTGCCCTTCATCATCAAGTAACGCGACATGACCTGAAGCCCTGCCGCATGGCGCGGGGCGACGGTTGGGGCCGGACGGCCTCTAACCCGAAGGAACGGGGACAGCCAGTGGAACACGGAACGCACAATTCGACAGGGGCCCTTCTCCGCGGACATGCGGGGAAGGGCCCCGCCGTGCCCGCCCGGGGGCGGAACGTTCCCGTGCGTACCGGGGAGGGCGGCCGATGAGCGGGCGTTCGTGGATCGTCATGGCCATGGCCGCGGGCGCGCTCTCCGGCGTGGCCTTTCTCGGCATCGTCGCACCGTCCCTGGTGTCGATCCTCATGTTCTACATGGCGCCCCTGCCGCTGTTCATGGTGGGGCTGGCCTTCGGACTGCCGGCCGCGGCGCTGGCGGCGCTCTCCGGACTGGTCTTCGTCACCTTCGTGCTCAGCCCCAAGGCGGCGGCGTTCTATGCCGTCTCCATGGCGATCGCACCCGTCGTACTGGTGCATCTGGCGCTGAAGTGGCGGCCGGCCGCGGGCGGAGCCGAGGGGGAGGCGGCGGATGAAAGCGGCAGGGAGTGGTATCCGGAGGGGCGTCTGCTGCTGTGGACGGCCTTCATGGGGGGCGCGCTGGTGAGCGTGCTTCTGCTGATGACCGGGCCGGACGTGGGGACGATCCGCGCGACGCTGTCGCGGATGGCGGAACAGATGCTGAAGATGTCCGGGGCCGCCGGCGAACTGCCGACGGACCAGGTGGAGCGTCTGAAGGAATTCGTCTCCGTGGCGACGCCGCTGGTTTCCACGGCGTTCTGGGTCGTGGCCATGCTCTTCAACCTGTGGCTCGGCGCGAAACTGGTGCGCGCGTTCGGCTACGCGACGCGGCCGTGGGCGCCGTTCTGGAAGCTCACCTTCCATCCCCGCGCCATGGTGGCGCTGGCCGTGGCCTCGTTCGCCACCTTCCTGCCGGGCCTCGCGGGTCTGATCGGTTCCGTCTTCGCCGTGGCGCTGCTCGCGGCCTTCGCCATTCTGGGATTCGCGGTCATCCACGGCCTGACATTGGGCAATCCCTGGCGGAACGCCATTCTGGCCGTGCTGTACGGCGGCCTGATCGTCATGGGCTGGCTGATCCTGCTGCCGCTGGTGGCGCTGGCGCTGGCCGACCTGACCTTCGACCTGAGGAGAAAGTACTTCGAACGGCATCCGCCTCCCCGGACCTGAGGGCGGATGCGGAATCGGATTCTGCAAATTCCGGAACAACAAACTGATCTGAAAGGAGAAAGAAACATGCAGGTCATTCTTCTGGAGCGTGTCGAGAAGCTGGGCAAGATGGGAGACGTGGTCACCGTCAAGGATGGCTACGCCCGCAATTTCCTGCTGCCCCAGGGCAAGGCCCTGCGTGCCACCAAGGCCAATCTGGAATACTTCGAGAAGCAGCGCGAGGAGCTGGAGCGCAGGAACGCCGAGGCCCGCGCCGTCGCCGAACGGCACGCGGAGAAGATGGAGGGCGCCAAACTGGTGCTGATCCGCGCCGCCGGCGAGGCCGGACAGCTCTACGGCTCCGTCTCCACGCGCGACATCGCCAATGCCGTCAAGGACGAGCTGGAGGTCGAAATCGCCCGCAACCAGGTGATTCTCGACAAGCCCATCAAGATGATCGGTCTGCACGACGTGACCGTGCGCCTGCATCCCGAGGTCGCCGTGACCGTGACCGTCAACGTGGCCCGCACCGAGGAGGAGGCCGAGCTGCAGGCCAAGGGCGAGATCCTGACCGGCTCCGCCGCCGAGCGCGAGGAGGCCCGCGAGGCGGCCGAGCGCATGCTGGCGGAGATCGAGGCCGCCCAGGCCGAGGCGGACGCCGAGGAGAGCGGCGAGGCCGGAGAGGACGCCGCCGCCGGGACGGAAGGCGGAGAGGAGGCCTCCGACGGGGAGACGCGGGACTGAGCCATACCCGGCGGTGCCGTGACGCATCCGCATCCATCCATGAAGGGCGCCGTTCCCCCCGCGGGGCGGCGCCCTTTTCCTTGTTCCTTCCGCCATGCACGCATGGTGCGCTTGGCGTGCGGGCGGAGAATGTGCTAAGAGCGCGGAGAACCTCATTGGGGTGCCCGAAAGGGCTGAGAGGCCGGTCTTCCGGCCAACCCATGGAACCTGATCCGGGTCATGCCGGCGGAGGGAATTGAGGGATGAGCAATCATTCTTCCATGCATAGCCGTCCATTTCCGCCCGCGCCCGCCTTTCGGCGGAGTGCGGCATCGTGAGCGGAACGACACGACCGGAGGCGGAAGACCTCGCCGCGCTGGCGGCCCTGCGTCGTCGGAGACCGCGCGTGCAGTGCGTGCTCGGCGCGGTGTCGGCGCCGTTCGTGGCCGATACGGTTCTCGCGGTCGGCGGTGCGCCCTCCATGACCCATGCCCCCGACGAGGCGGCCGTGCTGGCGGCCGCGGCCGATGCCGTGCTCGTGAACATCGGTCAGCCGGATGCCGAACGGCGCGCCGGCGCGCTGGCCTGCGCCCGGTCCGCGGCGGAAGCGGGCGTGCCGTGGCTTCTGGATCCGGTGCTGGCGCATGCCGCGCCGTCCCGGTTGCAACTGGCGTGGGAGCTGCTCGGACACGCACCCGCCATCGTCAAGCCCAACCGCGACGAACTGGCCGCCCTCTCGCCGGGCGGACCGTCCCCGGAGGAAGCGGTGTGGGCCCTGGCGCGATCGTGCGGCGCGGTCGTGCAGTGCACGGGCGATCCGGACATCGTGGGCGACGGGGAGGAACTCCACCGCATCGCCGGTGGTCATGAATGGATGGACCGCTCCGTGGGCTTCGGCTGCGCGCTGGGCGGGTTGACCGCCGCGCTTCTGGCCGTGACGGACCCGCGGGGCGCGGCGCTCGCCGCCTGCCGGACATTCGCGCGGGCGGCGGAACTGGCGCTCGCCGACGCCCATGGGCCGGCGTCCTTCCGGGTGGCCTTCGTGGACGCCCTTCACCGGATTTCGGAGGAAGCGGAATGAATGCGGATGCACTCCGTCTATACGTGATCGTCGACCCTTCGGCCTGCGCCGGCCGGGATCCCGTGTCCGTCGCCCGGGCGGCCGTCCGGGGAGGGGCAGGCATGGTCCAGTTGCGGGACAAGCGCGACGACATTCCCGCCATGCTGGAACTGGCGCGGGTCATGGGCCGCGCCGTGCGGGAGGAGGGAGCGCTCTTCGTCGTCAACGACCGCGTGGATGTGGCGCTCGCCGCCGGTGCCGACGGCGCGCACGTGGGGCAGCGGGACCTGCCGCCCGCCGAGGCGCGCGGACTGCTGGGCGGAGAGGCGGTGGTCGGCCTGTCCCTGAAGACGGCGGCGCAGGTGGACGCCGCTCCCGTGGACGTTCTTTCCTACGGTGCGCTCGGCGGGATCTTCCCCACGTCCAGCAAGGAGCAGGACACGCCCCCGGCGGGGCTGGAGGGACTGGCCGGACTGTCCCGCCGGCTGCGCTCCCGCGCGCCGAACCTGCCCGTCGTGGCCATATCCGGGATCACCGTGGATAATGCCGCCTCCGTCGTGGCCGCGGGTGCCGATGGCGTGGCGGTCATATCCGCCGTCTGCGCGGCGGACGATCCGGAGGCCGCCGCGCGGGCCCTGCGCCGCGAGGTGGACGGAGCGCTCGCCACGCGGCTGGAGGGCGGGCGATGACGGCCGTGGTTCTGGCGGTGGGGGGGATCGATCCGACCGGCCTTGCCGGACTGGCCGCGGACGTGCGGGCCGGTGCCGCGGCCGGCGTGCACGTGGCCACGGTCGTTTCCGCGCTGACGGTCCAGAACGGACGCGGCGTGTCCCGGGTCGAGCCGGTGTCCCCGCGGCTTCTGGCCGCACAGATGCGGGCGGTCCTGGAGGATCTGCCCGTGGGAGCCGTGAAGATCGGTCTCGTGCCGGAAGCGCGGCTTCTGGCCGCGATCATGGACACCCTCGACGGCAGAAGGGTCCCGGTCGTGCTCGATCCCGTCCTGTCCGCCACGTCGGGCGGACGTCTCTCCGGCGTCGGCATCTCCGACCTGGCCCGGGCGGCGGAAGCCGGCGAGATCCTGCTGACGCCGAATCTCGACGAGGCGGCGGAACTCCTGGGCGGAGGGAGCATGGACGGCCTCGAGGACATGAAGGACGCCGCGTCCGGACTGGCCCGACGGACGGGATGCGCCGTGCTGCTCAAGGGCGGACACCTGGAGGAGGGCGGGACCGTCGCGGACGTACTGTGCGACGGCCGGATCGTCAGCGTCTTCAGGACGCATCGCGTGCCGGCGCGGGCGAGGGGAACCGGATGCGCGCTGGCGACGCTGATCGCCGCCGGGCTCGCCCATGGCCGGGAGCTGGGGAGCGCGGTACCGGCTGCGCGGCGGATGGTTTCGGAAGCATTGGAAAGGATTGCGGCGGGGCCGGCGCCGGAGGGTGTTCCCTCCGTGCTTCCGCTTGCGCCGGAAGACGGCCGGGCATGAGCGGTTCCGGCCTTCATCGGGAAACGGAAGGAGACACGCGATGAAAACCACGCGAAGAGGATTTCTTGCGGCGGCCGCCGCCGTGACGGGCGGCGGGGCGCTGTCCGCTCCGGCGGTCGTCGCGGCGCCGGCGCGGGAGGTGCGCATGGTGACGTCCTGGCCGAAGAACATGCCGGGCCCCGGCGTATCCGCAGAAAGGCTGGCGGCGGAGATCGGCCGGCTCACCGGCGGCCGCCTGCGGGTGCGCGTACATGCGGCGGGAGAGCTCGTGCCGCCCCTGGCCGTGTTCGACGCGGTGCAGAACGGCACCGCGGAGATGGCGCACACGGCATCGCTGTTCTGGGCCGGAAAGATGCCGGCCGCGGCGCTGTTCACCGCCGCTCCCTACGGATTGTCGCCGGTGGAGCATCAGGCCTGGCTGGAGAACGGCGGCGGACGGAAGCTGTGGGAGGAGCTCTACGCCCCCTTCGGGATTCAGCCGCTTCTGGCCGGCAACACCGGACCCTCCATGGGCGGCTGGTTCCGTCGGCCGATCCGCTCCGTGGAGGACTTCCGGGGATTGAAGATGCGCATGCCGGGGCTGGGCGGGCGGATCATCCGGCGCATGGGCGCCACGCCGGTCACCCTGCCGCCGGGCGAGATCCTGCCGGCCCTGCAGGCGGGTACCATCGACGCCACGGAGTTCCTGGGACCGTTCGGCGACATGGCCCTGGGCCTCCACAAGGTGGCCAAGAACTACCACTATCCGGCCTTCCACGAACCGAACGGCGCGGGCGAACTGCTGATCTCGCGGAAGCTGTGGGACGGACTGGAGCCGGACCAGCGGCTTGCCGTGGAGGTCGCGTGCCGCTCCGAGGCGGCCCGGACGCTGGCCGAGCATTCCTGGCGGAACGGCACCGCGCTCGAGGCGCTGCGCACGAAGCACGGCGTGCGGGTGCTGCCCTATCCTGAGGACGTGCTCACCCTGGCGAGAAAGGCCGCGGACGAGGTCATGGCGGAGCTGGCCGCCCATGACGCGATCAGCCGTCGCATCGTCGAGTCCATGCTCGCCGCCCGCGGACATCTGTCCGACTGGAGCGACATGTCCATGCGCGCCTTCCTGCGGGCGCGGATCAGCTGAAACGGGGAGAATTCCGATGAACATCCATGACAGGCCGTTCCGTCCCGCCGTCACCACCGGGCCGCTTCCGGCCTCGCGCAAGGTGCACGTGGAGGGATCGCGTCCGGACATCCGGGTGCCGATGCGCGAGATCGCGCTCGATCCCTCCTCCGGGGAGCCTCCCTTCGTCGTCTACGACACGTCCGGCCCCTACACCGATCCGGAGGTCGAGATCGATCTGACGAAGGGACTGCCGCGACTGCGCGGGAACTGGATCGTGGAGCGCGGGGACACGGAGGAGTGCGCACCGCGGCCCGTGCGTCCCGAAGACAACGGGAACGTGTCGGAGGAGGGGCTCGCGCCCCGGTTCCCCTCCGTCCCCGTTCCCAGACGCGCGCGCGGGCCGGCCGCCGTCACCCAGATGGCCTATGCCCGCCGGGGCATCGTGACGCCGGAGATGGAGTACGTCGCGATCCGCGAGAACGCCCGCCTGCGGAGCCTGCGCGAGCAGATCGGGGAGGCGCGCCGCGAGGGCCGCCTCCTCTACGAACCGGGCGGGGATTGGCCGGGCGGGCGGATCCCGGACGTCATCACCCCGGAGTTCGTGCGCGACGAGGTGGCCAGGGGCAGGGCGATCATCCCGGCCAACATCAACCACCCGGAATGCGAACCGATGGTCATCGGCCGGAATTTCCGCACCAAGATCAATGCCAACATCGGAAATTCCGCCGTTCTCTCCGACGTCGCCGCGGAGGTGGAGAAGATGGTCTGGGCCATCCGCTGGGGCGCGGATACGGTGATGGACCTCTCCACCGGCAACAACATCCACAACATCCGGGAATGGATCATCCGCAATTCGCCGGTGCCGATCGGCACGGTCCCCATCTATCAGGCGCTCGAGAAGGTGGGCGGGGAGCCCGCGGAACTGACGTGGGAGATCTTCCGCGACACGCTGATCGAGCAGGCGGAGCAGGGCGTGGACTATTTCACGATCCATGCCGGCGTGCGTCTGGCGTACGTGCCGCTGGCGGCGAAAAGGGTGACGGGCATCGTCTCGCGCGGCGGTTCGATCATGGCCTCCTGGTGTCTGGCGCACCATCGCGAGAGCTTCCTCTACGAGCATTTCGAGGAGATCTGCGAGATCATGAAGGCCTACGACATAGCCTTCTCGCTCGGCGACGGCCTGCGGCCCGGATCGATCGCCGACGCGAACGACGAAGCCCAGTTCGCCGAACTGAAGACCCTCGGGGAGCTGACCGAGATCGCCTGGAGGCACGACGTGCAGGTGATGATCGAGGGGCCCGGCCACGTGCCGCTGCACAAGGTCGCGGAAAACATGGAGCTCCAGCTGAAGCACTGCCATGAGGCGCCGTTCTACACCCTCGGCCCGCTGGTGACCGACATCGCCCCCGGCTACGACCATATCGCCTCGGCAATCGGGGCGGCGCACATCGGCTGGCTGGGCACCGCCATGCTCTGCTACGTCACGCCGAAGGAGCATCTCGGCCTGCCGGACCGCGACGACGTGAAGGAGGGCGTCGTCACCTATCGTCTCGCGGCGCACGCCGCGGATCTCGCCAAGGGGCATCCGGCGGCCCGGGCGAGGGACGACGCGCTCTCCAGAGCCCGCTTCCAGTTCCGCTGGCGCGACCAGTTCAACCTTTCACTCGATCCGGAAAGGGCCGAGGAATTCCACGACCAGACCCTGCCGAAGGAGGCACACAAGACGGTGCACTTCTGCTCGATGTGCGGGCCCAAGTTCTGTGCCATGAAGATCTCGCAGCAGGTGCAGGAGGCCGCCGACGCCATGGAGGCGGAACGGGGAATGCACGAGATGAGCCGTCGTTTCCGCGATGCTGGAGGTCGGCTCTACGTGGAGGAGGATGAAAGCGGCGGCTGATCGCATGGAGCCCCGGACGTTCCGGCGGACGTCCGCTCCGCGGGCGTTTGTTGAAAGGTCCGGGGCGATTTCCTATACTCCGAAGTGACAGGAAACGGGAACCCGAAGGGGCCGACGGAACAAGGGGGCGTCAGACAGGCGCCTGCACTCGACGGGAGAAAGAGCGCAAAAGGGAAGCAGGCGCCGGGAAGGAGTGGTGTCATGTTCGCCATTCTCGAGCGTGCGCTGCGCAAGGTCGTCCGCACCGGAAATCTCGTCGCGGTATCTCCGTCGGGAAGATCCGTGCGTGTCGGAGACGGCACGGGAGACGAGATCCGTTTCCGCGTCACCTCGCATGCCTGGGCGGCGCGGATCGTGCTGCATCCCGACCTGTATCTCGGCGAGGCCTGGATGGAAGGCGGCCTCGTCATGGAGAAGGGCTCCATCTACGATCTGCTGCTGCTGCTCATGAGGAACCTCCGGGCCGGAGGCGCGCCGGCGGGCGTGCGGCTGCCGGCCCTGCTGCGCAGGATCGGCCGCAGGCTGCAGCAGCTCAACCGCAGGGAGCGGGCCAGACGCAACGTGGCCCATCACTACGACCTGGATGGACGGCTGTACGATCTCTTCCTGGACCGGGATCTCCAGTATTCCTGCGCCTACTTCGAAAGGCCCGACGTCTCACTGCGGGACGCGCAGCTGGCCAAGAAGCGGCATCTCGCCGCCAAGCTGCTCGTGAAACCGGGCATGAGCGTGCTGGACATCGGCTGCGGGTGGGGCGGTCTGGCCCTGTATCTCGCCGAAGTGTGCGATGCGCGCGTGGTCGGGGTCACGTTGTCGGAGGAGCAGTACGAGGTGGCTTGCAACCGCGCGCGACAACGCGGTCTGGAGGACCGTGTCCAATTCTTCCTGAAGGACTACCGGGATCTGGAGGGGAAGTTCGACCGGATCGTCTCGGTCGGCATGTTCGAGCATGTCGGAGTCGGCCATTATCCGGAATTCTTCGCCAGGGTGCGGGAGCTTCTGGCGGAGGACGGCATCGCCCTTCTGCACTCGATCAACCGTTCCGACGGTCCCGGCGTCACGTCCGCGTGGATAGACCGCTATATCTTCCCGGGCGGGTACATTCCCGCGATGTCCGAAGTCCTGCCCGTGATCGAAAGGGCGGGGCTGATCGTCTCGGACATCGAGATCCTGCGCCTGCACTATGCGGAAACGCTGCGCGAATGGCGCAGGCGTTTCGTCTCCCAGTGGGACAAGGCGAAATCGCTTTACGACGAGCGGTTCTGCCGCATGTGGGAATTCTATCTTGCGGGATCGGAGGTCATGTTCCGCACCGGATTCATGAACAACTTCCAGATCCAGATGGTCAGGGACCAGATGGCGGTACCGCTCACCCGCGACTACATCGGCGAAGAGGAGGAGCGGCTGCGGCGCATCGATTCCGCGCGCAGCCATCTGACGTCCGTTCCGCGGCGCAGCGGCACGCGCGGGGGATGAGCTCCCTTCCGGCAGCGCCCGGGGAAATCCGGATCCGCCGGCATGGCATGCGATAACCTGTCCCTGGGCAAAAGGGGAAAAACGTTTCCAAAACCTTCATGCTGCCTGTATATTCCCCGCCATCCGGACAGGTGCCTTCAGCAGGTGCCGTTCCGGTCCGGGAAGAAGGAACAGACAGGGAGCGGCCGACCGCATGCCTTTGCAACTTCTCGACATCGCCCTTGCCGCCATCATGATCATTTCCGGACTGCTCGCACTCATGCGGGGGTTCACGCGCGAGGTGCTCTCCCTCCTGGCATGGGTGGTCGCCGGTCTCGCGGCGTGGTGGGCGATCAACACCCCGGAACTGGTGGACATCGCGCGCCAGTACATCCAGCAGGAGAAGGTGGCCGTGATCGCCACCGGCGGCGCCGTCTTCCTGGTCGTGCTCATCATCATGTCGCTGGTGTCCATCCGCCTCGGCGACCTGGTGCTGGATTCGGCGATAGGGGGGTTCGACCGCACGTTCGGTCTCCTCTACGGCCTGCTCAGGGGCCTGCTGCTGGTGGTCATCGCCTACATGTTCTACGTCTGGCTGGTGCCCGCGGAGCGGCACGAGGCGTGGGTGAGGAACGCCCGCACCCTGCCCCTGCTGAGATCCGTCGCCCAGACCCTCACCACTTTCATGCCTCCGGACATCGCCCAGGTGATCGGAGACAAGCTCAGGAAGAGCGCCGCCACGTCGGAAGGGAAGACCGACAGTCGCGGTCCCGCCTACGACCGGGGAGACAAGACGCGGCTGGACAACCTCATAGAGAGTCAGCAGAACCGGCCGGAGTGAGGCGGCCGTCCGGCCCGACAACCCATGGACCGAGTCATGAACACGATTGCGGACTTCGATCTCGACGGTGATCTGCTGCGCGAGGAGTGCGGCATTTTCGGGATCTGGAACAACCAGGACGCCGCCGCCATGACGGCGCTGGGCCTGCATGCCCTCCAGCACAGGGGGCAGGAGGCGGCAGGCATCTGCGCCTACGACGGCAGCCAGTTCAATCTCGAACGCCGCCTGGGGCTCGTCGGTGACCATTTCACCAAGGAGAAGACCATCCGCAGGCTCGCCGGACACGTGGCGATCGGGCATGTGCGCTACTCCACCGCCGGAGGCACCATTCTGCGCAACGTCCAGCCCTTCTTCGCCGAACTGGCCACCGGCGGTTTCGCCATCGCCCACAACGGCAACTTCACGAACGGCATGTCCCTGCGCCGGGAGCTGATCGAATCCGGCGCCATCTTCCAGTCCACCTCGGACACGGAGGTGGTCCTGCATCTGGTGGCGCGCTCGCCGCACCGCCGCATGATCGAGAAGTTCACCGACGCCCTCCGGCAGGTGGAGGGCGGCTACGCCTTCGTCGCCCTGACCAACAAGAAACTCATGGGCGCGCGTGATCCGCTCGGCATCCGCCCGCTGGTGCTCGGCAGGCTCGGGGACAGCTGGATCCTCGCATCGGAGACCTGCGCCCTGGACATCATCGGCGCGGAGTTCATCCGCGAGGTGGAGAACGGCGAGATCGTCGTCATCGACGAAAACGGCGTGCAGTCCTACCATCCGTTTCCCAAGTGCCCGCCGCGGCCCTGCATCTTCGAATATATCTACTTCGCCCGGCCGGACTCCATCGTCGGAGGGCGTTCCGTCTACGAAGTGCGCAAGGAGATGGGGCGCATACTGGCGCAGGAGAGCCCCGTGGACGCGGACGTGGTCGTGCCCGTCCCGGATTCCGGCGTGCCGGCGGCCATCGGCTACGCCCAGGAGTCGGGCGTTCCGTTCGAGCAGGGCATCATCCGCAACCACTACGTGGGCCGCACCTTCATCGAGCCGACGCAGCAGATCCGCTCGCTCGGCGTGAAACTGAAGCACAACGCGAACCGCTCCGTCCTGAAGGACAAGCGGGTCGTGCTGATCGACGATTCCATCGTGCGCGGAACCACATCCCTGAAAATCGTCCAGATGGTCCGGGAAGCCGGTGCGCGCGAGGTGCACATGCGCATCGCCAGTCCGCCCATCACCCATCCGGACTACTACGGAATCGACACGCCGAAGCGGGAGGCGCTGCTCGCGGCCACGCACACGCTGGAGGAGATGCGGGACTACATCAGCGCGGATTCCCTCGCCTTCATCTCGGTGGACGGCATCTACCGCGCCGTCGGATACGAGGGGCGGAACGACGCCTGTCCGCAGTTCACCGACCATTGCTTCACGGGGGACTATCCGACGCCGCTGCGGGACGCGGACGCCAGCGAGGATTCCAGGCAGCTGCCGCTGCTGGCCGACACCGGATGATCCCGTTACCCCTTTTCCGTCAATACCCTGTCCGAGGAACCTGAATCGTCATGAGCACCGAAAAAGCGCTTGAGGGCCGTCTGGCCGTCGTCACCGGAGCATCCCGCGGCATCGGCCGCGCCATGGCGCTGGAGCTGGCGCGGGCCGGCGCCCATGTCGTCGCCGTGGCCCGGACCACGGGGGCGCTCGAGGAACTGGACGACCTGATCCGGAAGGAGACGGGGGAGGGCGCGACCCTCGTGCCGCTCGACGTGACCGACGGCCCGGGCGTGGACCGGCTGGGAGGCGCCATCTTCGAACGCTGGAAGAGGCTGGACATCCTCTTCGCCAATGCCGGCGTGCTGGGGCCGCTCTCGCCGTTGGGCCACATAGACCCGAAGGACTTCGAGAAGGTGCTCGCCGTCAACGTGACGGCCAACTGGCGCTTCGTCCGTTCCCTGGACCCGCTGCTGCGGCAGTCCGACGCCGGGCGCGTGGTCTTCGTCACGTCGGGAGCGGCGACGAAGTGCCGGGCCTACTGGGGGCCGTATTCCATCTCGAAGGCGGCCGTGGAATGCCTGGCCAGAACCTACGCCCACGAATGCGAGAATACGAACATCCGCGTGAACATCCTCAACCCGGGACCGATCCGCACGGCCATGCGCGCGGCGGCCTTTCCGGGAGAGGATCCGGAGACCCTGCCGACGCCGGAGGAGCTCGCCGCCGCCATGCTGCCGCTGTTCACGCCGCAAATCGACGACAACGGGGCCATCTTCGATTTCCGCGGGGGACACCTCGAAAGGCGGGACTGACGGAAGGCGGCCGTCCTGCTACCATCGGGTCGAAATCCGCAATCCCGCCAGAACGGAAGACAGGATCCGGCCATGAGCGCCCATCAGGGAAGAACCGCACGCGTCACCGCCCCGCAGATCAGCGCCCGCAAGGGCGGGGAGCCGATCGTGGCGCTGACGTCCTATCACGCCCATACCGCCAGGCTCGCCGATCCGCACGTGGACATCCTGCTGGTCGGCGATTCCGTCGGCATGGTGCTCTACGGACATGGTTCGACGATCCCCGTCACGCTGGAGATGATGATCGTCCATGGCCGCGTGGTGGCCTCGGCCACCCGGCACGCCCTCGTGGTGGTGGACATGCCGTTCGGGTCCTACGAGGAGAGCCCGCAGCAGGCGTTCCGCAACGCGGCCCGCGTCATGAAGGAGACCGGCTGCGGAGCCGTCAAGCTTGAGGGCGGGGAACGGATGGCGGAGACCATCGCCTTTCTCTCCGCCCGCGGCATTCCCGTCATGGCCCACGTCGGCCTGACTCCGCAGTCCGTGAACGCGCTCGGGGGCTTTTTCGTGCAGGGACGGGAAGAGGAGCAGTGGGCGGCGATAGAGAACGACGCGCGGGCGGTGGCGGAAGCCGGGGCTTTCTGCGTCGTGGTCGAGGCGGTCGCCGAACCTCTCGCGGCCCGGATCACGGAAAGCTGCCCCGTGCCCACCATCGGCATCGGAGCCTCCGCCACCTGCGACGGACAGATCCTGGTCATGGAGGACATGCTGGGCCTCAATCCCTCTCCGCCGAAGTTCGTAAAGGCCTATGCGGATCTTGCCGGGAGCATCGAATCGGCCATATCCGAATACGCGTCGGAGGTGCGCAGCCGGGCGTTTCCGGGTCCGGAACACGTATACGGCATGAAAAAGCGGTCATGAGCGGTCCGCGCGGGGCGGGGGCGATTGCCATGCCGGGCGCGAGCGGCTAGCTTACCGCGCAATGGAAACGGCTGCCGCGCACATCGGGCGGCAGAAGGAGGCTTGCAGCCCATGAGTGACGAATCCCTTTTTCGCGAAGTGGACGAGGAAGTCCGCCGGGAACAGCTGGAAAAGCTCTGGAAACGCTACGGCAACTGGTTCGTGGCCTTCTCGGTGGGGCTGATCATCGCCGTCGCCGCCTTCAAGGGCTGGCAGTACTACCAGCAAAAGCAGGCCGAGGCGGCCGGACAGGCCTACATCGAGGCCCTGAACCTGTACGATGCCGGCAAGCGTGACGAGGCGGCGCTGAAACTCGCCGACCTGGCCGCCGGCTCCCACAAGGGGGTTGCCACGCTGGCCCGTCTGCAGCAGGCCGGACTGGCCGCCGCCGACGGCAAGCGCGACGAGGCCATACGCATCTACGGACAGGTCGCGGCGGACGAGACCGTGGACACGCCCCTGCGCGATGCCGCCCGCATCCGGCAGGCATGGCTCATGGTCGAGACGGCGAAGCCGGAGGAACTGCGTTCGCTGCTCGGCGGCCTGGACGTGGCGGGCAATCCCTGGCGCACCTCCGCCCGCGAGGTGCTGGCCTTGTCGGCCTGGCGCGCCGGAGATCTGAAGACCGCTCAGAACCTGCTGAGCCAGATCGTGACCGATACGGAAACGCCGCCCGGCGCCCGCGAGCGCGCGCGCATCATGCTGGCCGTCATCGCACCGGAGCTCGCGGCCAGCGGGAAGGGCGGCGACAAGGACGGGAAGTCCGCCAAGTGACGGAGACTGTGGCCATGCATGCGTCGGGCGGCGGAATCCGCAAGATCCTTCGCACATCGCTCCTGCTCGGCACCATGGCGGCCATCCTTGCCGGATGCTCCACCGCCGACAGGCTCCTCGGCGATCTCATGGGCAAGTCCGACAATACCGTCCTTCCGGGCAAGCGCGAGAGCGTTCTGGGGGCGGATGCCGGAGGGGCGCAGCGGGCCACGGAGCCGGTCGTGATCCCTGCGGCCGTGACCAATGCCTCGTGGAGCCAGCCGGGAGGCAAGGCCTCGAACGCCAACCACAACCTTGCGCTGGGCAGAAACCTGCGGCAGGTGTTCTCGGTGAACGCGGGAGCTGGATCGGACAGCTCGGGGCGTTTGTCGGCGCCGCCGATCGTCGTGGGCGGCCGCGTGTACGTTCTTGACGCCAAGGGGCGCGTGCGCGCCTTTTCCGCCTCCACGGGCGGCAGGATCTGGGCACGCTCCCTCGTGCCGCAGGGTGCCGACGAGGACGACGGCTACGGCGGCGGTCTGTGTTCCGACGGACGAGCGGTCTACGCGGCTACCGGATTCGGAGAGGTGGTGGCCATGAATCCGGCCACCGGTGCGGTGCTGTGGAGAAAGAAACTGCCGGTTCCGGTGCGCACGGCCCCCGTGACCGCGGGCGGCCGCATCTACGTGCGGGACACCGCAAACGTGCTGCATGCCCTGGCGGTGGCCGATGGCGCGGAGATGTGGACGCATCAGGGGGAGGATGTCCAGACCTCGATGATTTCCGCCTCCGCTCCCGCCGTGGGCAATGGCGTCGTCGTGGCACCGTTCAGTTCTGGGGACATCGCCGCCTTTTCCCCGCAGGGATATGCCCAGTGGCAGCGGAACATCTCCGGCGGGGACGTAATACGGGACATCGCGGCCCGCCCCGTCGTCGATCGGGGGCGGGTCTTCGCCGCGGCCGTGAGCGGGGCGCTCGTGGCGCTCGATGTGCGCGACGGTTCGGAAATATGGTCGCTGCCGCTCGGCGGACGGGCGACCCCGTGGTTGGCCGGGGACTACCTGTTCCACATCGCCGGAGGAAGGAAACTGGTCGCCGTGTCTGTGAAGGAGGGGGCCGTGAAATGGTCGATCCCCCTTCCCGGCGGCACGTGGAGCGGTCCGGTGATGGGGGGCGGGCGTCTCATTCTCGTTTCCTCCGGAGGACGCATGATGGAGGTCTCTCCACAGACCGGCGGGGTCATGGCCACCCGCAAGCTCGGAGAGGACGCCTACATCGCCCCGGTCATCGCGGGCGGGACCCTGTACGTGCTGCTCGACGACGGCACCCTTGCGGCTTTCCGCTGACGGCATCCACCGGCCGGACGCGGAGCCGGCCGTTCCATTCTCGAGACGGGAACCAGGGCAGATCATGACAGTCACCGTCGCCATCATAGGCAGGCCGAACGTCGGCAAGTCCACCCTGTTCAACAGGCTGGTGGGCAAACGTCTCGCGTTGGTGGACGACAGGCCGGGCGTGACCCGCGACAGACGCGAGGGCGAGGGGCGGCTTGGAGGGCTGCGCTTCCGGGTACTCGACACGGCGGGTCTGGAGGACGCGGAGGAAGGGTCGCTCGCCGCGCGCATGACGGCCATGTCCGAGGCCGCCATCGACGAGGCCGACGTCGCTCTCTTCATGATCGACGCCCGTACCGGCCTGACTCCCGAGGACGAACATTTCGCCCGTCTGCTCCGGCGCAAGGGCAAGCCGGTGATCGTGCTGGCCAACAAGGCCGAAGGGCGGGAGGGCGAAGCCGGCGTGTTGGAGGCCTGGTCGCTCGGTCTGGGGGATCCGATCGCGTTTTCCGCGGCCCACGGTGTCGGGCTGGACGATCTGCACGACAGGCTCCTGGAGGCGGTGCCGGAGGAGAAATGGCGGGAGAGGGACGAGGAGGACGACGGGGAGAAACCGCTGCGGCTGGCCATCGTCGGAAGGCCCAATGCCGGGAAGTCCACCCTCGTCAACCGTCTGGTCGGCAGGGACCGGCTGCTGACCGGGCCGGAGGCCGGCATCACGCGCGACGCCATCGCGGTGGACTGGGAATGGCGGGGCCGCCCCGTCAAGCTGTGGGACACCGCGGGGATGCGCAAGAAGGCGAAGGTGAAGGAGAAGCTGGAGAAGCTCTCCGTCGCCGACGGTCTGCGCGCGGCGAAATTCGCGGAGGTCGTGGTCCTTCTGCTCGATGCCACGGAGCCCCTGAAGAAACAGGATCTCGCCATCGCCGACCTCATCGCGAGGGAGGGCAGGGCGCTGGTCATCGCGGTGAACAAGTGGGACCTGGTGAAGGACGGGGCGGAGTACCGCAGGGAGCTGGAGCGGGCCGTCGACCGCCTTCTTCCCCAGATCGTCGGAGCGCCGGTCGTCATGCTTTCCGCGAAGACGGGACGGAACGTGGACCGCCTCATGCCGGAGGTGCTGGGCGTCTACGAGGTCTGGAACCGCCGCATCCCTACGGCGAAGCTGAACCAGTGGCTGCGGGAGGTCACGGAGCGCCATCCGCCCCCAGCGCCCGGCGGACGGCGCATAAAGTTGCGCTACATCACGCAGCCCAATGCCCGCCCTCCCACCTTCGTCGTCTTTTCCCCGCGGGCGGACGAACTGCCGGACGACTATCGGCGGTATCTCGTGAAGTCCCTGCGGGAGAGCTTCGATCTCTGGGGCGTGCCCATCCGGCTCAAGGTGAAGTCGGGAGAGAATCCCTATGCGGAGGGGAAGGGCGGAAAGCGCCGCTGAGGGAGTGGCTCAGGTTCCCGGAACGATGTAGTGCAGAACGTCGACACCGATCAGCACGCCGTGGAAGGTCGCCATTCCCACGTAGAGCACCATGCCGGTCATGATGGCGAGCATGTCCAGCGCCAGTCCGTCCCGCGCCTCCGGACGATAGCCGTTGCGCAGCGCCAGCACCAGCAGGATGGTGGCGACGATCATCATGCCGGAGGCGAGCACCACGGTGGCCGCGTCGCCGTTGGCGAGCAGGTGGCCCGTGCCCCACAGGAGGATGACGTAGGCGAACGGCAGACGGAAGAAGCGTTTCAGACGGCAGGGGTAGAGAAAGATTCCGAAGAGGAGAAAGGCGAAGAACATCAGGGTGAACGTGGCGTGCGGACCCCAGGACGGCGGCTCGTAGAGGGGGATGAACTCGCTTGTCGCCCACAGCCAGCCGACCAGCGTCGTGGTCAGCACGGACATGGAGATGAAGGCGGGCAGATAGGCCCTGCCGAGCAGGTTCCTGACCTTCGCGCGCAGCTCCGGCAGCCCGGGCAGGATGTGCGTCGCCCCGAAGAGCGCTATGGCCAGAGCCAGCAGCCAGATCCGTGTCATGGAAACCCGTTCCCTCTTGTCGGATGGACCGCCATGCTAGATAGCCGCAACCATGGCGGTGCGCAACGGATCGGCCGGTTCCTTTCCAATTTCTCATTTTCGCCGTGGGCGGAAGGGCATATGTTTGGCGGGGAACGAAGCAGGAAGCCCCATTGCAGGGAGGCAGACGAAATGTCCCGCAGAATCATGACCATGCTCGCGGCCGCGTTTCTCGCCGTGTCGGCGCCCTCCGCCGGCGCGGGCACGATGTGCGGCCTGAAGACCTTCCTCGACGAATTCAAGGCCGGTGTGAAGCACGAGGGGTATTCCTCCATGTGCCTGGCCTGGCAGGGATGCTCCATCTTCTCCGACAGGGTGATGGGCCATCGGCTCCAGCTCGCGAAGCAGCGCGACGAAAAGCGGTGGACGGTACTGCTGACCCTGCCGCACGAGGCCGACGTGGGCGAAGGGGTCGAACTGCAGGTGGACAACGGCGAGCCCATGCGCATCCCGCCCGAATTTCTGGATGAACGTGCGGCGGGCCGCGCCATCGCCATCCGTACGAAATTGACGGACGTGGTGCTGCCGGAACTGAGGAAGGGCAAGCTGCTCAACTGGACCTACACCCGCAGGGACGGGCGCAGGGATCAGGTCGCCATTCCCCTGAAGGGACTCGGAAAGGTGCTGGACTGGGCCGAATGCACCGCGAAGACCCTTGACGAAATGGCCGAAAGGCGGTCGCGGGGCAGATGAACCGGCGGCCCCCCGGGTGCGTCAAAGATGCTGGCGGGCATCCGCCCCCCTGACACCGCGGATCCGGAAGGCTATAAGGAAGACCGTCAGGCACATGCGACCGGGGGACGTGCACGGACACAGGGAGGCCGTCATGTTCCGTCCGCATTCTCATCATCCGTTGCGCCGGGTGCGTTTTTCCGTGCTCGCCGTTCTTGCCGCCCTCTCGCTCGGGTTCGGTCCGGTGACGCGGGTTTCCGCGAACGACGGGGTCGCGGGCCTCGGCGTCGGTGGCCTGGTCCTGAAGCGGACCGACCGGGTGCGCATGGTTTCGGAGGACCTCCACATCTCGCCGGACCGCGTGCGCGTGAAATACCGTTTCCGCCCGGTCGGAGAGGAAGGGCTGGAAACGATCGTGGCCTTTCCGCTGCCTCCCATCCCCGTCAGCAACATGGATGAAACGGTCGGCATGCCGGATCCTCCGAGGGCGAATCCCCTGGACGTGGTCCACTTCCGCATCAGGGTGGACGGACGGCGCGTCCGTCCGCTGATGGCGGTGCGCGTCTTCACCGACAAGGGGGAGATCACGGATCTTCTCGCCGAATATGGCGTGAGGCCATACGACTGGCCGGACTACGAGGTCTTCATGCGGCGGTTGAGAGCTCTTCCGGCAGAGGCGCGGAAGAGGCTGGAGAAGGCCGGAGCCGTCCGCTGGCTGGCCCCGGACGATCCGGAATACGGCTGGAAACTCCAGATCACCTATTTCTGGAGGCAGAAATTCCGGCCCGGCCGGGACACGTTCGTGGAGCACGAATACATGCCCATCGCCGGCCATTTCTTCTACAGCGCCGAGGATGACGCGTGGGCGGCGAAACGCTATTGCATCGATAAGGGGACGAAACGGGGCATCCGCCGCATGATCCGGCGGCAGGGACCGGACAGGGAGCTCCTCATGGCGACCCAGGTGGACTACGTGCTGACGACCGCGAACACGTGGGCCGGCCCCATCGGCCGTTTCAGGCTCGTGGTGGACAAGAAGCGTCCGGATTCCATCGTCAGCCTCTGCTGGAAGGGGCTGAGGAAGGTTTCGCCCACCCGCTTCGAATCCGTGAAGCGCGATTTCCGGCCGGAACGGGATCTCGAAATCCTCTTCCTCGATCCATTGCCGGAATGATCCCCCGGATCACGGCATCGGCGATCCGCCCATCCGTTCAGACGACGCCCTTTTCGACGTCCTCGATCGAGTAGCCCATTTTTTCGAGGCCTTCCTCGAGATAGTCGGCCAGAAGGGGGATGCCGAGCAGGTAGCGCGTCATGCCGGCGGAATCGACGAACTCCTCCTCCGCCGTCGCCGTCGCCTCCTCCCATTCCTCGGGCTCGAAGGTGCCGCGCCCGACCCACATCAGCGCGATCAGCCGGCATTGCTCGCCGCGGGAGAGCTCGCCGACGAACGTGGCCAGCGCCTGGCGGGCGGGATCGTTGCGCAGGGCTTCGAGAACCGCGTCGGCGTCCTCCTCGCCCGGATGCGAGCGGTCGATTTCGTCCCAGGCGCCGACCTTCGCCTCGATCTCGCGGGCCCTGACGATCACCTGGGCCACCTTGTCGGGGGAAAGATTCATGTCCGCCATGTTTCCGACCTCGCTTGAGCCGATGCCCCCCTGCGCAATCCGATCATGGGACACGGACCGCGGGTCCTCCATGACCTCCATCAAGACGAATTGTGGCACAGTCGGCTACAATGCGCCAGATTTTGCGGGTGCCGCGCTTGACAACTCCTCCGCCCGGCGTGATCGTGGTTGCCATTCTGATCAGGGAAGCCGAAAAGGGAGGGGTTCATGGCGACCGCGTTCATCTTTCCCGGGCAGGGCAGTCAGAAGGCCGGAATGGGCCGGGAGCTCGCCGAGGCCTTCGCCACGGCGCGCGACGTTTTCACCGAAGTGGACGACGCGCTGGGCCGGAAACTTTCCGAAATCATCTTCGACGGACCCGACGAGACTCTGACCCTGACCGAGAACGCGCAGCCGGCGCTGATGGCCGTGTCCATGGCGGTGGTGCGCGTGCTGGAGAAGGACTTCGGGATCCGGGTGGCCGACCATGCGAAATACCTCGCCGGCCACTCGCTCGGTGAATATTCCGCCCTGTGCGCGGCCGGCTGCTTCTCCCTGGACCGTACCGCCAAACTGCTGCAGACGCGCGGACGTGCCATGCAGGGGGCGGTACCACCTGGCGAGGGGGCCATGTGCGCCATTCTCGGGCTCGATCTCGGAGAGGTGGAGGAGGTCGCGCGGAAGGCCGCCGACGGAGAGGTCTGCGAAGTGGCCAACGACAACGCTCCGGGACAGGTCGTGGTCTCCGGCCACAAGGGGGCGGTGGAGCGCGCCGCCGACATCGCCAGGGAGGCCGGCGCCAGGCGCGCGGTGATGCTCCCGGTGTCCGCTCCGTTCCACTGTTCCCTCATGATCAAGGCTGCGGAGGCCATGTCCTGGGCGCTGGGCGAAGCGTCGGAGAGCCCCGCCGCCGTGCCGGTGGTGTCCAACTACACGGCCGCACCGGAGACGACTCCCCCCGAGATCGTGAACAACCTCGTGCACCAGGTTACGGGCCGCGTCCGCTGGCGGGAGAGCATGGCCTTCATGGCCGGCGAGGGCGTGGATTTCTTCGTCGAACTGGGGGCGGGAAAGGTTCTCACGGGGCTCGTGAAACGCAATGCGCCCGGCGCGGAGGGCATGGCGGTGAACACCCCGGCGGATATCGAAGGACTTGCCGAACGACTCGGGGGCTGACAGCTTTTCCGGAATCGGGCTAGGAACGGAGGAGGACGGAAAGGAATCCCCGATCAAGGTTTTGGAGTGGAAAGCGCATGTTCGATCTCAAAGACAGAACCGCCCTGGTGACGGGCGCCACCGGCGGCATCGGCGCGGCCATCGCGAAGGCCCTGCACGCGGCGGGCGCCAGCGTGGTGCTTTCCGGAACGCGTGAGAACGTGCTCGAGGAGAGGATGCGGGAGCTCGGGGGCGAAAGGGTGCATGCGGTGCCGGCGAACCTCTCGGATCCCGAATCCGTCGCCGCGCTCGTACCGGCCGCGGAGCAGGCTCTCGGGCGGAGCGTGGACATCCTGGTGAACAATGCCGGGATCACGCGCGACACGCTGGCCATGCGCATGAAGCCCGAGCAGTGGCAGCAGGTTCTGGACGTGAATCTGACGGCCGCCTTCCGTCTGTCGCAGGCCGTGCTCAAGGGCATGATGAAGGCCCGCTGGGGGCGCATCGTGAACATCACCTCCGTTGTGGCGCTGACCGGCAATCCGGGGCAGGCCAACTACGCCGCTGCCAAGGCCGGCATGATCGGCATGAGCAAGTCTCTCGCGCGCGAGGTCGCGGCCAGGGGGATCACGGTCAACTGCATCGCCCCGGGCTTCATCGAGACGCCCATGACCGACGCCCTGAACGAGAAGCAGCGGGAGGCCATCCTCGCCCAGATACCGGCCGGCCGGCTGGGGATTCCGGAGGACGTGGCCGCGGCAACGCTCTATCTGGCGTCCGACGCCGCCGCCTATGTCACCGGCCAGACCCTTTCCGTCAACGGCGGCATGGCCATGTGCTGAGACGGTCCCGGAGGAGGACCTGGGCGCCGCGGCGCGCGAATGATCCCTGTACGGTTGGATTTGTTCCCCCCGCATGGGCAAAGGGGCCTACAACCCCTTTGTCAAACGCAGGGCGATGTGTTAGGGAAGGCCGGAATCCGGCAAGGGGCGTTTTTCGAATCTTCGACGGTTGCGATCATCCGGCAGGTGTCGCATGACCGGGGAGGGGATTTGAAAAGGCCGCTGGCAGTTCATCGCAAGATCAATCGAGGAAGACAGAAAATGAGCGATATCGCCGAACGCGTGAAGAAGATCGTCGTGGAGCACCTCGGGGTGGACAGCGACAAGGTCAAGGAGGACGCCAGCTTCATCGACGACCTGGGTGCCGACTCCCTGGACAACGTCGAGCTGGTGATGGCTTTCGAGGAGGAGTTCGGTATCGAAATCCCCGACGATGCCGCCGAGACCATCCAGACGGTCGGCGATGCCATCAAGTACATCGAAAAGAACGCGGCCTGACTCGACACCCGGGCCGCTCGCCTTGTAAGATGCACCTGCGCAGCGCGGGGGTGAGGCTGGTCAGCCAGCCCCATCGCCGCGCTGTCTTCGTGAAGACGGGGCCGTCCGGCCTGTGAATCTCCAGACAAGAGGCTGTCCATGCGCAGAGTAGTGGTCACCGGCATCGGCATGGTTTCCCCCCTCGGGGGCAATGTCGAGGATACATGGAGCAACCTGCTCGCGGGCCGTTCGGGCATCGGACCCATCACCCATTTCGACGCCTCCGGAATGGCCTGCCGCATCGCCGGCGAGGTGAAGCGCGGCGACGGAACGGACGGCACCTACAATCCCGACCTGTGGATGGAGCCCAAGGAACAGCGCCGCTACGACGATTTCATCATCATGGCGCTGGCCGCAGCCACCCAGGCGCTCGACGACGCCGGATGGAAGCCGGAGAGCCACGAGGATCAGTGCCGCACGGGCGTGCTCGTCGGTTCCGGCATCGGCGGTCTGCACAAGATCCAGGAGACCTCCATCCTTCTCAAGGAAAAGGGGCCGCGGCGGGTTTCGCCCTTCTTCATCCCGGGCTCCCTCATCAATCTGGCCAGCGGCCTCATCTCCATCAAGTTCGGACTCAAGGGCCCCAACTCGGCCGTCGTGACGGCCTGCTCCACCGGTGCGCACGCGATCGGCGACGCGGCCCGCCTCGTGGCGCTGGGCGATGCGGACATCATGGTCGCCGGCGGCTGCGAGACGGCCATCTGCCCCATAGGCATCGCCGGATTCCTCGCCTGCAAGGCGCTGTCCACGAGCTACAACGACACTCCGGAGAAGGCCTCCCGCCCGTGGGACGAGGGGCGCGACGGATTCGTCATGGGCGAGGGGGCCGGCATCGTCGTGCTCGAGGACTACGAGCATGCGAAGGCCCGTGGCGCGAAGATCTACGCCGAGCTGGCGGGCTACGGCATGTCCGGAGACGCCTACCATATCACGGCTCCCGCCCAGGACGGCGACGGGGCCTATCGCTGCATGCGCGCCGCGCTGGAGAAGTCCGGTCTTTCGGCGCACGACATCGACTACATCAATGCCCACGGCACGTCCACGCCGCTCGGCGACGAGATCGAACTGAAGGCGGTGGAGCGGCTGCTGGGCAACGAGAAGCGCAACGTCACCATGTCCTCCACGAAATCCGCCATCGGCCATCTGCTGGGCGCGGCGGGCGCGGTGGAGGCCATCTTCTCCATTCTGGCGATCCGCGACCAGGTGGCGCCGCCGACGCTCAACCTCGAGAATCCCTCCGTGGAGACGGACATCGACCTCGCACCACTGAAGGCGGTGGAGCGGAAGATCGATGTCGCCCTGTCCAATTCCTTCGGCTTCGGCGGCACCAACGCTTCGCTGCTTTTCCGCCGTATCGAGGACTGAGGGCACGGTGTCGCCGAACGATCGGCCGGGTGTCATCTTCAGCATGCCCCATTATCCTGTTAACCGATAGCCATGAGCACGAATCGCAGGACAGGAAAGGACGACGAGGGCGGAAGGAAGCGCAGGTCCTCCGTGACCAGAATGCTTCTTTCGGTGCTGGGGACGTTCACGACGCTCGCGCTCGTGGCCCTCGCCGCGACGGTCTTCGTTCTCGGCCAGATCTCCGAGCGCGGTCCCCTGAGGGCCGAGCAGCGGGTTCTCATTCCCGCGGGAACGGGCACCCGAGAGATCGCGGCCATGCTCGAGGAGAAGGGAATCGTCCATTCTTCCGGCCTGTTCCTCGCCGCGCTCGCCGTGGATCGCCTGCGCGGCGTCCGCGGCCATCTGAAGGCGGGCGAATACGCCATTCCACAGGGTGCCTCCATCCGCGACGTCATCTCCATCCTCAGGAGCGGCAAGGCGCTCGTGCACAAGGTGACGATCCCCGAGGGCTTCTCCGTCGTGCAGGTGCTGGAGCGGCTGCGGCGTCATCCGGAACTGACCGGCGAGATCACCATCCAGCCGGAGGAGGGCTCTCTTCTTCCGGATACCTACGTTTTCCAGCGGGGCGAAACCCGCGACGGCATCATCCGCCGCATGCAGGAGGCGCAGAAGCGGCTTCTCGACGAGCTGTGGCCGAAGCGTGCCCCGGGCCTTCCCTTCAAGACCCGCCGCGAGGCGGTCATCCTCGCGTCCATCGTTGAAAAGGAGACGGGAATTCCCGAGGAGCGTCCGCGCGTTGCCGCGGTGTTCATCAACCGTCTCCGGAAGGGCATCCGTCTCCAGTCGGACCCCACGATCATCTATGGCATCACGAAGGGAAAACCCCTCGGCCGTCCCATCCGCAAGAGCGAGATCGAGGCGAAGACCCCGTGGAACACCTACCGTTTCAAGGGCCTTCCGCCGACTCCGATCGCCAACCCGGGGCGGGATTCCATCGCCGCCGTGCTCAATCCGGCGAAAACGGATGATCTGTATTTCGTCGCCGACGGCACGGGTGGCCATGTCTTCGCGGCCACGCTTGAGGAGCACAACAGGAACGTGCGCAAGTGGCGCAAGCGGTTGGCCGTCCGCGCCGCGCGGCTGGAGAAGGAGGTTACGGGCAGCATCCGGACGGATGGGGCCCGGGGGCGCATGGGTGCCGACGCCGGAACGGAGGAGGGCGATGCGGCGGATCGGAACGCGGGCAGGGCCGCCGCCGGAAGGGTGCCTCTGCCCCGGGCGCGCCCGGAACGGTGACTGACGGGAGGATGTCCGGCGGGGCTTGGTCGTGGAGCGCATCCGGGCTAATCTCCGGCGACGGGATTCGCAAGGGCGGACGGGCGTACGCATGACCCTGAAGAGCATGACCGGCTTCGCGAGAGCGGCCGGAGAGAACGCGGCCCTCACATGGGTCTGGGAAGTCAGAAGCGTGAACGGCAAGGGGCTCGATGCCCGCTTCCGCCTCCCACCCGGGCTCGAGTCTCTGGAGCCCGAAATCCGAAAGGCGCTTTCCAGCCGCTTCCGGAGAGGGAATTTCCAGATCAGCCTTCAGGTGACCCGCACGAAGCGGGAGACGAATCTCCGCATAAACAGGAAGTTTCTGGATCTGCTCGTGGAGGAGGCCCGCCATCTGACCGCCCGTCTCGGTCCTGGTGCCGCACCGGTCTCCCCGGCCCAGCTTCTGCATATCCGGGGTGTCGTGGACACCGAGGACGACGGAGCGCGCGCAAGGCTTGCCGAGGAGCATGGGGCGGAGCTTCTCCGCTCGCTGAACGAGGCTCTGGACAGGCTGGCGCTCGCCCGCGAGGAGGAGGGCGCGCGCCTCGAAGCCGTCCTCGAAGAGCAGATCGACGAGATCGCGCGGCTCGTCGAAGAGGCCCGCGACAATCCCGCGAGAACCCCGGAGGCGATCCGGGAGCGGCTGAGGGAGCAGGTGGCGCGCATTCTGGATGCCGGTGCGGATCTCGACGAGGACAGGCTCTATCAGGAGGCCGTTCTTCTTGCCGCGAAGGCGGATGTCGCCGAGGAGCTGGACAGGCTGGATTCCCATGTCGCGGCGGCCCGCGAACTCCTGAAACAGGATGGGCCGGTGGGACGGCGTTTCGAGTTCCTGACCCAGGAGTTCAACCGGGAAGCCAACACGCTGTGCTCGAAATCCAATGCCGCCAGCCTCACCCGCACCGGGCTCGCCCTGAAGGCGGTGATCGACAGGCTGCGGGAGCAGGTGGCGAACATAGAATGAAGCCTTGACCGGGGCAGGGGGAGAAACAGGATGGTCCAGAGGGATTCCGATACGATCGAGCTCGACCGTCGCGGGCTCATGTTCATCATCTCGTCGCCTTCGGGCGCGGGCAAGTCCACGCTTTCGCGCATGCTTCTCGAAAGCGAGCCGGAGCTGACCATGTCCGTCTCCGTCACCACGCGCCCGCCGCGGCCGGGGGAGGTGGACGGAGAACACTATCATTTCGTCTCCCATGAGGAATTCCAGCGTCTGCGCGACAACGACGGCCTGCTGGAGTGGGCGGAAGTCTTCGGGAACTTCTACGGATCCCCCCGCGAACCGGTGGAGAGGGCGCTGGCCGAGGGGCGGGACGTCCTTTTCGACGTGGACTGGCAGGGCGCGCAGCAGATCGCCGAGAAGATGGGTGAGGATGTGGTGAAGGTCTTCATCCTGCCTCCCGGCGCCGACGTCCTGCATGAGCGCCTGAAGCGGCGCGCCCAGGATCCGGAGGAGGTGATCGCGCGCCGCATGGCCGAGGCGGCCAGCGAGATTTCCCACTGGCCCGAGTACGACTACGTCATCATCAACGACGATCTGGAGCGGGCCGCGGAGGACATCCGCGCCATTCTGCGGGCCGAGCGCCTGAAGCGTCACCGCCGTACGGGCCTGCACGATTTCGTGCGGGAGATGACAAGCCGGCTCTAGGCGCCCGTCCCTTCCTCCAGAAGGCGCGCAAGGCGGCAGAAGTCGGCGACATCCAGTTCCTCCGCCCGTTTCGTGCCCTCCAGCCCGGCCTCGGCCAGCAGCGTTTCCGGATCTTTCACAAGACTCCTGAGGGCCTTGCGCAGCATCTTGCGGCGCTGTCCGAATGCGGCCGCCGTCACCTTCTGCAGGGCATCCGGGGAGCATCTCCCCACCGGTTCCGGAAGGGGGACGATCTGCACGACCGACGATGTGACCTTGGGCGGGGGAGTGAAGGCGGCGGGCGGTATGTCGAACAGCCGCCGCGCGGCGGTCCGCCATTGCGACAGCACCGCAAGTCGGCCGTAGCTCCGGGTGCCGGGGGGCGCGGTGATGCGGTCGGCCACCTCCCGCTGGAACATCAGCGTCAGGGACCGCCACCAGGGCGGCCATGGCTCCGTCAGCAGCCAGCCGGTCAGAAGTGGCGTGGCGACATTGTAGGGCAGGTTGGCCACCACCTTGACCGGAAGTCCCGCGGCGCCGGCCAGTTCCGCCTGATCCACCTTCAGGGCGTCGCCCGTGACGATCTCCAGACGCCCCGGCCATCTTTCCGCGATTTCCTCGAGCGCGGGAACGGCGCGCGGATCGCGTTCCACCGCGACGACCTTCTCCGCGCCTTCCAGAAGCAGCGCGCGCGTCAATCCGCCGGGGCCCGGACCGATTTCGAGAACGGTGTGCCCTTCCAGGGGAGCCGCGGCGCGGGCGATCTTCCGCGTGAGATTGAGATCCAGAAGGAAATTCTGCCCCAGCGCCTTGCGGGCGGCGAGGCCGTGTCTGGCGATGACGTCGCGAAGAGGGGGCAGACCGTCGTCCGTCATCTCGTGGAAGCCTCCGCCATCCGGGCCGCCATGCGGATGGCGGCGAGGAGGCTGTCGGGCCTGGCCCGTCCCGTCCCGGCGAGCGGCAGCGCCGTGCCGTGATCCGGCGAGGTGCGGATGAAGGGCAGCCCGAGCGTGACGTTCACGCCGCCGTGGAAATCCAGCGTCTTCACGGGAATGAGGGCTTGGTCGTGATACATGCACAGCGCCGCGTCGTATTGCGCCCTGGCCTCCTCATGGAACATGGTGTCGGCGGGCAGGGGGCCGAAGACCGATATGCCTTCCGCCCGGAGGCGCTCCACGGCGGGGCGGATCACCGTTTCCTCCTCCATGCCCATCCGGCCGCCCTCGCCGGCATGGGGATTGAGGCCGGCGACGGCCAGCCTCGGAGCGTCCATCCCGAATCTGCCCGCCAGATCCCGCGCCACGACGCGTCCCTGCCGAACGATCGTGTCCACGTCCAGCCTTCCGGGCACTTCGGAGAGGGGAACGTGGACCGTGACCGGGATGGTGCGCAGGTCCTTGGCCACGAGCATCATCACGGGTTCGGCCTCGTGACCGGCCCGGCGGGCCAGCTCCGCGAGATAGTCCGTGTGGCCTTCGAAGGCGAAACCGGCCGCGTAGAGGCTTTCCTTCTGCAGGGGCAGGGTGACGATGGCCGCGGCCTCCTCCGCTTCGGCAAGCCGGACCGCGGCACGGATGGAAGCCAGCACGGCTTCCGCATTCTCCGCTCTCGCGACCCCCGGCATGTCCTTCAGCCCCCGGGCCTCCTCCAGAGGCAGAACCGGAAGCGCCCCGGAAAAGGTCGCATGCGCCTCCGCCGGCGCGGCGATTTCCTCCACGGGCACGGGAACACCGGCCGCCTCGGTGCGAAGCGCCAGAAGTTCCGCATCCCCGATGAGGAAGAAGACGGGGCCATTCTCCCGCAGCGCGCGCCAGGCCTGCGCAGCGATCTCCATGCCCACGCCACCGGGCTCGCCGAGAGTCATGGCGAGCGGGGCGGTGCCGTATTCCCTGTGCCGTGCGAGAGGGGGCATGAGCGATGTCCGGATGCCTGTTTCGCGCCTCGTGTCCGCAAGACCTTCTTCCTCATGAGGAAGCCGGAAAGGGCGCGTGTCAAGCCCCCGGTGGCATGCGAGGGAGCTTTCCGACGCTCAGTTGAGGACGAGCTTGCGGTCCTTGTACTCGATGTAGGCGCGCTTGCGCAGCTCCCGCATGACCTTTTCCATCTCCCGCGAAAGGGCTTCGGCGCGGACCATGGCGGCGATCTGCTCCTTCTTCGGTTTGGGCGGTGCGATCTTCCTTGTGCCGCAGAAGGCGAACATCTGGATGCCCTGCCGGGTGCGGATCGGCCCCACGAGCTTCTTCGTGCCCGCCAGTTTCAGGGCCTTGCGCAGCTGCGCGGGCATACGGCGGGGGTCCGCGGGAAGGGTTTTGGAAATCTTCACGTTGAAGATCCCGCTGGATGCCTCCCGGAGGGAACGGCATCCCTTGTAGCGCCGCATGATCTGCTGCGCCTCCACGAGGCGCGCGTAGTAGAGCTGCTGGCGCATGGCGGGCGCCACGTTCTCCACGGGAAGGGTCACCTGACGGATGTTGTAGATCGTGACGGGCTGCAGACGTGGATCCTTCAGAATCTTTCTGTAGCGCCGGTCGATCTCCGCCTGGTCGACCTTGGGGCTGATCTTCTTGCCGAGCTTCTGGGCCATGACCCGGAACAGCAGGGATGAACGGACGTAGGACTTCAGCGTGCTCATGCGCACCCCCTTCTTGCGGAGGGTCGCCTTGAGCTTGGCCATGCCGCCCATGTTCTTGGCCATACGTTCTATGGCCTTGTCCACCGAGACCTCGGAAACGTCGATTCCCATCTTGCGGGCTTCCGTCAGCAGGACCGCGTCGTTGACCACGGAACGGAAGGCGGACTTCCTGTCCCGTTTCCCTCCGATGACGGAGTTGAGCTTGATGCGCTGGCTGACGTCGTAGTCCGTCACCGGCATGTCGTTGACGAGCGCGAGCACCTTGCTCGCCAAGGCCTGCCGGGGAACCAGTGCGAGGGCGGACAGCAGCAGGACGGACAGGATGATGCGGAGCATGCGTGGATGATGTGGCGAGATCGATATGATCATTTGACAGTTCCGGATTGTTGCCTGCTCCATGCAGTATGCCAGGAGTGAGGTATCATTGTGAAAACCGGAAGTATCAGAAGGATTTTCCGGCGGAACCCCCACCCAGCGTCTTGATGTCGACGGACAGACGGATGGTGTGGGTGTCCACGATGTCGGCATCGCGCGTGAAGTCCTGGATGTACTCGAGCTTCAGCCCCATGCAGTCGCAGTCGTATCCGATGCCTATGGACCTCCGGACGTTGCGTCCCGCTTCGAGATCGTAGAGCCAGCTTCCGAAGAGCTTCCAGTCCCGGTCGAATTTCCAGTCGACCAGCCCGTAGATCTGCTCCTGGGCCGTCGTCAGACCATGTGACGGATCCGCCGAAATGCGCGTGTACATCAGGGACCCGCTGATATTGTTCCAGGCGAGGGACGCGCGCAGCTCCTGATTGGTCAGCTTCATGTCGTTGGCGTCGAAACGGCCCTGCCAGCTGAGGCGCAGCTTCTCGTTCGGATTGAAGGCGATGGCCGCGACGACGTCGGAATAGTCGCCGGCGAGCCCGCTGTTGAAGGAGAAGCTGTTCCGACCGGCCAGATGGTACGACTGCCCGATGCTGGCGCGCAGAAAGCCGCCCGAAGGAAGGAAGAGGGAGTAGAGCAGGCCGACATTGGCGCGTACCCCTCCTTCGAAACGGTCGTGCCCGGAAAAGCGGTTGTGCAGGAAGAGACTGTGGGCGGTGAAGTTCAGGGAAAGGGAATCCTCGTTGGAGATCCGCTCCTCCCTGTATTCGTTGCGCGCGGCGATGAGCTGCGCGACGGGGCTGATGACATGCTGCCCCAGTCCGTCGCTGCGCATGAACGGCCAGCGGACGTCCAGTCCCGCACTGGGCAGGAAACGCATGGTGACGTCGTCGTGGACGGCACCCGGCACCAGAGGATCGGCCAGGTTCTGTGTCACGTAGAAATCTCCCCGTACGCGGGCGAACGGACTGGTGACGATCCCGCTCCCGCTCACGGAGCGCTTCTGCCAGACGAGCTCCGAGATGGCCCGGGTCTGGTCCGTGCCCTGGGCCACGTCGGAGAAGGGGAGATTCTCGCGCTTCCTGTGAAGGGAATAGAAGTAGCTGGAATAGCTCAGCTCGCCCCCCAGATAGGCGTCACGGAAGGTGTGGTGGTACTGGAGGTCGAATGTGGCGAAGGGGATGAGGCCCTTCTGGTCGTCGTCGAGGAGGCCGCGGTAGTTGGCGATCTTGCCCTGGAAATAGTTCCTTCCTTCCAGCCCCCTCAGCCAGACCTGGGACTCGATCATGTCCCGGCTGTCGATGTCGTACTTGCGCATGACGCCCCGGTCGGAGAGGGCGGTTCCGTCGAAGCCCCAGGACCAGCGGGAGTTCAGCCGGAAGTCGCCCTTCGCGCGTGCGTATCCCCGCCATTCCCGGTCGCCGGGAGAGGTCAGGCGGGACGGGGAGAGCTGGCGTATGCCGCCGGCGTCCACCTCGTAGGAGCCGCTGGCGAGCCTGTGGCGCCACACCGCCCGCGCGAACAGCCCCTGCTTCGTGAAGAAGGAGGGATAGAGGGTGATGTCGTAGTTCGGAGCCAGGTTGATGAAGAACGGGGTCGAGATTCCGACACCCAGGTCTCCGGAATTGGTGATCCGCGGCATCAGGAAGCCGGTCGAGCGCGGATGCATGGGATCCGGATGGCTGAAACGCGGCAGCCAGAACAGGGGCATGCCCAGCAGCCGGAATGTCATGTCCTTGTGATAGATGCGTCCGGCGTTCTCGTCATGGACGGCCTCCCGCGAACGCACTTCCCACAGGGGGGTGTTCTCGTCCACGCGGCAGGTCTTGCAGCGGGTGTAGCGCACGTCCGTATAGATGGTCAGATAGCCGTCCCTGCGCACCGCGTAGCGGGCCTTGAGCGTGGCGTCGTTGGTCATCAGCAGGCGCAGATGCCGGGCGAAGCCGTTGCGGAACTTGTCGTCGATGTTCACGTAGTCGGCCACCAGGACGTTGCCCTTCGGTTCGCGCAGCGTGACATGCCCGTCCGCGTAGAGCTGATCCGTCCTGCGGTTGTAGACCACCTTGCGCGCATGGAGGACGTAGGGACCGTATGTGATCTTCACCTGCCCCAGCGCCGTCGCGACGTCCCGGCGCGAGTCGTAGACGATCTGCAGGGCCAGAACGTCTATCGGCGTGCCGGGAGCGGGACGCTTCGTGTGGAATTCGGGAATCCGGGCGTTCTTCGATGCTTCGTCCGTGGCGGCCTGCGCTGGCGGAAGCGGTGCTCCCAGCACCACGAAAGCGAGAACGGGCAGCAATGTCCGGGCGATGCGTCCGCCCCGCCGCCCGATCCTGTCTGCATCGTCTTCCACCATGGAACCCCTGCGCGACTGTGGCCCGTCCGGACCCTTCTCGATGTGGCCTCTTCTACCCGGACGCACGTACGAAATCCGGACCATCCGCGCGGATGGTTCGAATCCTGCTCCTTTTTAAACCGTCGGAGGGGGAAAAGTTAAGGGCCGGAACGTGATTTTTTCTGGGCCGGGTTTGCACGATGCGGACACCCGCCGCGCCGGTTGCGGTTGAGTTTTCGGCAGTGCCGGCATAGGCTCGCCGCCATGTCGTCAGGGACGTAAACGACACGGGAATGACAGCCATGAAGATCACGTTTTCCGGAACCGGTGAAATGCCCGGAGAAGGGTGTCTTGTCGCCACCGTTGCCAAGGGTGGGGAGCTGCCCGCGGAACTGCGGGAACTGGACGAAAGGAGCGGGGGACAGATTTCCCGCGCCATGAAGGCCGCATCTTTCGACGGTGCGGCGGGAAGCGTGGTGGACATTCCCGCCCCGCACGCCATCGGACTGGACAGGCTGCTGCTGGTGGGGGCCGGCGCGGTGGACGAGCTCGACGCTTGCGGCGCCGAGCGCCTCGGCGGCCGCATTGCCGGTGTGCTGACGGATCGCAAGGAGACGGAGGCCGCCGTGCTCGCGGTGCCTCCGGAGGGCGTGGAGATGCCGGCCGCCGAATGGGCCGTCCTGCTCGCCTCGGGCATGGCGCTGCGCAACTATGCGTTCGACCGCTACAAGTCGGAAAAGAAGGACGAAGGGAAGGACGACGGAAAGAAGAACGGACGGAAGCTTTCCGCGGCGACCGTGCTTTGCGCCGATCCTCGGGCCGCGGAAAGGAACTGGGGGGAGCGGGCCGGGCTGGTGGAGGCCGTGCACATGGCCCGGGATCTGGTCAACGAGCCGGGCAACGTGCTCTATCCGGCCGAGTTCGCCCGTCGCGTGAGGGAACTGGAGAAATTCGGCCTGGAGGTCGAGATCCTCGACGAGAAGGAATTGAAGAAGCTCGGTTTCGGAGCGCTGCTGGCCGTCGGGCGTGGATCCGCCCATGCGCCCCGCGTCGCCGTCATGAAGTGGAATGGCGGAAAGGAGGGGGAGCCTCCGCTCGCCTTCGTGGGCAAGGGCGTGACCTTCGATTCCGGCGGAATTTCCATCAAGCCGTCGCAGGGCATGGAGGACATGAAGGGCGACATGGCGGGGGCCGCCGCCGTGGCTGGCGCCATGCGCGCGCTTGCCGCCCGCAAGGCGAAGGTGAACGCCGTGGGGATCGTCGGTCTCGTGGAGAACATGCCGGACGGCAGGGCGCAGCGTCCGGGGGACGTGGTGAAATCTTTGTCGGGCCGGACCATTGCCGTGCTGAACACCGATGCCGAGGGGCGGCTCGTGCTCGCCGACTGCCTGACCTATGCCCGTGACACGTTCAGGCCCTCGTCGATCATAGATCTCGCCACCCTGACCGGAGACATTCTCGTAGCCCTGGGCAAGGAGTACGCGGGGCTCTTCAGCAATGATGACGATCTCTCGGAAGCTCTCAGGAAGGCCGGCGAGGAAACTGGCGAGAAGGTCTGGCGCATGCCGCTCGGCAAGGCCTACGACAAGCTGATCGACCATGACGTGGCCGACATGAAGAACACCGGAGGCCGCTATGCCGGGTCGATCACGGCCGCGCAGTTTCTGAAGCGTTTCGTGGAGGATACGCCCTGGGCCCACATCGACGTGGCCGGGACCGCCATGGCGGCGGAGAAGTCGGATCTCAACACCAGCTGGGGGCCGGGATGGGGGGTGCGCCTGCTGGACGCCTTCGTCCGCACCCGCGAAGAGACGTGATGCCGGCCGGAGGTTTCCCGTCCGGGAAGGGGGAGGCGTGCGTCTAGCGCGCCTCCTCGATCTTTTCGGCCTGATAGACGAACACTTCGGGATGCATCCGCAGGCAGTCGCCGGGCAGCCCCGCCTTCATGCACAGGTGGGCGAAGAAGCGGTCGAAGTCCGGCAGCTGCTCCCATACCGATGGCAGAAAGGTCGCCTGCCTGCCGTCGATGCGGATGATGATGCCGTCCACCCCCGGGCGTACCTTGCGCCTCAGATCCTCGATATCCGCATAGGGAAGGGGACGCGGCACCGTCAGCAGGGAGATCTCGATGTCCACCCCCTCCAGCTCCTCCGGCTGGAGCGGCGGAAAGCGGCTGTCTCGGAAGGCCGCCGCCCGAGCGTTCTCGATGACGTCCTCGATGAGCGGCCGCGTCGGCAGGATGGAACCTATGCAGCCGCGCAAGGCGCCATTCTTCTTCAGCGTCACGAACACGGCGCGCTTCTCCGCCAGCTCCGGATGTTCCGCAACGAGCCTGGAGAGCGCTTCAGGAGGCAGATTGCGCGCGCCGAAGGCATCCGCGATGGCCATGCGCGCGATGGCGGGCAGAATGCGTTTCCACTTTTCCATGCCGCTGATGTGGGCATGGCCTCCATGGAATTCAATCCTGCCGCTTGGCGCTGCGATAGGCGCGGATGATGTGCTGATAGTTCACCACCACCTTGTCGCGGCGTGCCTCGGCCTTGCGGAATGCTTCCTTGCTGATGCGTCCGCGCAGGGCCCTCGTCCGCATGCGCCGGTATTCCCGTTCCGCGCGGCGGCGCTGCTTCTCGGCCCAGCGGCGCACCCTTTCCAGCTGTCGGGGCGTGAGGCCTGTCAGCTCGAGATATTTCAGGTCGTATCTCAGCAGAGGATTGGTCTTCTCCCAGCCCCGCACGTTGGGCAGGATCACGGGCGTGCAGATGGGACCGGCGGCCTCCTTGCAGGGGCCCGTGCAGAGTTCGGGCCTGTCCTTCGCGCAGCAGTCGCAGATCATGACGGCCCGTGCCGGCAGGCTCCACGCGGTCATGGCAAGCATGCCCGCCACGAAAATTGCCCGTTTCATGGCTCTTCCAAGTCCTTCCCTGTCAGTCGCACATGAGAATCACAAGGCATTAAACGACCTTTGGGAAGTCATGACAATCCCCTTGACCGTCCGGCGGGCAGGGGGCTTCATGTCCCCATGACGGAGGTTCTCTTCTACCATCTCGAGCGCCAGCCGCTCGATCGGGTTCTGCCCGTCCTGCTCCAGAAGACGCTGGAGCGGGGATGGCGCGCCGTGGTGCGTTGCGGCGTTCCGGAACGGATACGCCCCCTTTCGGATGCCGTATGGACATGGCGGGAGGAGAGTTTCATCCCGCATGGCACGGCCGAGGACGGCAATGCCGGGCATCAGCCCGTATGGATCACCGACGGAACGGAGAATCCGAATGGCGCATCCGTTCTCTTCTGCGTCGAGGGCGCCCGGCCGCAGGACGACGAGCTGACGGAGCTGGAGCGGGTGATCGTGATGTTTTCCGGTCACGATCCGGATGCCGTGGAAGCGGCCCGGGCCATGTGGCGCGAATGGAAGGAGCGGGAGGGACTGGAGCTGACCTACTGGCGGCAGGATCCCCGCGGACGCTGGGAGCGGCAGGCATGAGGAAGGTGCGCGTTCCGGATTTCGGACGGAAGGTCTCGGAGGCCCGGCGCAGAACGCGGGAGCGGGCCGGGGAGATCCAGAGACGGCTGGGGGATTCGCGCTTTCTCGATTGGTTCGACATCCTCTATGCCGAAGCCGGTGGAGATCCCGAGCGGGTACCGTGGGCCGACCAGCAGCCCCATCCCGTTCTGGTCGGGTGGCTGGAGGAGAACGCCCCGCATGGCGGGCGGGCGCTGGAGGTGGGCTGCGGCATCGGGGACAACGCGGCCGCGCTGGCCCGCGCCGGATACGAAGTGACCGCCTTCGACATATCGCCCAACGCGGTGGAGTGGGCGCGTGACAGGTTCCCCGACGTTCCCGGGCTGGAGTTCGTCGTGGCGGATCTCTTCGATCCGCCGCGGGCGTGGCGCGACGCCTTCGATTTCGTGCACGAGACCTATACCCTGCAGAGCCTGCCGCCGGGATTGAGGGGCCGGGCCTTCGCCCCGCTGGCGGACTTTCTGAAGCCGGGCGGGCGCATGCTGGTGATCTGCCGTTCCAGACCCGACGACGAGGAGCCGGAGGGGCCGCCGCCCTGGCCGCTTTCCGCGCGGGAGCTGGAGGGTTTCCGCCGGGCCGGTCTGGAATGTCTTTCCATGGAACCGGTGGTCGTCGAGGCCGGCAGGTCGATCCCGCATTTCGTCAGCGTGTGGGAGAAGCCCCGTTCCTGATCGCGCCCGCGGGCGGACCGCCGGGCTGCGTCTTGGGGGGCAGGGGCGGCGGAAGCTTGTATTTGTACACTCCCTGCTCGGTCATGTAGCCGCGCATGTTGATGATGATCGGCGGTTTGTGGGACTTGCCCTGGCGGGCGCGCACGGCGGCGAAGAAGCTTCTGCGCATGCGCGCGCCGGCCCGTGTGCCCGGATCGATGCTGAAGACCACGTGCATGGGCTCCGCCTTCGGCCTGCCGAGCGGACGCACCAGCGCGTGGACGCGCTTCCCGTGCACGACGTAGGTCAGGACCTGCACCCTTTCGTGCTGGTAGGGCAGGCGGATCGAGAACCCCGTTCCCAGCGCCATCCACGCCATGACCAGGAAGAGGACCAAACCCGTCAGCCATGCCAGAACGGCCTTTCCGCGCAGCCGCAGGATGAGCAGCGTGCCCCAGATGGCCAGCAGGAACAGCAGCGCGTATTTCACCGCCAGCGTGTCCAGAAGGGCCGTCATTTGCGTCCTCCCTTCCCGCCGCCGTCGCCCAGCGTCCGCAACAGGGGATGGAAGATCTCGAAGGGCGAGAAGTCCCGGCTTCCCGGCACCAGTTTCCCGTTGCGCATGCGGAAGCTGATGACGCCCTTCTCCTGTCCCGGATACTCCAGCGTCACGACACCTTCCCAGATGACGATCATCAGCCGTCCCTTGCGGTGCCGGATGGAGACGCGCACGTCCTCGGGTTTCGCGCCCTGCCCGTTGTCGGAATAGTAGACGACGGAGAAGCGGTACAGTCCGTCCGGGATGCCGCGGGAGAAGACGAATTCGTAGTTGAGGCCGGAAAAGTCCACGTCGCGGCCCAGATCGTCGCGAACGAGGTTGAAGATCTTGCCATAGGGCATGGAGTATCCGACACGTTCCCCGTTCGGCGCCTGAACCCAGATGTCGATGTCGCTCCGGCTCTTCGAATCCCAGACGATCTCCGCAAGCATGTCGCCCGCCGGCTTGTCCTGACGGCTGGTCTCCTCGCGGATCTTGATGAGGGGGATCAGCAGGACCACCAGGGTGAGCATGAGCAGGGCGAGCAGCATCAGCAGGTCGCGGAACACGACCGACATGGCGTCCTCGCGCTGCCGGCGGGCCATGGATCAGCCCTCCCCGGCCTGACCGCCGTCCGCCGCCCCGTCCTCCCCGGCCGGACGGAGGATCTCGCGCACCTTCGCCAGGGCCTCCATGATCATGGCCGCGGACAGTCCGACGAGGGTGGTGTCGATGGCGAAGGCCACCTGCTTGAGGAATTCTCCGATCTCCGCGGAAAGGGCGGCCGGATCCTGCAGCGCTTCCACGTCGATGCCCGCCAGCGCCAGGGAGAAGCCGAGCACCGTTCCGAGCATGCCCAGCCCCGTGGTCAGCCAGGACCAGAAATGCACGTCCACGTCGCGGCCGGCGAAGGCGAGCGCCTCGACGAAGATCACGATGACGACGATGATCCCGAAGAACCACGCGGTGAGAACGTTGCCGAGGATGCGGTCCAGATAGCCCAGGGCGTACAATGTCCAGAGCATCGCCGCGAGCGTCAGAAGGATGGCCAGCTCCACGAGTCTGGCCATCGGACGGGGTGTCGAGTTTGCGCCCATGCCCGTGCTCCCTGTCAGCGGTGTTCCGGAGATGATAACCCGGTCCGCCCAACGGAGCACGGACTTATGTCAAACCTGCGGCGGGTCGCTCAGTAGCGGCACAGGTAGCGGCCGTAGGCCCAGCCGACGAGCCCCTCTCCGGGCTGTCCGGGCTGGATGGAGATCTCCCACCATCCCCGTTCCGGCCAGGGGTTGAGGGTGATCACCTCGGTACCCGGTCCCATGCGGAAGATTTCGCGGCAGCGCGTCGATGGACACGTGCGCAGGGAAAGATAGTTGTCGCCATACGGATTGAGACGGCATACGCGGAAGTATTCTCCGTCGTAGGCCTGCGTGGATGCGGACGGAATCAGCATGGCGCAGGCCGCCACCGCCGCTGCGAGCATCCTTTTCATGGCCGGCACTCCCTCGTTGGACCGCCCCCGGCCTTCATCTTCGATATGGTGTGTCGCGGCCCGTCGCGACAGGTCTATTCGGGCGCTTTCTTCTGGAACGCGATGTAGATCAGCGCCAATGCCGCGGAGCTGGTCATCAGCAGCAGCGAGACGGCGTTGAGCGCCGGCGTGGAGCCCTCCTTCAGACGGTCGAACATGGTGATGGTCAGCGGCGCGTCGGAGCCCACGAGCATCAGCGTGGTGTTGAAGTTCTCGAAGCTCATCAGGAACGAGATGATGGCGGCCCCTATGATCGCCGGGGCGAGATAGGGGATGGTGATGGTAAGGACGGCGGTGATCGGCGTGGCGCCGAGATTGAGCGCCGCCTCCTCGAGGGTGCGGTCGAACTTGCGCAGACGGGCCGCGATGATCAGCGTCGTGATCGTGGCGATGAAGCTGAACTGGCCGAGGATGACCAGCACCAGCCCGGGTCGCAGCGCCTCTATGTCGAAGCCGAAGGTGGCCTCCACCCAGTTGGCGACGGTGTTCGTGAAGACGAGGATGGAGATGCCGAGAATGATGCCCGGGATCACCAGCGGCAGAAGCATCAGGATGTAGAAGAAATCCTTGAAGGGGAACCTCTCGCGCTCGAACAGAAAGGCGTTGGTGGTGCCGACGGAGACGGAGAGGAGGGTCACCCAGAAGGCCACGAAGATGGAGATCCATATGGATTCCATGATGGCGTCGTCATGGAAGATGCCCAGCTTGGGTTCCTCCGTGCCGAAGAACCAGTCCAGAGTGAAGCCCTGCCACGGAGGGGAGGGAAAGAGGGAGTCGTTGAAGGCGAACACCGCGACCACCACCAGCGGCGCGACGAGATAGAGGAAGAACAGTGCGACATAGCCCGAATACAGGGCCTTCAGCCATTTCGGTTGCCGGATGGAAGGTATCATGCGGCGTTCTCCTCAGCCCATGGTCTCGCGCAGGGTCTGCCCTGTGATCTTCAGTCCCAGCCATACGATCAGCGACGACAGGAACAGAAGCAGGAAGCCGAAGGCCGCTCCCTGCTCCCAGTTGAAGCGCACGATGAACTGCTGATAGATCTGCTCGGTGAACCATAGCGAATTCTTGCCGCCCATCAGGACCGGCGTCAGATAGTTGCCCAGCGAGAGCATGAACACCACGATCGAGCCGGACACGATTCCGGGCATGGCGTGCGGTATGACGATTTCGCGCAGCACCGACCACCCGTTTCCGCCGAGGTCGTAGCCGGCTTCGATCAGCTCGTCGTCGAGGGAGTCCAGGGTCGTGACGAGCGGCACCACCATGAACAGCATGGAGGTGTAGACGAGGCCGACCATGATCGCCCCGTCGTTGTAGAGCAGTTCCACCGGCCGGTGGACCAGGCCGAGCCACTGGAGCACATGGGAGATGACGCCCGTTTCGCGCAGCAGGATCATCCAGCCGAAGGTGCGCACCAGCTCCGACACCCAGAAGGGCAGCAGAACCATCAGGAACAACGCCGTCTTCAGCCGGCCGCGCGCCACCTTGGCGATGTAGAAGGCCACCGGAAATCCGATGAGGAAGGTCAGCAGCGTGGCGGCGATGGACATCAGCGCCGTGCGCATGAAGGTGTTCCAGTAGAGCGGCTCGGTGAAGAAGGCCATGTAGTTGGCCGGTCCGATGCGGTACTGGCCGATGCCGATCTTCTCCCGTATCGAAACCAGGAACATGTCGATGTGGGGGATGATGATCAGCACGCCGAGCCACAGGGCGAACGGCGCGAACAGGAGAATGAGCGAGAGTTTCGTGCGTGCGCTCATGCCCCGTCTCCACCGGATGCCGGAAAGCACGGGGCCTGGTCGGCGCGCCATCCGAAATGCACGTGCGCACCGGGCTTCAGCTCGTGCATCTCGCCGGCCTGGGGCAGGGCGATGTCCACCTCGCCTCCGGAATCCCGTTCGCGCACCAGCACGCGCGAATTGGCCCCGTTGAAGAGCAGCGAGACGACCTCGCCCTCCATGCGGTTCTCCAGGTTGCCGAGGCCGGCTTCGTCGCGGGAGAGGGCTATGGCCTCCGGCCGCACGAAAATGTCCACATCGTCACCGGTGGACGGAGACTGTCCCGCCGCAGGCACCGCCAGCAGGGTCAGACCGGTGTCCGTGGAAACCTTGACGCCCGTGGCATCGGCCGCCAGCACTCTGCCGCGCCAGCGGTTCGTGTCGCCGACGAAGCCTGCGACGAAGGGGGTCAGCGGCCGGTAGTAGAGAGCGGACGGCGGACCCACCTGCTCGAAGCGGCCGCGGTTCATGACCGCCACCTGGTCCGACATGACCAGCGCCTCGCCCTGGTCGTGGGTGATATAGACGAACGTCGTGCCGAAACGGTTCTGGAGCTTCTTGAGCTCCACCTTCATGTGCTCGCGCAGTTTCAGATCCAGCGCGCCGAGCGGTTCGTCCAGCAGCAGAACGTCGGGTTCCAGCACCATGGCGCGGGCGATGGCCACGCGCTGCTTCTGGCCGCCGGAAAGCTGCGAGATCCGCTTCGGGCCGTATCCGGGCAGACCGACGCGTTCGAGCGCATCCTCCACCTTCCGGGCGATTTCCATGGCGGGAACGCCCCGGCGGCGCAGGCCGTAGCCGATGTTTCCGGCCACGTCCATCATGGGGAACAGGGCGAGATGCTGGAACACCATGTTCACGGGCCGTCGGTTCGGCGGTTCATCGAGGACGGAACGTCCCTTGATGAGGATGTCGCCCGCGTCGGGCTGCAGGAACCCGGCGATCATGCGCAGCAGCGTGGTCTTGCCGCACCCGGATGGGCCGAGAATGGAGAAGAAGGAGCCCCGGGGAACCGTGAAGGAGACGTCGTCCACCGCGACGAAATCTCCGAAACGTTTCGTCACGCCCCGGCATTCCAGATCGCAGGCCTCCGTCTCCGCCGTGCCGCAAGCGCTTCCGGCCAACGTTTCGTCCGTCGTCATGAATACCGCCCGCCGTTGTTGTGCCGAAGGAAGGGCCTCCCCGGGGAGCCCCGGAGAGGCGGATCGTTCTGGCGTCAGGCCGCGACGCGGCCGACGGGACCGGCAGCTCCGCCCGCGCAGCCCGGACGGAGGAGGTCCGGGAAAGGCGGAACCTTCCGGATCACTTCGCCGCCTTCACGCGGTCGAGGACCTTGCCTTCCATCTCCTCCAGTCCCGGAGGCACGGGCGGATACCACTTGATGTTGTCGATGGCCTCCTGCGGGAAGCTTTCCTGGAAACGCTTCTTCAGGCCTTCCTCGACGTAGGCGTCCGCCCCCTTGGAGGCGGTGAAGTTGCCCGCCGCGGCGGTGATCATCGCGGCGATCTTCGGCTGCATCACGAAGTTGATCCACTTGTAGGCGGCATCCTCCGCCTTGGTCTTGCGGGGCAGCGCGAAGGTGTCGATCCAGCCCAGCGCGCCGGACTTCGGCGCGACGAAGGTGATGGCCGGATTCTCCTTGTTCAGCTTCCAGCCGCCGGTGTCCCAGGCCATGGCGGCCCAGACCTCGCCGGAGCGCAGCAGGTTCAGAAGGGCGTCGCCACCGGTCCAGTAGGCCTTCACGTTGGGCTTGCACTCGATGAGCTTGGCCTCGACCTTCTTGAGGATCTCGCCGTACTTCGCCTTGTCGGAATAGGCGGCGAAGGGATCCATGCCCATGGCGAAGGCGAAGGCGATCAGCGTCGGACGCTTCAGGCGGTAGGAGACGCGGCCCTTGTACTTCGGATTGCACAGATCGAGATAGTCCTTCACGTCGGGCGCCTTGTCGCGGTTCACCACCAGACCGGAAGTGCCCCAGACGTGCGGCACGCCGTAGACCTTGCCGTCGAGGGTCGTGTTCTTCTTCGTCGCCTCCAGCATGGAGGGGATGAACAGCTCCTTCTTGATGCGGCCCAGGTCGATGGGCTTGTAGATGTTGTATTCGGCCTGCGCGCCCGTGATACGGTCCTGGGAAGGCTGCGCCAGATCGAAGCCGCCGCCTCCGGTCGCGCGCAGCTTGGCGATCATCTCCTCGTTGTTGGACTTGGTGACCTTGACCTTGATGCCCGTTTCCTTCTCGAACATCTTGACCACCTTGTCCGGCGCATAGCCGCCCCACGTCAGCAGCCGCAGCGTCTCCGCCTGCGCGGAAAGGGCCGTGCCCGCAAGCAGCGCCGCGATGCCGGCACCAAGCAATGCCTTCTTGATCATTTTTCATCCTCCTCTGAGACGGGGGGCCGGTCTCCACCGGCCTTCCGGGAACCCCGGGCCTTGTATGGCGGCCCTTGTCGGAAAGGATGCTACACCCGCCTCCGGGATGCGGCAAGTTGTCATGCGCTCAAAAGCCGTTGCGCCCATCTTTTTTCTGGAACTGGCCGGAGAGAAACGCTCGGGGTGATCAGCAATCATGAGGGGAAAGATCAAAATCGCCACAATTTTTAGTATCTACACGAATCAAGGAATGTGGCGACCCCGCCATATCATTTAAAATTTTCTATATCTCGCAAGCATAGAGGGAAACGTGACGCATTTCTGCCAGATTCGGTATGTAGCGTGAAAGCATAAGGTGCTCTATAGGAGCGCCCTCTCGATTGTGTGAGTGAATTCTTTACCGGGGGAATATCGAAATGAACCTCGTTGCAAAGCTGGCGGCCGCCAGTGCCGCCTTTTCGTTTGTCTGTGTGCTGACACCTGTTGCCGGTCATGCGGACACGGGACGGTTCGTCTACAAGACGAATTTCAGTTCCACTTTCACGATCCGGAAAAGAACTCCCGTTCTTTTCCGTACTTCGACGACCACTTCCAGAAAGACGGCTTCGACTTCCCGGAAGAGCGGCGTGCGCAAGCGCAAGGCTTCCCGGCTGGCCCGTTCGCGGGTACCGGGCATGAACGCTTGCAAGTCCGCGGCGCGGAAGTTCGGGGTGCCGATGAGCACGGCGCTCGCCGTGTGCCGCCTGGAGAGCGGTTTCCGGTGCTCCGCCGTTGGGCGCGCGGGCGAGCTGGGGCTTCTCCAGATCAAGCTGGCCACGGCGCGCGGCCTCGGCTATCGCGGTTCGCGCCGCGCCCTGCTGAACTGCTCCACCGGTGCCTACTGGGGAATGAAGCATCTGGCTCTCGCCATCCGCAAGGGTGGTGTCTGGAAGCACAATCAGGGCCTGGGTGCCAAGCGGCCCACGAAGGCCGCCCGCATCTACGCCCGCAAGGTCGCGGCCCTGCGCCGTCACTACCGCTGAGGGCGGGCGACATAGCGGCTTTCACGACGAAGGGCGCATGGAACATGTTCCATGTGCCCTTCCGTTTTGCCTTGTCGGCGGAACCGCCACATGCCGCGCCGGAGGCGGCGGACGTGTGTCCCCGCGAATGTCAGTGGCTGGCCGCGGCGGCCTCTCTCGCCGCCAGCAGATGATCCAGGATCCTGCGGAGGGCGCCGTAGGGCGCGAGCAGGACGAGCGCCATGAGCAGCTTGACTGCGAGATCCCCAAGGGCCCACGACACCCAGCGGGGAGCCTCCACGGCGAAGAGCCCCAGCAGCGGCGCGCCACCGGTGGCGAAATCGTCGCTCGGTCCCAGGAAGGTCAGCGTGGCGGAGAAGGCCAGCGAAAAGAAGACGAGCGTATCCACGAGCGAGCCGACGAAGGAGGACGCCAGCGGCGGCATCCACCATGCCAGCCGGCGCAGACGGTTGAAGATGGCCACGTCCAGAAGCTGCGCCACGAGAAATGCGGTACCCGAGGCCAGCGCGATGCGCGGCGTGGCCAGCCAGATGGAAAGCCCCACCGCCAGCAGGAATCCAGCGTAGACGACTTTCCGGGCCATGGCCGGTCCGAAGTTGCGGTTCGTCAGATCGGTGACGAGAAAGGCCACCGGATAGGTGAACGCCCCCCATGTCAGCAGATCGGCGAGGTTCAGGGCGCCGATCCGGCCCTGCACCGGAAACTGCACGAGAAAGTTCGCCGACGTGACGACCAGGGCCATGGCGGCTATGGCGACCACCAGGGCCCCGATCGAGGTTTCTTTCCGAGCTGTCCGCATGTCTTTCACCTTTCGTTCCCCCGGTCGGATCCTCCCGCACCGGGCGGGTGCGGGAGGGCGTTCGTCGTTCAGCCGACGATCTCGGAGCCGTCGAAGCAGAGGGCGATCTCCTTCTCCGCGTTCTCCGGGCTGTCGGAGCCGTGCACGGAATTGGCCTCGATGTTCTCGGCGAACTCGGCACGAATGGTGCCCGGCGCGGCCTCCTGCGGATTCGTGGCACCCATGACCTCGCGATACTTCGCGATGGCGTTCTCGCCTTCGAGAACCTGCAGCACGATCGGGCCGGAGGTCATGAACTCCACCAGATCGTTGAAGAAGGGGCGTTCGCGGTGCACCGCGTAGAACTGCTCGGCCTGGTAGCGCGTCCAGCGGACCCGCTTCTGGGCGACGACCCTCAGGCCGGCCTCCTCGATCTTGGCGACGATCTTGCCCACCAGGTTGCGGCGGGTGGCGTCGGGCTTGATGATGGAAAGCGTGCGCTCGACCATTTTCGATCCTTTCTTCTGGTGTCTGTGCATGTTCGAGGGATGGCAAAAGCCGCGCCCGTTCGGTCAGGCGCGGCGCTTGCGCGGACTTGTAGCAATGCCGCCCTGCCGCGGCAAGAGGGCAGGGCGGCGCATGTGCGGTCCTTGCCGGGAGGCGGGCCGCCTCAGCGTTCCACGAGCGGCGTGATGCGACGGATCACGACGCGGCGGTTCTCCGGCTCGGCGTCCGCCACGGGGATCTTGAGGAACCGCTCGCCGTAGCCGATGGTCACGAGGTTCTCCGGCGGAATGTTGAAGTATTCCGTCAGGGCGCGCTTCACGGCCTCGGCCCGTTTCTCGGAGAGCCGCTGGTTGTATTCCTCGGAGCCCACCGCGTCGGTGTGTCCCTCGACGAGAAAGATCTCGTCCGGATTGGAGGCGATGATGCGCTCCAGCGCGAGGCCGATCCGCTCCAGCTTGTCGATCTCCTCCTCGCGGATCCAGTATTCGTTGAAGCCGAAGTGGATGGAGTTCACGTCCACCGCCGGCATGAATTCCCGCAGTTCGGGACGACTGCGCAGCTCGCGGATGGTGAAGCGCCGGCCCGGCGCGATGCGGGGCGCCGCGGCGAGCTGCCGTTCGATGGCGTCGCGGGTGACTTCCTCGGCGGCCACGAGTGGAGCCTCGGAAGGAGCGATGCCGACCCGCACGCGGGCACCTCCGGAGCGCAGCCCGGCCTGTCTGCGCTGCCTTTCGCGCAGAAGCCGGCTGCGCAGCTCCGCCCGGTCGGCGGCAAGGCGCGCCTCCAGCATCCGCCTGCGGTCCCGCGTCAGGGCCCGGAGCGAAAGAGCCTTCCGCAGTGCGCGGATGCGCCGCTCCAGCTGCCTGCGGTCCAGTTCGCCCGGAGCCCTCCGGTCGGCCAGCAGGGCATCGACATTCGCATTCACGCGCTCCGCCCATGCCGCGTTTTCCGCACGCGCGACACGCGAACGCAGCTCGTCGCGGTCGAGACGGAGCATGGCCCTCAGCCGCCAGGCCAGATGCGTGGGCAGACCGGGCATGCGCAGGGCCCTGCGGACGGCCCGCAGCCTTTGCCGCAGTTCGGCGTCGGAGAGGGTGGTCGGATGCCGGGAATCGGCCAGCAGCTTCCGGGCCGTGCGGCT
>CAYSHK010000054.1:0-16923 GCA_964430935.1 uncultured Rhizobiaceae bacterium
ATCTTCCGATATGTGTGTTGAGCTTGCCGGAAAGCGTGGGCAGGCGCCAGAGAATTTCCGGATTGCTGAATGGGCTGGGACTTGCATTCGAATTCCGGGATGCATGGTCGCCCGAGGACATACCGGAAGACATGCAGGAACTGCTGGGGGTACGCAACCGCGCCGGGGATGCGGATTCCGCGGCACTCTTGCCGACGGAACGGGCATGCTATGCCTCACACATGGGCATCATTTCCGATGTTGCGCAAGGCAGATTGCCCTCCCCGCTGCTTGTTCTCGAGGATGATGCGATATTCGACGAGCGATCGGCGGAATTCGCACGACGTCTCCATCAGTTGATGCAGAACGATCCAGAAATCGAATACGTGAATTTCAAGAATACCAAGGGACCGTATGTTCTGAAAAGAATGCCTGTGCTGGACGAGGCATGCATCTTCGTGCCTTGGTATCCTTCATTGGGAATGGTCGCCTATATGATCCGGCGGGAGGGAGCCCGCAAGATTCTGCGGCTGCGCAGGAAGGGTAATCGACCGCTGGATCAGGAGATGCGCCATGTGATCTGGGAGCAGGATCTGAAATACTGGGAATGCTTTCCCTCGATGGTCGCCCACGATGATGCTCGCGATTCGACAATCGATCCGGAGCACAGAAGGATCGCCAGAAAGATCGGTTTCGGGGAAAAACTGGAAAAGCTGGGGCATATGCTCAAAAAGCATGGCGCGGGAAATTTCATAAAATTCTATCCACTGTTCCTCCGGGATAAACTTGCCCGTAAGAGAGCTGGAGCCGCGAAAGAGGAAGCAGGGGAGCAAAGGCTTTTGAAGAAGCATCCCTGAGAAGCCGCCGCGCCGCCAAGGAATGAAAACAAGCGGAAAGCGGCGCCTTCCTCGACGAATGCGGGCATTTCACCGAAACGGTTTTGCAATATGAGGTGTTATCCGATTTCGCCGTCGGGAGGCTGCATGCCAGCTTGCCGGCTGTCGGCAGGTGGATGGTTTCCGCCTGTTCGGAAGCGGGACATGGCTGTGTGAAAATGCTGTCGTGGCAGGAACGGGAGAGTGGGGGGGAATGGTACAGCTGGGTGGACTCGAACCACCGACCCCCAGATCCACAATCTGGTGCTCTAACCAACTGAGCTACAGCTGCACGCCACGATGCCCGGCGGCATCCTCGTTCCGAGGATAGCGCGTCCCGGAACGGGGCGCAAATTATGCCGCATCGGCGCGCATTTCAAGAGTCTATTTCGAAAGCTGGCGCAAAAACTGCAAGGCAGCGGCGGGGAGGTCGGCGGTCCGCGCGCCCGCGGTGGCGGACATGCGGGGTGCGGGACGCCGCCGCCCACCCGGAAAAACGCCGGGGTGAAGCGGATTTGCGCTTTCACCGGGGCTGTGCGAAACGGGTGGACGGAGGGGCGCCGGCAGGGTTAACCTCCCCGTGCCGGAATGGTTCAGGACGGGACGGCCGCGCGCATGGCGTCCCGCCGCGGCACGGCGGAACGGAAGAGGGCTGGACGGAACGGATGAACGGAACCGGGACCGGAAGATGAGCGGAACGGACCTTGAGACATTGGCGGCTTCCCCACGGCCGGTCTGGCTGTGGGATCCGGATCGCCGACGGGTGGTCCGGGCCAATCGCGCCGCCGTGGCCTTCTTCGGCGAGGAGTCCCTTCTGGATCTCGTGGAGCGGCCCTTCGATCCGCGCGAACCGGGGGTCGCCGCGCTCGCGGATCCCGACCTCCGGAATGCCGGGGAAGCCGCAGCGGAGAAGGGCGGCGCGGAGCTCGCGCTGGATTTTCCCTCCGTCGCCGACGGTCCGCTGAAGGTGCGCGTGGCCCCGCACGGGCTGCCGGACGGGCGCACGGGGCTGCTCGTCGTCGCCCTGGAGCCGCTGCCGCCCGAACGGCTGGGACAGCCCGGCCTTCTGCGGGAGGTGCTGGAGGCGATGCCGCTGCCCGTGGTCGCGCTGGATGCGTCCGCGCGGCCTGTCTATGCCAATCCGGCGGCCCGGGAAATGTTCGACGATGCGCAGCTCTCCGGCATGTCCGCCCTGTTCGACGACGTGCACGACGCCCTGAAGTTTCTGGAACGGGCGGCGCGGGCCGGACTGGCCGTGACCACGCGCCACGCCCTCACCCGCACGGGAGAACGCGACATCCGCGTCACCGCGCGGCTGGCGGAGAGCGGAGGCCCGGACGGCCGGATCTTCACCGTCATCCTCGAGGACGTCACGGAGCGGCGTCTTCTGGAGAAGGCCCTCGAGCGGGGAGGGGTGCCGGGGCTGGATGGCGTGTCCGCACGACCGCGGACGGAGATGACGCCGGCCGTCGGCATGCCGGTGGAGACGCAGGCGGAAACCGGGCGCGGAATACTCAGCGAGGCCGACGTGGAGGCCTTCCGCCGCCTTTCCAGCAGACCGGATGCCGATGACGCGAAATCCCCGGAGGGGGCCGTAGGGAAGGCCGACCGGAAGAAGGGGGAAACGGCGACGGAAGAACGGCCGGCACCGGCCCGTGATGCCGCTCCGATCGAGTCCTCCTCCGGAAAGGGGCCGGAGGAGGAGGCGACGCCGGCCGGGAGCCCCGCCGCGGAAGATGCGGAGCGGGAGCGGGAAGGAACCGCGAGGAAGAAGGGGAAGGAGGAGGGGGAACGCCGTCCTGTCGTGGTGATCCGCTCGGGAGGTGGGGAACGCACGCCCGCGGCGGAGACCGGAGAGAAGCCGCCCTCCCGGAAGCCTTCCGGCGAGGAGGGGGCGTCCGTGGCGGAACGGACGGCGGAAGGGGAACCTCCCATGGAGAAGACCCGCTCGCAGGAGCCCGCCGAGGAGGGGACCGCGAAGGCCGGCGGGAGCGGAACGCGGAAACCCCGGGCGCGCGGGACGGAACGTCCCGAGACGCCCCGGCTCGTGAGGGACGTGCTCGACCACCGGCGTGAACCCATCCTGCTGCACCGCGGCGGGACGTTCTACTACGCCAACAGGGCGGCCCGTGAGACCTTCGGTTTCGACGGGGATTCGGACGAATGGGACCGGCTGGCGGCCCGCCTGCTGGAAGCGCGGGACGGCGGCGACGTCCGGCTGAAGGACGCGCGGGGGAAGGTGCGTGCGTTCACGTTGAAACGGGACGTGTTCCCCTGGCGGGACGGTGCCGTCGTCCAGTCCACCCTCCATCCGGTGGAGACGGAGGACGACGCGCCCGATGGGGAACGGGAGGAAGACGCGCCCGGGAGCGTGGAACGGAAGGACGCCGGAACGACGGGACGGACGGATGGAAAGGAAGCGGCGGCCTCCCGGTCCGGCAGAACCACGGTGCTCCGCATAGGTGGCGCGGCGGCGAAGGGGGACGCAGAGGAAGGGCGGGCCGCAACCGGGGAACGGGGAAGATCCGGCGAAACGGCGAAGCGCGCGGCGGCGCCCGTGGTGCGGATCGACGTCCGTGCCGGCGGTGGCGACGACGCCGCCACGGCGCGCGGGGAGGAGCGCGCCGGAGAACCCGCGGCGGAGCCCGCCCCGTCATGCGACACGGGCGCCGTAGACGAGGAATTGCGCGCCATACTCGACACGGCCACCGACGGCATCATCACCTTGAACCGCCAGGGGGAGATCCTCTCGTTCTCGGCGGGCGCGGAGGCCCTTTTCGGCGTGCCCCTGAAGGAGGTCGTGGGCCGGCCGTTCCGCGAGCTGCTGGACGAACGCAGCCGCCGCGTCCTCGACGACTATCTGGATGTGCTGGCCACGGGCGGCGAAATGGCCGCGATCTACAACGAGGGACGGGAGGTCACCGCCAGGGTGGCGGGCGGCGGAACGATACCGCTGTTTCTGACCATCGGCCGGCTGGGGCGGCGCGGAGACGTCGACCGGCCGAACAAGGCGGCCTTCTGCGTCGTGGTGCGCGACATCACGCAATGGAAGAAGACGGAAAGCGAGCTGCGCCGGGCCAAGGAGCGGGCGGAGCGTTCCTCCGCCCAGAAGAGCCGGTTCCTCGCCGCCATCTCGCACGAGCTGCGCACGCCGCTCAACGCCATCCTCGGATTTTCGGACGTGATGCGGCAGCAGCGCTTCGGCGAGATAGGCAACGAGAAATATCTCGGTTACGCCAACGACATACACGAGTCCGGCGAGCATCTGCTTTCGCTCATCAACGACCTGCTGGATCTGTCCAAGATCGAGGCGGGCAAGTTCGAGCTGACGTTCGAGGCGGTGGATCTGGCCTCCATCGCCACCGACTGCCTGAATCTGATGGAGGAGCAGGCGTCCCGCGGGCAGGTGCTGCTGCGGCGCTCCATTCCCGACGGACTGCCGAAGGTGGTCGCCGACGCCCGGTCGATGAAGCAGATCTTCCTGAATCTGCTGTCCAACGCGGTGAAGTTCACGCCGCCCGGCGGCCAGGTCATGCTTTCGCTGAAGCTGACCGGCGCCGGCGAATTGGTGGCCGCGGTGTCCGATACGGGGCCCGGCATGACGGAGGAGGAGCGGGAGCTGGCCCTGAAGCCCTTCCAGCGCCTCAGCGGCGAGGGCAGGGAAGAACGTCCGGGAACCGGTCTCGGCCTGCCCCTGACCAAGGCTCTGGCGGAGGCCAACAAGGCCCGCTTCGAGCTGGCGAGCACGCCGGGCAAGGGCACCACGGCGCGCATCATCTTCCCCACGCCGCGCGTCCTTGCGGGGTGAGGGGAGGGAACGTCGGTCGGAAGGACTTCAGACGCGGCGCGCCAGCTGCTCCGGCGTCCAGCGCGGTTCGCGCTTCAGCTTCAGACGTTTCTCGAACATGGGGATGATCTGTTCGGCCCGGTCCACGGCATCGAAACGCACGTCGGTCGAGGACCGGAAGAATCCCTCCTCGCGCATGTGCCCGATCAGGCGGAGCAGGGGATCCCAGTAGCCGGAGATGTTGGCCAGGATGATCGGCTTCACGTGCTGGCCCAGCTGCGCCCACGTGGAGATCTCCACCAGCTCCTCCAGGGTTCCGATGCCGCCCGGCAGGGCGCAGAAGCCGTCCGACTGCTGGAACATGCTCATCTTGCGTTCGTGCATGTTGGCGGTGACGATCAGCTCGTTCACGCCCTCCAGCATGATCTCCTCGCGGATGAGGAATTCCGGGATGATGCCGGTCACGTGGCCGCCGGCCTCCAGGCAGGCCTTCGCCACCTCGCCCATGAGGCCCAGCGAGCCGCCGCCGTACACGAGTCCGATGCCCGCCTCGGCGAGCGCCCGGCCGAGATGGCGGGCGGCCTCCGCGTAGGCGGGATCGCGGCCCGGAGACGAGCCGCAGTAGACACAGAGCTTGCGTTCGGGATTCGCGGGGTTCATGGGTGTTCCTCATACACGATCCCGCATGCAAGGCAAGACGTCTGCGGAGGTTTTCCGGGGGGCGGCGCGCCTGCCGCATCTTCCGCGCATTGTTGCAATATCCCCTCATAAGTGCGAAAAACGCCCGCGGAAGGCCCCATTCCGGGGCGGCCTATGCGGAGAACAGGACCATGAGGAAGGCACTCCCGGTTTTCATCGGTGGCGCACTGGTGTCGGCCGTCGCGCTGGCGGCCGTGATCTACTGGCGGGGTGGCGATGTTCCCAGCGGACTGACCGCCCTGAAACAGGCCGTGCGCGGAGCCGTGACGAAACCCGGGGAGGGGAGACCCTCCGCCGCGGCCGGTGGCGCGGAGACCGCGGAACGGAAAACCGCTGAGAAGGCCGGGAAGAACGCCGGGGAGGGAAGCGGCGGAAGCGCCGTCCCGGTTCCCGGCAAGGTGACGGAAGGCACGGCCACGGAGGCCGGCCGCACGCCGACGCCGCCCGCGCGGACGGAGGCGCCGGATACCGCGGCCGGTGGAACTCCGGACGCCGGCGCCGTGAAGGAGGTCGCCGGAAGGAAAGCGGGGAAGACGGCCGGGAAGGTGGCCGGGAAGGCGGCGGAGAAGACCGTGAAGAAGGCGCCTTCCGCGCCCGCCCCCACCTTCGACATAGTCCGCGTGGAAAAGGATGGCAGCGCCGTGGTCGCCGGGCGCGCCGGTCCGAAGGCGAAGGTGCAGGTGCTGCTCGACGGCGAGGTGCTGGGCGAGATCACCGCGGACGAGCGGGGCGAGTGGGTCTTCGTGCCGGACGCGCCCCTGCCGGCGGGGCCGCACGAGATGGCGGTGCGCGTCCTGCAGGGCGGGCGGAGCCTGATGTCCCGACAGACCGTCACGCTGGCGGTGCCGGAGCGCAGGGAGGGCGGCGCGCTCGTGGTGCTCGCGGAGCCGGACAGGCCCTCGCGCGTGCTCCAGAAGCCGCGGAAGACGGCCAGGGCGGAGCCTGGGGCCGCCGCCGGGGCGCCGCGTTCCCCCGCGGCGGGCGGGCCGGCGGGAGCGGCCGGAAGCGGCGGCGCGGAGAAGACCCCCGCGGCACCGGGGACGACGAAGGCCGAAGCCCTGAAGAAGGCCGCATCCGCGGCATCCGCCGGTGGCGTGCGGCTGATGCTCCAGACCGTGGACTACGACGAGAAGGGCGACATCTTCTTCACCGGGCGTGCGAAGCCGGGCCAGACGGTCCGTCTCTACGTGGACAACCGGCATCTGGGCGATGCCGTCGCGGACGCGGAAGGCAACTGGTCGTGGAAGGGGACGCGGCGGATCGCGCCCGGCGTCCATCGCCTGCGGGTCGACCGGGTGCTGGCCGACGGCAAGGTGGTGGAACGCATCGAGCTGCCCTTCATGCGCGCCGAGGCGGCCCAGGTCGCCGCCCTGAAGGCGCAGGCCGCGAAGGAGGAGCGCGAGGAGAAAGCCGCGCCGTCCGCCACGGGAGCCGGGGGCGCGGCGTCGGAAGCCCCGCCTCCGGAGGCCACTTCCGCGCAGGAACCCGCCGCGCGGGGGACGGGAGCGGAGAAGACCGCGCGGGCGGGAGGGGGCGGCGGCATGCCCGGCGTGATCCTCCATCCCTCCCGCGTCATCATCCAGCCGGGCGACAACCTGTGGACCATCGCGCGGCACATCTACGGACGGGGCATCCAGTACACCGTCATCTACGAGGCGAACCGCGACCAGATCCGCGACCCGGACCTCATCTATCCGGGGCAGGTGTTCGCCACCCCGAAGGCGGAGCGGTAGCCGCGCGCGACGGCGGCGGCGCGACCTCCCCCTTCCGCATGGCGGAGGGGCGGCCGGCCGGGCGCGGATCGGGGCTTGTGCCCCGGCGGGGGGCGTTCTAAGTCTGGGAACATGCCCAGACCATCGTCCACAGCACTGCCGGAGGACGTCGAAGGCGGCCCCGGAATGAGCCAGCTCGAAACCCTCCGCGAGCTGATGCCCTGGCTGTGGCCGAAGGACAATCCGGGCGTGCGGCTGCGGGTGGCGCTGGCGCTGGCCTCGCTCATGCTGGCCAAGGCCATCACCGTCACGGTGCCGTTCTTCTACAAGCATGCCGTGGACCTGCTCTCCGGGAAGGGCGTGTCGGAGAGCGTGCTCGTGCCCGTGTTCCTGGTGATCGCCTATGGCGTGGGCCGGATCCTGATGGTCGCCTTCGCCCAGCTGCGCGACTGGCTGTTCGCGGAGGTGGGGCAGGGGGCGGTGCGCAAGCTGGCGGATCTGGCGTTCCGCCACCTGCACGCGCTGCCGCTGCGCTACCATCTGCGGCGGCGTACCGGAGCGCTGTCGCGCATCGTGGAGCGCGGGACCCGGGGCATCGAGGTCATTTTGCGCTTCGCCCTGTTCAATTCCATGCCCACGGCCATCGAGATCCTGCTGGTGCTGGGCGTGCTGGCGACGCGCTTCGGCTGGCGGCACGCGCTGGTGGTGGCGGTCACCATCGCCGCCTACGTCGCCTTCACCTACACGGTCACGGAGTGGCGCACCCGCGTCCGCAGGCAGATGAACGCGGCGGACCAGGACGCATCGGGCAAGGCCGTGGACTCGCTGCTCAACTACGAGACGGTGAAATACTTCAACAACGAGGAGCACGAGGCGCGCCGCCACGACCGGGCCATGGCCAATTACGAGAAGATGGCCGTCACCACGTCCAAGTCCCTGGCCCTTCTGAATGCCGGGCAGGCGGCGATCTTCACCGCGGGCCTCACGGCGGTGATGGTCATGACGGCGTTCGACGTGCAGGCGGGCCGCGCCACGGTGGGCGATTTCGTCATGGCCAACGCCCTGCTCATCCAGTTGTCCATGCCGCTGAACTTTCTCGGCTCCGTGTACCGCGAGATCAAGCAGGGACTGATCGACATCGAGGCCATGTTCCGGTTGCTGAGGAAGGAGCCGGAGATCGTGGACGAGCCCGGCGCGCCGGACCTGCGCGTGGAGCGCGGCGAGGTGCGCTTCGAGGACGTGCGCTTCGCCTACGACGAGGACCGCGAGATTCTGCACGGGGTTGGTTTCACCGTGCCGGCGGGCCGTAAGGTGGCGATCGTCGGCCCCTCGGGCGCGGGCAAGAGCACCATCTCGCGCCTGCTGTTCCGTTTCTACGATCCGACGGGCGGGCGGATTCTCATCGACGGCCAGGACATCCGCAAGGTCACGCAGGCGTCCGTGCGGCGGGCCATCGGCATCGTTCCGCAGGATACGGTGCTGTTCAACGACACCATCGGCTACAACATCCAATACGGCCGCATCGACGCCACCATGGAGGAGGTGGTCGAGGCGGCGAGGATGGCGCAGATCCACGATTTCGTCATGTCGCTGCCGAAGGGGTACGACACCCAGGTGGGCGAGCGCGGGCTGAAGCTGTCCGGCGGCGAGAAGCAGCGCGTGGCCATCGCCCGCACCATACTGAAGAATCCGCCCATCCTCGTACTGGACGAGGCCACCTCGGCGCTCGACACGATGACCGAGCGCCAGATCCAGGACGCCCTGAACCGGGTTTCGGAGAACCGCACGACGCTGGTCATCGCGCACCGGCTGTCCACCATCGCCGACGCCGACGAGATCATCGTCCTGGAGGCGGGGCGCATCACCGAGCGCGGCACGCACGACGAGCTGCTGCGGAAGGGCGGCACCTACGCGAAGATGTGGGCCCGCCAGCAGGAGGCCGACGAGGCGCGGCGGAAACTCAAGGAAATGGAGGAGGACGGCGCGGGCCTCCCGGATCCGGAGGCGGACTGACCGGGCGTGCCGGCCGGGCCGCTTCCCGCATGCGTCGCTTGCGTCGCCGCGGCGGACGGGCGATCATTCCCCGGCGGAAGGAACGTCCGGTGTGGGAACGGAGTGCGACGCGACATGAAAAAGGTCAGGCAGGACACGAGTCTGGAAGGGTTCTTCAAGGCCACGTCCATGGCCGACGAGGACTGGTGGTCGGAGTTGTGGCCGGATCCGGAGGGCGTGCTGCGCAAGGTGGGGCTGCGCCCCGGCATGAGGGCGGTGGACCTGTGCTGCGGCTACGGCTGGTTCACCGCGCCGATGGCGCGCATCGCCGGCCCGGGGCGCGTGGTGGGCGTGGATCTGGATCCGCGGATGATCGAGGCGGCGCGGGAACACGTCCGCAGGCAGGGCGCGCCCGAATGCCACTGGATCACGGGCGACGCGAGCGGTATCGACGAACGGCTCTCCGGGGAGGTGGACTTCATCCTCGTCGCGAACGTCTTCCACGGCGTGCCCGACCGCACGGGCCTCGCGGCCTGCGCGGCCCGGCGCATGAAGCCCGGCGGAAGGCTCGTCATCATCAACTGGCACGCCCGGCCGCGCGAGGAGACGCGCGTCCTCGGCGAACCCCGCGGTCCCCTGACCGAACTGCGCATGACGCCGGAGCGCACACGCAGGGACGTGGAGCCCGCCGGCTTCCGCCTGCACGAGGTCGTCGAGCTGGAGCCCCACCACTACGCGGCCATCTTCCTGAAGGAGGCGGACGGGGCCTGACGGAGGACGCGACCGGCGGGATTCAGTCGTCCAGTCCCTCGAACAGGGGGGTGGAGAGATAGCGTTCCGCCATCGAGGGGATGATGACGACGACGCGCCCTCCCTCCAGCTCCGGCCTGGCCGCCACCTGCAGCGCCGCCGTCACCGCCGCGCCGGAGGAGATGCCGACGGGAATGCCCTCGCGCGCCGCCATCTCGCGGGCGGTGGCGAAGGCCGTGTCTCCGTCGACGCGGATCACCTCGTCGACGACGGATGTGTCGAGGATGTCCGGAACGAAGCCCGCGCCGATCCCCTGGATGCGGTGCGGTCCCGGCTCGCCTCCGGAAAGCACCGGGGATTCCTCCGGCTCCACGGCGATCATGCGGATGTCCGGATCGCGCGCCTTGAGCACCTGTCCCACGCCGGTGATCGTGCCGCCCGTGCCGACGCCGCAGACCACGGCGTCCAGACGGCCGCCGGTGTCCCGCCAGATCTCCTCCGCGGTGGTGCGCCGGTGGATTTCGGGATTGGCCGGATTCTCGAACTGCTGCGGCATGATGGCTCCGGGCGTGGAGTCCACGATCTCCCGCGCCCGCTCGATGGCGCCCTTCATGCCCTTCGCCGCCTCCGTCAGCTCGAGACGCGCGCCCAGCAGACGGAACATCTTGCGGCGCTCCACCGACATGCTCTCCGGCATGACGAGCACGAGCGGAATGCCGCGGGCGGCGCAGACGAAGGCCAGGCCGATGCCCGTGTTGCCGGAGGTGGGCTCCACGAGCACGGTGTCCGGGCCGATGCGCCCCTCGCGCTCCAGCGCCTCGATCATGCTGACGCCTATGCGGTCCTTCACCGAGGACAGGGGGTTGAAGAACTCCAGTTTCGCCAGCACCTCGGCCACCGCGTTCCGCTCCCGCGGAAGGCGGTTCAGGCGCACCAGCGGTGTCGCGCCGATGGTCCGGGTGATGTCCTCGTAGATTCTGCCGCGTGCCGCATCGCCGCTCATCGCCTCTTCCTCCCCTTGCCGTTCCACTCCCCGGAGCAGGCCCACAATAAACGCTGTGGCGATTGCCGCAAGACATGCCATGGGTTAATCTGCGCCGCATCGTATCGACCGGAGAAAAGGGGGCACGACATGAACACGCTCATGGGCATGCAGGGAACCGGAATTTTCATGACCCTCGTCATCGGGGGGCTGGCCGGTTTCATCGCGGAGAAGCTCACGAAGTCCACGCACGGACTGCTGACCAACATCGTGCTGGGCATCGCGGGCGCCCTGTTCATGAAGTTCGCCCTGGGCCTGCTCGGCATCCGCCTGATGTTCGCCGGCTGGTTCTGGGGCAATCTGATCACGGCGACCGCCGGGGCGGTGGCGCTGATCGTCATCTGGCGCATGATAAAGGGGCGCTGACCGGCGCGCCGCCCGGAGAACGCGGGGAAGGACGACATGGACCATCTGATCGGCTACATGTTCTGGAGCATCCTGATCCTGGCCGTGCTGCGCATGGGCACCGGGATCCTGGTCGGCTGGCTCATGTGGCGCCTCCTGCGGCCCTCCGGCACGCGCGGCGGACACGTCCTCTCCGCGCTGGCGGGCGCCGTCGTCGTCCCCGTCTTCGCGGAGAAGATCTTCGGCGCACCCATCGCGCTGATCAACGCGGGAATGAAGTCGAACTCGGGCATGGCCATCCTGCTGGCCTACATTGTCGGCTTCTCCGCCGTCAGCGCGGCGGCGGCTGTGTGGATCTACCGCAACTTCCGCCTCGCGCGGCGCGACGGCTGAGGGCGCGGACCTCCCACCGCGCGCGGGGAGCGGGGCGTATCGCCGGCGGGTGGCGGTTTGGGCACTTGACAATCGCCGCCGGCGTGCGCAATTTGCGCGACATGCGAACCGGTCGTGACATCCGTTCCGTCATTCTCATTATCAGCTAGCATACCGGCTGGCTCGGGTTCGCATGCCTTTCTCACATAGCGGCTGACGAATTCCCCGGGCCGGCGCCCGAGGGACAGCCATGCAACTGAAGATCCACAACACCCTGAGCCGCGAGAAGGAGCCGTTCGAGCCGCTGGATCCGCGGATGGTGCGCATGTACGTCTGCGGTCCCACCGTCTACGACTACGCCCACATCGGCAACGCCCGGCCCATCATCGTCTTCGACGTGCTGTTCCGGCTGCTGCGTCATCTCTTCGGGCCGGAGCACGTGAAATACGTGCGCAACCTCACCGACGTGGACGACAAGATCAACGCCCGCGCGGCGGAGGAGGGCGTGCCGATCTCCGAGATCACCGCGCGCACCATCCGCCAGTTCCACGAGGACATCGGGCGGCTGAACGTGCTGCCGCCCACCGTCGAGCCGCGTGCCACCGAGCACATCGCGGAGATGCAGGAGATCATCTCGCGGCTGATCGACGCCGGCTGCGCCTACGTCGCGGAGGGGCACGTGCTCTACGATGTCTCCGCGAAGCCGGACTACGGCATCCTCTCGAAGCGTACGCTGGACGAGATGATGGCCGGCGCGCGGGTGGAGGTGGCCCCCTACAAGCGCAACCCCATGGATTTCGTGCTCTGGAAGCCCTCCGGGGAGGGCGAGCCGGCATGGGAGAGCCCCTGGGGGGCGGGACGGCCCGGATGGCACATCGAATGCTCGGCCATGTCCTGGAAGCACCTGGGCGAGACCTTCGACATTCACGGCGGCGGCATAGATCTCCAGTTCCCCCACCACGAGAACGAGATCGCCCAGTCCACATGCGCCTTCCACACGCCGTTCATGGCGAAATACTGGATGCACAACGGCTTCCTCCAGGTGGAGGGGCAGAAGATGTCCAAGTCGCTGGGCAATTTCATCACCATCCACGATCTGCTGGAGGAATGGCCCGGCGAGGTGCTGCGGCTGAACATGCTCCGCACCCACTACCGCGCTCCCATCGACTGGACGCGCAAGGGGCTGGAGGAGAGCCGGCGGGTGCTCGACAAGTGGTACCGTGCCGCCGGTGACGCCGAGCCGGCGGAGACGCCCGATCCGGCGGTGGTGGAGGCGCTGTGCGACGACCTGCACACGCCGAAGGCCATCGCGGAGCTGCACCGGCTGGCTTCCGAGGGCGGGGCGGCGGAGCTGAAGGCCTCCGCGGCGCTGCTCGGCCTGCTGCCCATGACCGCCGCGGAATGGGAGGCGGCCACCACGCCGGAGGTGGACGTGGACGAGGCGGAGATCGAACGCCTGATCGAGGAGCGCAACGCCGCCCGCGCCGCCAGGAACTGGGCGGAGGCCGACCGCATCCGGGACACCCTCGCCGAACGCGGCATCATCCTCAGGGACGGCCCCGAAGGCACCACCTGGGAGGTGAAGCGCTGACCGTCCCGGGGAAGGAGACGGCGGGACGTGGGGAAAAAGGACGCCGAAAGAGAATTAAGAGAAGAGGAGCCGAGGACATGACAGTGCCGGAGATGCCGGAGCCCCCCTCTCCGAATCCGAACGCGGGGCCGCCGAAGTGGCTGATCTACGGGTTCGTGGCGAAGATCGTGATCGTGACCCTGCTCACGGTCGGCATCCTTTGGTGGAAGGGGTTCATCTTCTGACCCCTTCCGGACCATGAGGCGACGACCGGGAAACCGGCGAACAGTTGAAGGACGAAGCCATTGCCCTGCCTGACCAATTCCGTGATGCCGAATACGAGGTCCCAAATGCCCAAGCAGCGCATCTACCTCTACGACACCACCCTGCGCGACGGTGCGCAGACCCCCGGAATCGACTTCTCCGTGGAGGAGAAGAAGACCATCGCGCGCATGCTCGACGAACTGGGCATTCCCTACATCGAGGGCGGATATCCGGGCGCCAACCCCACCGATACCGAGCTGTTCTCCAGGGATCTGGGGCTGGACGCCACCTTCACCGCCTTCGGCATGACCCGCAGGGCGGGGCGGTCCGTGGAGAACGATCCGGGCCTCCAGCAGCTTCTGCAGGCGCGGGCCGATGCCATCTGCTTCGTCGCCAAGGGATGGGACTACCATGTGAAGGTGGCCCTCGGATGCACGGCGGAGGAGCACATCGAGTCGATCCGCGATTCCGTCAACGCCGCGCGGGAGCGGGGCTTCGAGGCGCTTGTGGACATCGAGCACTTCTTCGACGGCTACAAGGCCAATCCCAACTACACCATGGCCGCTGTGCGGGCCGCCCACGAAGCCGGGGCGCGATGGATCGTCCTGTGCGACACCAACGGCGGCACGCTGCCGGAGGAGATCGAACGCATCGTCTTCTCCGTGACCACCATGGTGCCCGGCGAGAACCTCGGCATCCACTGCCATGACGACACGGGCATGGCGGTGGCCAATTCTCTGGCCGCGGTGCGGGCCGGCGCACGCATGATCCAGGGCACGCTGAACGGCATCGGGGAGCGCTGCGGCAACGCCAATCTCGTCACCCTCATCCCGACGCTGGCCCTGAAGCCCGTCTACGCGGACCGCTTCGACCTCGGCCTGAAGGAGGGGGCGGTGGAGCGCCTGACCCAGGTCTCGCGCGCCTTCAACGAGATTCTCAACAGGCCGCCGGAGCTTCAGGCGCCCTACGTGGGCGAGACGGCCTTCTCCACCAAGGCCGGCATCCATGCATCGGCCATCCTGAAGGATCCGGAGACCTACGAGCACGTGCGCCCCGAGCAGGTGGGCAACCGCCGTCGCGTGCTGGTCTCCGACCAGGCGGGCAAGTCCAATCTGATCTCGGAGCTGAAGCGGTTCGGCATCGAGGTCGGGAAGGACGATCCGCGTCTGGGCGATCTGCTCGCCCGGATCAAGGAGCGGGAGGCGCAGGGCTACGCCTACGACAGCGCGGACGCCTCGCTGGAGCTTCTTGCGCGCCGCACGCTCGGACACGTCCCGGTCTACTTCGACGTGGAGAGCTACAAGGTGCTGGTCGAGCGCCGGTACAACGCCATGGGCGAGAAGGTGACCATGGCGGAGGCCATCGTGAAGGTGCGCATCGGCGACAAGCACTTCATGTCGGTGGCCGAGGGCAACGGCCCGGTGAACGCGCTCGATGCCGCCCTGCGCAAGGATCTCGGTCCCTGGTCGGAAGCCATCGCCGACCTGGAGCTCGTCGACTACAAGGTGCGCATCATCGGTTCCGGCACCGACGCCACCACGCGGGTGCTCATCGAAAGCCGGGACGGAGCCGGCAACCGCTGGTTCACGGTCGGCGTCTCCCCCAACATCATCGAGGCCTCGTTCCAGGCCCTGCACGATTCCATCGTCTACAAGCTGCTGAAGGCGGAACTGGAATGAGACCGGGCGACGCCCGCACCCGTGCGCCACGGCCGTGACGCCGCTGAAAACCCCGGACACCTTGCAGCATCCGGGGCGTAGAAGTATGGTCACATGTCCAGATCGAACGTGGTGTCGCCGTTCGTGGCGACGGACAGCATGTAGGTGCCGGTATTGGATCCGAAGGATCCGGCGTCGAGGTAGAAGTATCCCGAATCCTCCGGCGTGAAGGTGATCCGGGAGTTCCAGCTCTCTCCGCCGTCGTCGTTGGAAAGGATGACGTCACCCCAGTCGTCGCGGAGGTTGAGGTAGGTGTCGATCAGGGTGCCCCCTCCGGTGGGGCTACCCTCGAGATCGAAGGTGTACTCCTGGCCCGCCTCGAGCCAGACCTCGAACCAGTCGGTGTCGTCGCCGGTCTCGATGTTGCCGGTCACGGACGAACCGGGATAGATCCAGCCCGAAGACCAGTAACTGCTTCCATAGTCATCATACAAAGGCATTTTCTCCTCCTTTCATCTGCTTCATATGACGGTTGCGGTATGTTGGAATATTTCCGATTGCCATTAAGGGTACGCATGACATTTGCAAGTCAACCGGAAGTAGAATCATCATGAAAAAAGAGAAGAATATTAATCTGCACACCCCCCTTATTTTCATGTGTACACTACATACATAATCAGTACACAACTCACCATACCGCAGACACAAACCTACGAATATTTAAAGCAGGAGTCAATAGTTTTGCATTATTTCGCCTAATTGCATCCATTTACATGGCAATGTATGTGTGCATACTGAAATAGTACTTCAAATAATTATCGAAGGGAGGAAGTATACATTCATCATGCGGAAAACGCTGAAAACCCCGGACACCATGTGGCATCCGGGGCTTGGGAAATGACCAGACAGAAAACGGGCGCGGTCAAGGGGATCTCGAGGGTTCAGGCAAGGGATGTGCCTTCAGCAGACAGGGACGGCGCCACGGGATCAGGTGAAACCTGTCTGTCCAGCCGAGCCTCGTTCCCGGTACTGACAATGCCGCAGCCGGACACGGAAATCAAGGATAAATTAGTATAACTCACATGAGTGTGAAAAACCTTTCCGTCCGGCCGGGCGGCGGCCTGCCGTCTTCCCATTTCCGGGCAAGTGCTTTACAAGCGCAGACAATCCGAGAAACCTCCCACAATGCGGGTTGATTCCATGAGCGACAAGGAAAAATCGGGGCCGGACTACCGCGAGACCCTGTTTCTGCCCAGGACGGATTTTCCCATGCGGGCCGGGCTGCCCAGGAAGGAGCCCGAGATCCTGAAGCGCTGGAACGAGATGGACCTCTACCGCCGCGCCCGCGAGGCGGCGAAGGGCAGGGAGAAATACGTACTGCACGACGGACCGCCCTACGCGAACGGCCATCTGCACATCGGCCACGCGATGAACAAGATCCTCAAGGACGTGATCACCCGCACCCGGCAGATGATGGGCTACGATTCCAACTACGTGCCGGGCTGGGACTGCCACGGTCTGCCCATCGAGTGGAAGGTGGAGGAGCAGTACCGGGCGAAGGGGAAGAACAAGGACGAGATCCCGATCAACGAATTCCGCGCCGAATGCCGCCGTTTCGCGGAACACTGGGTGAAGGTGCAGTCAGAGGAGTTCCAGCGCTTCGGCATCGTCGGGGACTGGGAGAACCCATATACCACCATGGCCTACGAGGCGGAGGCGGTCATCGCCGGCGAGCTGATGAAATTCGCCCGCGCCGGCCAGCTCTACCGCGGCTCCAAGCCGGTCATGTGGTCCGTGGTCGAGAAGACGGCGCTGGCCGAGGCGGAGGTCGAATACCACGACCACGAGTCGGACACCATCTGGGTGAAATTTCCGGTC
>CAYSHK010000055.1:0-5631 GCA_964430935.1 uncultured Rhizobiaceae bacterium
CCGCTGCGCTATGTGATGTGCGCTCCCGCAGTGCACGGCCTGCGGCTTGCGGAGAGGTGCCGGAGTGGTCGAACGGGGCGGTCTCGAAAACCGTTGTGCCCCCTGGGCACCGTGGGTTCGAATCCCACCCTCTCCGCCATAAGATTCCGCCGCATGGCCTTCCCGTCCTTTCGAAGCGTGCCGGTCGCGGTTTCCATCTTCGGCCGACCCGTTCTCCAGGGGCATCCGTCGTACCTGCGGTGCATGACCCGCTCCATGGAAGGTCGTCACGAAATCTGCATAGTACGCCATACTTCCGCCGCATTGTGGATTTCCGTCGCCTGAAGCGATCGGAGCGCCGGAATGTTGTGCCGCCGGCCGCACTCCGATGCCGCGATTCGGCTTGTGGAAGTGCATAAAATCTGTGGCTAAATCGGTACTTCGGCCTTTTTTCGCTTGCGCGGGCGGTGTCGGCTTGGCAAGCCTGTTTCAGGCAGTGCATGGGGGCATCATGATTCGCGCTGAAGCGAGCTTGAGCGCCGTCAGTATGTCAGGCTGCTGCAAGTAGTATGAGCGGAACGGACTTTCCGCGTGTGCACTGCTCGCCAAAGTGTGGAAAGGGGGTCCGGTCCATCGGGCCGTCACGTATTCAAGAACATGCAAAGAGGAAGACAATGAACAAACAGGAACTGATTGCCAGGATGGCCGAGAAATCCGGCCTCACTAAAGGCCAGTGCACCGATGCCATGGAAGCCGCCATCGAAGCCATCACCGAGGCTCTCAAGGCGGGTGACGAGGTCCGTCTGATCGGTTTCGGCACTTTCAGCGTCACCCGTCGCCCGGAGCGGGACGTGCGCATTCCGGGCACCGGCGAGACGAAGAAGGTTCCGGCCACCAACGTTCCGAAGTTCAAGCCCGGGAAGGGTCTGAAGGACGCCGTCAACTGAGCGGCCGTTTCCCGGACACGAAAACCTGCAAGCGTTCTGGCGAACCCGCGTCCCGACGGCGCGGGTTTTCCCTTTCCGGTCCCGGTCATATCAGTTTCAGTCCCTTGAAGCTGGCATGGCCGTCCCGTGCGATGATGATGTGGTCGTGCACGCGGATGCCGAGGGAATCCGCGGCCTCCACGATCTGCCGGGTCATCTCTATGTCCGCGCGCGAGGGCGTCGGGTCTCCGGAGGGGTGGTTGTGCACGAGAATGATGGATGACGCGGCCAGCTCCAGAGCCCGGCGGACGACCTCCCTCGGATACACCGGCGTGTGGTTGACCGTGCCGCGTTGCTGCACCTCATCCGCGATGAGGCGGTTGCGGTTGTCCAGAAACAGTATGCGGAACTCCTCGCGCGGCGAATAGGCCATCGCCGCCCGGCAGTAGTCCAGCAGATCGTTCCAGCCGCGGAACACGGGCTGCTTGCGCACCTTCTGCTGGCTCAGGCGCAATGCGGCGGCCCGCACGATCTTCAGTTCCGTGATCACCGCCTCCCCGACGCCGGGCACTTCCGCCAGACGCTCCTTCGGCGCCGATACGACCTCCGCGAACGACCCGAACCTGGAGATCAGTTCCTTTGCCAGAGGCTTGCAGTCCCTCTGCGGTATGGCGCGGAACAGCACCAGCTCCAGCAGCTCGTAGTCGTGCAGCGCCTCCGCCCCCGCATTGAGAAAGCGGGCGCGCAGACGCTTGCGGTGGCCCGCATAGTGCGGCCGGTCGCCTGGGGGCTTCTTAGCGAATCCCTTTCCCGTTCCTGCGGCGTCAGAAAATCCGTTCCCCATGGTGGAGAAGGATATATCCCACAACCGCGGAGCGCCATATGGATATTGTTGCATCCACCGGAAACATTGGAAAATACGTTTCTCCACGCGGTATCCCGTGCGCGGATTCCACGGTGGTGGAGACGCCGGGGCGGATCAGTCCGCTTGCCGTTCCGCCAGTTCCGCGACGAGGGAGTGGACGGCTCCGGCTGCGGCCTCCAGCGCACCGGCGTCGCGGGAACGGATGACGATCCGGGCTCCGAAACGGCCTCCATCGCGAAAAGGATAGGACCCGATGGACGTTCGCGGATGCTCGGCGGCGAGCCGCCGGAGCGGATCGCCAAGGTCGCCCTCCGGCACATGGGCCTCGACTGTGACGGTACGGATGGGCGTGCCTTTCGCCAGATGCGCTTCAAGTTCGTGGAGCATGGCCTCCATGATGCGCGGAACGCCCGGAAGGACGAAGACGTTGCCAATTCGGAAACCCGGGGCCCGCGAGACGGGATTTGGGATCAGTTCCGCGCCTTCCGGAATCCGCGCCATGCGCATGCGGGCCTCGGTTTCCTCCCGACCCATCTCGCGAAAGTATGCGCGCAGGATGCGCACCGCCTCCGGGTGGTGCGAGATGGGTACGCCGAAGGCGGCCGCGACGGCGTCGGCGGTGATGTCGTCGTGCGTGGGACCTATGCCGCCCGTGGTGAAGACGTGATGGTACCGCATCCGCAGCGCGTCAAGCGCTTCCACGATGGCATCCGGGTCGTCCGGGACGATGCGGGCCTCCTTCAGGTCTATGCCCCGCTCTCCCAGGAAACGGGCGATGGTGCCGACGTTCTCGTCGCGGGTGCGCCCCGAGAGGATTTCGTCGCCTATCGCCAGAACCGCCGCCGTGGGATTGCCGGGATCGCGCATGCCCGCCCCTCCGCATCCATGGTCCGTGTCCGCGTGCGCCCCGCGGAGCCGCATGTTTCCGGACCGCAGGATAGGCCGTCGATGCGTCTTCGCCAAGGCTTGCCGGGGCATGCGGGGGCGGGCTATGAGTGGCGGCCATGAAACTGCCTCAGCCGATGATACCGGGGCGTCTCGTACGCCGCTACAAGCGTTTTCTCGCGGATGTCGTCCTCGAAGGAAGCGGAGAGCTCGTCACCGCCTCCACGCCCAACACGGGCTCCATGATGGGGCTTCTGGACGAGGGCAACCGCGTGTGGCTTTCCGTCTCCGACGATCCGAAACGCAAGTACCGGCACCGCTGGGAGCTGGTGGAGGTGAACGGTCCGGCGGGTTCCGCCCTGGTCGGGCTCAACACGGGCCTTCCCAACGGTCTGGTGGCGGAAGCGCTGGAGGAGGGCGTCATTCCGGATCTGGCGGGCTATGGCTCCGTCAGGCGGGAGGTGCGCTACGGCGAGGAGAACAGCCGGATCGATCTGCTCCTGGAGGATCCGGAGCGTCCTCCCGTGTACATCGAGGTGAAGAACGTCACTCTTTCGAGGGCTCCCGGCGTCGCGGAATTTCCGGACGCCGTCACGGTGCGGGGCGCCAAGCATCTGCGGGAGCTGGCCCGCATCGCCGCCTCCGGCGCGGGGCGCGCGGCCATGGTGTATCTGGCGCAGCGGACGGATGCGGAGCGTTTCAGGCTGGCGGAAGACATCGATCCGGCCTATATGGACGAATGGAAACGGGCCGTCGACGCGGGCGTGGAGGTGCATGCCCTGGCCTGCGAGGTCACCCCGCAGGAAATCGTGGCCCGCAAGGTCATTCCCGTGGAGATCCCATGAACCGACCACGCTATGTCGCCGCGGAGACGGCACCGAACACCAATACCGGACAGATCAAGCTGTGGGGGCCGGAGGCTTTCGAGGGCATGCGCCGTGCGGGCCGTCTGGCCGCCGAAGCGCTGGACATGATCACGCCCCACGTGAAGCCGGGCGTCACCACCGATGAACTGGACCGTCTGATCCACGAATTCATCGTGGATCACGGTGCCCAGCCCGCGCCGCTCTACTACAGGGGCTTTCCGAAATCCATCTGCACTTCCGTCAATCATGTGGTCTGTCATGGCATTCCGGGGCCGAAGAGGCTCAAGGAAGGCGACATCGTCAACATCGATGTGACGGTGATCCTCGACGGCTGGCATGGCGATACCTCGCGCATGTATCCGGTCGGTGACGTTCCACGGAAGGCGGAGCGCCTGATCGAGGTGACCCACGAGGCCATGATGCGCGGCATCGCGGCGGTGAGACCCGGCGCGACGACGGGCGACATAGGCCATGCCATCCAGAGCTATGCCGAGGCGGAGCGCTGCTCGGTCGTGCGCGACTTCTGCGGCCACGGACTGGGACGGCTGTTCCACGACACGCCGAACATCCTCCACTACGGCCGGCCGGGAACGGGTCACGAACTCAGGCCGGGCATGTTCTTCACGATCGAGCCCATGCTCAATCTCGGCCGGCCGCAGGTGAAGATCCTTTCCGACGGCTGGACCGCCGTCACCCGCGACCGTTCTCTTTCCGCCCAGTTCGAACATACCATCGGCGTCACGGAGGACGGGTACGAGATCTTCACGCTTTCGCCCGCGGGACTGCACAAGCCACCCTACGAAACCACGGAAGCCGGCGAAAGCTGAACCGGCCGGGCGGCCCCTTGACGGACGCGGAAACGGTGTCGTTCCGGATCGGATGCCGGGGCGGCTTTCGAGAGCCGCCACATGCTTCCCGTCCGCATTGCCGTCCATGGACCCTCTCGCGCTTTCCTTTGCCCATTGCACTTGCCGCGGAGTGACCTTTCCGGAATCCCGGAAGGCGGATTTCCAGAGTCAAAACGTTAACCATTCAAGATTTCGTTGAGGGTTTTACGGCGTGGTAACGCTGAATCAAGAGTCGCTGGATATCTAAAAATAAACATCAAATTTACTTTGTCTTTTGAGCGCTTTTTAACATGCCCGGTGTAGTCTCCTGAAACATAAGAACGGCAATGGAAAAAACAGAAATACATTGCCAAATGAAATAAAACTGGGCAGGTGTTGAGCAATGAACATGCAGATGATGAAACAGGAGACCACGAACGGGACACAGGACGAGCCGATCAAGCACCGCTATCTCGAGGCGCTGAATCTGATCGAGCGACTGCATCGCCGTCTTCTCGACGTCGTGAAGGACGAGTTCGAGCGGCGTGGCGAGAAGGACATCAATCCGGTCCAGGCGCTGCTGCTCTACAACATCGGCGACGAGGTGCTCTCCGCCGGCGAGCTGAAGACGCGCGGCTACTATCAGGGATCCAACGTGTCCTACAACCTGAAGAAGCTCGTGCAGGCCGGATACGTCTCCCATGAGCGCTCCACCACCGACCGGCGCGCGGTGCGCGTGCGTCTCACGGAGAAGGGGCAGGAGGTGCGCCGCAAGGTGGACGAGCTCTACAATCGGCAGCTGAAGTCCATCCGCCAGGTGATGGGCATGGACGAGGAGGAGTTCGACCGTCTCAACAAGGCGCTGGCACGTCTGGAGCGCTTCTGGACCGACCAGATTCTCTACAGGCTCTGAGAAATCCGCCGGCGCGGCGGGGTGATGGGGATTCCACCGCGGTTTCCGGCGATGGATGGAGGCGTCCACGAACGAAAAAACGGATGGTGGACAGGGCAAGGGCCCGTGGAACCCCAGGGTTCCGCGGGCCCATCCCTTTTCCGCCGGAGGGCAGGGGGGTACGGCATTGTCAGGCGGCGGCCCGCTTGCGCTTCTTCCGGTCGAACTCGGCCGGACGGGATGTGGCGAGCTGGTCCGCAAGCGAGAGCGACGTGGAGGATATGAAGTGCATGATATCCTCCCGGCTCGACCAGACCATCCATGCCTCCAGCAGCTCGTCGTATCCGGGGATGGACCAGAAGAGATTGTTCTGCTCCATGTGCATGAAGCC
>CAYSHK010000056.1:0-28418 GCA_964430935.1 uncultured Rhizobiaceae bacterium
GTTCGAGCCGAACTGGCGGGCCAACGCGCTCGCGGAGGGCGAGACGGCGACCGAGGAGGTGACCTACACCGTCTCCGACGGCCAGGGCGGCGAGGCGACGGCGACGCTGACCATCACCCTGACCGGCTCCGACGACGGTCCCATGGTCGTTGATCCGGCAAATCCGGGAGATCCCGGAGCCCCGGAGCCGGCGCCCGATCCGGCCCACGTGCTGCGGGATGTCGAGCTCGTGGATGCGCAGGAGGTGACCGGAGTGGACGTCGCGGCCGTCTTCCGCGATCCCGAGGGCGGCGGCCTGACCTATACCGCCACGGGGCTGCCCGAGGGCCTGGTGCTGGATCCGGTCACGGGACGCATCACCGGTACGCTGACCGGCGATGCCTCCACCGGAGGTCCGGATGGCGACGGCCGCTACGAGGTCGTCGTCCGGGCGACGGACGGCTCCGGGCGGAGCGCCGAGACGATACTGGTGCTGAGGGTCGCCAACGTTCCGCCGGAGAACGTCACCGGGCTTCCCAATGTGGCCGTGCGCAACGGGGACGAGGTGCGCATCGGCACGGCCCGGGCCTTCGTGGACAGGGACGGCGATACGCTGACCTATACGGCCACCGGTCTCCCGGAGGGGCTCGCCATCGACCCCGACACGGGGCTGATCACCGGCCGGGTCGCTCTCGACGCATCGAAGGATGGACCGTACCGGGTCACCGTGACGGTGGACGATGGCCAGGGCGGCACGGCCCGGACCACCTTCCTGATGGACGTCACGACCAATCTCGTCGTGACGCCGGTGACCGGCGGCGGTAGCGGAGGTGGCGATCCCATCGTCGATCCGGTCGTCGATCCCGGCGAGGGAGGCGAAGGTGGCGACGAAGGCGGCGGTCATGGCGACGGCGGCGAAGGGGCCGGCGACGGCATGGGCGATCCGTACGGCGAGGGCGAAGGAGGAGACGGAGCCGGTGGTGGCGGCGACGATGGAGCCTCCGTCACGCAGGCCGTGGAGGAACTCGGCGATCTGGGTTCGTCCGGCGGTCGCGGCAGGCTCTCCGTCCTGAATGCCATAAACGGCATCTCCCATCTCTCGGGCATGGCGGCGGTGAAGAGCGCCTCCGATCTTTCCGAGTGGATGGACGGGATGTCCGGACGGATGCCCGGAGAGGACGGAGCCGCGGCGGACCGCACACCCTTCAGCGGTTCCAATCTCGCCATGTCGCTCGGGCTCGACGGCGGAGACGAACTGATGGTCCGCACGCTCGTCACCACGGATGGACTGCTGGCCATAGACATGTCGGCTCCGGACGGCCGGGGCGGCCGGGCCCTGCCCGAGGGGCTGAAGGTGTTCACCGCCGACGGCCGGGAGCTGCAATGGAATGTCCGGGGCGCCTCTTCCGGCACCATTCTCGTGGACATTCCCGCCGGCAGGGAGTGGATCGACCTGCGCATCGAGCGGCCGACCGGCGATGGCGTCAAGGAGACCTGGGAGATCCGGGTGAATCTCCGTTCCGGCGAAATCGTGCAGACGGGCCATGCCGGGCGGAACGCCTCCACCACGGGCTTTCTCGACGATGTGGAGCGAATGACGGACGACGACCGGAGGGCGGTGGAACTGCTCATGCAGGCTCTGGCCGAGTGAGGACCGGGGCGAACGGAAGAGCGAAGGAGCCATGAGAACAACAAGAAGAAGGCCACGCAGGCACGAGAGGGGCATCCGGGCTTCGGCCCGGATGCTTGTCCTGGCGGTCCTGGCGGTTTCCGCCGCCGGGGCCGTCCATGGACAGGATGTGGGTGGGGCGCAGCGGTTCGAGAGCGTGCGGGGGCGGGAGAGCGGGAAGATCCGCGGCATCGTCCAGCCCCGTGCGAAGGCGCGTCTTTCCGCCGAGGTGCCGTCCCGCATCGTCCGTCTTCCCTTCCGCGAGGGCGAGAGCTTCCGCAAGGGGGACGTGCTCGTCGAATACGACTGCGCGCGGCCGGAGGCGGCGCACAGGGCGGCCCGGGCGGCATGGCGCGCCGCCTCCCTGAAGGCCCGCAGCAAGCGCAGGCTGGTGAAGTTCCGGGCGGCCGGACGGCTGGAGGCCGACGTGGCGCAGGCGGAAAGCGAGAAGGCGCGGGCCGAGATGGAGGCGGCGGCCGTGGAGGTGCGCAAGTGCCGTCTGCCCGCTCCCTTCCATGGGCGCGTGGTGGAGCTGCATGCGCAGGCCCACGAGACGCCGGGCGCGGGGCGGCCCGTCATGACGGTGGTCGATCTCTCCCGCCTCGAGGTGGAGGTGATCGCACCCTCCCGCTGGCTCACGTGGCTGCGGCCGGGTGCCGAGTTCGACTTCCGCGTGGACGAGACGGGAGACGTGCTCAGAGGACGGGTCGAGCGGATCGGGGCCATGGTGGACGCGGTGTCGCAGACGGTGCGGCTCCATGGCGTTCTGGAGGGGGACGCGTCCCGCGTCCTGCCGGGCATGAGCGGCGTCGCGGAGTTCCGCAGGGAGGAGGAACGATGAACCGGATCGTCATGCCGAAGGAGATGCGCAACCATCGGCGGGATAACGACCGGAGCCGCGAGAGGCTGGAGCTGCTTCTGGATCTGGAGGGACGCCTGCGCGACCTTCCCTCAGCGGAGGACATCCGCTTCTTCGCCGTCAACGAGACGCGCGGGCTGCTGGAATATTCGCAGGCCTTTTTCGTCTCTCTCGACGCACGGGGGCGGGCCCGCATCGAAACGGCATCCGGTCTGGAGACCGTGGACGCGAACGCGCCGCTGGTGCGGGCGATCGAGAAGGTGGCGGAGCGCATGGCCCGCGAATTCGCCGATCCGTCCGATGGGACGGAAGGCCCGGACCATGTGCGGCGCAGTCTCGACGAAATGGACGAAAACGGCGACCACGAGCTCCGGGCCTGGCCCTTCCGGCAGCTCATGTGGCTGCCGATGCGGGACCGGGAGGGACGCCCCCTGGGCGGACTGCTGCTGGCCCGCAAGACGGAATGGAACGACGCGGAAGCCGTGATAGGGGCGCGGCTCGCCTCCGCTCTCGCCCATGCGCTGACGGCGCTCGAGCCTCCCTCCCTTCTGAAGCGCTTCGCACCGCCGCGATGGCTGATGGTGGCCGCGCCCCTGATCCTCCTGCTGCTCATGCTGGTGCCGGTGCCGATGACGGCCATCGCCCCGGCCGAGGTGGTGGCCGACGATCCGTTCATCGTCGCCGCCCCCATGGACGGCGTGATCGCGGAGGTGGTGAAGGAACCGAACGTTCCGGTCCGGGCGGGCGAGACGCTCTTCGTCTTCGACGACACGCGGCTGAAGGCGGATGCCGAGGTGGCGGCACGCCGGGAGGCGGTGGCGCTGGCGCGGCTGGAGACGGTGCGCAAGGCGGCCTTCGGCGATCCCGAGGCGCGGCGCATGCTGGCCGAGGCGAAAGCCGAACTCGCGCTGGCGCGGGCGGAGCGCGAACATGCGGAACATCTGCTCGGTCTGGTGCGCGTGCGGGCGGAACGTGACGGCGTGGTCATCTACTCCGATCCGTCCGACTGGATCCGCCGTCCCGTGAAGACGGGCGAGAAGGTCATGGAGATCGCCGATCCCGGCAGGCTGGCGCTGCGCATCTCCCTGCCGGTGAAGGATGCCGTGGCGGTGAGGCCCGGAAGCCGGGTGCGCGTCTTCCTGGACGCCGACCCGCTGCGCGTGCTCACCGGGCGGGTGCGGACGGTCGCGTTCCATGCCGAGGAGGTTCCGGGCGGTCTTCTGGCCTACCGGGTGGTGGCCGACCTGGACGGGGACGCGAAGGCGCGGGTGCGGATCGGGTACCGGGGATCGGCGCAGGTCTTCGGCGAAACGGTGCCGCTCGGCTTCTACCTGTTCCGCCGTCCCGTCGCCGCGTTCCGGCAGTATTTCGGGATCTGAGGCGTCATGGAGGCCGCGGAATTCACCGACGACACGCCGCTTCCGCCCATCCGCGAGGAGCTGCGCTTCATGAAGGCGGCGCGGGATGCCGGCGTGCGGGACGGCTGGCTGATACTGGATCCGCTGCGCAACACCTATTTCCGGATCACGACCATGACCGCCCGTGCTCTCGCCTGCTGGCGCGCGGGCACGGCGGGCGCGCTGCGCAGGACGCTCGAAGCGAAATACGGCCTGCATGTGACACCCGGAGACGTGCAGGCGCTCGTGCTCTTTCTCCGGCAGAACGGCCTGCTGGAAACCTCCGCGGGAGGGTGGACGCATCTTGCGGCCCGGGCCCGCCGTCTCCGTGGATCGTCCATGAAGCGGCTGCTGCACGGGTATCTCTTCTTCCGCATTCCGCTGGTGCGTCCGGGGCGGTTCCTGAAGGCCCTGCTGCCGTGGGTGCGCTGGCTGGGTACGCGCAGGGGAATCGTTCCGATCGTCCTTCTCTCCCTGGCGGGGCTCCATCTCACCGGCCGGCAGTGGGACGTCTTCCTCGCCACCTTTCTGGACTTCCTTTCGCCCGAAGGGTTTCTCCTGTTCGCCGTCGCGCTGGTCTTCGTGAAGATCGGGCACGAACTGGGACATGCGCTGATCGCCACGCACTTCGGCTGCCGGGTGCCGACGATGGGCGTGGCGTTCCTGGTCATGTTTCCGATGCTGTACACGGACGCGACGGATGCATGGAAGGTGCGCTCCCGCAGGGCGCGGCTCCTGATCGATGCCGGAGGGATACTCGTCGAGCTGGGTCTTGCGGGCATCGCCCTGTTCCTATGGGCCTTCCTGCCGGACGGGCCGATGCGCTCCGCGGCGTTCTTCGTGGCCACGACGTCCCTGGCGACCACGCTGCTCATCAATGCCAGCCCCTTCATGCGCTTCGACGGATACCACATTCTGGCCGACGCCCTGCGCATGCACAACCTCGCGCCGCGCGCCTTCGCCATGGCCACCTGGCTGCTGCGCAAATGGCTGCTGGGGATGCGCGAACCGCCGCCGGAGCGGCTCGGAGACGGCATGCGCAGGTTTCTGATCGCCTATGCCTTCGCGGCATGGCTGTACAGGCTGTTTCTGTTCCTCGGCATCGCGTTCCTCGTCTACCACGCGTTCCCGAAGGTGGTGGGCATCTTCCTGGCGGGTGTCGAGGTGGCGTGGTTCATCGTCATGCCCGTGTGGCGCGAAATCGGAAAGTGGTGGAAGATGCGCGACGAAATAGTGAAGAAGGGGCGTCCGTGGCGCCCGGTATTGCTGGCGGGAGGCGCGCTGCTCCTGCTGCTGGCTCCGGTCTGGGGCAGCGTCCGGGCTCCGGCGGTGATGAAGGCCGGCAGGCAGATGGAGCTCTATGCGCCCGAGCCGGCGCGGATCCTCGAGGTCCGGCTGGAGCCGGGCATGAGGGTCTCCGCGGGAGATCCGCTCGTTGTGCTCGGTTCGCGGGATCTGGAATTCCGGGAACGGCGGACGCGGGAGCGGCTGCGCCTGGTGAGGCTGCGCCTGCGGAGATTGGCCGCGGACCGGCGGGATCTGGAGGAGCACGCCGTGCTGCTGCGCCGCAGGGCCGCGCTGGAGAGGGAGCTTGCCGGGCTCGCCGAGCGCCGCGAGAGGCTGGTTCTGCGCGCCGCCTTCGACGGGGTGGTGACGCACGTGATTTCCGGATTGCGCCCCGGCATGTGGGCCAACGAGACGGTCATGCTGGCCCGCGTCGTCACGCCGGACAGCCGCGTCGTATCCGCGCTCGTGCCCGAGGAGGACGTGGACAGGCTGAAACCCGGCGCCAAAGCCGTCTTCGTGCCCGACGATCCCGGGCTGGCACGGGTGCCCGTCGAACTGGAGGAAATCGGAGCGGTGCGCCGTTCGGGGCGGGATCTCGCCTATCTCTCCTCCATCCATGGCGGACCCGTCGCGGCGGAACGTGACGAACGGGGGGAGATCCGTATGCTGAAGGGCATGTTTCCCGTCCGGCTGCTCACGCGGCGCGAAGGGAAGGAGGGCGGAGACCGAGACCGCATCTGCCCGATGACCTGCACCGGCAGGGTCGTCGTGGAAGCCCGGCGGGAAAGTCTGGCGGGACGGATCGCGCGGCGGATCCTTTCCGTCCTGCTGCGCGAAAGCGGATTCTAGCCGGGAAGTCTCTGCCGGATGCGGCCGGATTTCGCCCCGGCGGCCGGATTTCGCGGCGCCGGCAGAGAATTCAGTATCTGCGGAGCAGGCCGACGAGCCGTCCCTGGATCTTCACGCGGTCGGGACCGAAGATCCGTGTCTCGTAGGCCGGGTTGGCGGCCTCCAGCGCGATGGAGGCGCCCTTGCGGCGCAGACGCTTCAGGGTGGCCTCCTCGTCGTCCACGAGCGCCACGACGATGTCGCCGTTGTGGGCCGTGTCCGTGCGGCGGATGATGACCGTGTCGCCGTCCAGAATGCCCGCCTCGATCATGGAGTCCCCCTTCACCTCGAGGGCGTAGTGCTCCCCGGAGCCGAGCATCTCCGGCGGGACGGTGACGTCGTGGGTGTGGTCCTGGATGGCCTCGATGGGCACACCCGCCGCGATGCGCCCCATGACGGGAACGATGGTGGCGCGCGGCGCGTCGGTTCCGGCGCTTTCCGCCGGCTCCGGAGTGGCGCGCCCCAGCGATCCCTCGATCACCTCCGGCGAGAACACGCGCCTTCCGCCGATGCGCGGCGCCATGGCCTCCGGCAGGCGGATGACCTCCAGCGCGCGGGCCCTGTGCGGCAGGCGGCGGATGAAGCCGCGTTCCTCCAGCGCCGTGATCAGACGGTGGATGCCGGATTTCGAGCGCAGGCCCAGCGCCTCCTTCATCTCCTCGAACGAGGGCGGGATCCCCGTCTCCTTCATCCTCTGGTGGATGAACATCAGAAGCTCGTACTGCTTGCGCGTCAGCATGGCGCCTCTCCGGGATGGGCGGCGGGAGCGACCCGCGCGATTCGAAACAAAGCCTGAACTTTACATATCCGTTCCCGCAATGTTCGGCAAGAGTTTTTTCCGTCCGTCATCGGATGGTTTTGCCGGGAAGCGTGGAAACGCCTTGACAGAGCGGGGAACGGGCTATAGAACAATTCATGAACATTTATATAGGGTGCCGCAGGTCGGCACCACGGGCGGGAATGGTTTGTGGAGAACCGTTCTTCGCGCTGGTGCGGACCGCCGGAGCGGGCTAGTGTGCCCGAAACCGGTGGCCGGCATGTGTCGGCCGCGGGCGGAGGAACGGTAACGGCAAAGCGCGGAAGCGGGGCTGTCGGTCGGCCGGAAGGGCAGGGCGGGCCGCTGGAAGGAGCGGATACGATGGCGGGTTCTGTCAACAAGGTCATCCTCATAGGCAATCTCGGGGCGGACCCGGAGGTGCGGCACATGCAGGACGGCCGCCCGGTCGTGAACCTGCGCCTGGCCACGACGGAGACGTGGAAGGACCGCACGACCGGCGAGCGGCGGGAGCGTACCGAATGGCACCGGGTGGTCATCTTCAACGAGGGCCTCGCCCGCATTGCCGAGCAGTATCTGCGCAAGGGATCCAAGGTCTACGTGGAAGGGCAGCTCCAGACCCGCAAGTGGACCGACCAGAACGGGCAGGAGCGCTACACCACCGAAGTGGTGCTCCAGGGCTTCAATTCCGCCCTCACCATGCTGGATTCGCGTGGTGGCGGCGCACCCGCCGGGGCCGGCGCTCCCGCGGCGGCCGCGGGCTACGGGGAGCCCGCCGCGGGAGGTTTCGGACAGACCGGGCCGGCGGATTCCGGCGGGGGCGCGCCGCAGCCCCGCGATTTCTCCCGGGATCTCGACGACGACGTGCCCTTCTGAAGACGTGTATTCCACAGTTTCACGCAACCCTTTGGTGGAAAAAGAATTTTCCTTGCCTCCCATGAAGGGGTGGGAATGGGTGGGCGGCATTCCCCGCATCGTTTCCATCCGGTCCGTGGCATGCCTCTGCCGGGCGGGGCATGCCCCGTCTCCATCGGAGCGCGGGCGGGATACTCCCGTGCCGCTTCCGGTTTCCCGGTGTGCCGGGTGACGCAATAGTCAACTTCGTGTGGAGATTTCCTTCGGTTTTTCGTTGATCCGAAGTAGAACCCGCGCAAAATGCCTCGCCCCCTGCGCGTATTGCGAGTCATTTCCAAGAGGGGGGTGAATTGAAATGTTTCCCGATATCGGGAGTATACCCAACGTTATGCTTCCAGGTTGATTCAAGTCACGATTTCTCCAGTGGTTCTCAAGTTTTTGTGAGCCTTTCTTGACACATGTCAATGACCCTTTCGACGACTCTGTAATAGCGTTGCCGTGGGAAAAGGCGGTCAACCTTTCCCGAACGACGGCGATCGGGACTGCTCCGGAGACGGAGCCGACCCATGTCGCACGAGGGAAAATACTTTCCAAGGGGACTGACATGAAATCACTGCTGAAGAAGGCCTTGTTGCTCTCGACGGCTGCAGGGTTCGGGCTTGCGCTTTCCGGTGCGGCCCAGGCGCAGGGGCAGCTCGAGGCAATCATGAAGGCGCGCGGCCTCACCGAAAAGGACGTGCTCGCCGCTGCCAAGACCTACGTCCCGACGGGCAAGCGCGACGAGTTCATCGTGTTCTCGTCCGGCGGCCAGTCGGGTCAGGTGATGGTGTACGCCATCCCGTCGATGCGCATCCTGAAGTTCATCGGCGTGTTCACGCCGGAGCCCTGGCAGGGCTACGGCTTCGACGACGAGTCGAAGAAGGTGCTGGCCCAGGGCCGCATCTACGGCAAGGACATCCTGTTCGGCGATACGCACCATCCCGCCATTTCCGAGACGAAGGGCGAGTATGACGGCGAGTATCTGTTCATCAACGACAAGAACAACCCGCGCGTGGCCGTCATCGACCTGAAGGACTTCGAGACGAAGCAGATCGTCGTGAACCCGATCATGATGTCGGAGCACGGCGGTGCCTTCGTCACGCCGAACACCGAGTACATCATGGAGGCGACGCAGTATCCGGCGCCTCTCGGCAAGAACGCCGGCTACGTGCCGCTTTCCAAGTTCAACGAGAAGTTCCGCGGCGCGGTCACCTACTGGAAGTTCGACCGCGAGAAGGGTCGTATCGTTCCCGAGGAATCCTTCTCGTTCGAGCTGCCGCCGTATTCGCAGGACCTTTCCGACGCCGGCAAGCTGGTTTCCTACGGCTGGGGCGCCACCAACTCGTTCTGCTCCGAGCGTTATGTCGGCGGCATCGAGCGCGGCCGTCCGCCTTTCGAGGCCGGCTGCTCTCAGAAGGACACCGACTTCCTGCACCTGACCTACTGGAAGAAGGGCGAGGAGGTCGTGAAGGCCGGCAAGTACAAGGAGATCAACGGCCATCGCGTGATCATGATGGAGACCTCCATCAAGGAAGGTCTGCTCTACCTGATCCCCGAGCCGAAGTCTCCGCACGGCGTGGACTTCTCCCCGGACGGCAAGTACATCATCGTGTCCGGCAAGCTGGATACCCACGCCTCCGTGTATGACTGGGCCAAGATCCAGAACCTGATCAAGAACAAGGACTTCGCCGGCAAGGATCCCTACGGCCTGCCGATCCTGGACCTGAAGAAGTCCCTGCACACCCAGGTGGAGGTGGGCTTGGGTCCGCTGCATACGCAGTACGACTCCAAGCCTTGCGTGGTCTACACGTCCATCTACGTGGACTCGATGGTCACCAAGTGGGACTACTGCAAGGGCAAGGTGCTCGATCAGCTGCACATCCACTACAACATCGGCCACCTGATGACGATGGAGGGCGACTCGGTCACGCCGCAGGGCAAGTGGCTGGTGTCCCTCAACAAGCTGGCCATCGACCGCTTCAATCCGGTCGGTCCTCTGCATCCGCAGAACCACCAGCTGATCGACATCTCCGGCGACAAGATGATCCTGACCTACGACATGCCGGTGCCGCTCGGCGAGCCGCACTACGCGGTGGCCATCCGCGCCAGCAAGCTGAAGCCGATCGTCCGCTACAAGCTGGGCTGGAACTCGCGCGAGGACAAGAAGTCCGAGTACCGCACGCGTCCCGGCCGCGAGAAGATCGTGACGGACGAGAACGGCGTCGTGCATGTCTACGGCACCGTGATCCGTTCGCACATCACGCCTGAGATCATCGAGGTCGAGGAAGGCACCACGGTGTCCATCCACCTGACCAACGTGGAGCGCGCCGAGGACGAGACCCACGGCTTCGCCATCTCCGGCACCAACGTGAACCTGTCGATCGAGCCCGGCAAGACGGTCTCCGCGACCTTCGTGGCCGACAGGCCCGGTGTGTTCCCGTACTACTGCACCGAGTTCTGCTCGGCTCTGCACCTCGAGATGCAGGGCATTCTGCTCGTCCGTCCGAAGGGCATGAAGGCCGAGGAGGCGGCGGTCTCCGAGGGCGTGAAGTACACCGAGGCCGACTACAAGAAGCAGTACGAGCAGAACCTCGGCGTGCAGAAGGTCATCGACAGCGTCGTGAACTTCATCGTGTCGCGCAACTTCAAGGACTTCCCGACCGTCGTCGGACTGGTCGAGGACGCCACCGACCAGCTGAAGTTCGCGGCCGACGCCAAGAAGAAGGCCGAGGACTACGCCAAGAAGAAGGATTGGCAGAACGCCACGCTGTGGGCCCAGCAGTGGTTCCAGTACCAGGTCAAGGCGGCCGACATCGGTCTGCGCGCCAAGACCTACCTGGAGCAGCATGGCGCCAAGGTCATCAAGAAGTGATCCGGCTCGCGTGAATGGATCGCTCTTGATCTGACACGAGATCAGGCGGGGGGTGCGGAAAGCACCCCCCGCCTCCCATGAGGGGATACGGTCGTTCCATATTGTGGAACGGCAGGGAGTGTGGAGAGCAGGAGACCGACAATGAACAGAACGATTACGAGGGCCTCTCTCGCGGTTCTTCTCGGCGCCATTTTCGCCACCGGGCTCGGTGGGGCCGTCGTCAAGGGACCGCTGACCGCCGGCAAGGCCGTGGCGGAAGAGAAGAAGAAGAAGCATCCGGGCAAGCGCCTCTACCGGCGCATGACCTGCATCGCCTGCCACGGCAAGGATGGAAAGCGGGCGATTCAGGACTATCCGAATCTCGCTGGACAGCCCAAGAAGTATCTGATCCAGCAGACTCTCGATATCATCCATGGCAAGCGCAAGGGCGGCATGAACGCGCAGAACAAGCCGCGCGCGGAGGCCATGCGCGGCTCCCTGGTGGATCCGCAGGGCAAGGTGCGCGTGAGCGAGGAGCAGGTCCAGCAGATCGCCGACTGGCTGGCCAGCCTGGAGCCGCCGAAGCCGAGACCCGCCGCCGATCTGAAGCCGGAGGACGTGAAGGCCGGCGAGAAGCTCTACAAGAAGAAGCGCTGCCGCACCTGTCACGGCAAGGAGGGCAAGAAGCCGCTGAAGGGATATCCCTACATCGCCGGCCAGAAGGCCTCCTACATCTTCAACCAGATGGTGGACGTGCGCGACAAGAAGCGGACCAACGGCAAGATCAAGACGATGTACACTTTCGTCAAAAAGCTGAAGGATGATGAGATCCGTCAGATCGCCGCGTATCTGTCCACCATCGACCGGACTAAGAAGTGAACTGGAGTTTTCTGCGGTTTTCGGGCCGCCGGTCCTGCAGGCGAATGCGACAGGGACAGGGTCCGGCGGTACCGCGAACGGCGGAGAGGATCAACCCCCACGAGTGGAGAGGAACATGAAGAAAACCTTGGCTTTCATCGGTGCGCTTGGTCTGGGCATTGCCGTCGCCGCTCCGACCGTCATGGCCTGGAATGAAGGTGGCGGCGAGCAGGACGAGGCCACCAAGATCCTGTTCGACCTCAAGAAGAAGATGCCGAACGACCCCAAGCTGAAGGAGAAGGTGCGCAAGGACGGCATTGCCGTGTACGAAGTTTGCTCGGCCTGCCACACCACCGAGGGATGGGGCACCAAGGACGGCACCTTCCCGCAGCTGGCCGGGCAGCACGACACGGTGATCATCAAGCAGCTGGCCGACATCCGCGCCGGCATCCGCGACAATCCGACCATGTATCCGTTCGCCCTTCCGAAGGAGATCAAGAACGCGGCTCCGGAGGTGGGTGGTGGGCCCTACGCCATTGCGGTGGTGGCCAACTACATCGCCAACCTGCCCATGAATCCGGACAACGGCAAGGCTCCGGCTGGCGAGGCGGATCTCAAGCGCGGCGAGAAGCTGTTCAAGGAGAACTGCGTGCGCTGCCATGGCGAGCACGGCGAGGGCTCGGAGATGAAATTCTATCCGAAGATCCAGGGCCAGCATTACCTCTACATGCTGCGTCAGTTCGAGTGGATCCGCGACGGCAAGCGCCGCAACGCCAACCCGGACATGGTGAAGCAGATCAAGAACTTCACCGATCAGGACATGAAGGACGTGATCGGATACGTGGCGTCCATCCCGGTGCCGAAGGAGAAGCTGGCGCCGAGCAAGGATTGGATCAACCCGGACTTCGACTGATCCCGTCCATATGAACGGAACCCGCCGCCCGCTCCGCTACGGAGCGGGCGGAACCGCAACGGAAAGGGCCGTTTCCACGGATTGTCGGAAGACGGCCGGAAGGCGTCCGGGCGGCCGGAGCGTGCGGCGGCGCGCTCTCGTCCGCAGTGCCGGGCGGCGACGTCCCGCCACTCGTGGTTGTGTGTCCGTGTTACTGGCGGAAGTGCCGGATGAGCGGATATTCCATTCGGATACGGGGGTCTGACCGGACGCTTATCTGAGGGTTGAACAATGACTGACGTGGCTGCACAGAAGAAACAGAACGCCATCGTCGCCGTGCTCGCGGCGATCGCGGTGGCGCTTCTGGTGGTGATCTACTTCGTGCCCATATGGTGGGTGTCCCTGACGGCACCGCAGTATCCGAAAACGGCCTTTCCCGAGGGCATCCGCATCCACTTCCACATGAACGGCGTCTTCAACGGCTGCCCGAAGGTGAAGAAGGCGGAGATCGAGGAGAAGATCGTTCTGGACTGCGTGCACGAGATGGACGCCATCAACCATTTCGTGGGCATGTATCCGACGGGCGCCGGCGGCGTCGTCGAAAAGGCCTTCTCGCCGTTTCTGCTGACGTTCCTCGCCCTCATGGTGATCGGATTCGCCATTCCCCAACCGAAGGTCCGCTTCGCCGTCATGATGGCGGGCTGGGCCGTCATGGTGGGGTGGATGTATCTGACGATGCTCACGGACGGGGGCATCAAGTACCAGCCCGCCTCCTACATCAAGTCGCTGGTGACCGCCCTCGGCGAGGGCAAGGAGGAGGCCGGCGAGGAGCTCTCTCCGATCATCGCCAAGCTCGAGGAAGAGCTGAAGAAGAGCGGCAGCAAGTTCGTGAAGACGGAGGAGGTCCGCTCGCAGCTCGAAAAGACGGGTCAGAAGGAGCTTTCCGACATTCTCGCCAACCTCAACCGGGGCGGCGAGGGCCTGAAGGTCAAGTCCCTGAAGCAGATCCTGGAGGAGGCGAAGGAGAAGGGTGGCGATATGAAGGCCACCAACATCGAGATCCTTCATCAGGCCTTCCTCACCGACCAGGCCCGTCTGCCGGAGGAGAAGCGCCAGAAGTGGACCGGCAGCGGAATGCAGGTCCTGCTGTGGCACTACCACAAGACGCTGGCGCGGTGGTTCAACAATCCGGCCCGCATCAATCCGCTGGTGGAGAAGGTCACCATCGCCGCCTGGGCCGTGTTCTGGGGGCTCATCGTCATTCCGCCGATCCTGTTCTTCCTGGGATCGTTCGGACCGCGCTTCTTCTACTGGCTGCTGGGGCTCATTCCGGCCATCCTGCCGGTGGCCTTCGTGGTGGAATACGCCGCGTGGCTCTACTGGTTCGGCCACAACATGAGCTCGATGGGCGCGTTCACGCTCAAGCCCTTCATGCCCACGGTGTTCGGACAGGGCAAGGTGGCGCAGTTCTCCACCCACTCCTATCCGCACTACGGCTTCGGCCTGATGCTGATCTTCTCGGTCATCATGCTGCTGATGGTCCTGATCCGTCGCAAGCAGCTGAAGACGGAGGCCGCGCAGGCCTGAGCGTGGCCTGTCGGGAACGATCCGGGAGCACGGGGCACCCCGTGCTCCCACATTGCGGAAAGCCATCCGGCGGAATGGCCGGAAGCATGACTTTGATCAATTTTCAGGAGCCTTGCCGGGACTATACCGGATATCGACCAGGGTTTCGGAATCTCCGGGCAAGTTCTTGTGCGGGCAGGGGATTTCCGGAATCCGCCAATCGCTTCAATCGGGATGGCGGACACGGGATTTCGGCATGACGCACGCCACATGCACATACGACGCGCGGCGGGGTGCCTTCCTCCACGCGGTTCTGCTGTTTCTGTTCGCGGTGCTGGTGTCCGCGCGTTCCGCGGGTGTGCGTGCGGAGGAGCTGAAGCCCCTGCAGCCGCTGATCGACGCGGCCAAGCCGGGCGACATGATCCTGCTGAAGCCTGGCCGCTACAAGGGCAACGTGGTCGTCGACAAGGCGATCTCCCTGATTGGCGACGGTCCGCGGGAGAAGATCGTCATCGACGGTGGCGGCGACGGGACGGTCATCGTCCTGAAGACGGACGGCGCCACGGTCCGCAACCTGACGATCGAGAATTCGGGCGACGACTACAACGAGCTGGATGCCGGCATCCAGGTGCGGGGCAACTTCAACGTCGTGAAGGACAACCGCATCAGGAACGTGCTGTTCGGCATCGACATGCAGCAGTCGAACAACAACATCATCAAGCGCAACGAGATTTCCTCCTTCACGCATCTCGGTCTGGGGCTGCGCGGAGACGGCATCCGGCTCTGGTATTCCAGGAACAACCGTATCAGGAACAACCATCTCCACCACGTGCGCGACTTCGTCATCTGGTATTCCGCCGACAACATCATCGCGGAAAACCGCATGACGGACGGCCGCTACGGGCTGCACTTCATGTATTCGCGCTACAATCTCGTGGAGAACAACAGCTATTTCCGCAACTCCGTCGGCATCTACCTCATGTATTCCGACTCCGTGGTGGTGCGGGGCAATCGCGTCGTGCAGGCGGTGGGCGCCGCCGGCATCGGCATCGGCTTCAAGGAGGCGAGCAACATCGACATTCTCGACAACGAGGTGCTCTACAACTCCGTCGGGATGTACCTGGATTCCTCGCCGTTCCAGCCGGACACCACGGTGCGCATCTACCGCAACACCATCGCCTTCAACGACATGGGCGTGCGCTTCCTGACCAACTGGTCTGGCAACATCTTCAAGGACAACCGGTTCATGAACAACATCCGGCATGTCTCCGTCTCGGCGTTCGAGACGGCGAAGCGCAACATCTGGGAGGCGAACTACTGGGATACCTACGAGGGCTACGACCGCGACGGGGACGGATACGGGGACAAGCCCTACCGCCTGTTCGTCTACGCCGACCGCATCTGGATGGACGTCAAGCCGGCCGCCTTCTTCAAGGGTACGCCGGTACTGACGATGCTCGACTTCCTGGAGCGGCTGGCTCCGTTCACGGATCCCCTGCTGATGCTGGAGGACCGGAAACCGCGGATCAGCCCGGATTTCGAGCCGATCACCAGGGATTACGTCGGCGGTGGCGGCAACAGGGGCAAGCAGACGACCACATTCGGCCTGACGACGGGCGAATCGAAGGCCGGGACGAGTCTGGAGGATTTCGATCCGTTCGGATTGAAGAAGAAGTGAGACGGCCCGTCGGGAGCGGAAGTTGCGGTTTCCGGCGGGGCGAGAGGGAAATGCAGGGGCGGCACTGTCGCGGCGGCGCGGGGAGAACGGCGGCCCGTCCTGCGGAAGGACAGGGACAGGTTGGCTGACCACGGCATGAAACGGGTGCGAACATGAGCGATGAAGCGAACAAGGGCAATGCGCCGGCGAAGAAGCCGAAGAAGCGCATGAGCCGACGGGAGCGCGAGCGCCGCAGGGCGCTGGTGCTGTCGATCCTGACCGGCGGCGCGGTCGTGGGACTGGGGCTGGCGGGCTACTATCCCGTCATGACCTACGCAAGGGCGGAGGACAGGCTCCGTCCGCCCGGCGCCATCGAGGAAAAGGAGTTCCTGGCCGCCTGCATCAAGTGCGGACAGTGCGTGCAGGTCTGCCCGGTGGAGGCGATCGTGCTCGCCGATTTCGAGGATGGCTTCGGCAACGGCGTGCCGCACATCATCGCCCGCGATCAGGCTTGCGACTTCTCCTGCGACGCGGTGCAGTGCATCCTGGCCTGCCCCACGGGCGCGCTGACCCACGAGATCGACAAGAAGGAGCAGGTGCGCATGGGGCTCGCCGTGCTCACCCGGCCCGACACCTGTCTCGCGCGGCAGGGACTGGGATTCAAGGGAACCGCCCGCGGCGACGATTTCCCCGGCCTGCACCGGTACATCGAGGTGGACCGGTGGAACCCGATCCGCATCGCCGACCATCCGTACGATCTGGAGCTGTGCGACCTCTGCGTGCGCGAATGCCCGATCAAGGATGCCATCCGGCTGGAGCCGATGAGCGACGATCCGAACGACAAGCGGAAGACGCCGGTGGTGACGGACAAGTGCGTGGGATGCGGCATGTGCGAGATGATCTGCCCGGTGGATCCGCCGAGCATCGAGATCATTCCGCGCAAGAAGTACGGGGAGGCCTGAGCCATGAACCTCTATGTCGAGAGCCTTCGGCAGATGTTCGGCGCGGAGCCGCGCAAGCCGGGCAAGGAAGACTACACGGAAGAGGCGCGCAAGCTGCACGAATTCAAGAACACGCCGGAGCAGCGCGCCGAACGTCGGCGGATGATCGCCGAGGAGCTGGCGCACAAGAAGGAAAGCTTCGCGTGGCGCAAGTGGCGCTGGCCAACGATCATCTTCGTGAACCTGCTGTTCGTCATTTCCTATCATTTCGACGTCCAGCTCGTGGAAGGCGCCCTGACCGCATCGCGCGTCATCGGCTTCCATTTCGCCGACCTGAATTCCTCCCTGCAGGTGACGCTGGCCTTCAAGGAGATGCTGATCAACCTGGTGATCGGCACGGCGACGGTGGCGGTGCTGTGGTGGCTGGTCGGCGGCCGTTCCTTCTGCGCCTGGACATGCCCCTACCACCTGCTTTCGGAATGGGTGGAGATGCTGCACGTGCGTCTCGCCGAGAAGGGCTGGGCGAAGGACTATCAGCTGCACCGCGGGGTGCGTACGGTGCTCTACGTGGTCTTCGCCGTTCTGGCCTTCGTCACCGGCTACACGGTGTTCGAGTGGATCTCGCCGGTGGGCATCACCTCCCGCGCCCTGATCTACGGGACGCTGGCCGGCATGATCTGGGTCGGCGTGCTGCTTCTCATCGAGCTGTTCTTCATCCGCCGTTTCTGGTGCCGTTACATGTGCCCCATCGGCATGACCTACGCCTTCGTGGGATCGGTGTCTCCGACGACGGTGCACTACGACCTTTCCAAGTGTCTGCACGAGGGCGAATGCCGCAAGGTCTGTCTGGTGCCGCACGTGCTCGAGATCACCAAGAAGGGCCGGGCGACACGTCCGCAGATCGACATCGGCGCCGATTGCACGCGCTGCGCGATGTGCATCGAGGCCTGTCCGACGGGTGCGCTCACATTCCGCGTGAAGGGGCTGGACAAACTGCTCTGAGGCTGCTCTTCAGGGACGGCATTCTTGAGCATGGTCAAGGACGGGCCGACCGGAGCGTGGCTTGCTGCCAGCGGTTCCGGGAGGATCCGGGCCGGGTCCAACGACGCTTGCCGCAGGGAAGCGGTGCGCAACGAGACTTCCCGCGGCGCATGCCGGAACATCGTGCTCCGGCATCATGGGGAACGGAAGGCGGCAGATGATCGAACTGAAAGACGTATCCAAGACGTTCCGGCGCACGCGTGTGCTCGACGGCCTGTCGCTGCGGATCGACGCCGGGGACCGCATCGCGCTGATCGGCTCCAACGGTGCCGGAAAGACCACCATGATCCGCTGCATCCTCGGCGAGTACGTCTATGACGGCGAGGTGCTGGTGGACGGTGTTTCGCCCCGGTCGGCCCGCACGAGCGTGCTGCAGAAGATCGCCTTCGTGCCCCAGATGCCGCCGCCTCTGCGGATGCCGGTGGGCGAGCTGGTGGATTTCGCCTCGCGGCTCTGCCACACCACCGAGGAACGGATCGGCGGCATAGCCGAGCGCATGGGGCTGGATATCGGGGAGGTGCGCAAGCGGCCGTTCATGAAGCTCTCCGGCGGGCAGAAGCAGAAGCTGCTGATCGCCATCGCCATGGGCCGCGACGCGGACGTGCTGATCATGGACGAGCCGACGGCCAACCTCGATCCCGGCGCCAGGCAGATTCTGTTCGACCTGCTGGCCGAGCGGCTGGAGAAGTCGATGATCATCTCCTCCCACCGGCTGGAGGAGGTGGCCATGCTGGTCAACCGCGTGATCGAGATGGACCGCGGAAAGGTGGTTCTCGACGATCGCGTGGAGGACGCCATCGATCCCGGCCTCAGGCAGGAGGTGCGCATCGTGCTGCGCAAGCCGGAGGCCGCCTTCGCGCGGGCCGTCGGCGAATGGGGATTCGAGAGCGAGGACGGCGGCGTCACCTGGACGGGTGTCGTCGCGGGCCCGGACCGGCTGCGTTTCCTCGGCATGCTGGCGCGCTACGTGGGCGTGGTCGCCGATCTGAGCATGCACGACCTGAGCAGGGAGAAGGCGGATGCCTGACCTTTCGCGCAGGCGGCTGATCGTGTTGTCCTGCTGCGCTCTCGCGGCGGGCGGACTTTCCGCGTGCAAGGAGAAGAAGGGGCCGGAGAAGATCCGCTACGACCGGGAGACCTGCGAGATCTGCAACATGATCATTTCCGATCCGCGGTTCGCCTCCGAGATCAGGGATCCGGACGGAAAGATCCACAAGTTCGACGACATAGGCGACGCCATCCACTGGATGATCCGCCAGAAATGGTACAAGGAGGGGCGCAGGGCAAAGGAGTTCTGGGTCGCGGACATGAAGACGGGCCGCAAATGGCTCGACGCCCGCAAGGCCTGGTACATGCCCGGCCAGACCACGCCGATGGACTACGGCTTCGGCGCCATCGAGGAGAAGCGCGAGGGGGCCGTGGACTACGAGGAGATGAAGAAGCAGGTCATCGCCCGCGGACTGAGTTCGCGGTGCGAGAACCACGACCTGCTCGGCCCCGACGATCCAGCGGCACAGAGGTGAGGTAACGGAATGTATTCGTTCTGGCAGACGGCACGGCTCGACATATCCGAGTCCATCCGTTCGAAGTGGTTCGCGCTCTATGCGCTGGTCTTCGGCGGGCTGATCGCCACGCTCTTCGTGTTCGGTCTGACGGAATCCCGCGTCATGGGGTTCACCGGCCTTTCGCGCATGCTGGTGACCTTCATCCAGCTGACCATGGCCATCCTGCCGATCTTCGTGCTGCTGTCCACCGTGCGGTCCCTCGCCGGCGACCGCGAGGCGGGCGTGTACGAATACATGCTGTCGTTTCCGGTCTCGCTCTCCAGCTGGTACTGGGGCCGTTTCATCGGCCGTTTCATCGTGGTGTTCATTCCCGTGTTCGCGGCCATGGGCATCTCCCTCGTCGTCGGGCTGTTCATGGGCGCGGAGGAGATTCCCTGGCGGGACTTCGCCTGGTATTCGGCGCTTCTCGTGTCGCTGGCGTTCTGCTTCCTGGGGATTTCCTTCCTGATCTCCGCCGTGTCGCGCACATCCGACGTGGCGCAGTCGGTGGCCTTCTTCCTGTGGCTGGTGATGCTGATGTTCCTGGATCTGATCCTGATCGGTCTGCTGATCCAGTTCCAGACGCCGGCCGAGGTGGTCGTGGGGCTGGCGCTGGCCAATCCGCTGGAGGTCTTCCGCATCGGCGCGATGATGCTCTTCGATCCGCAGCTCATATTGCTGGGACCGGCCGCCTACATCATTCTCGATTTCTTCGGAAATGCCGGGTTCATGGCCTATGCGCTGCTCTATCCGCTGCTGCTGGGCTTCCTGCTGGCGGGTGTCGGCTTTCTGATCTTCCGCCGCACCGATCTTCCCTGAGGGGGCGGAGGCTCAATGGCGCCCCTCCGGGGAGCGCGGCAGATATGCGTCCACGATGACGGCGACCAGCCACAGCACCAGGCCGCCGGCCACGATCATCCAGACGTAGGCCGCGAACCACGCGGCGAACAGCGCCATCGCCATGAGCGTCAGACCGAGAAGGGCGAAACGCCAGCCCGTGCGGTAGAAGCCGTCCAGCGCGACCGCCTGTCCGAGGAGAAGCATCAGGATCAGGCCCGCGGCCTCGTATGTCAGGCGGCCTCCGAGCAGCATCAGGTGCACGATGAGGACGGCGAGAAGCGCGACGGCCCAGTGGACGGTCTGTTCCAGCGTCACATGGAAAAGGGAGCGATGCTCTTCCCAGGCGCGCAGATTTCCCGTCAGAATGCCGGAGACGGCGAAGAGGGCGACCGTGAAAAGCCAGTAGCGGTAGCTCGCCGACGGGGCGACATTGGTCAACGCCACGCCGATCACGGTCATGACGACCACGGCCAGAAATATCGCCTCCATGAAAATGCGGTGGCGGGTGCGCCACCATCCCCGCAAACCGCCCGTCGTGGCCGCAACCGCCTTTTGTCCGTCGTGGTCCCCGCTCATGCCGCCGTTCTCCCGTGGATGTCGCACTCCCTCCAGATAAGGGGATCCGGCGGAGCCGTTTCAAGATCCGGCCGGAGAGCGGGCGTGGACGCCAGTGGAGGGAAGGCCCCCCGACTTTCGGTGCGGATCCCCGCGCGCTCCGGAGGGCGACGCGGCAGTTGCGGCGGGCGTTCCGCTCCTAGCAGCTGGCGTTCTCGTCCTTCAGCATGTCCGGCATGTGGGTTTCGAGGTATTCCCTCTCGATCTCGGAGAGCTCCACCTCCTCCACGCCCGTGATCATGCCCTTGATGTAGTGCAGCGGAGTCTTGCCGGTGGTGGTCATGTAGACATGGATGATCACGAAGGCGACCATGGCGAAGGCGGCGGCCGTGTGGACGAAGACCGTGGCCTGGAACAGCATCTGGGAACCGGCGAAATCGTTCCAGAGATCATAGAGGATGTAGAAGATGCCGGAGATCCACAGGGCCGGGCCGATGACGATCATGAAAGTGAGATAGGCGAGCGCCTGCAGAGGGTTCTGCTTGCGCTGCAGGGTCTTTTTGTGCGGATGCGGTTCGCCACGCAGGATGCCCCAGGCGTAGTAGCGGATCACGGCCCACAGGCGGTTGAGAAAGATCTTCAGGCCGGTGACGAAGCGCCCGTCCTCCGGGTGGACCTGCAGAAATGGGAGGAACTGCCGCCAGTTTCCGGTGGTGAAGTTCCAGAAGGTGGTGAAGATCCACAGCAGGACGAGGAGCGTGGCGGCGATGTCGTGGGTCACGACCGCCGTCTCCATGGACATGACGTGATATGCGCCATGGATGTTCAGGCCGGTGAAGGCGAGCGTGAAGATCAGGGCCGCCTGCGTCCAGTGCCAGAAACGCTCGTAGCGGGTGTAGATCACCACATGGGCGCAGATCTTTCCGTCGTCTTTCCTCTTCTTCCTGAGGGGCATGGGATCACTCCTTCCCTTCGGGCGATGCGCCGTATGCGTTCTTCATGACGATGCGGGAGATGGTGTGGACGACAACCAGGGCGAAGGCTCCGAAGATGGCCAGCCATCCGAGAAGATCGAGCCACCACCACCGGTCGCGGCCCGGCATGTAGAAGCCGTCGAGACCTTCCAGCCGTCCGTTCTCGCGGGTGTGGCATTCCTCGCACTGCACGGCCTTCTCTTTGGGAGCGACCATGTGGTTGATGGGCCACCAGGACCAGGTCTCGACGAAACCGTACTGGCCGGAGTAGGGGATGCCGTTGTCCTTCATGCCGCGGGCGATGGCGCGGGCGAAGTCGTAGTTGCCCCAGAAGGCGTCCTTGTCGTCGCCCCACAGGTGCATGTAGACGAGGGTGTTGTATCCCTTGTCGTAGGGCTGGAACGTCCGCATCTTCTTGAAGGGGTAGATGCGCGATTTCGGGTCGTCGTAGGATCCGGAGAAGTAGTTGATCTGCACCGGCTTCGTCGGGTCGATCTTCGTGTCGATCGTGGTGTACCGCATCACTCCGTTGAACCAGCGGTACACGGGACGGATGTTCTCGCCGTACTTGAAGGATCCCTTGATCGACTTGTAGGTATGGCGCGGCTTGCCGTTGCCCTGGATGTAGCCTTCCTCCCGGAAGCCCTTGCCATCCTTCAGGCGGCCCGCCGTGCGCCAGTCCCAGAAGATCTTGGTGGCGACGCCGCCGCGGGCGAAGGCGGGAATGTGGCAGCTCTCGCAGGCCACTTTGTCCACGTGGCCATTGAGCTTGATGCCCGTGATGGAGGTGAGGCTGTGCGGGCTGTCCGTGTGGCAGCTGGCGCATGTGGCCTTCGTACGGGGCGCGCCGGCGGGCCGTTTCCCGGAGTCCCCGACCGTCATGTTGTAGCGGGAGCCGGCCCACTTGTGTCCGGATCCGACGTGGCAGTCGATGCAGACCAGGTTGGCGCCGTCCCTGCTCATGTGCACGTCGACGTCCTTCGGCGGATCGAAGAGCACGGAAGACAGATCGCCGTGCTTCACGTTGTCGCCGCCGCCACCGTAGAAATGGCACATCCCGCAGTTGTTGCGGCCCGGCATGCGGACGCTCTGGGCCACCTTCGCCCACTGGATGGGCTTCTTGCCCTCGAACATGACGGCGCATGCCTCGTTGCCCCGCGTCGGCGGGAGCTTGTAGTAGGTGCCGGTGGATTCGTGGCAGGCTAGGCAGTCGAGGTTCTCCACCTTGTCCAGGTCGTAGTCCGGGGAAGAGCGGCCGAATCCGGCGTGGCACTGGGCACACATACCCTCGTTGCCGCGGGCGTTGGTGCAGAAGTTGTTGATGAGGCGCTCCTTGCCCAGCTTCTGTCCGGTGACGGGGTGGGTGTACTCCCACGTCCAGTGCACGTTGTCCCGGAGCTGCTGTCCGGCCTTGTTGTGGCAGCCGAGACAGGCCTTCGTGACCTCCGGACCGGAGTTGAACGGCCCCTGCAGTTCCTTGAACTTCGAATGGTCCGCCGTGGTCGAGAGCTCCTTCAGGGTGAAGGCGCTCACCATGTGCGGCCGGTCGGGCAGATTGGAATATTCGTTGATGCCCGTTTCGATCCGGCCTTTTTCATCCGTTCCGGTTTCGGGCTTCTCTTCCGCCCCCGCCGCGCCGGTGACGGCGAAAGCAAGAACCAGGCCCAGGGCCACCACGACGAAATCTGGAAATTTCATTGATCCGGACATGGCCACACCCCGCGTGAAACGACGTTGAATTTCACGACTCACTTATGCGCCCCGAGCCGGTCGAAAGATATGACGCAGATCAAGAGGATTTCGTTCTACGCATAAAATTCCGAAAATCGGAAACGCTCGTTTTTCAACCATTTACATTCCGCCCACACAGCTTGCGGGTCGCGTGGATTCGCGGGCGGACATTTCCGGGGGAGCGCCTTGCCTTCTCCCGTCGTTGCCGGCCGGGCGGCCGCTTCCCGTTTCCGATGCATCGAAAGCCCGACCATTTCGCTATCTGTTTATGAGCATATGCGCATGTTATTATATGCGTATAGCCAAATAAAAAGGCTTGTACGGGGATCATGGGGAGTCGATGTCATGCGCACTGTTCCCGGAATCCGTCTGCCATGGATCGTGAGGGCGCTCGTGGCCGTGGCCGCCGCGCTCGCGCTGGCCGGTCTGTCGCAGGCGGCACAGGCGAAGGCGTGGTCCACGGCGGACCACTCGAAGTTCAAGGAGCTGCAGGGGCCGTTCGCGAACGCGGAGGAGGTCACGAAGGCCTGTCTCGGGTGTCATACCAGGGCGGCGAAGCAGATTCACGCGACCACCCACTGGAAATGGAAGTTCGACAACCCGAGAACCGGCCAGGAGCTGGGCAAGGGGACCGTCATCAACAATTTCTGCGGAGCCATCGGCACCAACGAACCGTTCTGCGCCAAATGCCATATCGGCTATGGCATGAAGGACTACCGCACCTTCGACTTCTCCTCGGAGACGAAGGTGGATTGTCTGGTCTGTCATGCGCAGGCGAAGGACTACATCAAGTTTCCGGGATTCGCCGGACATCCGCTCTACGAACCCACGGAGATCAAGGGCAAGCTGCGGCAGCCGCCGGATCTGGCGAAGGTGGCCCAGAGCGTCGGTCCGACTTCGCGGTTCACCTGCGGAGCGCGCTGCCATTTCGTCGGCGGTGGAGGGAACGGCGTCAAGCATGGCGACCTGGATCTGTCGCTGGTCAATCCCCCCGAATATCTCGACGTGCACATGAGCCCGAAGCGGCTGAACTTCAGCTGCGCCGTCTGTCACCGCGGCGACGAGCACTCCGTGGCCGGCTCCCGCTACAATCCGCGTGCGGTGGACACGCGGGGGATCGTGGTGCCGGGCAAGGGGGACGAGACCCGCACGAGCTGCGTCTCCTGCCATGGCGACAGGCCGCATACCGACGCCTATGCACGTCTGAACGACCATACGGACAAGCTGGCGTGCCAGACCTGCCATATCCCGTATTTCGCCCGCGGCGGCTATGCGACCAAGATGTGGTGGGACTGGTCGACGGCCACGAAGGAGATCGGCAAGGACGGCCATCCCGTCCACAAGTACGACGCCAGGGGATATGAGATCTACCGCACCGGAAAGGGATCCTTCCGCTGGGAGGAGTTCGTCAAGCCCGAATACCGCTGGTTCAACGGCGAGGTCACCTACACGCTCTTCGGCGATCCCGTGAAGGACGGACAGAAGGTGTCCATCAACCGCATCGGTGGCGCTCCGGCGGCGGAGGATTCCCGCATCTGGCCGTTCAAGATCATGCGCGGCAAGCAGGCCATCGATGCCGGCAACGGCACTCTGGCCGTGGTGCATCTCTGGGGTCCCGGCGACGACAGAACGGCCCTGTGGAAGGGCTACGACTGGGATGCCGCCCTGCGTGTGGGCATGAAGAGCAGGGGGGTGGAATATTCCGGCAAGCTCGGCTTCGTCGAGACCGAGATGTTCTGGCCGATCACGCACATGGTGGCCCCCAAGGAGGATGCCCTGCAGTGCGAGGAATGCCATTCGTCCATGTCGCGGATGGCCGGACTGCCCGGCATCTACGTACCCGGCCACTCGAAATGGAAACCGCTGGACACCCTCGGTTTCGGGCTGGCCTTCCTGGCGCTGCTGGGCGTGCTGGGGCACGGGGCCATGCGGATCATCACCCACTACAGGGAGAAGCGGTCATGAACGGACGGAAGGTCGAGCGCATCTACATCTTCAAGCCGTTCGAGCGGTTCTGGCACTGGTCGCAGGCGGCGCTGATCCTGACCATGCTGGTGACGGGGTTCGAGATCCACGGAAGCTATTCGCTCTTCGGCTTCCGGTGGGCGGTGGACATCCATCGCACGTCCGCCTGGCTTCTGATCGGACTGTGGACCTTCGCCATCTTCTGGCATTTCACCACCGGCGAGTGGCGCCAGTACATTCCCACGACGGAGAAGCTCACCGCCATGATCCGGTACTACCTGACGGGCGTCTTCCGCCATGCGCCGCATCCGTTCCGGCAGACCACGCTGCGCAAGCACAATCCGCTCCAGCGGCTGGCGTACCTGTTCGTCCTGGTGCTGATCAACCCGCTGCTGTGGTTCTCCGGGTGGTTCTATCTCTTCTATTCGTGGTGGGAGCACCGCTGGGATTGGCTGAGCCTGTCCGCCGTGGGGCTCGTGCATTCGGCAGGGGCCTTCCTGATGCTCACGTTCGTGATCGTGCACGTCTACTTCGCGACCATGGGGCATACGCCGCTGGCGCACATCAAGGCGATGATCACCGGATGGGAGGAGCTGGAGCCCGAGTACGAGGACGATGTCACCGAGGGGGCCTGACGCCTCCGGAAGAGGGGGAAGGGAGCGCACGGGCGCGATCGGAACAGCTGGCGACGTCCTTCAGGAAGGGAAGATATTCGTCCCAGCGTTCCGACGGCCCGACGAGGGAGAAGAGGACGACACCGTGGCTGTCCAGCACATACGTGGCCGGGAAGCGGGGAGCGATCCGGCGGTCCTCCACGGTTCCACCGCCGGCCCTGCGGAAGGCGGCATCGGAGAAGCCGCGGGCCCCGGAATCGTAGAGGTGCGGCATGTCCAGCCCCTTCCTCCGCAGCCAGGCGAGGGAGCGGGCGAAGGGTTCGCGGGCCTGGAGGAGCACGAAGGCGATGCGGTCGTCGTCCGCGAGACGGTTCGCCAGATCGCGGATGAGGGGCAGTTCCCGTTGGCAATGGCCGCACCAGGAGGCCCAGAAATGCAGAAACACGATGCGGCCGCGGAAATCGGAGAGCTTCACCGGTCTTCCCGTCCGGTCCGTGAAGGCGAGATCGGGGAAACGCATGCCCCGCTCCGTGCCTTCCGCGGCCTTCGCCGCCTGTTCCGCCGTGGAGCAGGGACGCCAGAGGGTTGGCCACTTCGCGGCGTCGAACACGGTCCTGCCATCGACGGAATAGAGCACGCAGGTCTGTTCCGTGAAGCGGCGGCAGGCGGCGAGGGCCTCCCGCTCCGCGACGTCGCGGGAGAACAGCTCGGAGACGTATCCCCAGGCGCCGCCGGGAGCGATGGCGAAGGCCCGGTGGTCCCGCCCGGAAAGATAGGCGTGCCATCCCCGCAGGCCTTCCGCACCGAGTTGCGGAGGCCGCGCCACGTCGGCGCCGCCGGCGGCAGGATGTCCGGACGGCAGGGCGATGGCGAGCAGCAGCGCGGCGGAGAATACGGATGGCCTCATGCGGCGCATGTTAGCGTTCCGGAGAGTTTTCAGGAAGGGAGAACAGCACCATGAAACGGTTTATCGCGGGCTTTCTGACGGCCGTCGTTCTGGTGGTCGCCGTCGCCATGACGCAGATGCGCAACGTGATGTTCGCGGAACGGGTCAGCCCCTTCGGGCTGGAGGAGACCATCGCGCGCATCCAGCGCAATATCGAGGAGACGAAGGGCTGGAAGCTGGTCGGCCTGCGCAGCCCTTCCGCATCCGTCCGGGCCAAGGGCGCATACGTGCCGGATACCGTGCTGATCGAAACCTGCAATACGGACTATTCCAAGCCCATCCTGGCCGATGACAGTTCGCGGATTCTCTCCATCCTGATCCCCTGCAAGGTGGCCGTCTACAAGAAGAAGGACGGCAAGGTCTACATCGGCACCATGCGGGCCGGCATCATGGGCTGGTTCTTCGGTCTGCGCGTCGGACGGGTCATGAGTCTGGTGGCCCGCGACCAGAAGAACTTCTACCGCTTCGATCCGTCGAGGCCGACGCCCAAGATCAAGGTCCCGGAGAAAAGCAAGGCCAAGGGCGGGCCGGGCGGTATCGGCGGCTGCTGACCGTCCGGAGGTGTTCCTCTCCACGACCCGCCGTCCCGAGGGGGCGGGGAGGGGCGGACGTCAGGTCCGCCCCTCCCGTTCCAGCCATTCCTCCGCCGTCCGCACGATCCTGGTGTCCGTTTCACCTATGGCTCCGGGATCCTTGTCCGGATAGTCGAAGTGCGTCAGCACCACCTTGATGGCCTCCAGCCGGGCCCGCCGCTGGTCGTTCGAATCGATCACCGTCCAGGGGCAGTCCTCCGTGTCCGTGTGGCGGAAGATGTCGGATATGGCGCGGGTGTAGTCTTCCCACCTGCCCACCGCGGCATAGTCGATGGGGGAGAGCTTCCAGCTCTTCAGGATGTTGTTCTTGCGCTCGTAGAAACGTTTCAGCTGTTCGGCGCGCGAGACTGTGAGCCAGAATTTGAACAGGTGGATGCCGTCATGCTTCAGCATCGCCTCGAAGCGTGGCGCCTCGTCGAAGAAGGCGCGCCATTGATCTTCCGTGCAGAAGCCCATGACGCGTTCCACCCCGGCGCGGTTGTACCAGGAGCGGTCGAAGAAGACCATCTCGCCGGCGGTGGGCATGTGCGCCACGTAGCGCTGGAAATACCATTGTCCCCGTTCCACCTCGGAGGGCTTCGGCAGGGCGACCACGCGGGCGGCGCGCGGATTCAGATACCAGGTGAACCGCCTGATGGTGCCGCCCTTGCCCGCGGCGTCCCGTCCCTCGAAGACAAGCACCAGCCGCTCCCCGGTTTCCCGCACCCATCTCTGGAGCTTCACCAGTTCCGCCTGCAGGGCCTTCAGGCGGCGTTCGTATTTCTTGCGCTTCAGCTTCTCCGCGTATGGATATCCCGGACCGTGGGGAAAGGCGAGGGCCGCGATCGGTGGCGGCAGTTCGTCGAAATCCAGCGACCAGAGGTTTTCGGGGATGTCCGTCATGGCGTGCTCCGCGAGAGGGAATTCCTGTCGCCGGCAGCATAGCCGGGAAGGACCGCCACCGAAAGAGCAAGGGGTCCGACCCCCCGCAGATCGGACCCCCTGTCAGGAAGCCCCCCAGCTTCCCCTCATTCCGCAGGCCGCATCAACGGCCGAAGAAAAGCCTGCCGGTATCGACCGTCGCCGAAACCGCGACGATGTTCACGTGGTTCTTGTAGGTGGC
>CAYSHK010000057.1:0-64472 GCA_964430935.1 uncultured Rhizobiaceae bacterium
GCGATCTCCAGGGCGCGGCGGGCGATCTCCTCGGCGTCGCGGTCGGTGTCCATCATGGCCCGCGCCGCCGCCAGCGCGTAGGCCCCGCCGGAGCCGATCCCGGCAACGCCGCCCTCCGGCTCCAGAACGTCGCCGTTGCCGGTCAGGACCAGGGTCGCGGTGGCGTCGGCGACGATCATCATCGCCTCGAGCCGGCGCAGATAGCGGTCGGTGCGCCAGTCCTTCGCCAGCTCCACGCAGGCGCGGGTGAGCTGTCCGGGATACTGCTCGAGTTTCGTCTCCAGACGCTCCAGCAGCGTGAAGGCGTCCGCGGTCGCGCCGGCGAATCCGGCGATCACCCGGCCATCGGCCATCCGGCGCACCTTGCGTGCCGAGGCCTTGATCACGGTGTTGCCGAGGGACACCTGCCCGTCGCCGGCGATGACCACCCGGCCGTCCTTGCGCACCGAGAGGATGGTCGTGCCGTGCCAGCCGGGATCGGCGGAATGGGTCATGATGGCGGAAACTCCCCTTGCCAGTGTGCCTGCGGACGTGTCCTAGCACATCCCGCGGCCCGGCCGGAAGGCGGCATCAGCCGTTCTGCAGCTTCTTCCACGTGTCCGCGCTGCCGCCGAGCATCCGGCGCAGATAGGCCATGTTCGCCTCCACCTCGGCGGGGGAGAGGTCCTGAGAGGCGACATAGCGGGCCTCCCTGAAACGGCCCTGGAGGCCCAGGGCGAGGGCCAGGTTCTGCCGGATGCGGGTCTCGTTGCGGCCCTTCGGCGAGGCGAGGGCCTTGCGCAGCAGTTGCTCCGCGCGTGCGGGGTTGCCTTCCAGGATGTGGCTCAGGGCGATGTTGTTGACGACTTTCGGGTTGTCCGGCGAGGCCTTCAGGGCCAGAGCGTACTGCGCCCGGGCTTCCGCGAAACGTCCCTGCGCGGCCAGCGCCGATCCCAGCGCGTTCAGCGTCTTCCAGTCGCGCCGCCCTCCCTGGACCATGGCGCGGAACACGCCCTCCGCCTGGACGGAGCGGCCGGCCTTCAGCATGGCGCGGCCCAGCCGGGCGCGCAGATCCATGTCGCCGGGGTGCAGGGAGACCAGCTTCTTCAGCACCGCGATCTGCTCGTCCTTCTGGTCGAGCAGCTCCAGCTGACGCGCATACTCCAGACCGGCGCGGATGTCCTTCGGGTCGCGCTTCCATCTGCGGGCCGCCGCGGCCGCCGCCTTCAGGGAGGGGCCGTCCCGCCGTTCCGCCGCGCCGAGGGAGCCCGTGGTCAGGCTTTCGTCCCCGCCGGCGGAATCGAACGTCTTGCAGGCGGACAGTCCACCCGCCGCGAGAAGGACGATGCCGATGGCCGCCAGCCGTCGCGCCGTCGTCGAAGAAAGGAAGCTCGTTACCTGTGCCATGCCCAGCCCCGTACTCCTGTGCGGTGATCCCTGCAGCCCGCAACGATCCGCAGGCTGAATGCATTGTGGGGCGACAGTTCTCAACAAACTGTTAACCATGTTCGTGAACCCTGCGTTCACGGTTGCCAGGGGGAGGGAGAGGCCATACCTTGCAGCCCCTGCGGCATGACACGAAGGAGCCTGCGATGATTCAGCCTTCCGAGGTTCTTCTCCCCGCGGAGCGGGCGCGGGATGCGCGTCCCGTCCGCCTTGTGCGTCCGGATGGTCTGGATGCCACGCTTGCGGCGCTCCCGCCGCGGCAGGCGGAGTGGGTCCGTGGTGCCGGCTTCCGCGCCGCTTCCGGCGAATGCCTTCTCGTGCCGGGGGACGACGGGGCGCCGGCCATGGCCCTTGCCGGAACGGGGGACGGGGACATGGCCTCGCTGGCGCATGGCGCGCTGGCCATGAAGCTCCCCGGCGGGATCTGGCGTTTCGAAGCGGACGGGGAAATCCCGCCCGCGGACCTTCTGGCCCTGGGCTGGGTGCTGTCCGCCTACCGGTTCACGGCCTACCGCAGCTCCGAACGTTCCCCGGCGCAACTTGCCTGCCCGGAGGATGCGGACCGGCGGGGCGTGCTCCTTCAGGCCGAGGCCGTCTGGCTGGCCCGCAATCTGATCAACACGCCGGTGGAGGATCTGGGCCCGGCCGATCTGGCGCGCCATGCGCGGGAGATGGCCGAGACCTTCGGCGGCCGTGTCACGGTGGTGGAGGGCGAGGCCCTCGAGCGCGGCTTCCCGCTGATCCATGCGGTCGGCCGGGCGGCACCGGCGGAGCGGGCGCCCCGCCTCATCGACATCGTCTGGGGGCGCGAGGACGCGCCGCGCGTGACTTTGGTGGGCAAGGGCGTGTGCTTCGACACCGGCGGCCTCAACCTGAAGCCCGATCGCGGCATGCTCCTCATGAAGAAGGACATGGGCGGCGCCGCGGCCGCCCTGGCCCTCGCCCGCATGGTCATGGCCGCGGAGCTGGACGTGCGGCTGCGGGTGCTCGTGCCGGCCGTGGAGAATTCCGTGGGCGGCGGAGCCATGCGCCCGTCGGACGTGATCCGTTCCCGCGCCGGCCTGACCGTGGAGATCGGCAACACCGATGCCGAGGGGCGGCTCGTCCTGGCCGACGCCCTTGCCGCCGCCTGGGAGGAGGATCCCGCCCTGGTCGTGGATCTCGCCACACTGACCGGTGCGGCGCGTGTCGCCCTCGGGCCGGATCTGCCGGCCCTCTACTCCGGCGACGACGAACTGGCGGCGGAACTCGTGCGGACCGGCACGGAGATCGACGATCCCCTCTGGCGCATGCCGCTGTGGCGGCCCTACGCGAAGGGGCTGGAATCCGACATCGCCGACACGGGCAACGTCACCTCCGACGGATTCGCCGGAAGCATCACGGCGGCCCTCTTTCTGGAAAAGTTCGTGAAGGATCCCCGGCGGTGGGTCCATCTGGACATCTACGGCTGGAATCCCTCCGGGCGCCCGGCCAGACCGAAGGGCGGCGAGGCGCAGGCGGCAAGGACGCTTTTCACCATGCTGAAGGCGCGCCATGCGACCTGACGCAATGGTAAATTCTATCATTCCATGATAATCGGCCAATAAAACGGTCTTCCCATTCGGTTGGAACGGTCACGAGGCTTGCGACATGCCCACCCTGCATCACTTTCCGCTGGATCCCTTCTGCCGCCGCGTCCGGCTGGCGCTGGGGGAGTATGCCGTCGTCACCACGATGGAGGAGGAGAGGCCCTGGGAGCACAGACCCGGTTTCCTGGCGCTCAATCCGGCGGGAGAGGTTCCCGTGTTCGTGGACGACGACGAAACGGTGGTCTGCGGTATTCTCGCCGTTTCCGAATATCTGGAGGAGGTCCACGGCGGAGGCGACCGCACGCTGCTTGGGGAGAGTCCCGCCGCGCGCGCCGAGACGCGGCGGCTGGTGTCCTGGTTCGACGGCCGCTTCAACCACGAGATCACCACGCCGGTGCTGATGGAGAAGGCCGTGCGCCGCTTCCTGCCTCCGGAGATGGGGGGCGGTCCGCCGGACATGGAACGGGTGCGCACCGCCATGAAGCGTCTGCCCGGCCATCTCGAATACATCTCCCGGCTGGTCGAGGAGCGGGGGCTGCTGGCCGGCGAGCGGGTCACCATGGCCGATCTGGCCGCCGCGGCGCACGTCTCCGTTCTGGAGTATCTGGACGCCGTGCGCTGGGACGGCCACGAGACCGCGAAGCTGTGGTACCAGCGGATCAAGTCGCGCCCGTCCTTCCGCCCGCTTCTGGCGGACCGGGTGCGCGGCCTCAATCCGCCCGCCGTCTATTCCGAGCTTGACTTTTGACCCGCCCCCGGTTTGCCTCGCGGCATGGGCGGAAGGAAGACCATCGAGGAGCGGATCCGGGAAAGGGCCCGCATGCAGGGGTTCGATGCCGTGGGCATCGCGCCGGCCCGCCTGTCCGCGGAGGAGGGGCGGCATCTGGAGGAATTCGTGTCCCTGGGGCTGCACGGAACCATGGAGTGGATGGCCGACACGCTTCCGCGCCGGAGGGATCCCACCGGGATGTGGCCGGACGCCCGCTCCGCCATCGTCTGCGCCATGAACTACGGTCCACCCGCGGATCTGGATCCGCTGGGCAGGACGGAAAGACGCGACCGCGGCGTCGTCTCGATCTATGCCCTGGGCAGGGACTACCATGACGTCCTGAAGGGACGGCTGAAGCACGTGGCGCAATGGCTTGCCTCGCGCACGGGTGCCGATGTGAAGGTGTTCGTGGACACCGCGCCGCTCATGGAGAAGCGGCTCGCCCTGCGCGCCGGAATCGGCTGGGCCGGCCGCCATACCTGCATCGTGTCCCGGGAGTGGGGTTGCTGGCTGTTTCTGGGCGTGATCCTCACCTCCGCCGAACTGGAACCCGATCTGCCGGCCGGGAACCGCTGCGGCAGTTGCACCGCCTGTCTCGACGTCTGCCCCACCGGCGCCTTTCTCGGCCCCGGCCGCCTGGACGCCCGCCGCTGCATATCCTACCTCACCATCGAACACCGCGGCCCCGTCGAACGGGAGCTGCGTCCGCTCATGGGCAACCGCGTCTTCGGTTGCGACGACTGTCTCGCCGTCTGCCCGTGGAACAAGTTCGCCCGCCCGGCCGGGGAGGAGCGCCTGCGTCCGCGCCCGGAACTGATCGACCCTCCGCTTGCGGAACTGGCCGCCCTCGACGATGCCGCCTTCCGCGCGATGTTCGCGGGAACGCCGGTGCGGCGCGCCGGCCGCGACCGCTTCGTCGCCAACGTGCTCATCGCGATCGGCAATTCCGGAAATGCCGGTCTCGCGGAGGCGGCGCGGGAGCGGCTCGCCGACGGCAGTCCGCTCGTGCGGGCCATGGCCGTCTGGGCGCTGTCCCGGTTGCTGCCGCGGCGGGCCATCGCGGAACTGGCGCACCGGATGCGTCCTGCGGAGGAGGACGCCATGGTGCTGGAGGAATGGCGGGCGGCACTGAAGGAGAGGGAACCCGCATGACGAAGCACATGCTGTTTCTGGGACTCGGATACGTCGCGCGGCACCTGGCCCGGCAGCTCGCCGGGAGGGGCTGGCGGATCTCCGGAACCGCCCGCGACGCGGAGGGCGTGCGCCGGATCGGGGCGGAGGGCTGGAGCGGCTGGCTGTTCGACGGAACGGCCGCCCTTCCGCAACAGGCCTGGGAGGGCGTGACGCATGTCCTTTCGTCCGTCCCTCCGGGAGAGGAGGGCGATCCCGTGCTGGGGATGCTGGGAGGGGAACTGGCGCGCCGTGCGCAAGCCCTCTCCTGGGTGGGCTATCTCTCCACGGTCGGCGTGTATGGCGACCACGGCGGCGCCTGGGTGGACGAGGAGACGCCCCCCGCACCCGTCAGCGAAAGGGGGAGGCGTCGTCTTGCGGCCGAGCGCGCGTGGCTCGGACTGCACGAACGGACGGGTGTTCCCGTGCACGTCTTCCGTCTGCCCGGAATCTACGGCCCCGGCCGCAGCCAGCTCGAGAAGGTCGCGGAGGGGCGTCGCAAGGCCCTCGTGGTCAAGGAGGGACAGGTCTTCTCCCGCATCCACGTGGACGATCTGGTCGCGGCGCTGCTGGCTTCCATCGACCGTCCCCATCCGGGACGGATCTACAACGTGGTGGACGACGAACCGGCGCCGCCGCACGAGGTCACCCTCCATGCCTGCCGCCTTCTGGGCGTGGAACCTCCGCCGCGGGTGCCGTTCGAGGAAGCCGGGCTTTCGTCCATGGCCCGGTCGTTCTACGGCGAATCGAAACGGGTTTCCAACCGCCGCATCCGGGAGGAGCTGGGCTGGGAGCCCCGGTACCCCACCTACCGGGAGGGGCTGGCGGCCCTGGCCGCGCGGATGGACGTGGATGGCGGTGGCGGCGGCTGAGCGGCGGCCCGCGGCCGGCGGCGGAGGATTTCAGTGGGCCTTCGCCTCCTCGCCGCCCTCCGGTTCCCGACCCGCGCCGTGGAAGCTGTAGCGCCCCACGAGCGCCTTCATGGTCAGCCCCTGCACGATGATCGAGAAGACGACCACCGCGTAGGTGGCGGTCAGAATGGCGGGCTTGTAGGCGTTGTCCGGCAGGGAGAGGGCCAGCGCCACCGATATGCCCCCGCGCAGGCCGCCCCACGTGAGGATGGCGATGGTGCCCTCCTCGAACTTCCGGCGGATGCGGAGCAGGCTTATGGGGATGGCCACCGACACCAGCCGGGCGAACAGCACCATGGGAATGGCGAACAGCGCCAGCGGCAGATTGACCGCGTTCCAGCCGATCACCAGCACTTCCAGGCCTATGAGCAGGAAGAGGACGGAGTTGAGGATCTCGTCGAGCAGGGTCCAGAACTGGAAGACATGCTGCCGCGTCTTCTCGCTCATGGCGAAGCGGGCGCCATGGTTTCCGATCAGCAGGCCGGCGACCACCATGGCGATCGGCCCGGAGACGTGCAGGCGCAGGGCGATGGCATAGGTGACGAAGACCAGCGCCAGCGTGATCAGCACCTCGATGTTGTGCTCGTCGATGCGCCGCATCGCGGCATAGGCGATCAGCCCCGCGACGAGACCGAGAAGCGCACCGCCCAGCGCCTCGCCGGCGAACAGGCGCAGAACCGTTCCGCCGTTCACCTCGCCGGCCCCATGGGCCGCCCCCGCCGCGGTGTGGGCCGCCCCGTCGAGCCAGCCGGGATCCACCGACATGGCGATGGTCAGCATGACCGTGAAGACGACCACGCCCACGCCGTCGTTGAACAGGGATTCGCCGGCGATCTTCGCCCGCAGCAGGCGGGGGATGCGGATGGTCCTGAGAAGGCCGAGCACCGCCACCGGATCCGTGGGCGAAATCAGCGCGCCGAACACCAGGGCCCACACGAAGGGCATGCGCGGGCAGAACCACTGCCCGAACCAGTAGATGCCGGCCGCCGTCACGAATGTGGAGATGAGCACTCCCAGCGTCGCCATCAGGCCGATGGCCCATTTCCGGGCCGCGAGCTCGGAGAAGTCCACGTGCACCGCCCCGGCGAACAGCAGCAGCGCCAGCATGCCGTTCATCAGCGCGTTGGCGAAGTCGATCTTGCGCAGCGCCGCTCCCACCGTCTCCGCGATGCCCAGGGACGGCCAGATCAGATCCGCGACGACCATGAGGCCCGACGCCCCCAGCGCCATGATCACCAGGCCGATGGTGTGCGGCAGCTTCCACGTGACGTGGTTGAGGAAGCCGAAGAAGGCGGACAGGAGCAGAAGCAGGGCTGCGATCTCGAAGAAGGTCATGGCGTCTGGATACAACCGTCCGTCGGTCTTGGCCAGCCCCCGGAGGGTTTTTCCGGAGCCCGGAGAACGCCGGAATCCCCGGCCGGAGGGCTGTCTGATTTGACGTTACGTAAATGCATAAAAATTATGCATAAAAATCATCATGCATAATAATTATGCAAAATAGTTAAGAGGCATTAACTTCGACGTTTCCTGAAATGCTCAATCGAATCAGTTGGTTGCGTGCATTTCGGTGTCCTGGCACGCCCCTTGTAAGGCATGTGGCGGTCTTTCGCGCAAGTCGGTTCGCGAGAGGGGAAAACAGGAGACGCACATGAAGTACATCATCGCAATCATCAAGCCGCATCGGCTGGAGCATGTCCGCGAGGCGCTCGCAGCCATCGGCATCGAGGGCATGACCGTGTCCGAAGTGAAGGGGCATGGCCGTCAGAAGGGCCACACGGAGGTCTATCGCGGCGCCGAATACGTCGTGAACTTCCTTCCCAAGGTGAAGATCGAGGTGGCCACCACCGAGGACATGCTCGACAAGGCGCTGGACGCCATCCGCGAGGCGGCCCAGACCGGCCAGATCGGCGACGGCAAGATCTTCGTCCTGCCCATCGAGAAGACCATTCGCGTGCGCACCGGCGAAACCGACCACGACGCGCTTTGACAACCAGGGGAACGAACGACATGACACGCAATCCTTTCAGATATTTCGGGGCGGCGCTGGCGGCCACGACGGTGCTCGTCGTCGGCTCGGGAGTCGCCATGGCCGAGGAGGCCGTGCCCTTCGAGACGCAGGTGAGATTCGTCTTCAATACGCTGAACTTCCTGCTCATGGGCTTCCTCGTGATGTGGATGGCCGCCGGCTTCGCCATGCTGGAGGCCGGTCTGGTCCGCTCCAAGAACGTCTCCATGCAGCTGACCAAGAACGTGGCGCTGTATTCCATCGCCGGCATCATGTTCTGGCTGATCGGCTATAATCTGATGTACACCGGCGTCGACGGCGGCTTCTTCGGTACGCCCACCCCGGTGAGCATTCCGGATCCGGCGGCCGAGGCCAAGGGGCTGTCCGCGGAGGGCGCGACGATGTACGCCGCCGCCTCCGACTGGTTCTTCCAGATGGTCTTCTGCGCCACCACCGCCTCGATCGTCTCCGGAACCCTGGCGGAACGCATCAAGCTGTGGCCGTTCCTGCTGTTCACGGTGATTCTCACCGGCGTCATCTACCCGATCGTGGGTTCCTGGGAGTGGGGTGCCGGCTGGCTCGACTCCAAGTTCGGCTTCTCCGATTTCGCTGGCTCCACCCTCGTGCACTCCACGGGCGGCTGGGCGGCCCTGGCCGGCGCCCTGGTGCTGGGTCCGCGTCTGGGCAAGTACGGCAAGGACGGCTCCGTCCATCCGATTCCGGGCTCCAACATGGCGCTGGCCACGCTCGGCACGTTCATCCTGTGGCTGGGCTGGTTCGGCTTCAACGGCGGTTCGCAGCTGGCCATGGACTCCGCCGAGAACGCCTCCGCCATCGCCCGTATCTTCGTGAACACCAATGCGGCGGCCGCCGCCGGCGCCGTCACCGCGCTGATCCTGACCCAGCTGGTGTACCGGAAGGTGGACATCACGATGGTGCTCAACGGCGCTCTGGCCGGTCTGGTGTCCATCACCGCGGAGCCGCTGGCACCCTCCCTGCCGTGGGCGGTGTTCGTCGGCGCGATCGGCGGCGTGATCGTGATGGTCGTCGTGCCGCTGCTGGACAAGCTGAAGATCGACGACGTGGTGGGCGCCATTCCGGTGCATCTGATCGCCGGTATCTGGGGCACCATGATCGTCCCGGCTTCCAACTCCGACGCCTCCTTCTTCGGCCAGTTCGTCGGCGTGGCCGCGGTGGGCGTGTTCGTCTTCACCGTTTCGCTGGTGATCTGGTTCATCCTCCGTGCCACCATCGGCATCCGGGTGAGCGAGGAAGAGGAGATCATGGGACTCGATGCTGCGGAAATCGGCGTGGAGGCCTATCCCGAGTTCGGCAAGGGATCTCAGGCCATCTGAGTCGTTTTCCGAACCATGCAGGCCGTCCACACGACCGGGGGCGGCGGATGGAGGCCCGCAGGGGGGACATCCCCCCTGCGGGTCTCTTCACTTTCCCGGTTGGTTTACGGACCCTTAACCGCCTATCCGGCACCATGTGATCCGGGTACGTCCCGCCCATGCACATGCATCACCCGAGGATCCGAACGGCCGCTCAGACATGACCACGCAGCATCCTGCAGAAACGGACGAAAGCACCATTCCCGTCGCTTTGCGGCGGTTTCTGGTCATGCGCCTGATGGAGTTCGGGGGGCTGCTGCTTCTGGCGGCCACCGCCCTGCTGGCCGTCTCCCTCGCCACCTGGTCGATCGGCGACCCGTCCTTCAACAGGGCGCTCGAAGGGCCGGTGCGCAACTGGCTGGGATGGCCGGGCGCGGTCGTCTCCGACGAACTTCTGACGCAGCTCGGCCTCGGCGTGCTGGCGGTGGTGGCCGTGCCGGTGATCTGGGCCGGCCAGCTCCTCTCGCACGTGCCGCTGCGTGCACTGCACCGGCGGATCGGTTGGTGGCTGCTGCTGGCGGTCTCCGCCGCCGCCGCGGTGTCCCTCCTTCCGGCGCCGGATGGCTGGCCGCTGTCCGCCGGACTGGGCGGAAACATCGGGGAGATCGTCTCGAGCGCGCTGTCCGGTCTGCTGGAATTCGCCATGAAGCCGCTCGCGGCGGATGTCCTCGCCGGGATTCTGCTTGGCGGGCTGGCTTTCCACGCCCTCCTGCGCGCCGTGGACATCGCCGCGGAGGACATTATCGCAGCCGCCGCCGTTCTGGGCGAACGCAATCAGGATCGCGTGGCGGCCGGCCTCGGCAGTCTGGGGCATTGGCGGATGCGCCTTGCGAACCTCTTCGCCCGCGGCATGCGGAGCGCGCGTGGCATGGGGGGCCGAGAGGCCGCTCCCGAGAACGCCCGGCGTCCGCGGGTGCGCCGGCCCGCCGCGGCATCCGCTGCGCCCGTGGCCGCGCATGCGGTTCCCTCCGGGGAGCCGGAGGAGGACATGGATCCACCTCCCGTCGCGCCCTTCGCCGCGCGCGGGGGCGATGATTCGCCGCCGTCCGGCCTCTTCAGGCGGCTGACCGCCAGGATCCTTCCGGTGGGGGACGCCGAGGTCGACGAACTTCCGCCCCCCGCAGCCCGCCGGGAGCCGCGCCTGGTCGGCGTGGCCTCGCCGCCCGCCGCGGCGGCCGCGGAAGGAGGGGTGCCCGGCCCCGCGCCCGAGGGTGCGGTGCGGGTGGGCCAGCCGCTCGACGACGCCTACATGCCGGAGGAGCTGCCCGAGGAAGACGGTTTCGGACAGGAGCCGGAGACTGGCGCCGGGGATGCGGCCGCGCCGCGCACGTCGCCCGCGGCGGGGGCGAAGGGGGCGAAACGGAAGCCCGCCGCGGCCGGTCGCGCCGCGAAGAGAAAGAGGATCGAGCTGCCGCCGCTCGACATTCTCGCCGAACCGGATCATTCCGGCAGGCCGCCGGAAATGTCCGACGCGGCGCTCGAGGAGAATGCGCGCATCCTGGAGGGGGTGCTGGAGGACTTCGGCGTCCGCGGCAAGATCATCAACGTCTGCCCGGGCCCGGTGGTGACGCTCTACGAACTGGAGCCGGCCCCCGGCATCAAGTCGTCGCGGGTCATCGGCCTCGCCGACGACATCGCCCGCTCCATGTGCGCCATATCTGCCCGCGTGGCTGTGGTTCCCGGTCGCAACGTGATCGGCATCGAGCTGCCCAACGCCCACCGCGAGACCGTCTACCTGCGGGAGATGCTCGAGAGCCCCGCCTACCGGAAGACCAAGAACCGCCTGCCCATCGCGCTGGGCAAGAACATCGCCGGCGAGCCCGTCTTCGCCGATCTGGCGCGCATGCCGCATCTGCTCATCGCCGGCACCACGGGGTCGGGCAAGTCCGTGGGCATCAACACCTTCATCATGTCGCTGCTCTACAAGATGCGTCCGGAGCAGTGCCGCCTGATCATGATCGACCCGAAGATGCTGGAACTCTCCGTCTACGAGGGCATCCCGCACCTTCTCGCCCCCGTGGTCACCGATCCCAGAAAGGCCGTCGTGGCCCTGAAGTGGGCCGTGCGCGAGATGGAGGAGCGCTATCAGAAGATGGCGCGCCTCGGCGTGCGCAATCTCGAGGGCTACAACGCCCGTGTGAAGGAGGCGCTGAAGAACGGCGAGGTCATCACCCGCACCGTGCAGACGGGATTCGATCCGGACACCGGGGAGCCGGTGTTCGAGGAGAAGGAGATGGAGCTGGAGGTGCTGCCCTACATCGTCGTGATCATCGACGAGATGGCGGACCTCATGATGGTGGCCGGCAAGGACATCGAGGGGGCGGTGCAGAGGCTGGCCCAGATGGCCCGCGCCGCCGGCATCCACGTCATCATGGCCACGCAGCGGCCGTCGGTGGACGTGATCACCGGCACCATCAAGGCCAACTTCCCCACCCGGATCTCCTTCCAGGTGACCTCGAAGATCGATTCGCGCACCATCCTCGGCGAGATGGGGGCCGAACAGCTGCTCGGCATGGGCGACATGCTCTACATGGCCGGCGGAGGCCGCATCGTGCGCCTGCACGGCCCCTTCGTGTCCGACGAGGAGGTGGAGGAGGTCGTCCGCTTCCTGAAGTCCCAGTCCGCTCCGGACTACGTGGACGCCGTCACCACGGAGACGGACGATTCGCCCGCCGGCGGTGCCGGATCCGGCCCCGCCGGACGTTCCGGGGACGACCTCTACGACCGCGCCGTGCAGGTGGTGTTGCGGGACAAGAAAGTTTCAACCAGCTATATACAGCGGCGCCTCCAGATCGGGTATAACAAGGCGGCCACGCTCATCGAACGGATGGAGGAGGAGGGTCTCATCTCGGCCCCGAACTCCAAGGGCAGACGGGAGATACTCGTGGGGGGCGACAGCGCCCGGTAGAGGGCCGCAACGGTGCGTTGCGTGAAGGTTGCCGCAATGTGGCCGCAGAGTGGGCATATCGCGAAACGGAACATCGGACGGCAGGAAGCAGGAAGACGGCTTGCAGCCGCACAGGATCGGACCATGAGAAAGACACGCAGGAGCATCCTTCTCGCCGCGCTGGCGGTGATTTCCATGCCCGTGGTGGGGGCGCTCTCCGGGGCTTCCGCCCGGGCGCTGACGAACGAGCAGAAGGAGGCGGTGGCCAGCATCTCGGACTTTCTCAATTCCTTCCGTACGCTGGAGGGCGAGTTCACGCAGGTGTCGCCGCGCGGCCGCGTCTCCACGGGCAGGTTCTACATCGCCAAGCCGGGGCGGATGCGCTTCGAGTATTCGCCGCCGGTGCCCATCGTCATCGTCTCCGACGGCACATGGGTCGCGATCCGCAACAACCGGCGCGACACCGTGGACTACTATCCGCTCTCCCGCACGCCTCTGCGGATGGTGCTGGCGCCGCGCGTCGATCTGGCCCGGGACGCGATCGTCCGCAAGGTGGAGCGGCGCAACGGTCTGCTCATCGTGACCCTGGAGGATCGCGACAAGATGGTGCCGGGCAAGCTGGTGCTGGTCTTCGACGAGGGCCGCCGCACCCTCCAGCAGTGGATCATCGTCGATGGCCAGGGCCGCCGCACCACCGTCTCGCTCGGCAGGATGGCCATGAACGGCAAGGTCAGCAGCAAGCTGTTCCATGTGGCCCGGCCGGGGCAGGGGCGGAAGGTGCGCAAGAAGACCAATTTCAGAAGCGCAAGATGACCGGAGAGGACGGAAGGTATTTCTGTCTTTTCCGTAATGTGCATTAACAAGAATTCACGAAAAACAGGCCCGCCGCGAATTGAAATCTTGGCCCGGCGGGCCTATCTTACTTTCAGCAGCCGTTGCCGCTCCCACGGGCCAAAGCCCCCCGCTTCTTACCCTCTAGGCCCTGGCAACGGCCACTACGCCGGTCTCCCCTCCCGGCGTGAGCGCTGACGAAGCGCACCTGAAGGCGCCCGGCCCCCCGACCGGGCGCCTTTTTTTATCTTGCGCCATCGGGAGGAGATGCTATCGAGCGGGGATCATGCAGACGCTTTCGCTCGCCACGTGGAACATCAACTCCGTCCGCCTGCGCATCGATCAGGTGGTGGAGTTCCTGAGGATCTGGTCGCCGGACGTACTGGCGCTCCAGGAGACGAAATGCCCGCCCGGCCAGTTTCCGACACGCAAGCTGCGCGAAATCGGCTACGAACATGTCGCGGAGTGTGGCCAGAAGGGCTACCATGGCGTGGCCATCGTCTCCCGCCATCCGCTCGAGGACGTGGAATCCCGGGAATTCTGCGGCATGGGCGATGCCCGTCACGTCTCCGCCACCGTCCGCGGAGTGCGGGTGCATTCCCTCTACGTTCCGGCGGGCGGCGAGCTGCCCGACCCGGACCGCAATCCGAAGTTCGCCCACAAGCTGGCCTTCCTGGCGGAGATGCGGGAGTGGCTGAAGGCGGAGGCCGCCGCGGGCGGTCCCGTGGCCCTGATGGGCGACCTCAACGTCGCGCCGTACAAATGCGACGTCTGGGATCACCGCAGGCTGCTGCGCGTCGTCACCCACACGCCCGTGGAGACCGACGCCCTGAAGGGCATCCTGGCCGAATCCGGCATGGTGGACGTGGTGCGCAGACACATTCCCGCCCCCCGCAAGGTCTTCACATGGTGGAGCTATCGGGGGAAGGGCGACTGGAGCACCCTCGACAAGGGCCGCAGGCTGGATCACGTGTGGACGGACCCGGAACTGGCGGCGGAATGTTCGGACGTCGAGATCGTCCGGGCCGCGCGCGGCTGGACACGTCCCTCCGACCACGTTCCGGTCGTGGTGCGCATCGGAGCCGGCGCCCGGTCCGCGGCGGGGGATGGAAAAGCTGGAAAAGCGGACGCGCGATGAGTTTCCGCCCTTTGCGGATGTCCGTGTTTGGGCGTATGCTTTCCGGGACATGACGTCATGCCGGAGCGGAACCTTTCCCGTCCAGATCAGGCGCCCGCCATGAATCGATCGGACTCCTCCCCCTCGTCAGCGGATGATGCAGCCATGCCCGGAAAAGCCCTCCCGTCCCGACTGGATTCCCTCATCCGGAAACTGAAGAAGGAACGGAACGGCGAAATCCTCGCCGTTCTGGCCGAGGCTCTCTTCGCGTCGGCACAGGCGGAGGATCTCTCCCGCCTCTCCACGGAGGACCTCGAATGGCTGGTGCGGCGTGTCCATGCGTTCATCGCCCGGCGCAGGCCGGGGCGCGGCAAGGTGGAGATCGTCGATCCGGACGTGCCCTCGCTGGAGCTTTCGACGGTGACCGTCACCCAGACGCTGAACGACAACATGCCCTTCCTCGTCGATTCGCTGCTTGGATATCTGGCGGAGAAGGGTCTCGACGTGCGCCTTCTCCTGCATCCGGTCGTGCACGTGGAGCGCGACGCGAAAGGCAACCTGCTGAGGCTGGGCCGCCGGGAGACCGACACCCCGCACGGGCGTGCGGAAAGCATCGTGCATCTGCACACCCGCCGGTTGAACGACGATGAACGGACGGAACTGGCCCGCGACATCGGGGAGATCCACGCCGACGTGCGGGCGGCCGTGCTCGACTGGCCGGCCATGCGGCAGCGGGTGGAGGACGTGGTGGCCGAATACCAGTCCGTGCCGCCGCCGGTGCCGGTGGAGGAACTGACGGAGGTGCTGGCGTTCCTGCAATGGCTCGTGGCCGACCATTTCGTGTTTCTCGGCGTCCGGGACCATGTCATGCGGAACGGGGAGCCCGTGCCCCGGGGAGCCGGGCTGGGCATCCTGAGACGGGCCGGCGCCACGGCGGACGAAACCGGGGACGCCGCCTCGCCCGACGGAGTGATCTGCCAGATACCGGAGCGGGAGACCCCGATTCTCATCACCAAGTCGACCTTGACCTCGCGGGTCCATCGCCGGGTGCCCATGGACCTGATCATCATCCGCCGCTTCGACGCCGCGGGCGAGGCGGTCGGCGAGGTGCGGGTCGTCGGCCTGTTCGCCTCCGCCGCCTATGTCCGGGCGGCCCGCGACATCCCCCTCGTGCGGCGCAAGATAGACATGGCCATGCGCCTTTCCGGCCTCGACAGGGACAACCACCTCGGCAAGGCCCTTCTCAACATTCTGGAGACCTTCCCGCGGGACGAGCTGTTCGAACTGGACACGGAGACGCTGACCCGCATCGCCATGGGCATCCTCGGACTGGAGGAGCGGCCCCGTACGCGCGTGTTCGTCTGGCGCGGCTGCTCCTCGCACTACATCTCCGCGTTCGTCTACGTTCCGCGCGACAGGTTCAGCTCCCAGTTGCGCGAACGCATCGGCGAGGTCCTGGAGACCGCCCTCTCCGCGCGCATCGTCAATTTCACGCCGAGCTTCCCGGAAGGCGTCATGGTCCGCGTGCACTACCGGCTGGAGGTGATCGGCGAAGGCCCCCGGAAGATCGACGCCGCGGAGATCGAGCGGGCGGTCGTCGACGTGGTGCGCACGTGGGAGGACCGTCTGTTCGAGGAGATGCGCAGGGCTTGGGGCGAACGGAAGGCCGAACAGCTGGCGCGCCTCTATCGCGGCGCCTTCTCGCAGGCATGGCAGGAGGCGTTCGATCCCCGGGCGTCGCTGCACGACCTGGAGATCGTCGAACGCCTCGACGACGGATCCCCGCTCGCCGTCTCCCTGCACCGGGCGCCGGGCGACGCGCCGGAGATCATGCGCCTGAAGCTCTACCATCTCGATTCGGCGGTGCCGCTGTCGGTCCGCGTGCCGATTCTCGCCAACGCCGGTCTCGAGGCCGTCGAGGAACGCACCTTCGTGCTCCACAGGGGCGGTCGCGACGAGGCGCGCGAGATCTTCGTGCACGAGGTGACGCTGAGAACGCCCGACGGGCACGCGGTGGATCTGGATGCGCTGGGCCCGAAACTGGAGGAGGCCTTCCTGGCCATCTGGAACGGACTGGCCGACGACGACCGCTTCAACGCACTGGTCATCGCCGCCGGTCTGGACTGGAGGCAGGCGGGCGTGCTGCGCGCTCTCGCCCGCTGGATGCGGCAGGCGGCCGCCCCCTACACCACCGGCTATATCGCGGATACGCTGCGCAGGCATCCGGAGCTGGCCCGGCGGCTGATCGAGATCTTCGAGACGCTGTTCCGCCCCGGGCGGGCCGGCCGGCAGACGCGGCTGCGCAAGGCGAAGACGTTGCGCAAGGAGGTCCTCGCCGCCCTTTCCTCGATCCAGTCCCTGGACGAGGACCGCATTCTGCGCATGTATCTGGCCGCGCTCTTCGCCATGCGCCGGACCAATTTCTGGCAGGGACGCACGGATCCGGACGGCAGGCCCGCTCCGCTGGTCTTCAAGATGGCCGGCGGGGAGGTGGAATTCCTTCCCGACCCGAAGCCCTGGGCGGAGATCTTCGTCCATGCCCCGGACGTGGAGGGCGTGCACCTGCGCGGCGGTCCCGTGGCCCGCGGCGGCATCCGCTGGTCCGACCGTCTCCAGGACTTCCGCACGGAGATCCTCGGTCTGGCCAAGGCGCAGAACGTCAAGAACGCCGTCATCGTGCCGGTGGGGGCGAAGGGCGGTTTCGTGGTGCGCAGGCCGCCGCGCGATGCCGGACGGGATGGAATGCTGATCGCCGGACAGACGGCCTACCGGCGGTTCATCTCCGCCATGCTGGACATCACGGACAATATCGTCGACGGCGGGATCGTTCCGCCGGAGCGGGTGGTGCGGCTGGACGGCGACGATCCCTATCTCGTCGTCGCCGCCGACAAGGGAACGGCCACCTTCTCCGACATCGCCAACGCCATCGCCGCGGCGCATGGATTCTGGCTGGGGGATGCCTTCGCGTCCGGAGGATCGGCCGGATACGACCACAAGAAGATGGGCATCACCGCCAGGGGCGCCTGGGAGGCCGTGAAGCGCCATTTCCGGGAGATGGACGTCGATATCCAGAAGACGCCGATAGATGTCGTCGGCGTGGGCGACATGTCCGGCGACGTGTTCGGCAACGGCATGCTGCTGTCGAAGAAGATCCGCCTCATCGCCGCCTTCGACCACCGCGACATCTTCATCGACCCGGATCCCGATCCGGCGGTGTCGTGGAAGGAGCGGCGGCGTCTGTTCCAGATGCCGCGTTCCAGCTGGCAGGACTACGACCGCAAGCGCCTGTCGAAGGGCGGTGGCGTCTATTCGCGCAAGTCGAAGTCCATCCGCCTGTCACCCGAGGCGAGGCGGCGTCTGGACATCGACGCGGAGGAGCTGACGCCCACCGAGCTCATCCGCGCCATATTGAAGGCGCCGGCGGATCTTCTGTGGCTCGGCGGCATCGGCACCTACGTGCGCGCGACCTCGGAACGCGACGCCGACGTCGGAGACACCGCCAACGATCCCCTGAGAATCACGGCGCCGGAACTGCGGGTGAAGGTGGTGGGGGAGGGGGCCAACCTGGGCTTCACCCAGAAGGCGCGCATAGAGTTCGCCCTGCTCGGGGGACGCATCAACATGGACGCGGTGGACAATTCCGCCGGCGTGAACACCTCCGACATGGAGGTGAACATGAAGATCGCGCTGGCGGCCGCGGAACGGGCCGGACGCCTCGACCACGAGGAGCGGAACCGCCTTCTGGCCGAAATGGAGCCGGATGTCGCGGAGCTGGTGCTGCGCAACAACTATCTGCAGACCCTGTGTCTCTCCATGGCCTCGGCGCGCGCCGAGGCGGAGACCGGCGACATGATCCGGCTGATGCACGAGCTGGAGCGCCGTGGGGCGCTGGACCGCAAGCTGGAGGACCTTCCCTCCGACGCCGGGCTGGCCGACAGGCGCAATGCCGGAAAACCGCTCACGCGCCCGGAGCTGGCGGTGCTCATGTCCTATGCCAAGATCGTGCTCTTCGACGATCTGCTGGCCTGCGGGGTCACCGGCGACCCATACTTCCGCCGGGAGCTGCTGGACTACTTCCCGCCTCTGATGCGCGAACGGTTCGAGACGGAGATCGACGGCCACAGACTGCGCAGCGAGATCATCGCCAACCGGATCGGGAACGCCATGATCAATCACGGGGGGCCGGCCTTCGTCAGCCGCATGATGGAGGAGACGGGCCAGAACGTGAAGGCCATCGCGAGGGCCTGGGCCCTGGCCATGACCACATTCGACATGCCCGGGCTGTTCCGGCGGATCGACCGGCTGGACAACCGCATGGCGGGGGGCGACCAGCTGAAGCTCTACCTGCTGGCCCAGCGCGCCCTGCGCCGGGCCACGGCGTGGTTCCTGCGCAACGAGACGCTGGAGGCCGATCTCAACGGGCAGACGGAGCGCTGGCGCGCCCGTCTGGCGGAGCTCGACCGGGTGCTGGAGGATACCGCCACGTCCCATGCCCGCAGGCGGCTCCGGCTTCGGCGCGAGGAATTCCAGTCGCTGGGCGCGCCCGCGCAGCTGGCCCGCCGTCTGGCCCGGCTGCCCTATCTGCTGCGCGGGCTCGACATCGTGCTGGCCTCCCGCGAGACGGAGGCCTCCCTGGCCGAGGTCGCGGCGATCTACTTCCTCATCGGACACGAATTGCAGATCAGCCCGGTCATGATGGCCGCCCGCCGCCTCGCCCCGGCCAGCCATTACGAGCGTCTCGCCCGCAACCGGCTGACGGAGAAGCTGGCGGCCGATCATCGCGAGCTGACCGCCGCCATGGCGCGTCTGGGGCGCGGCAGGGAGGCCCTGGAGGCCTGGAGGTCGCTCCACGGGCCGCGGCTGGAGCGCATGTTGCGCGTGCTTTCCGGCATCATGGCGGAACGCCCCTTCGATCTGCCGAGGCTCTCGCTGGCCGTGACCCTGTTCGACGAACTGGTGGAATCGACCCGCCCGCAATGCGACTGAACGCTAATGGCGCACCGGGTCTCCCGGGGGTAGATTCTCGCAGGATTTCGTCATCAGGGGGCGGTGTAGCGTCATGAGCCGGGCAGACAAGCTCTTCCCCGATCCGGTGCGCGTCATCAACGCCGACGCGGGCGGTTCGTTCGTGCTGGCCTGCGAACATGCCGGAAATCTCGTTCCGGAAGCTCTGGAGGGACTCGGCCTGTCCGCCTCCGACCTGCGGGATCACATCGCCTGGGATCCCGGGGCCGCGGGCCTCGCGGAGCGGCTCGCCGCCCTGCTGGACGCGCCGGCGGTCCTGCAGCGCTATTCCCGCCTGCTGTGCGACTGCAACCGGGAACCCGGCGCGCCGGGTTCCATCGTGGAACGGGCGGACGGCCGCGTCGTGCCGGGCAACGCGGGCCTTGCGCCGGCCGACAGGCAGATCCGCTTCGACAGCCTCTACCATCCCTTCCACGAAGCCCTGGAGAAGCTCCTGGACGAACGCCCACATGCCGTGCTCGTGACGGTGCACAGCTTCACCCCCGTCATGGGCGGCAGCCGCCGCGATCTGCACGTGGGCGTGATCCACGAGGGGGAGAATCCCTTCGCGGAGCGGCTGGCCGGCATCCTCGGCACCCACGAGAACACCATCTGCCGGCTGAACGAGCCCTATACCCCGGAGGATGGCGTGACCCATACTCTGGCCCGCCACGGCATCGCGCGCGGCATCGATCACGTGATGATCGAGGTGCGCAACGATCTGCTGCGGGAGGAGGAGGGACAGGCGCTGTGGGCGGTGCGTCTGGCTCGTGCTCTGCGAAAGGCCGCGGGCCTGGAATGAAGCTTCCGCTCTGCTACCTGACTTCACGGCGGATGCGGATCAGCCCCTCCTGCGCCACCGAGGCCACGAGTTCTCCGGTGCGGGTATAGACCAGCCCCCGGTTGAATCCCCGTCCGCCCGCCATGAAGGGCGAATCCTGCGCGTACAGAAGCCATTCGTCGGCGCGGAAGGGACGGTGCAGCCACAGGGCATGGTCGAGACTGGCCACCATGAGGGAGCGATCGAAGATGTTGCGCCCGTGCGGCACCAGCGAGGTGTCCAGAAGCGTCATGTCCGAGGCGTAGGCCAGAACGCACTGGTGCAGCGCAGGGTCGTCCGGCAGCCTCTGGGTGGCCCGGAACCAGACGTTCTGCTGCCAGTCGTCGCCGGGTTGCGGATCCATCAGCCGGTCCGGCTCGCAGAAGCGCAGCTCGATGGGCCGCTCGCGGGAGAAGTAGTGGCGCATGTTCTCCGGCATGCGCTCCGCGAACCGTTCCAGCAGCATGCGCTCGTCCGGCAGTTCCTCCGGATCCGGAGCGGGCGGCATGGGCATCTGGTGGGTGAAGGCGCCCTCCTCCCGCCGGTGGAAGGAGGCGGTCATGGTGAAGATCGGTCGTCCGTGCTGGATGGCCACCACGTGACGGGTGGTGAAGCTGCGCCCGTCGCGATAGCGGTCCACTTCGTAGATGATGGGCGCTTCCGGATCCCCCGGACGGATGAAATAGCCGTGCAGGGAATGGGCCGGCCGGTCCTCCTCCACGGTGCGGATCGCCGCCACCAGCGCCTGTCCGATGACCTGCCCGCCGAACACCCGCTGCCAGCCCACGCGGGGCGAGCGCCCCCGGAACAGGTTCACCTCGAGCCGTTCGAGGTCGAGGATGGAAAGGAGGTTCTCGATGTCCGGCATGGCGGTTTCCGTTTGCGGCAGATGCGGGAAATTTCCATCATCCGGCCGCGCCGCGCAACAAAAACTTGGCAAGCCGCCCCGCTTGCGTGCATATAGCCTGCGCGGACCATCCCACACATGCGGAGCATCGGGCCATGAGCGAGAAGAAGCCGCGCGTATTTTCCGGCGTCCAGCCGACGGGCAACCTGCATCTGGGCAACTATCTCGGCGCCATCGTGCGTTTCGTGGATCTGCAGGAGGACCACGAGTGCATCTATTGCGTCGTGGACATGCACGCCATCACGGTCTGGCAGGACCCGCGGGAGCTGACACGCAACATCCGCGAGGTCACGGCCGCCTTCATCGCCGCCGGCATCGATCCGCAAAAGCAGATCATCTTCAACCAGTCGCGCGTCTCCGGCCATGCGGAGCTGGCCTGGGTGTTCAACTGCGTGGCCCGCATCGGCTGGCTCAACCGCATGACCCAGTTCAAGGAGAAGGCGGGCAAGAACCGCGAGAAGGCCTCCGTGGGCCTCTACGACTATCCGGTGCTCATGGCCGCCGACATCCTGCTCTACCATGCCGACAAGGTGCCGGTGGGAGAGGACCAGAAGCAGCATCTCGAGCTGACCCGCGACATCGCCCAGAAGTTCAACAACGACTACGCGCAGCGCATCCGCGAGCTGGGGCTGGGCGAGGAGTTCTTCCCGCTGCCCGAACCGGTGATCGCCGGGCCGGCCACCCGCGTCATGTCCCTGAAGGACGGCACGAAGAAGATGTCGAAGTCCGACCCCTCGGACCTCTCGCGCATCAACCTCTCCGACGACGCCGACGCCATCGCGAAGAAGATCCGCAAGGCGAAGACCGACCCGGAACCGCTGCCGGAAACCCTGGACGGACTGAAGGAGCGGCCGGAGGCGGCCAATCTCGTGGGCATCTACGCCGCCCTGGCCGGCATTTCGAAGGAAAGTGTGCTGGAGGAGTTCGGCGGCCGCGGCTTCGCCGAGTTCAAGCCGGCGCTGGCCGAGCTGACCGTGGAGAAGCTGGCGCCCATCAATGCGGAGATGAAGCGCCTTCTCGATGATCCGGGCTACATCGACGGCGTGCTGGCCGAAGGGGCGGAGCGGGCCCGCGCCATCGCGGAGCCGATCTATGCCGACGTGAAGCGCATCGTCGGCTTCCTCGGCTGAGGAGCGCCGCCGCTCAACCCGGCCTGTGTCCCGCGACGGCCTTGTAGATGTGCACGAAATAGGCGGTGGCGAACAGCGGCACGAAGAGGTTCACGAAGGGCACGTGCGTCAGCAGCGCCGGCAGCAGCCCGGCGGCGAACACCTGCCCCGCATGGGCCTTGCGCAGCGCCCGTGCCTCGCGCACGCCCATGTGCCGCATGGCCGCCATGACGAAGAATTCCCGGCCCATCAGGTAGGCGTTGGCCATGACCATCACCGCCGGGCCGATGGCCAGCAGCCACAGCGGCAGCACCAGCAGGAACACGCCCAGCATCAGCAGGCCGAACTCGATGCCCGTGATCAGCGAGGCCAGAAAGTCCGCCGGACGCCCCGGCGGATCCTGCGGATAGTCCCGTCGCTCCACCAGCTCCGCCACGTCGTCCAGGAAGAGACCGGCGAAGATCGCCGTCACCGGAGCCATGAGCAGCAGGAAGGCGGCGAACAGGCCGAGCCCGGTCACCCACGCCACCAGCGTCTCCAGCCAGGGCCACGGGAACGAGGCGAAGAGCGAAATCGCCCCTTCCACCGCCAGCAGCAGGGCTGCGAACAGCAGAACGGTCAACCCCAGCGCCTTCCACAGGATCGAGCGGAATTCCGGCGACAGCACGTCGCGCAGTGCCAGCAGGGCCGCATTCAGCATGATGGGATCCATTCTCCTCGGTCCACGGGTTCGCAGGGGCCTGCTTATCACGAAACGGCGGACGCCGGGACATGAAAACTCCGTCATGGGGAATGACGCCCTTGACCTTCCAGTGACTGGAAGGACTACCTTCTCCCCATGAAGCGAGAAGGACTCGCAAGGAACAGGAGAGAATCCATGACGGAAACCCGCAAGAGCGCCTGCTGCTGCGGCAGCTCGGAACACCAGTCCGGCACGGGGGATTTTTTCCGTGATCCGGTCTGCGGAATGACGGTGGATCCGGCCAATCCCGACAAGCCGTGGACGGAATACCACGGGGAGGTCATCCGTTTCTGCAATCCGAAATGCAAGGAGAAGTTCCTCGCCGCGCCCGCGGCCTATCTCAAGGCGGTGGATCCGGTGTCCGGTGCGGTGGTGCACAGGCCCTCGGCCCGCTGGATGGCGAAATGGGAAGGTCTGAGGGTCTATTTCGAATCGGAGGAGAACATGCGCCGGTTCGAGGCCGAGCCGCGGGCCTGGGCCGACCGGCTCGAAGTCCCGGCGCGGCCGGCTGCGGCAGCGGGCGCGAAATGGGTGTGCGCCTGTCATCCGGAGGTGGTGTCCGATTCGCCCGGCGACTGCCCGATCTGCGGCATGGCGCTGGAGCCCATGGCCGGCACCCTCCCCGAGGCGGAGAGGGACGAAGACGCCGAACTGCGCGACTTCTCGCGCCGTTTCGTGGTGAGCGCAGTCCTCACGGTGCCGCTGCTGGTCCTCGCCATGGGGCCGCTGGTCGGCCTGCCCCTGCCCGAATTCCTCTCCGGCCGCGTCGGCCAGATGGTCCAGATGGTGCTCGCCACGCCCGTGGTGCTGTGGGGCGGAGCACCGTTCTTCCGCCGCGCCTGGGACTCCATCCGCAGCCGCAACTACAACATGTGGACGCTCATCGGCCTGGGCACGGGAGCCGCGTGGGGCTACTCCGTGCTGGCGGTTCTGATTCCCGGCATCTTCCCCGAATCGCTGCGCGAGGCCGATGGCACCATCGGGATCTACTTCGAGACGGCGGCCGTCATCATCCTGCTGGTTCTGCTCGGCCAGATCCTGGAACAGAAGGCGCGCAAGAGAACCGGAGACGCCATCCGCGCGCTGGTCTCCCTGCTGCCCGCGAAGGCGCACCGTATCCGCGACGACGGGACGGAGGAGGACATCGACGTCGATCACGTCTTGGTCGGCGACCGGTTGCGGGTGCGGGCCCACGAACCGGTACCCGTGGACGGCGTGATCGTGGAAGGCGAAAGCAGCGTGGACGAATCCATGCTCACCGGCGAATCCATGCCCGTGGCCAAGGGGCCGGGGGACGAGGTGATCGGCGGCACGGGGAATCTCACCGGCTCTTTCATCATGGAGGCCCGACGTGTCGGCGCGGGAACGACGCTTGCCCAGATCGTCGCCATGGTGGGCGAGGCGCGCCGCACCCGTGCGCCGATCCAGTCGCTGGCCGACAGGTTCGCCGGCTGGTTCGTGCCGGCTGTGGTGGCCGTGGCGGTCGTCGCCTTCGGCGCCTGGTGGGCCTTCGGGCCGGAGCCCGCGCTGGCCCACGCCCTGGTGGCCGCCGTGTCCGTGCTCATCATCGCCTGCCCGTGCGCCTTCGGTCTCGCCACGCCGATGTCCATAACGGTGGCGTCGGGGCGTGGCGCCCGCGCCGGCATCCTGATCAAGGACGCCGCGCATCTCGAACGTCTCGCCGAGGCGGACACGCTGGTCATTGACAAGACCGGCACCATCACCAGCGGCCGGCCGGAGGTGACGGAGATCGTTCCGGTCGAGGGTGTCGCGGAGGAGGAGGTCCTGAAACTTGCCGCATCGGTCGAGGCGGGTTCCACGCATCCCCTTGCCGGCGCCGTTCTCCGGCGGGCGGAGGAACGGGGCGTCGTCCCCGGAACGACGCACGATTTCGAGAGCCGCACCGGTCGTGGCGTCGTGGCGGAGGTGGAGGGGCGCGTCGTCGGGCTTGGCAATGCCGCGCTCATGAAGGATCTCGGCGTGGACGTCTCCACACTGGAGGAAAAGGCGCGGACATTGCGTGGCGAAGGCGGCACGGTGGTGTATCTCTGCGCGGACGGTGCATTGCTCGGCCTTCTGGCCATCGCCGATCCCGTCAAGGAGAACGCGCGCGCCGCACTCGAGGAACTGAGGTCCCATGGCGTGCGGCATATCGTCATGGCCACCGGTGACGAGGAGGCCACTGCGCGCGCGGTGGCCGCGCGTGTGGGCATCGAGGAGATCGCCGCCGCCCGGACGCCCGCCGACAAGGCGGCCATGGTGCGCGAACTGAAGCGCAAGGGCCGCATCGTCGCCTTTGCCGGCGACGGAGTGAACGACGCACCGGCCATGGCCGAGGCCGATTCGGCCATCGCCATGGCCACCGGTTCCCAAGTGGCCGTGGAAAGCGCCGGCATCACCCTTCTGAAGGGCGATCTGGCGCGACTGGCCAAGGCCCGCCGTCTGGCGGAGGCCACCCTGCGCAATGTGAAGCAGAACCTGTTCTTCGCCGTCGTCTACAACGGGCTGGGCGTGCCCGTGGCCGCGGGAGTCCTCTACCCGTTCCTGGGGATCCTGCTTTCCCCGGTGGTCGCGGCGGCGGCCATGAGCCTCTCCTCCGTTTCGGTCATCTCGAATGCCCTGCGTCTGACCCGGGTTCGGCTCTAGAATCCGGTCCGGACGCGGGCTGGGGCGGGTCGGCACGGAATGCCCCCGGCGTGCCGGCCCGCCCGCCTTGCGGGAAAAAGTGCCGAGGTCACGGACTTTTGAGGATGGGGGGTGGCATATATTAGAAAAAGTGCATATATAGATGCCGGTTTGTCCGGTGCAGCTGGACGAAACGGAATTGCTGGAACGAAGCACGAGGTAGGATACGCATGTTCAATTTTTTCAAGCCCCAGCCGGCAGGCGAGATCATGAGCGCCCGGGATGCCCATGAGGCGGTGAAGAATGGCGAGCTGATCCTCGTCGACATCCGCACGCCCAACGAGTGGCAGAAGTCCGGAGTGCCGGAGGGTGCGGAGACCATTTCGCTGAACGATCCGAATTTTCTCGCCCGTCTGGAGCAGGTCACCGGTGGCGACCGCTCCAGGAAGGTGGCCTTCATCTGCGCCACGGGCGCCCGTTCCGCCCAGCTGGTGCGCGCCTTGAAGGGCTACGGCTGGGAGAATCTCGTGGACGTTTCCGAGGGCATGATGGGCAACATGAGCGCGCCGGGCTGGATCCGGTCCGGTCTGCCCGTGCAGCCCTGGAACGGCTGAGCGCATGCATATCGTCGAAAACGGAGTGACCGGAATGAAAAGGATCTCGCGCCGCATGTTCGTTGCCGCCGCAACCGCCATGGCGGCCTTTCCCGCCGTGGCCATGGCCCGGAATGCGGGCGTGAAGCTGATGGATCCGAAGGAGGTCCACGACAGGGCGATGAAGGGCGAGATCCTTTTCGTCGATGTCCGCACGCCGCAGGAATGGCGTCAGACCGGGGTGCCGGAGGGTGCGAAGCCCATCGAGCTCGCCCCGACGTTCCTTGCGAAACTCAATGAGCTGACCGGTGGCGACAAGACGAAGCCGGTGGCTTTCATCTGCGCCACGGGCGCCCGCTCCGACTACGTTGCGAAGGAGCTGGCGAAGCGCGGCTGGGAGAACGTCATCGACGTTGCCGGCGGCATTTTCGGCGGCCCGAAGGGCAAGGGCTGGAAGGCCGAGGGCCTGCCCATGAAGCCATACGGCGGCAAGTAGCTTTTCCGGTGCCGGAGGCGACCGTCCGTCCGGCGTCGGTTCAGGGTCGGGAGTGCCGTCCATGCGGGCGGCGCTTCCTTTTTCCGCGGACCGCTCAGTGCGCCTCCTCCCAGTTGCGGGCGGCCTTGGCATCCACTTTCAACGGGGCCTTCATCAGCACCACCGGTTCCGGTGCGTGCTCCATGACGCGGCGGACCGTCTCCATCGTCCGTCCGGCCTCCTCCTCCGGCGCTTCGAAGATCAGCTCGTCGTGCACCTGGAGCAGCATCTTCGCCGACAGGCCGTCCTTCCGCAGAGCCTCCGGCATGCGGATCATGGCCCGCCGGATGATGTCCGCCGCGCTGCCCTGGATCGGGGCGTTGATGGCCGCCCGCTCGTTGAAGGCCCGCACGGTGGGATTCGAGGCCCGGATGTTCGGGAAGTGGATGCGCCGTCCGAAGATGGTCTCCACGTAGCCGTGCTCCCGCGCGAAGGCCTTCGTGCGCTCCATGTAGTCGCGGATTTCCGGGAAGCGCTTGAAATACCGCTTGATGTATTCCGCCGCTTCCTCCCGCGAAATGCCGAGCTGTTTCGACAGTCCGTGCGCGGATATGCCGTATATGATGCCGAAGTTGATGGCCTTGGCCCTGCGGCGGACCATCGGGTCCATGCCTTCGACGGGCACGCCGAACATCTCCGAGGCGGTCATGGCGTGGATGTCCATCCCTTCGCGGAAGGCCTCCTGCAGGCGCTTGACGTCCGCCACGTGTGCCAGCACCCGCAGTTCGATCTGGCTGTAGTCCGCCGAGATCAGCAGGGATCCCTCCGGCGCGACGAAGGCGGCGCGGATCTTCCGGCCCTCCTCCGTGCGCACCGGGATGTTCTGGAGGTTCGGATCCGTGGAGGCGAGCCGTCCGGTGTTCGTGGCGGCCATGGAGTAGGAGGTGTGCACCCGGCCCGTTTCGGGGTTGATGTGCTGCACCAGCGCCTCGGTGTAGGTGGAGCGCAATTTCGTCAGCTGCCGCCATTGCAGCACCTTCTCCGCGATCTCCACGCCCTGGGCCGCCAGTTCCTCCAGCACGTCCACCGAGGTGCTCCGCGCGCCCGTGGTGGTTTTCTTGGAGGACTCGATGCCCATCTTTCCGAAAAGGATCTCTCCGAGCTGTTTCGGCGAGCCGGGATTGAACCTCTCTCCGGCCAGCTCGTGTATCTCCTTCTCCAGTTCCGCGGCCTTCTGCGCGAATTCCTGCGACAGCCGGGCCAGCAGGGCGCGGTCCACGAGCACGCCCGCGCGCTCCATGTCCACCAACACCGGCGCGAGGGGGCGCTCCAGCGTTTCGTAGACGGTGCACTTGCGCTCCTGCAGCAGACGGGCGCGCAGAATCAGCCACAGGCGCAGGGTGACGTCGGCGTCCTCCGCCGCGTATTCGCAGGCCTTGCGCGGGTCCACGAGGTCGAACGTGACCGCCTTCCTGCCCTTGCCCGCCACCTCCTTGAAGGAGATGGGCCTGTGCCCAAGATGGCGTTCGGAGAGCTCGTCCATGCCGTGTCCCCCGCGGCCGGCGTCCAGCACGTAGGACAGCAGCATCGTGTCGTCGAAGGGGCGGATCCTGACGCCCTTCCGGGCCAGCACCAGGTCGTCGTATTTCACGTTCTGCGCGACCTTCAGGATGGAGGGGTCCTCCAGGACCGGCTTCAGCATCTCCAGCGCCCTTTCCGGCGCGATCTGCCGCAGCGCCTCCGATTCCAGATCCAGCCCCTCCGCCGGGCGGTGCGCGACGGGCACGTACGCCGCCCGCCCCGGCGCCAGAGCCAACGCGTAGCCCACCGGCTCCGCCCGCATGGCGTCGAGCGAGGTCGTCTCCACGTCGAAGCCCAGGATGCCTTCCCGCCGCGCCTCGTCCAGCCATTCGGCGAGCCGCGCCTCGTCGGTGATCAGCTCGTAGCCGGAATGGTCGAAGGCGATGCGCGCCTTCTCCGCGGCCGCCTCCACGGGGCCCACCCGTTCCGGATCGCGGTCCGTGAGCTCCACGGTCTCCGGCTCCGGCGGCGACCAGCTCTCCACGTCGACCTCCCGAGCCGGGATGGCGGACGGATCGACGCCCAGGTCCTTCGCGATGCGGCTGGTCAGGGTAGTGAATTCCAGCCCCTTCAGCAGCCCGATCAGCTTTTCGGGGTCCGGCTTGCGCACGGCGAACGCCGACAGCGGCACGGGCACCGGCACGTGGTCGTCGAGCGTCACCAGCTTCTTGGATATGCGGGCATCCTCGGCATGGGCGATGAGCCGCTCCCGCCGCTTCGGCTGGCGGATCTCCTCCGCATGGGCCAGCAGGTTCTCCAGATCGCCGTACTCGTTGATGAGCTGCGCGGCGGTCTTCACGCCGATCCCCGGAACCCCCGGAATGTTGTCGATGGAATCCCCGGCCAGCGCCTGAACGTCGGTCACCTTGTCCGGCGTGACGCCGAACTTCTTCATCACATCCTCCGCCCCCTGCTCGCGGTCCTTCATGGCGTCGTAGAGGGTCACGCCGTCGCCGAGCAGCTGCATCAGGTCCTTGTCGGACGAGACGATGTGCACCGTGGCGCCCGCTTCCCTGGCCATGCGGGCGTAGGTGGCGATGAGATCGTCGGCCTCGTAGTTCTCCAGCTCCACCGCCGGCACGCCGAAGGCCTCCGTCACCTTGCGGATCAGCTCGAACTGCGGCACCAGATCCTCCGGCGGTTCCGGCCTGTTGGCCTTGTATTCCGGGTAGATCCCGTTGCGGAACGTCTCGCGCCCGGCATCGAAGACGACGGCCAGATGCGTGGGCCGCTTGCCTTCGTTCATGCTGGTCAGCAGCTTGTGCAGCATGGCGGCGAAGCCGTGCACGGCCCCCACCGGCAGCCCGTCGGATTTCCGGGTCAGGGGGGGCAGCGCATGGTAGGCGCGGAAGATGAAGCCGGAGCCGTCGACCAGCCAGACGTGGTCTCCCGGTCCCACGGGCCGTCCGTTCGCGCCGGAGGTGTCGGAAGTCTTCTCGGTCATGCGTTCCTATATGGCGCAAGGGACGCGGGTTGGCCATAGCCTCCGGCGCCGCATTGTGCAAAGAATCCCCCATCGGGACCGCTTTTTCGGAAAGGGAGCCGCCATGACGGGCAGGGGACGACTCGGACAGTTGCGCAGGCAGAACATCGTCTATCTGGCCCTTTCGGTCCTGCTGGTGGTGGGCGGCTATCTGTGGCTGCGCGAGGCCTACGAGGTCGCCAGTCCCTGGCCCTTCACGCAGGAGGTGCTCCTGGTCATTCTCGGCATCGTGGCCACGGTCCTCATCACCGCCCTGCTTCTCAACAAGCAGACCGAGGTGGAGCTGGAGAAGGAATGGTCCATCAAGTTCGCCGACCTGAAGGTGGACACCTACACCCGCCTGCTGGACCACATGGAGCATCTGCTCGCCTCCGGCGGCATGAAACCGGAGGACCGGCTGCGTCTGCAGTTTCTCACGCACAAGCTGGCCATCGTCGCCGCGCCGGACGTGCTCAAGGAGTACGAACGGTTCCTGGAGGTGCTCAACACCGCCTCGGAGGACGCCCGCTACACGGAGGGCGAAATCGTGCAGGTGAACGAGGCGCTGGCCCGCCTGACGGCGGAGATCCGCCGCGATCTGGTGGGCGAGACGGACCTGCGCTCGGGGTGGAGCGGAGCCGCGATCCGCAAGCAGATCATGGACAACACCCGCCACATGCAGGGGGCGGACAATCCGTGATGGGAATATGATCCTTAACGACTTTTAATCATCTGGAGGGCGGTCCGGCCCTTTTATTTCGCCCTTCCGCTTTCCATGTGAATGGGTGGCGGGAGGAAGACCCACCGTATTTTCCGGAACTCATGCGTGACGACGCGAAGGGGCGGAAGGCTCTTTCGCGGAGGGGAAGCTGCGTGCCCGTTCCGGGAGGACCGTTTCAAAGAGAGGAGTTGATGCGATGATGAAGAAAGGGACGATGAAAGCCATGCTGGCCCCGGCGCTTCTGGCGCTTGCGGCCGTGATCGCCACGCCGGCCGCGGCCGGAGGGGACAAGGCCGCGGACAAGGGTGCGCCCGCCGCCGGGCAGATGGCCGCGGAGAAGGGGAAGACCACTGGGAAGACCGGTGGCGCGGCCCGCAAGGCGGTGGAGAGCAAGGCCCGGAAGAAGGGGGCGGAGAAGGCCGATCTCGAGCGGCAGAAGATTCTGAAGGAGGCTGTCGCCGCGTTGCGTGAGACGCAGAATGCGATAGCGGCCCTCGACAAGGGCGACAAGGCGGCGGCCCTCGCGGCCCTGGAGAAGGTGGTCGGCAAACTGGAGATCGTTCTGGCGCGCGCCCCCGATCTGGCGCTCGCTCCGGTCGACGTGACCACCCAGACGCTCGACATCTATGCCGACGTGAAATCCGTCCGCAAGGCGGTGGACGAGGCCGTCAGGCTGCTGAAGAAGGGCCGCGTGCAGGACGCCCGCGCGCTGGTTTCCGGTCTCGCCAGCGAAATCGTCATCGAGGTCGTGAACATTCCGCTGGCAACCTATCCCGACGCCATCAAGGCGGTGGTGCCGCTCATCGAGCAGGGCAAGGTGAAGGAGGCGAAGGCCGCGCTCGTGGCGGCGCTGAACACGCTGGTCATCACCCGCCACATCGTTCCGCTGCCCATTCTGAGGGTGGAGCAGATGCTGCAGCGCGCCGAGGTTCTGGCGGAGAAGGAGAAGCGCAGCGAGGCCGAGCAGAAGGAGCTGGACGGCATCCTGAAGGCGGCCCGCACCGAACTGCAGTTCGCCGAGGCCCTGGGCTACGGCAAGGAGGGCGACTTCAAGCCCTTCTACGAGCAGCTCGACAGGATCGCCGAGAAGACGAAGGGCGGCAAGTACGGCAAGGGCTTCTTCGACGAGCTGAAGAAGGCGCTTGCCGAGTTCCGCGCCAAGCTGTTCTGATCGGCCCGGCGATAGCCGACAGACGAGATTCGGAAGGGGAGACGCCTCCGGGCCGGGGCGTCTCCCTTTCGTTTTTCGGGAATTGTCGGATGGAAGATCCGGCATGAAAAAAGCCCCGCATTCCTGCGGAGCTCTCCGAACCGTTGGAGGATCTGGTGGAGCCAGGCGGAATCGAACCGCCGACCTCCTGAATGCCATTCAGGCGCTCTCCCAACTGAGCTATGGCCCCATCCGGTTCCGGCCGCCGCGTCGTGGCTCTTCCGCCCCGCCAGGCGCCGTCCGGGCCCTTAAATAGTGTGAAAGCCCCTCCGTGGCAAGGCCCTGAACATGAAAAATGCGAAAAAAGTTTTCAGGTCGTCACGAGGTGTTTCAGGGGGCGCAGCAGCCGGGCGATGTCGTCCCGGATTCCCAGCGTCGCGGGTACGAGCAGCAGCACCAGCACGGTGGCTCCGGCCAGTCCGAAGACGATGGTGATGGCCATGGGCAGCAGGAACTGCGCCTGAAGGGATTTCTCGAACATCAGCGGCAGAAGGCCGCCGACGGTGGTCAGCGAGGTCAGCAGCACGGCCCGCAGCCTGTCGCGTGCGGCGCCCACCGCCGCCTGCCGCATGCTCTCCCCGCTCTCCAGCCGTTCCACTGCCCGGGCCACCAGGATGATCGAATCGTTGATGATGATCCCCGACAGTCCCAGCAGGCCGATCAGCGAGAGGATGGTCAGCGAATATCCCATCAGCCAGTGGCCGATGATGGCGCCCGTGGCCCCGAATGGAATGATGGTCATGATGACGAAGGGGCGGGAATAGCTGCCGAAGACCCAGGCGAGAATGATGTAGATGAGCGCCAGCGCGACCAGTGTTCCCGTCTTCAGGTCGCCGAGGGACTTGCGTTGCTCCTCGGCTCCTCCGGCGATGTCGGCCGTGATGCCGTATTTCGAGAGGATGGCGGAGAGTTCGGAGGCCTCGAGCGCCTTCTGCGCCTCCGCGATGGAGGTGACGTTGAGGTCGATGTCGCCGGAGACGGTGAGCGTCGCCTTGCCGTCGCGCCGGTAGATCACCGAGAAGCCGGGCTCCTCCGTCAGCTCCGCCACGTCGGACAGGGGCAGCCACACGCCCGTCGCGGAGCGGACGTGGACGTTGTGCAGATCGGCCATGCCCGCCACCTTCCCGGCCCGCCGCACGCGCACCGCCACCTCCTCGAGATCGCGGGCGAAGCGCCGCGCCGTGACGCCGCGCAGGGCGGCTCTGACCTGCCGGCTCACCTCGTCGAGATCGAAGCCCAGCGCCTGCGCCCGCGGCGTCAGGCGGATGCGCACGTCGAGCTTGCCGTAGGGCAGGTCGTCCTCGACCGCCGAAACGCCCTTGATGCGGCGGAGGATGTCCGCGATCTCTCCGGCCGCCCGTTTCAGCACGAAGGGGTCGTCCCCCTTGAGCTCGATCTCCAGGTCCTTGGGCGAGCTGGCCATGTGCCGCCGTCCGAAGGATATGCGCTCCACTCCGGGTATGGTCGGCATGGCCTTCCGCCAGGCGCGCAGCAGGGTGCTGGTACGCACGCTGCGGGCCTCGGAATTGGTCAGCTGCACGTCCAGCTGCGCGAGATGGTCGCCGTTCGAGTAGCCCATCTTGCCCACCCGCACGAAGGTGGTCACGATCAGCCTTTCGCCGCCGCCCAGCTCCCGCTCCACCTTCCGCAGGGCCTGCTCGATGCGGGAGACGGCCTTCAGCGTCTCCTTCTCCGGCGTGCCGGCGGCCATCACGATGTAGGCGGAGACGTGCTCCGATTCCGGGGAGGGGAAGAAATTGAAGCGCATGCGCCCCGAGACGGGCAGGGCGATGGCCAGCACCAGGGCCGCGATCATCAGCGCCCATGTGGCGTACCGCCAGTCGTAGGCCAGAGCGGCGAGGCGCGAGAAGGGGCCGTCGCGGAAGCGGCCGAACGCCGTGTCGAATGCCTTCCTGAACCGGCCGGGGCCGCCGCTGTTGCGCAGCGCGTGGCGCAGATGCGCGGGCAGGATCAGGAAGCATTCCACCAGGGAGGCCAGGAGCACCGAGATGACCACGAGCGGCAGGGCGATGATGATCGAGCCTATGCGCCCCTGGAAGAAGAACAGCGGCAGGAAGGCGGCTATGGTGGTCAGTGTCGCCGCGGTCACCGGCGCCAGCATGCGCAGGGCTCCCTGTTCCGCCGCAATGTCGGGCGGCAGGCCGCCCGCCCGCAGGGTCTCCGTGTGCTCGCCGACGACGATCGCGTCGTCCACGATGATGCCGAGCGTCAGGATCATGGCGAACAGGGACACCATGTTGATGGTCTGTCCGCTCATCCACATGATCGTGACGGCGGCCATCATGGACACCGGAATGCCGGCGGCCACCCAGAAGGCGATACGGCCGTTCAGGAAGACGAAGAGAATGACCAGGACCAGCGCCAGTCCCTGCAGTCCGTTCTCGATCAGGAGCCAGATGCGGTCCTTCAGATAGTTGGCCCGGACGTCGAACAGAACGACCTTCAGGTCCTTCGGCAGGGTCGGCCGGACCTTCGCCACGTATGTCTTGAGGATGGCGGCGGTCTTCAGCGTGTCGGCGCCCGGCGTGCGCCAGATGTTCAGGCGGATGGCCGGCCGCCCCCCCGCGTAGCCGCGTTCCTGGTCGGGATCGAAGCCCTCGCGGATCTGCGCGATGTCGGACAGCCGCGTGCGCTCCCCCTCGGGGCCGGAACGGGCGACGATCCGCCCGATGTCGTCGGCGGTGCGCTGCCGGGCCGCGCCGTGGACGGTCTTGTCCAGACCGCCCGTGATGTTGCCGGCGGGCGTGTCGGCGGTCTCCGCGCGCACCCTGGCCGCCAGGCGGGCCACGTCCAGGTCGAGCCGGACCAGCTCCGACTGCGGCACCGATATGACGATCTCCTCGCCCCGCGCGCCGGAATAGGTCACCCGCTCTATGCCCGCGTCCAGCAGGCCGTCGCGGATCCGCCGCGCATACCGCTTCAGGGTGCGTTCGTCGTAGGGGCCGGTGATCAGCAGCCGTCCCACCAGCTCGTAGCGGGTCACCTGCTGTACCACGGGAGGATCGGCATCCTCGGGCAGGGTGGTCACGCCGTCCACGGCCTTTTCCACCTCGGAAAGCGCCCGGTCCATGTCCGTGCCCTGCCGGAAGGTCAGGGATATGTAGGCCGATCCCTCGCGGGCCACGCCGTAGAAGTCCTCCAGGCCGTTCACCGACCGCAGAGCCGGTTCCAGGTTGCGGATCACCATCTTTTCCATGTCCGCCGGCGTGGCGCCCGCCCAGGTGACGCGCACCGATATGCGCGGGATGTCTATGGTGGGGAAGAACTGGGTGTTCAGTCGCTGCAGGGCCAGCAGACCGGCCATCACCAGAACGGCCAGCAGCAGGTTCGCCGCGGTGCGGTGATGCACGAAGAAGCGCACCAGCGCGGCGAACGGCGACAGTCCGTGCGGCACCGGGGTCGTCATGGCAGCACCTTCGCCTTGCGGCCCTCCACCGGATCGGCCATGCGGTTGACGACCACCTTCTCGCCGCCCCCGAGACCGGCGACCACGGCCCTGTCCCCGGCATGTCCGACAAGCCGCACCGGCAGCGCCCTGAGCCGTCCCTCGACGACGGCATAGACGCGCGCGCCGTCGTAGACGGCCTGTTCCGGCAGCAGGGCGGCGTCGCGCTCCAGCGGCCCGGGCAGTTTCACCTCCACGAAGGTGCCCGACTTCAGCCACCGCGCCTTCCGCGGATCATCCGGCACCGCGTAGAGATGGACCACCCCCTTGCCGGCGGCCACTTCCGGCGCCACGCGCCGCACCGTGGCCGCGATCTCCAGCGGTCCGGACGCCGTCCTCCAGATCACGCGGACCTTCCGGCCCTCGAGCTTCTCCCCGGCGCTGCGCAGCGCGCCGTATTGCCGCTCGGACAGCGCGAAACGGATCTCCGGCGGCTCGGAGGAGACGACCGTCAGCAGCCTGTCCGCCGGCCCCACCTGCTGGCCCGTCTCGAAGGCCACGGCCGATGCCGTGCCGGAGAAGGGAGCCGTGAGCACGGTGTCCCCGAGGTTCTTCCGCGCCCGCTTGAGCGCCCATTCCAGACGCTTCAGCGTGGCCTCCTGCTGCGCGATCCGCGCCTTGAGCGCCTTCACGTTGGAGACGCGCTGGGCATGGGCCAGCCGCTTCTGCGATGCGGCGAGCCGCCGTTCGTCCAATGCCGCGTCGGAAAGGGTGCCGCGCCGGTTCAGCGTCCGCGCCCGCCGCAGATCCCGCAGCGCGATGTCCAGCTGTTCGCGGGCGTTCCTTTCCGCGATTTCCTCCAGCTCGAGCTGCGCCCGCATCTCGTCCAGCCGCGCCCGCGCCTCGTCGAGGGTGGCCTCGGCCTCGCGCACGGCGGCCCGCTGCGGCAGATCCTCGAGCCGCGCCAGAACCTGCCCGGCCTCGACGGGGGCGCCCTCCTTCAGCCCTTCCGCCTTCCACGCGACACGGCCGGAGAGGGGGAAGCGCAGCTGTGCGCTGCGTGCCGGAACCACCTGTCCGTAGAGCGTCCATACGGGCCGCACGTCCCGCAGTTCCACGGTCGTCACCCGCACCGGCTCCACGGCCTCCTTCGCCGGCCGCGGCGCATGCGTCGGCGCGGTGGCCATCATGTATCGCCATCCTGCGATCGCCCCGGCGAGCAGAAGGACGGCGAGCAGCAGGCGCGCGAACGGACGCAGGGGAGAGGAGGGCACGACCTCCTCCCCCGCCGCCGCGTCCTGCTGCGCGGTGCGCATGTCCGGCTGTTCCGGCATCTCGTTCATGGTGGCCAGTTTAGCGCCTGCGCGCGCGCGACCAAATGAAAAAGCCGCAAAGTGGCAAAGGTTTCCTTGCACATGGCGGAATGCTGTCGGCTCCATCCGCCGGCGTCAGACGGACCGGCCGCCCCGCCCCTCCTCCAGCAGTCCGGCGATGGCCGCGCGCAGCTCCTCCAGCCCCTGCTTCTTGCGTGCCGAGGTGACGTGGATCTCCGGATGCGCGGCGGGTCTGCGCTCCAGTCTGCGGCGCATGTCGCGCAGCAGCTTCTCCAGGGCCGCGGCCTTCGCCTTGTCCGCCTTGGTGACCACCACCTGGTAGTTCACCGCCGCCTCGTCGAGCAGGTCCATGGCCTCCAGATCATGGGGCTTCAGCCCGTGGCGGGCGTCCACGAGGATGAACACCCGCCGCAGCGGCTGCCTGCCGCGCAGGAAATCGCGCACGAGCCGCTGCCATTTCTTCACCAGTGATTTCGGCGCCTTGGCGTATCCGTATCCGGGCATGTCCACCAGGGCCATCCGGCCATCGGCGAGGGCGAAGTAGTTCAGCTCCCGCGTGCGCCCCGGCGTGTTGGAGGTGCGCGCCACGTCCTTCCGGCCGAAGAGGGCGTTGATGAGGGAGGACTTTCCGACGTTGGAGCGCCCGGCGAAGGCGATCTCCACATCGTGCGGTTCCGGCAGGGCGGAGAGGCTCGCGACGCCGCGCAGGAACACCGGGGGACGCTTGAACAGTTCGCGCCCCGCCGCCAGCGCCCGTTCGCGCTCCGCCTCGTCCAGAGCCGAAAGGGGGGCGGATCGTGCCGCCCCCTCCTCCAGGAATCTGCGTTTCAGCTCTTGCCCGGCTTCTTCTTCAGGAAGTTCAGGCTGTCCCTTATGTTCTGCCACAGATGTATCTCCGCGCCGTGCTTCTTCATGATGTAGGCCTGCTGGATGATGGACAGGAAGTTGTTCCATGCCCAGTAGAGGACCAGTCCCGCCGGGAAGCTGGCCAGCATGAAGGTGAAGATGACCGGCATCCAGTTGAACAGCTGCGCCTGGACGGGATCCGGCGGCGCCGGATTGAGACGCATCTGCACCCACATGGTGATGCCCATGAGCAGGGGCAGCACGCCGATCATCAGGAACTGCGGCGGATCCCACGGGATGAGGCCGAAGAGGTTGAAGATCGAGGTGGGGTCCGGCGCGGAGAGGTCCCGGATCCAGAGGATGAAGGGCGCGTGACGCATCTCGATGGTCACGAAGAGCACCTTGTACAGGGCGAAGAAGATCGGGATCTGCACCAGCATCGGCAGACAGCCGGCCATGGGCGAGACCTTGTGCTTGCGGTACAGGTCCATCATCGCCTGCTGCTGCTTCATCCGGTCGTCCTTGTGGAGCTGCTTGATGCGCTCCAGTTCCGGCTGCAGCTGCTTCATCTTCGCCATGGAGGCGTAGGACTTGTTCGACAGCGGGAACAGGACGAGCTTGATGACCAGCGTCGCCGCCAGGATGGCGAAGCCGTAGTTGCCGAGCAGGTTGTACAGCCAGTGCAGCAGGAAGAACATGGGCTTGGTGATGAAGTAGAACCAGCCCCAGTCGATGAGCAGATCGAATTTCTTGATTCCGTGCTGCTGCGCGTATGCGTCGATCAGCTTCACGACCTTCGCGCCGGCGAAGATCAGCGTGCTGTTCTCCGCCTTCGCGCCCGGCGCCACGGTGATGCCGTCCTTCGACAGGTAGTCGGACTGGAAGATGTCCGTCGCGCCGGATTTCGTATGGAAGAACCGGCCGTGGATGGCCTCGTCCTGACTGGCCGGAACGACCGTCACCGCCCAGTACTTGTCGGTGATGCCGAGCCATCCGCCCCGCGAATCCGCCTCCTCGGGCTTCGCGTCGGCCTCCATAAGATCCTTGTACTTCACCTCGTGCAGGTCGTCGCCGAGCACGCCGATCAGCCCCTCGTGCAGGACGAAGAATCCCTGCGTCTTCGGGATGCCGTGCCGTTGCACGCGGGCGAAGGGATACAGCGTCACCGGCTTGCCCGAGGTGTTCTCGACGCTCTGGGTGACGGTGAACATGTAGTTCTCGTCCACCGAGAAGGTGCGGCGGAAGATCAGACCCTCGCCGTTGTCCCATTCGATGGTCACCGGCTGCCCGACCGTCAGCTTCGCCCCTCCGGGCGCCTTCCACACGGTGTCCGGTCCCGGCACCTTCACCGGCGTCCCCGCCGCCGCGACCCAGCCGGTCTCGGAGAAATACGCGTCCTTCGCACCCGTCGGGGACAGCAGGGTGATGATCGGACTGTCCGGCTCGACCGTCTCGCGGTACTTCTTCAGCTTCAGATCGTCGAGCCGGCCGCCCTTCAGATTGATGGAGCCCGCCAGCGAGGGGGTGTCGATCTCCACGCGCGGCGTCTCGGCCACCACCATGTCGCGGGGCCGGAAGGCCTGCGGCGTGCCCGGAGCCTGCGGCGTTCCCGCCCTGCCCGCCGGCGCGGCGGGCAATGTCGCGTCGGGAGAGGGCGCGGCGGGCGTCGTCTGCGCGGTCTGCTGCGGAGCCGGCTGCGGCTTCTTCGGCTGGGGCGCGAAGAAGAACTGCCAGCCGAACATGATCGCCACGGACAGCACGATGGCAATGATGAGATTTCTGTTGTCGCCGCTCATGGCCTGGTCGAAGCCCTTCCTGTCATGCCCGGATGCGTACCGGCGTCTCCCGCCGGCGTGTCCGGATGTCTGCTTATGTGGCGTCCTTCGGGGGAATGTGCGGGCGTGCCGTCTCCATGTCCGGTTTCATCCGCCCTTCCGCGGGCCTTTCCGGCGCGGGCGCGGACGGGCCGCGTATCCCTTGCCGGCGTTGAGTTTCTTCACCGCCCGCTCGATCTGTCCGGCCAGCTCCCGGTACGGGCAGACGGCCGTGCCCTCGCGGGCGATGAACACGTAGTCGTGCCCCCTCCGCAGGAGCCCCTCGGGGAGCTGCCGCACGACCTCGCGCATCCTGCGCCGGGCCCTGTTGCGGACGACCGCCCCGCCGATGCGTTTCGTGGTGGTGAAGCCGACGCCCGGCGGACCGTCGTCGTCCCGCCTGCGCATCTGCACCACCACGTGCGGCATGGCCCGGAAGGTACCCCGCGCCGCCGCGAGAAATTCGTGCCGCCTGCGGAGCTTGCGGGGGCGGATCTCTCCGGGTTCCGGATGTCCGTTTCCGCCCATCTGCGCCTCCCGTCCCGCGGCACGGAGGGAAGGGGGCCTCCGGCCGCCCTTCCGGTGCGCGTCAGGCGCTCAGACGGGCGCGACCCTTGGCGCGGCGGCGGCGGATGACGGCGCGTCCGCCGCGGGTGGCCATGCGGGCACGGAAACCGTGACGGCGCTTGCGGACGAGGCGCGAGGGCTGATAGGTGCGCTTCATTGTCGTGTTCTCCGTAAAAGGCTGTCCGAAACATGAAAAGACACGCCCTGCCACCCCCGCCCAGCTTCGCGGCGGCCCGTGGCAGTTCGCGCCGGGCCCGTCGGGCCCCTTGGATCTGTTGCAGCGGCTTATACGGGCATGACGGGTCCAAGTCAACGAGAAGCGGGTTTTTGCCGCAGCATCTCACGGATCGTCGGGGCGTCTCCGGCGGGCCGTCACGGCCGGTCCCCGCCGGCCCGCAGGAAGCGGGCCGTCTCGCGGACCGCCTCCGCCAGTCCGACCCGAAGCACCGGCGCGTTCTCCGGGAAGGCGGTCAGGAACCGGCTGGCCAGCCGCGAATCCAGCATCACGAAGACACCCCGATCATGCTGCGTGCGGACGAGTCGGCCGAAGGCCTGCCGCAGTTTCAGACGCACCATCATGTCCGTCCAGGCCTGCCCGCCGAAGGCCTGCCTCCGGGCCCGCTCCAGGATGGTCGGCCGCGGCCAGGGCACGCGGTCCATCACCATCAGGCGCAGCGAGCGGCCGGGCACGTCCACCCCGTCGCGCACGGCGTCCGTTCCGAGCAGGCAGGAATCCTCCTGCTGGCGGAACAGGTCCACCAGCGAGCCGGTGTCCATGGGATCCACATGCTGGGCGTGGAGCGGGATTCCGTTCCGCGCCAGCGGCCCCATGATGCGTCCGTGCACCGCCCGCAGGCGCGATATCGCCGTGAACAGGCCCAGCGCTCCGCCGCCGGCGGCGAGGAACAGCTCGCGGAACGCCGCCGCCAGCTGGTCCATGTCCTCGCGTCCCAGATCGTTGACCAGCAGGATGCGGGCGTTGCGCGCGTAGTCGAAGGGCGAGCGGAAGGACACCCGCCGCACCGGCCAGGGCAGATGCGAAGCTCCGGTGCGCATCTCCGCGCTTTGCCAGTCGTCGGGCATGTCCGGCCGCCGGTCGCGCAGCGTCGCGGAGGTCACGACCACCGTGTCCGCCACCCCCAGCACGCATTCGGCCAGCGGCACGGTGGGGTCCACCCAGTGCGAATGCAGTCCGGTGTCGAATTCCTGGCCGTGCGCGTACTGGATCGAGAACCATTCGACGAAACGGCCGTCCTGTGCGTCCTCCTCCGCTTCGGCCATGAGGCGGCGGAGCATGGCCCGCCATCCGCCGAGCATCAGCTCGCCGCGCCGCCGCAGGGAGCGTGCCAGGGATTCCAGCCGGTTGCGTTCGGAGCCCGTGAGATCCTTCGCCTCCTCGTGCAGACGGCGCAGCAGGGCGGCCGCCAGTCGTCCCATGGCCGCCCGCAGTTCCCCCAGTTCGGCCTCCAGCCGTTCCGCCGCTTCCACGAGGGCCGGGTCGGGCGGATGGCACTCCGCCTCGATTTCCGTCCCCGCCCTGTTCGCCGGCGCCCGCGCCAGCACGTGCCCGCGCGCCAGGTGCAGAAAGACCTCCGCCACCCCGCGGGGAGTCCCTTCCGCGATGCGCCGCCGCCAGCCGGCCGCCGGCAGACATGATGCCGCCGCCTCCACGGACTTCAGCGGGGCGGTGCCGTCGCGGAGCCCCTCCAGCAGGTCGCCAAGGCGTTCCCGCAGTGCGCGGCCTCTGCGCCGCCGTTCCTCCGGTCCTCGGATCCAGCGGCGGAGTTCCGCCATCTCCACGCCGGTGAGATGGCCGGAGAAGGAGGAGTCCGCCGCCTCGAAGAGATGGTGTCCCTCGTCGAAGACGATGCGCGTGAATTCCGTTTCGCCCGTTCCGCCCTCTCCGGTCCTCTCGCCCAGCATCAGGTCGGCGGCGGCCTGGGTGAGCACCACGGCATGGTTGGCGATCACGATGTCGGCGCGCTGGCCGCGCACGCGGGCCTTCTCGATGAAGCATTTCCGGAAATGCGGACAGGCGGCGTAGGAGCATTCGCCGCGCCGGTCCGTGAGGCCGAGCGACATGGGCGTCAGCTGGGCGGCCGCGGAATGGCCGTCCACCAGCAGGCCCATCAGCCAGGCGGGGAAGTCGCCCCCCACCATGTCCCCGTCGGAGGATGCCAGCGCCCAGCGGGCCACCAGCGCGGCCAGAGCGGCGCCGCGCGGCGTGCTGGCGGAGAACGAGGCGAAGCGTTCCTGCGCGTTGAGCAGGCACATGTAGTTCTCGCGCCCCTTGCGTACCGCCACCCGGCGGCGGTGCGCGGCGGGATCGGGCCATATGCGCCGCGTTTCCTCCCTGAGCTGGCGCTGCAGGTTCTTCGTGTAGGTGGAAATCCAGACGGCCCCCGCATTGCGCCGTGCCCAGACCGTCGCCGGCGCGAGATAGCCCAGCGTCTTGCCCAGCCCCGTTCCGGCCTCCGCCAACAGAACGTTGTTCACCGTCTCCGAGGGGCGCGGCGCGAAGGCGCGGGCGACCTCCGCGGCGTAGCGCATCTGCGCCTCCCGTCTTTCGCTCTCCGGTCCCAGTATGCGCTGCAGTTCGCTGCGCGCCTCGTCGCCCCCCACCGGCTGCGAGCCGGGCGGAGGCTGCGGTCCCGTCTCCTCCCATTCCGGCAGGTGCTCCCAGATCTCCAGACCCGTTCTCTGGTAGCCCGCCGGGGTGAGCCCGTGTCCGGCCTCCAGGGCCTTCAGAACGAGCCCCGCCCACGGCCAGCGCGCGCCCTGCAGAAAGACCGCGAGCTCCAGGGCCTGCCGCGGCGCGTGCAGATCGGCGGAGGCGATATGGGCGAGCAGGGCGGCGGCCAGTTCGCGCAGATCCTCCGGGTCGGTGTCGGATATCCCGAGGCCCAGCGCGGCGCCCATGGCGGAGGGCAGGGGGGATGCGCCGACCGCCGGCATGGCGAAGGCGAAAAGCTCCGCCAGATCGAAATGCCGGACCGCCTGTTCCGCGCCGGCGCGCCGCCGGCCGGCCATCAGGGCGAGACGGCTGCCCAGGAGCACCGCATGGCAGAGCAGATGCGGACGTTCGTCCAGCCTCGGCAGGGCGCTCCGGGCGTCCGTGACGGAGGTCGTGCCGTCCTCGGAGATGCGGATCCGTCCTCCATCGTCCGCGATGGCGGGCACGGCGGAAAGCGCCTCGCGATACGTTCGCAGGGGATTCGGCGAATCTTCGATGCTGCCCATCGCTTCACCATAACAGCGGCCCCGCGGCGCGCAAGCGCGCATGGAGCTTGATCTTTCGCGCGGCCCCTCCTAGAGCTTTGCAGCGAGACCGTGCACGAACTTCCGGAATTCCGAGGACACATGACCAGCAAGGTTGACCCCGAAATCCGCCGCGAGGCGGAAAACTCCAAGGCCTGGCCCTTCCAGGAGGCGCGCCGCATCCTGCAGCGTCTGGAGCGGAGGAAGGACCGCGACGCGGACCGTCCGGTCCTGTTCGAGACGGGCTACGGTCCGTCGGGCCTGCCGCACATCGGCACCTTCGGCGAGGTGGCCCGCACCCAGATGGTGCGCCACGCGCTGGAAACGCTCGCCGACGTGAAGACGCGGCTCGTCTGCTTTTCGGACGACATGGACGCCCTGCGCAAGGTGCCGGACAACGTGCCCAATCCGGAGCTGCTGGAGGCGAATCTCGGCAAGCCGCTGACGAAGGTGCCGGACCCCTTCGGAACCCACGAGAGCTTCGGGGCGCACAACAACGCCCGTCTGCGCGCCTTTCTGGACCGTTTCGGCTTCGATTACGAGTTCGCCTCGTCCACCGAATACTACACCTCCGGCCGTTTCGACGACGCGTTGCTGCGCATGCTGGAGAAGTTCGACGAGGTGATGGCCATCATGCTGCCCACCCTCCGCGAGGAGCGGCGGAGGACCTACTCGCCGTTCCTGCCCATCCATCCGGAGACCGGCATCGTCATGCAGGTTCCGGTGGAGGAGGTGAAGCTCGACGCCGGCACCATCGTCTGGCGCGATCCGGAAACCGGGAAGGCCTACGAGACGCCGGTCACCGGAGGTCACTGCAAGCTGCAGTGGAAGCCGGACTGGGCCATGCGCTGGTATGCGCTCGGCGTGGACTACGAGATGGCCGGAAAGGATCTCATAGATTCGGTGAAGGTGGGGCAGAGGATCTGCCGTGTTCTTGGCGGAACGCCTCCGGAAAGCTTCATCTACGAGCTGTTTCTCGACGAGAATGGACAGAAGATCTCCAAGTCCAAGGGCAACGGCCTGACCATCGAGGAATGGCTGCGCTATGGCACTTCGGAATCCTTGCAGCTGTTCATGTTCAACAAGCCGAAAGCGGCCAAGAGGCTGTATTTCGATGTCATTCCGCAGAACGTGGACGACTACTACGCCCATTTGCGCAAGTATCCGGAGCAGGATGTCGGGCAGAAGCTGACCAATCCCGTCTGGCACATCCACCGCGGCGAGCCCCCGGCGGTGGACATGCCGATCACTTTCGCGCTGCTGCTCAATCTGGTTTCCGCCTCCCATTCGGAGGACAAGGAGATCCTGTGGGGCTTCATCCGCCGCTACGCCCCGGGGGCGTCGCCGGAGACCCACCCGGAGGTGGACCGTCTGGTGGAGTTCGCCATCAACTACTACGAGGACTTCGTGAAACCCTCCAAGCGGTTCCGCCCCCCCACCGAGAAGGAGCGGGCGGCCCTGGAGGATCTGGAGACGCGGCTTGCGGAGCTTCCGGAGGACGCCGATGCGGAGGCCATCCAGAACGTGGTCTACGAGGTGGGCAAGACGCATGGTTTCGAACCGCTGCGCGACTGGTTCCGGGCGCTCTACGAGGTGCTGCTCGGCCAGCCGCAGGGCCCGCGTTTCGGGTCCTTCGTGGCGCTCTACGGCATCGGGGAAACCCGCCGCATGATCCGCGACGCGCTGGAGGGCCGTCTGGGCTGACCCTTGTTTCCGGGCCGGTCAGCCCCCAAGTCTGTTCCGGAAAGACGAATGAAAGGGGGCTCGATCCATGGCCGAAAGTCTCAAGGACCGCATGAAGCGCCGCATCGAGGAATGGCAGGCCCGTCGCGCGAACCGCCGTGCGGGGGCGCAGGCCACCGGCCGCGGCATGGGGGAGCGCCTGCGGGCACTGTGGATCCTGCTGTCGGGATGGTTTCTGCGGCCGTTCCGTTTCCTGGCGGATTTCCTCCGGCGCCGCTCGCTGGTCATCCGCATTCTCATCCTTCTGATCGTCGCCCCCTTCGTGGCTTCGTGGATCTGGCTCGCCTGGCATGCCGCGTGGATCCGCGACTTCGACCCCGAATACGCTGCGCGGCTGATCGGTGAAAACCGCCTGAAACCGGTCGGGGAGACCGCGGCGGAGAGCGCCCCGGACGGGGAGAGGACCTGCGGACGCTCCGCCATCGTGGCGGTCGCCGCCGACCTCGTGGACTTCAACATCAACCGCAACAGATGGCTTTCCTCGTCGCCGGTCTACAAGGCGGGCCTCTTCGGCATACCGTGGAGCTACACGCCCTTCTTCGACAACAAGGCCGCCTTCCAGCGCGGCGTCATGCAGGCGGTCAACATCACCACCATCGAGCTGGCCGACACCCTTGGCCGGGTGCGTGGCACCTCGCGGCGCGACGCCGACCTCAACGCGGCGCGGGCGGCGGTGCAGGTGGATCCCTACCGCTGGGTGTTCAATCCCTTCGACGCCCGGCTGCCGTTCGGCCCGACGACCCCCGCCACCGCCGACTACAAGCGGGCCATCAAGCTGCTGAAGCGCTTCAACGACCGGCTGGAGAAATGCGAGGCGGTGTTCGACGCCCGCGCCGACAATCTGCTCCAGTTCCTCGACCGGGTGGCCAAGGACATCGGCTCCACCACGGCCCGGCTCCGGGATCGCGCGGAGGCCTCGGATGCCGGATGGTTCGACTTCCGGGCCGACGACACCTTCTGGTACACCCTGGGACAGCTGTACGGCTACTACGGCATTCTGAACGCCGCGCGGGCCGATTTTTCCGGTGTCGTCTCCTCGCGCAACGTCGGCGACATCTGGGACAACATGCACGACCATCTGAAGACGGCCATCGGCCTGGATCCGTGGATCGTCTCCAACGGAGCGGAGGACGGCCTCCTGTTTCCCTCCCACCTGACGGCCATCGGCTTCTACGCCCTCAGGGCGCGGGCCAATCTGGTGGAGATCCGGGCGGTGCTGGACAGGTGAGGCGTCTGTGACGCGGTTCAGCCGACGGGGCCGAAATATCCCGTCCATATCAGCCAGAACAGGACGCCGGCGAGCAGGAACCGGTAGATGACGAAGGGCACCAGCCCCACCTTCGTGATGACCCGCATCAGGAAGGCGATGGCCCCCAGCGCCACCAGGAAGGTGAGTGCGCCGGTGAGGACGGCATCGGTGGAGATGCTCTCCCCGCTGGCGATGGCGTCGCCCAGCACCAGAACACCGGCACCGGCGATGGCCGGGATGCCGACGAGGAAGGAGAAGCGGGCCGCCTCGTGCCGGGTGAGATTGAGAAACCGCCCGGCGGCCATGGTGATGCCGGATCGCGAGGTGCCCGGAATGATGGCCACCGCCTGCGCCACGCCGATGATCAGGGCGGATTTCAGGTCCATGTTCTCCACGCTGCGGCTCTGGCGCGAGAAACGGTCGGCCACGTACATCACGATGCCGAACAGGATGGCGTTGACGGCCACGATGGTGGGGCCGCGCACCGCGTCCTGCAGGCCCGTCTTCTTCACGAACAGGCCGAAGACCACCGCCGGGATGGTGGCGAGCACGATGTAGAGGGCCAGTTTCGCCCGGCCCGTCATGCGGCCGCGCAGCAGCTCCAGTCCGCCGAAGAAGAGCTGCACCACGTCGCGCCAGAAGTAGACGATCACCGCCATGAAGGATCCCATGTGCACCATCACGTCGACGATCAGCCCCTGGTCCTTCCAGTGCATGAGCGCCGGCACGAGGATCAGATGGCCGGAGGATGAGATGGGCAGGAACTCGGTGATGCCCTGCACGAGGGCGAGCACGAGAATCTGTTCCAGGTTCATGGCGAATTCCGAATGTTCGTGGAAGCGGTCGGGTGGACGAGCCTAGGACCGCATGGTTAACGTTTCATTGCCCGATGGGCATGGACCGGGACGGTTCCGGCGTGCCGGGCGGCGCTGCCGCCGCCAGCAGCCGCCGGGTATGCTCCGATTGCGGCGCTTTCAGGACGTCGGCGCGGGAGCCGGTCTCGACGGCCCGTCCTTCATGCATCACGATCACTTCGTCCGCAATGGCGCGGACCGCCGCAAGGTCGTGGGTGATGAACAGGATGGCCGTACCGGTCCGTTCCTGGATCCTGTTCAGCAGTTCGAGGATCCCGTTGCGCAGGACCGCATCCAGCGCCGAGGTCACCTCGTCGCAGATCAGGACATCCGGCTCCGCCGCCAGCGCGCGCGCCAGCGCGAGCCGCTGCTTCTGGCCTCCGGAGAGCCGCGCCGCGCGCCGGTCCAGGATGTCGGACGGCAGCTCCACCATCTCCAGCAGCTTCGCGGCGCGCTCCCTCGCCGGAGGGCCGGACAGTCCATGGAACAGGGCCAGCGGCCGCGACAGGATCGTGAACACGTCGTGGGAGGGGTTCAGCGCCCCGTCCGCCGACTGGTGCAGGAACTGGATCCGTCGCCGCATCTCCTGCGTCCGCTCCCCCAGGCGCGGCGGCAGCGGCGCGCCATCCAGCAGCATCTCCCCGGCCCGCGGCGGCAGGAGCCCGGCAATGACGCGCCCCAGCGTGGTCTTGCCGGATCCCGATTCTCCGACCACGGCCAGCGTGCGTCCCTCCGCCAGCGTCAGCGAGACGTCGCGCAGGACGTCGGGGCCCTTCCCGTATCCCGCGCGTATGCCCCGCAGCTCCAGAAGCGCCCGTTCCGGGACGGGACGGCCGCGGCGCACGCCCGCCGCGACACCCCACAATGCCCGGGTATAGGGGTGCCGCGGCCGCCGGAGAATCTCCTCCGCCGGGGCGTCCTCGACGATCCGGCCCCGGTGCAGGACGCATATGCGTTGCGCGATGCGCGTCACCAGCGCCAGATCGTGGGTGATGTACAGGGCCGCCGCTCCGCTTTCCCGCAGCAGCCCGCGGACGGCCTCCAGCACGGTTTCCTGCGTGGACGTGTCCAGCGCCGTGGTGGGTTCGTCGAAGACGATCAGGTCCGGCGCGTTCAGGGTCGCCATGGCCAGCATGACGCGCTGCAGCTGCCCGCCGGACACCTGGTGGGGATAGCGTCCGCCCAGTTCCCGCGGTTCGGGGAGCCCCAGTTCTCCGTAGAGGGAAAGGGCGGCCGCGGTGGCGGCGTTCTCGCCGAGGAGACCGTGAAGCAGCGCCGCCTCCGTCGTCTGCCGCAGCAGCCGCCAGGCCGGATCGAAGGCCTCCAGTGCATTCTGCGCCACATATCCCAGACGCGCGGCGCGCAGAGCGTCCAGTTCGGCGGCCGGCACGGAGAACAGGTCCTCGCCCTCCAGGCGCACATGGCCGCGAGCGCGTTCAAGTCCGGGACGGATGCGCCCCAGCAGCGCCAGTCCGAGGGTCGTCTTGCCGGATCCGGATTCGCCCACCAGGCCGACCACCTCTCCGGACCGGATGCGCAGGTCGATGCCGTCCAGAACGGCGCGGCCATCGGAAATCCGGCGGATCGCCAGGTCCCGCACCGTCACGAGCGTGCGCGCGTCATCCGCCATGGACCGCCTCCTCCTCTTCCAGCCAGCCGTCGATGAGGAAGTTCACGGCCATCGCCAGAAGCGCGATCAGGGCCGCCGGTATGAGCGGCGTGAAATCGCCATAGGTGATGAGCGTGGCGTTCTCCCGCACCATGGAGCCGAGATCCGCCGCAGGCGGCTGCAGGCCCAGCCCGAGAAAGGACAGGGTGGCCACGGTGAGGAACACGAAGGAGAAGCGCATGCCCATCTCCGCCAGCAGTGGCGCCTTCACGTTGGGCAGGATCTCCGCGATCATGATCCTCGCCAGTCCCTCCCCCCGCAGCCGCGCCGCCTCCACGTAGTCCATGGCCGCCTCGCGCATGGCCAGCGCCCTGGCGATGCGGAAGACCCGCGTCGCGTCCAGCAGGCCGATGACGAGGACGAGTTGCACGGCGCCGGTGCCGAACACCGTCAGCAGCATGAGCGCGAAGATCAGCGCGGGCAGGGCCATGACGACGTCCACCAGACGCGACAGGACCGTGTCCACGATGCGTCCGCCGGTCGCCGCCAGCAGACCGGCCAGCCCTCCCACGAGGAAGGAGAGCAGCGTCGTGACGACGGCCAGGGCGAGCGAGTTGCGCAGCCCGTAGAGCAGGCGCGAGAGGAAGTCGCGTCCCAGCTGGTCGGTGCCGAGCCAGTGCCGCGCGCTCCACGGGGCGAAGGCCTCGCCGGCGATCTCCGCCTCGCCGTAGGGTGCGATCAGCGGCGCCAGAAGTGCGGCCAGCACGTAGAGCCACATCACGGTCGCCGCGGCCAGCTGCACCGGAGAGATGTGCGCGGCGCCCGTGGAGCGGCGTATGTTCGGGCGGTCCGTCATCGGGGATGCAGAAGCCTCGGATTGGACGCGATGGCGACGATGTCGGCCAGAAGGTTCAGGCCGATGTAGACGGTGGCGAAGATCAGGGCGCAGGCCTGCACCACGGGCACGTCGCGGGAGGCCACCGCGTCCACCATCAGCTGCCCGATGCCCGGATAGACGAAGACCCGTTCGGTCACAACGACGCCGGTGATGAGCCAGGCGATGTTGAAGGCGAAGATGTTGGCGATGGTCCCGGCCGCGTTGGGCAGGGCGTGCCTGCGTACGGCGACGGAACGGGGAACGCCCTTCAGCTGCAGCGCCTCCATCCATGGACGCTCGAAGAGCTCGGACAGCGAGGCCCGCGTCATGCGCAGGATGTGGGCAGCCACCGTCAGCGACAGCGTGACGGCAGGCAGGATCATCCGCATCAGGCGCTCCAAGGGCGGCATGTCCGGTCCGACGGAGGCCAGGGACGGCAGAAGTCCCGCGCGGACGGCGATCCAGTAGATGAGCAGATAGCCGATCAGGAATTCCGGCATGGCGACGAAGGCGAGGGCCACGGCGTTGATGATCCTGTCCGCCGGACGCCCCCGGTTCATGGCTGCGGCCACCCCCAGAAGAAAGGCGAGGGGAAAGGCGATGGCCACCGCCAGCGCGGCCAGCATGAAGGTGTTGCCCAGCCGGGGCAGGATCAGTTCGGCCACGCTGCGTCCCCCCTCCGCGCCGCGTCCGGAGAGCGAGGTGCCGAAATCCCCCCGCAGAATGTCGGAGAGCCACTCGAAGTAGCGGATGACGGCCGGGCGGTCGAGCCCGAGGTCGTGGCGCATCGCGGCCACGGCCTCCGGCGTCGCCGACTGGCCGAGGATCGACCGGGCGAAATCGCCGGGCAGCATCTCCAGAGCCGCGAAGATGATGACGGAGACGGCGAGCAGGGAAAGACACCCCCACACCAGCCGCCCCGCGATGATCCTGACGAGCGGATGCACGTTATCGCACCTTCCGGTGCCCCCGGTCTCTTTCCCCACGATGCGGGAATCTATAGCATGATTCGCCTTCCGTCCGGGGAAGGTTGTATACGGAGCGTTTCTAGGAGGCCTCTCCGTCGTCCCCGGCCGCGGCGGCATCCTCCACGGGGGTGCAGGTCACCGGGCCGATGCGCACCTGTTCGCCCGGTTTCGGCCGGAACGCGAAGGTGGCTTCGCAGGTGGCGGAGGGCGTCGTGATGCGCACCGTGTTGGAATCCGAGAGCCCTTCCAGGAAAGCCTGCCCGTCGTAGCCGACCAGCGTCGCTTCCCCGCCGCCCCGCAGGCGCACCTCGCTGCCCACTTCCAGCGGTCTGCCGGACGGGTCGACGAATGTCACCAGTGCGGAATCGCTGTGGGCCTTGACCCCGAAGTCCACCACCACGCCGGAGCGGTCGGCGGGCACCACGTACTTCTTGTCCGTCGGCACCCGGGCGTCCACCGGCAGGGTTTCCGGATCGATGGAGATCTTGTTGCGGTCGAAGGAACGGAGGGTCGGGATGAGCAGCCGTCCGTCGCGACCCGTCCGGCCGATGGGCCGGTTCTCGTAGCGCACCGTCACGCCGGGTGCGCCGGCATCCACGATGGCGAAGGAATCGTAGATGCGATTGGTGGCGAACACGCCGCCGCCCGCCACGATCACCGCTCCATCGGCGGAGACGTATCCGAGCGTGTTGTCCTCCAGATGCATCACCGTGCCGCGTACCGTTCCTTTCGAGGAACGCCAGGCGAGCGAGGCCTGGGCGGATTTCAGGTCGCCGTAGGTCGCGCGTGCCCGCCAGCCGAACGAATTGTTCTTCTGCTTGAGGGGCTTCGAATAGCTGACGGTGGCCCGGTAGCGTCCCTGCTCGTCGTAGCTGGCGCCCGTGCTGACGGTTCCTCTCGCACCGCCCAGCGGAATCGTGACGCCCACGAAGACGCTGGGACGGTCCAGCTTGCGGACGTCCGCGAAGGCGGTGGCGTAGAAGCTGATGTCGTCGAGAATTCTCTGGTTGTAGTTCAGCGCGAGGGTGTTGGTGATCTCCCCGTCCGCCTTCTCCGTATGGAGGAAGTTGGCGGATATGCCGCCGCTGATGTCGGGCAGGGCGTAGCCGACGGAGATCATGTCCACGGCGCGGGGGAAGTCCCCGGAGGTGTAGATCCCCTGCGAGAGTCCGCCGGCGCCCGTGGCCGCGGCGCTGATGCCGGCCAGGTCGGTGTAGTCGCCGAAGATGTGCTGGGCGGAGGCCTTGAGCGAGAAATTGCCGAGCCGGGTCTCCAGTTCGCCGTATGCGAGGTATCCCGTGCCCAGGTCGCTGTGCGAGAAGGCCCCGGCGGCTGTCGCCAGCACCTTGTCGAACAGCACTCCCGTGATGCCGCCGCCGAACAGCAGGAGGTCCCTGGACGCCTCGGCGTGCCCGTGCACCGTCAGCCGGTCGCTGATGCCGTAGCGCGCGGAAAGGGTCCCGCCCGGCGTGTGCACGTAGTCGAAGGACTTCTCTCCATAGCTCAGTCTCGGCAGGCCTGCGGAGGCGGAGAATTCGAGATAGCCGGCCCGCAGCAGGCTGGAGGAGGTGTAGAAGGACTTCTTCACCTCGATTTCGCGTCCGGACGCGTCGCGCATGACCAGACGCGCCACGCCCGAGGAGGAGATCGCCGGAATGTTGGTGATGGTGAAGGGGCCCGGCTCCACCTCCTGGGTGTGGACCTTCACGTTGTTCAGATAGACGTCCACCGTCGTCGGCACGGCGGCGGTGCCCGACAGCGAGGGCAGGGGCGTGGTCAGCAGGTCGGGGCGCACCGCGAAGTTGCGGGAGATCTGCCCGCCGCCCATGCGCACCGGCCTTGCCCAGTTCGGCCCCGAGGCGATGAGATCGCCGATCCGGTAGGTGATCGAACGTTTCAGGTCGGTGAACTGCCACGCGGTGTCCAGGCGCACGGCCTCGACGTTCCGGAACTCGTCGTAGCGCAGAAATCCGGAACCGGAGAACGTTCCCACCGGAGAGAAGATCCAGCTTTCCAGATTCGCCGAGGCGCCTTCGAACGAGGAGGAGGCGAAGGCGTTGTCCGTGCGTGCCGAGGTCAGAAGGGAGTAGTTGACGACGAGCCCCGTATCCTTCCGCGACACCTCGTCCACAACGCGCCGGCCCAGACCGCGCTTCAGGTCGTAGACCTTGCGCAGCCGGTGGGCGTCGTCCACCGTGATGAGGATCCGCTGGGCGGTTTCGTCGTATTCCGTCCGGGCGCCCAGATCGGCGAGCTTCACCAGATCGTCGTCCGCAACCCCTTCCGGAGGCCGCAGACCCAGCTCGCGCAGTTCCTTCGCGCGACAGGCGAAGCCGCCGTCGGGAAGCCGCCGGAACTCGCCGATGAGATGGGTCGGCTGGCCGTTTATGAAGACCTCGAGGTAGTAGGGCGTCTCCGTGGCGTCCGCCAGCGCGGGATCGGAAGGCAGACCCGCCGGCGGCCGGGGCAGGGCGGCGGGCTCCACGCCCGCGGTCAGGCTGTCGCTCTTGCCCTGCGCCGTCAGGGCGTCCTCGCGTACGGTGGTTTTCTGCGTTTCCCGGGGCGTCTCGCCGGTGGAGGCATCGTCGGCGGCGGGCGGCGGGCTGAGCAGAAGAAGATTTCCGGCGGATGCCGTGGCGGGAATCAGATTCGCCGGCAGCATGGCCGCGAGCGCGGCCAGCACCTTGAAGCGGGAAGGCGGGAACGGGACGTTCCCCCTTCTAGCGAATCCGGACCTTCCTGCTGAACGGCCCATTTATCCCCAGCCCCTTGACAGTGATGACGCCCGTCATGGGAACGCGCGTCTTCACCCTCCACACCCTGGTGGAGTTCCCCAACACGTAACCGGCAAGCCCCTTGCTGATGACGAGGGACTTCCCCTTGCCGGTGACGACTTTCAGTTTCGTGATGCGTTCGTGCCGCGCGCCCGTGTTGCGGGCGGTCAGAACGAGAGTGCGCCCCTTGCGCGTCGCCCGCCACGAAACGCGGGGCGGCGTCGCCGCGCGATCGTGGAAGAACACCGGGATCGAGTAGCGCATGGCGAAGACCACGCCGACCCCCTTGCGTCTCCTGTCGGGGATCTGGTCGATGATCAGGCGGTAGCTCTCCTCGCCCTTCACGGGGCGTTTCGAGACCCGTACCACGCGGATCACGTTCTCCCGTCCCGGACGCATGCGCAGGATGGGCGGACTGGCCACGACGTCGCGCGTGGGTTCCAGGATGTCCTTTCCGCCGCTCTGTTTCCAGCGGAACACCCGGACCTGCGCGGTGACCAGATCCCTGCCCTTGTTCGTCAGGGTGAGGACGGAGGCGGCCGCCGGGGCCTGAAGCTCGATGCCGATGGGACGCACGTGGATGCTGGCCGCTTCGGCCATCGTGAACGTCCCCGCCAGCATCATGACGGCCGCCGATGGAATGGCGAAAGAAGAATGTCGCATCGTGTTCCTCCCCCAGGACACGAACATGTTGCCGGAAGGTGCGCGAAAGGGAGGAAGGTCCGCCGGACCTTCCTCCGCCGTGATGCGTCAGTAGGTGACCGTGACGGTCACGGTGTCGGTGTACGTACCGGCGGGCGGCGTGGCCTGGGCGGGAACGCGGCCGTAGATGACGTGGGTTTCGTCGACACCGGTGCCCGTGGCCGACTTGGTGTCGGTGCCGACGGTGTTGCCCCAGTTCACGGTCCGGGCGGAATCCTGGAACATCTGGTAGTCGACGGTGTTGCCGTTGCCGTCGCTCATCTTGCGGGTCGTGGTGTCACCGCCGTTCGAGCCGGCGTCGAGGCCGATGTCGTAGGCCGCATTCTCCGTGCACCGCAGGCTGATGGTGGCGGAAGCGTCGACCGCCGCGTTCAGCAGGCCGGAGGTGCCGAAATCGAGATCGGTGACCGAGTTGATGACGCAGTCGTTCTGGATGGTGATGCGCGCCTGGAACTGATCGGTGACCGTGGCCGCGTGGGCGGCACCGGCAGCGGCCAGGAAGGCCACGCCCGCAAGGAACCTGGTGAAAGTCTTCTGCATGGTTTTTACTCCGTCTCACTGTCCGTTTTTGAACGCCATTTTTATTCCGGAGCGTCTTCCCGGAATGGTGCAGGCTTATGTTGTGTTTTTCACCCCACCTGCGGCGAGACTCGCAGACAAAACTGAATCGCGACTTAACAGGCGGATGTGGACAGCTTAGATAACCACCTCATCTTCAAGAAAGGTGAGTTATGATTGCCGTATTCTTAAACGCTCAGAATTTACACAAGGTTAACCATGACGCCGATTCTTTGTGATTTCCTGATAACCTTGTCCACTTTGCCGCCACTCATGTGTCCGGAATTTGTGCCGATGGTCATTGTGGTATATGAGAGGGACATCGGACCTTCTCTGCGGGGGCGGGAAGGGGCCCGGAGGCACTGGAAGAGGCAACCTGCGAAAAGAGGCCCATGGCGAGCGAACGTTTCATCATTGCCGACGACCATCCGCTTTTTCGCGACGCGCTGAAGCAGATACTGGCCCGCGACATGCCGGACGTGGAACTGGCCGAGGCCGGTACGCTCGACGAGGTCGTCGCGGCGGTCGAGGAAAAGGACACCGACCTGATTCTTCTCGACCTGAAGATGCCGGGCGTGCAGGGCTTTTCCGGGCTGATCTACCTGCGGGCGCAGTTTCCGGACATTCCGGTCGTGGTCGTCTCCGCCTCCGAGGAGACGGCGATCATCCGCCGGGCCATCTCCTTCGGCGCTTCCGGCTTCATTCCGAAATCGGCCTCGGCGGAGGAGATGCAGGCGGCGCTGCGGGCCGTGCTCGAAGGCGAGGTCGCCGTTCCGGAGGACATCTCCCTCGAGGAGGACGAGGAGACCGGAGACATGGCGCGCCGCCTTTCCACGCTCACCCCTCAGCAGATGCGCGTGCTGATGATGCTGCGCGAGGGGCTGCTGAACAAGCAGATCGCCTATGAGCTCGGCGTTTCAGAGGCCACGATCAAGGCCCACGTGTCGGCCATTCTGCAGAAACTGGGCGTGGAAAGCCGCACCCAGGCGGTGATTGCGGCGAGCCGGGTGGATGGCGAGCTGATCGCCCCCGACCGTCTCTAGACCGACCGTTCCCCGGATGGACGCCCTCGGCGCTGCCGCTGCGCCAGCATCACGCCGGCGAGGGTGATCGCCGCGAAGGCGATCTGCACGCCGTTCAGTCTTTCACCAAGCCAGATCCAGCTCATCGCCACCGCCAGCACGGGGATCAGGTTCATCATCACCGACGCCCGCGCCGCCGGCAGCCGTGAAATGCCGGCATTGTACAGACCGTAGGCGAGCACGGTGACGCCGATGCCCAGATAGACGAGCATGCCGAGATTGAGCGGCTGCGAGATCGCCGCCAGGTCCCTGCCGAGGAGAAACCAGGCCCCGGGCAGGAAGAAGATGGCGCCGGCCATCATCTGGATGCCGGTCAGCAGCCATATGTCGTAGCGCGGCGCCATGCGCTTGACGATCAGCATGTAGCCGGTGGCCGAGACCATGGCCAGGAATTCCAGAAAGTTGCCCAGCCATGGGCGGGGGGCGCTGGCGTCCGGGCTGCCCGCCAGCGTCAGGCCGACCACGCCGGCCATCGACAGCAGCAGTCCCGCCGTCATGCGGGGCGTCATGGGTTCTCGGAAGAACAGCACGCCGCCCAGGGCCGCAAGCAGCGGAAAGACGGATACGACCATGCCCGCCTGCGAGGCGGACGTGTATTTCAGGGCGGTGGTCTCCAGCGAGAAATAGAGGCACGGCTCGAGAAAGGCCAGCAGCAGCAGCCAGCGCACGTCACCGGGGCGCCGGTGGGCCCGCCGCCATCCCCTGACGACGAAGGGCAGCAGAATGACGCTGGCGATGATCATCCTTCCCCAGACCATGGCGAGCGGATGCATGACGCCGAGCAGAGCCTTCATCACGGGGAAGGCGCTGGCCCACAGCACGACGGCCCCCAGAAGCGCGGTCAGCACCCACGCTTCCGAAATCTCCCTGCGCACGATGCCGCCTTTCTCCGTGTCCATCGCCGGGCCGCCGTTCCGTGAAGATGAAAAACTCCGGCACGGTGCGCGTGCCGGAGCGATTCGTCAAATCCATCCGTCCATAATGGACGGGATCATTCGCTGAGCGATTCCCAGAATTTCCGCGCCTTGGCGAAGAAGCCCTCGGACTGCGGCGAATTGTCCTTGGCCTCCTGCTCGAATTCGCGCAGCAGCTCCTTCTGCCGCGGTGTGAGGTTGACCGGCGTCTCCACGTCCACCTGGATGTACATGTCGCCCTTGCGCGAGGAGTTGAGCACCGGCATGCCGAGTCCCTTCAGGCGGAACTGCCGGCCGCTCTGGGTGCCTTCCGGAATGGCCACGCGGGCCTTCTTGCCCTCAATGGTGGGCACCTCGATCTCGCCTCCCAGGGCCGCGGTGACCATGGAGATGGGAACCCGGCAGAACAGGTCCGCGCCGTCCCTCTGGAAGAACTCGTGGGGCCGGATGGAGAGGAAGATGTAGAGATCCCCCGCCGGGCCGCCCCTGAGGCCCGCCTCGCCCTCGCCGGCCAGGCGGATGCGCGTGCCGTCCTCCACGCCGGCGGGAATCTTGACCTGGAGCGTGCGCTCCCGCGCCACGCGCCCGGCTCCGCCGCATGTCCCGCAGGGATCGGAGATGACCTGGCCCTGACCGTGGCAGGACGGGCATGTGCGTTCGACGGTGAAGAAACCGGATGTGGCCCGCACCGTTCCATGTCCGCGGCAGGTGGGGCAGGTGCGCGGATGCGAACCGGCGCTGGCGCCCGTGCCCTCGCACTCTTCGCAGACCACCGCCGTCGGGACCTTGATGGTGGCCGTCTTGCCGAAATACGCCTCCGAAAGCGTGATCTCCAGATTGTAGCGCAGATCGGCACCGCGCGAGGCCTGCGAACGCCCCCTGCGGCCGCCCATGAAATCGCCGAACATCTCCTCGAAGATGTCGGACATGGTGGCGCCGAAGTCGGGGCCGAATCCGCCGCCGCCGAAGGGCCCCGCTCCGCCACCGCCGTTTTCGAAGGCGGCATGGCCGTAGCGGTCGTAGGCGGCGCGCTTCTGCGGATCCTTCAGGACCTCGTAGGCCTCGGCGATCTCCTTGAACTTCCGTTCCGCCTCCGGGTCGTCCGGATTGGCGTCCGGATGGTATTTCTTGGCCAGCCGCCGGAAGGCGATCTTCAATTCCTTTTCGGAACAGGTGCGGGAGACGCCGAGTATTTCGTAGTAGTCGCGCTTGGCCATGAGGATCATCTCTCGGAATCGGGATGACTTGCGCCCTTGTTCAACAAAATCGGGACAAAGGCAAGACATGCGAAAACCCCCGCCCCCTGGAACAGGGAGCGGGGGCGCATGGGATCATGCCGGATCAGGACTTCTTGTCGTCATCGACTTCCTCGAAGTCCGCGTCGACGACATCCTCGTCCCCGGCCGTGGTGGAGCCGGAGGAGGCCTGCTGCTCGCCGCCGGCCGCGCCGGCCTCGGCCTGTTCGCCCTTGTAGGCTTCCTCGCCGAGCTTCATGGCCGCCTGGGCGAGCTCGGTGGTCTTGGCCTTGATCTCCTCCGTGTTGTCGCCTTCGATGACCTTCTTCAGGGCTTCGATGGCGCTCTCCACGGCGCTCTTGGCCGCCTCGGCAACCTTCTCGCCGAGGTCCTTGAGCGTCTTCTCGGTGGAGTGGATCAGGGCCTCGGCCTGGTTCTTGGCCTCGATCAGCTCCTTGCGCTTCATGTCCTCTTCACGGTGCGCCTCGGCCTCCTTGACCATCCGTTCGATCTCCTCGTCGGACAGACCGCCGGACGCCTGGATCTTGATCTGCTGCTCCTTGCCGGTGGCCTTGTCCTTCGCCGAGACGTGGACGATGCCGTTGGCGTCGATGTCGAAGGTCACCTCGATCTGCGGCACGCCGCGCGGCGCCGGCGGAATGCCCACGAGATCGAACTGGCCGAGCAGCTTGTTCTCCGCGGCGATCTCGCGCTCGCCCTGGAAGACGCGGATGGTCACGGCCGTCTGGTTGTCCTCCGCGGTGGAGAAGATCTGGCTCTTCTTCGTCGGGATCGTGGTGTTGCGCTCGATCAGCCGGGTGAACACGCCGCCCAGCGTCTCGATGCCGAGCGAAAGCGGCGTCACGTCGAGCAGCAGCACGTCCTTCACGTCGCCGGTCAGCACGCCGCCCTGGATGGCCGCGCCCAGCGCCACCACCTCGTCCGGGTTGACGCCCTTGTGCGGCTCCTTGCCGAAGAAGTCCTTCACGGTCTCGATGACCTTCGGCATGCGGGTCTGACCGCCGACGAGGATCACCTCGTCGATGTCCTTGGCCGACAGGCCGGCGTCCTTCAGCGCCTTCTTGCACGGCTCGATGGTGCGCTCGATCAGATCCTCCACCAGGCTCTCCAGCTTCGCCCGGGTCAGCTTGATCTGCAGGTGCTTCGGCCCGGACTGGTCGGCCGTGATGAACGGCAGGTTGACCTCCGTCTGGGTGGAGGACGACAGCTCGATCTTCGCCTTCTCCGCGGCCTCCTTCAGGCGCTGCAGGGCCAGACGGTCCTTCCTCAGGTCGATGCCCTGCTCCTTCTGGAACTCGTCGGCCAGGAAGTCGACGATGCGCATGTCGAAGTCCTCGCCGCCCAGGAAGGTGTCGCCGTTGGTGGCCTTCACCTCGAAGACGCCGTCCCCGATCTCGAGGATGGAGATGTCGAAGGTGCCGCCGCCGAGGTCGTAGACGGCGATGGTGCCGGCGTCCTTCTTGTCGAGGCCGTAGGCCAGCGCGGCGGCCGTCGGCTCGTTGATGATGCGCGGCACCTCAAGTCCGGCGATCTTGCCGGCGTCCTTGGTGGCCTGGCGCTGCGCGTCGTTGAAGTAGGCCGGCACGGTGATGATGGCCTGCTTCACGTCCTCGCCGAGCGCGCGCTCCGCCGTCTCCTTCATCTTCTGCAGGATGAAGGCGGAGATCTGCGAGGGCGAATACTTCTTGCCGCGCGCCTCGACCCAGGCGTCGCCGTTGTCGGCCTTGACGACCTTGTAGGGCACGAGCTCGATGTGCTTCTTCACGATGGGGTCGTCATAGCGCCGCCCGATCAGGCGCTTGATCGCGAAGATGGTGTTCTCCGGGTTGGTGACGGCCTGACGCTTGGCGGGGATGCCCACCAGGATCTCGCCCTCTTCGGTGAAGGCGACGATGGAGGGCGTCGTGCGGGTGCCTTCCGCGTTCTCGAGGACGCGGGGATCCTTGCCCTCCATGACCGCCACGCACGAGTTCGTGGTGCCGAGGTCGATGCCGATGATCTTGGACATTGTGTCTTTTCCTCCTTTTGGCAGATCGGCTGTGGGAACCCTCCTTCGAGGCATCCCCATTTCCCCCGCAAGATACGGGAGGCCGACCTCCTGACGGTTAACAGCCCGATTCGAATGCTTTCTGCCGATTCCGGACCGGGTGTCCGCAGGGCCCCGGCCGTTGTTCGGGTGATATATAGGTACGGGCAAAATGACCATCAAGCGCCACGGGACAAATAAAATGACAGCCGTTTCATCTTCCCGCCGGCCGGAGGGGCTCGTACTTCTCGAGGGGCGCATCGGGCGGCCCCTGCGCGAACGCCTCCTCGAAGCCGTGGAAAGGGCTCTTGAATCGGCGCCGTTCTTCATCCCGCGCATGCCCAGGTGGGGCACGCCCCTTTCCGTGCGCATGACGAACTTCGGCCCGCTCGGCTGGGTTTCGGACAGATCGGGATACCGCTATCAGAAGACGCACCCGGAGACCGGACGCCCCTGGCCGCCGATGCCGAGGGAGCTGATCGCGCTGTGGGAGGAGATCACGGAATATCCGCACCCGCCCGAGGCCGCCCTCGTGAATTTCTACGGACCCCGGGCGCGCATGGGGCTGCACGTGGACGCCGACGAGGAGGATGCGGACGCGCCCATCCTGTCCGTCTCCTTCGGCTGCGATGCCGTCTTCCGCATCGGCGGCCGCAGGCGCGGCGACCCCACCGTCTCCTTCCGTCTGCGCGACGGGGACGTGCTGGTCATGGGCGGGGAGGCCCGGCACTGCTACCACGGTGTGGACCGCATTCTGCCGGGAACCGGGGAGCTGCCGCCCGGCATCGGCGAAGGCCGGATCAACATCACCCTGCGTCGCGTGACCCTTCCGCCCGGCCGGGATGTCAGATGAGCCCCATGTCCCTGAGGTTGTCCAGATCGAGACGCAGCCGCAATCCGGCCAGCTGCTCGAACACCGTGTTGGTGAAATCCAGCAGCTCGAACTGCTGGAAGCTCGAGGGCGCCTCGATCCGTCCCTCCACGAAGTCGCGGAAGGAGAAGCCGGGATCCTCCACCGTGGCCATGGCCCCGGCGGAGATCTTCGGCAGGACGATCTCGCCGGTGACGAACAGGTCCAGATAGAGCTCGGCCACTTCGTCGTCGTCCAGCAGATCGCCCACGTAGGTGTTGCGGGCCGGATGAAGGACGCAGGGCGCGACGGCCCGCGAGACCTCCCGCGCCTTCAGCACGGACTTGCGCGAGCGGTCGACCATGAACAGGAAGACCACCTCCAGCCCCGCCTCGCGCGCCGCGTCGAGAAAGCCGATCTTCCGCGCCTCGGAGAGGAAGACGTCGAGGTCGCGCGCCGGCAGGTCCAGCACGTGACTGCGTCCGGCGTCGTTCATGATGGTGTCGAAGACCGCGACCCGGCCGGTCACCCTGGAGAAGTCCGCGGCCAGGGAGCGGTCCGGATGGCGCGCCGCCAGCGGCGCATCCGGCGCGTCCAGGTCGAGGACGAACGGATCCCCGCCGCCCAGCAGGATCCAGTCCGTCAGCAGGCGGGCCAGCAGGGTCTTGCCGTTGCGCGCCCTGTCGGAACAGATGATGTGCAGGGCCGGTCTGTCCGTCATGTGCCGTGTTCCGGAAAAAGCTGAGGGGCCGACCCCTGTTCCATACGCCATGCCGCGGCATTTGGAAACAGGGGACGGCCCCTCGGAAACCCGGACGCGAAGGCCCCGTGGGACGGGATTCCTCAGCCCTGGAGCGCGCTTTCCAGCCAGGAGACGATCTGGCCCTTCGGAGCCGCGCCCACCTGCTGGGAGATCACCTCGCCGTCCTTCACCAGCATCAGGGTCGGAATGCCGCGTACACCGTAGCGGGCCGGCGTGGAGGGGTTGTCGTCGATGTTGACCTTGACGACCTTCACCTTGCCTTCCATTTCGGCGGAAATCTCGTCCAGCGCCGGCGCGATCATCTTGCAGGGGGCGCACCAGTCGGCCCAGAAGTCCACAAGTACGGGAATGTCGGACTTCAGAACCTTCTCCTCGAATTCCGCATCGCTGACGTGATCGACCATATCGATTACTCCCGGTTGTTGCCTAGGCGGCCCTTCCGGTTTCCGCATGGAGAAAGGGCCGGTTGACCGCCGCACACCCTAGAGAGGGCTTCCGCCCCGGTCAAGAACGGCCGATGCGGTATTCTGACCGGCAGAAGGGCCGCCGCCGCCAGCCTTCCGGCCCGTCATGCGCTGCCTATGAAGATTCCCGTGGCCAGCACTATCGCGCCGCCGATGACGATCTGCACGAAGGCCCGGCGCAGGGGCGTCTCCATGAACCGGTAGCGCAGCCAGGCGATGAACAGCAGCTCCAGCGCCACCATGATGGACGCGATGATCAGCGCGGTGCCGAAATCCGGGATCAGGAACGGCCAGGTGAAGCCCAGCCCGCCCAGGGTGGTCATGATGCCGGAGGCCACCCCGCGGATCAGCGGGTGTCCGCGGCCGGTCAGCTCGCCGTCGTCGCTCATCGCCTCCGCGATGCCCATGGAGATGCCGGAGCCCACCGACATGGCCAGCCCCACGAGGAAGGTCTGCCACGAATCCTGCGTGGCGAAGGCGGCGGCGAAGATGGGCGCGACGGAAGACACCGCTCCGTCCATCAGGCCCATGAGGCCGGGCTGGATTACCTGGAGCGCCAGCAGACGGCGCCGCGCCTCGTCCTCCTCCAGTCTGGCGTCGGCATCCAGATGCTTCACTTCCAGCTTGGCGGCCAGCGATTCATGGTGTGCCTCGGCCTCCGCCAGCCTCTCCAGCAGGGCGCGGACCTCCGGATCCTGCGCCTTTTCCGCCGCCCTGCGGTAGAAGCGGTAGTTCTCCAGCTCCATGACCTCGGCGCGCTTGCGGGCGCGGTCGATGTCCAGCTCGTCGAGCAGCCATATCGGGCTGTGCTGCACGAAGCCCGCCACGTCCTCGCGCCGGATCAGGGGAATGATGTCGCCGAACTTCTTCCTGTAGAGTTCGGTCAGCCACTTCTTGTGCTCCAGCTCCTCCTGGGCCATTTCCATGAAGACGCGGGCCGAGTGCGGATAGTTTTCCTGCAGCTTGCTGGCGAAGCTCATGTAGATGCGCGCGTCGTCGTCCTCCGAGGAGATGGCGAGCGCGAGAATCTCGGCCTCGGACAGTTCGGAAAAGCGTTTCTTCATCGTGGAGATCCCCTGCGGCGCGTTTTCCTCCAGAGATAGGCCGCGGGGGAGCACGCGTCCAGAGCGCAGGCCTTGACGCATGTCATGGGGCGTGCCATCTGGCGGGCATGACCGAACAGAAGCACATACGCAACTTCTCCATCATCGCCCATATCGATCACGGCAAGTCGACGCTGGCCGACCGCCTGATCCAGATCTGCGGCGGCCTCACCGACCGCGAGATGAAGGAGCAGGTGCTCGACAACATGGAGCTGGAGCGCGAGCGCGGCATCACCATCAAGGCGCAGACGGTGCGCCTGACCTACCGCGCGAAGGACGGCGAGACCTATCAGCTCAATCTCATCGACACGCCCGGTCACGTGGATTTCGCCTACGAGGTGTCCCGCTCGCTGGCCGCCGTGGAGGGCTCGCTGCTCGTGGTGGACGCCTCCCAGGGCGTCGAGGCCCAGACACTGGCCAACGTCTACCAGGCCATCGACAACGACCACGAGATCATCACCGTTCTGAACAAGGTGGACCTGCCGGCCGCCGAGCCGGACCGGGTGCGCCAGCAGGTGGAGGACGTGATCGGGCTGGACGCCACCGACGCCATCGAGATCTCCGCCAAGACGGGCATGGGCGTGGAGGAGGTGCTGGAGGCCATCGTCGAGCGGTTGCCGCCGCCGCGGGGCGACAGGGACGCGCCGCTGAAGGCGCTGCTGGTGGATTCCTGGTACGATCCCTATCTCGGCGTGGTGGTTCTCGTGCGCGTCTTCGACGGCGAGCTGAAGAAGGGGCAGAAGATCAAGCTGATGTCTTCCGGTGCCGTCTACCAGGTGGACCGGGTGGGCGTCTTCACTCCGAAGAAGGAGATGGTGGACAGCCTCGGTCCGGGCGAGATCGGTTTTCTGACCGCCTCCATCAAGGAGGTGGCGGACACCCGCGTCGGCGACACCATCACCGACGAGCGCAATCCCACCGAAAAGCCGCTGCCCGGCTTCAAGCCGGCCCAGCCGGTGGTCTTCGCCGGTTTCTTCCCGGTCGACTCCGCGCAGTTCGAGGATCTGCGCGAGGCGATGGCGAAGCTGCGCCTGAACGATGCCAGCTTTGAATTCGAGATGGAGACTTCCGCGGCGCTGGGCTTCGGCTTCCGCTGCGGTTTCCTCGGCCTTCTGCACCTGGAGATCGTGCGCGAGCGCATCGAGCGCGAATTCGGCATCGACGTGATCACCACGGCTCCGTCGGTGATCTATCACGTCCATCTCACCGACGGCACGATGCTGGAGCTGCACAATCCGGCCGACATGCCGGATCCGGTGAAGATCGACCACATCGAGGAACCCTGGATCGAGGCCACGATCCTCGTACCTGACGAATATCTCGGCGCGGTGCTGAAACTGTGCGAGGACCGGCGCGGCCGCCAGAAGGATCTCACCTACGCCGGATCCCGCGCGATGGTCGTCTACGAGCTGCCGCTGAACGAGGTGGTCTTCGACTTCTACGACCGCCTGAAGTCCATCACCCGCGGCTACGCCAGCTTCGACTACCACATGACCGGCTACGAAACCGGGGATCTGGTCAAGATGCAGATCCTGGTCAACGGCGAGCCGGTGGACGCCCTGTCCGTCATCGTCCACCGCGACCGCGCCCAGAGCCGGGGCCGGGCCATGTGCGAGAAGCTCAAGGAGCTGATCCCCCGGCACCTGTTCAAGATTCCGGTGCAGGCGGCCATCGGCGGCAAGATCATCGCCCGCGAGACCATCGGCGCCCTGCGCAAGGACGTGACCGCCAAGTGCTACGGCGGCGACATCTCCCGGAAACGCAAGCTGCTCGAGAAGCAGAAGGCGGGCAAGAAGAAGATGCGCCAGTTCGGCAAGGTGAACATCCCCCAGGACGCCTTCATCAAGGCGCTGAAAATGGACGACAACTGAGCGGGCGGGCTTCCGCCGGCAACGGGCGTTCCGGAAACGCAGGACGGGGCCGGAGATTTCTCTCCGGCCCCGTCTTCGTCTTGCGGGATCAATGGCTGCCGCGGCCGGGCATCAGCCCATCACCTTGCCCATGGCGACGGCGGTATCGTTCATGCGGTTGGAGAAGCCCCACTCGTTGTCGTACCAGGAGAGGATGCGCACCAGGCGGCCGTCCATCACCTTGGTCTGGTCGAGCGCGAAGATCGACGAGTGCGGATC
>CAYSHK010000058.1:0-62307 GCA_964430935.1 uncultured Rhizobiaceae bacterium
CTTCATGGAATGGACCGCCAGATCGATGCGGCCGTCCAGCAGCGCCTCCTCGATCTCCTTCGTGAACAGGCCCTTGCCGCCGATCTCGGCCAGAGGCCTGTCGCGGACCATGTCCCCCGTCGTCCTGATGACGACGATCTCTACGGCGTCCTCCTCCCAGCCGTGCGCCTCCATGAGCCGCCGGCGGGTTTCGTGCGCCTGGGCCAGCGCCAGCTGCGAGCCGCGCGTTCCGATTTTGAGTCTGGTCATGGGCGGGCCTGTTGCTCTAATTGTTGGTGACGGAATGGAGATAGAAGAGCTCGCGCGACCATGGCAAGCGAAAAGACGCTCACGGTGCTGGGCATCGAGACCTCCTGCGACGAAACCGCCGCGGCCGTGGTGCGTCTTCTGCCCGGGGGAAGGGGCGAGATCCTCTCGGACGTGGTGCTGTCGCAGGTTGCCGAGCATGCCGAATACGGCGGCGTGGTTCCGGAGATCGCCGCCCGCGCGCATCTGGTCTACATCAACGACATGCTGCGGCGGGCGATGGACGATGCCGGAGTGGACCGGCGCGACCTGGACGCCGTGGCGGCGACCGCCGGGCCGGGCCTGATGGGCGGGCTGCTCGTGGGCATGATGACGGCCAAGGCCATCGCACTGGCCGGAAAGATCCCCTTCGTCGCGGTCAACCATCTGGAGGCGCACGCCCTGTCTCCGGGGCTGGTGGAGGGCCTCCTCCCGCCCTGGCTTCTGCTGCTGATCTCCGGAGGGCACACGCAGCTTCTGGCGGTGGAGGAGATCGGCCGCTACCGTCGCTACGGCACCACCATCGACGATGCGCTCGGCGAAGCCTTCGACAAGGTGGCCAAGATGCTGGGACTGGGCTACCCCGGCGGCCCCGCGGTGGAGCGGATGGCGGAGCGGGGCGACCCGGACCGCTTCACCCTGCCCCGTCCGATGAAGGGACGCGAAGGCTGCCACTTTTCCTTCTCCGGACTGAAGACGGCGGTGCGCACCGCGATCCTGAGGCTGGAGACCGTGACGGAGCGGGACAAGGCCGACATATGCGCCTCGTTCCAGAAGGCCGTGGCGGAAACCCTCGCCGACCGGCTGGCCAACGCCTGCGCCCGTTTCCGCGCCGAACATCCCGGCCTGGAGGCGCGCAATCTGGTCGTGGCCGGAGGCGTGGCCGCCAACCGCGCCCTCCGGAAGGCCATGGAGGAGGAGGCGGCGCGGCACGGCTTCCGGCTCGTGGCGCCGCCCCTGCACATGTGCACCGACAACGCCGCCATGGTGGCCTGGGCGGGCGCCCTGCGGCTGGCCCGAGGGCACTCCGATCCGCTCGACACCCCGGCCCGGGCCCGCTGGCCGCTCGATCCGGACGCCGAGCCGGCGGCATTCGCGGGGGTGAAGGCATGAGGGTCGGGGTGATCGGAGCCGGTGCATGGGGCACCGCGCTGGCCATGACGGCGGCCCGCGCGGGGCACGGGGTCGTGCTCTGGGCGCGGGAGCCGGAACTCGTGGAGGCCATGGACGCGCTGCGGGAGAACGTCGTCTATCTGCCCGGCCACAGGCTGCCGGATGCCGTGCACCCGACCGGCGACCCGCCCTCCATGGCCGATCGCGAGCTGGTGCTGCTCGCCGCGCCCGCCCAGGCGACCCGCGCCGTCATGGAGGCGTTCGCCCCCCACCTGCGGACATCCGCACCGCTCGTTCTCTGCGCCAAGGGCATCGAGCGGCGGACGGGAAGGTTCCTGACCGAGGTGGTCGCCGAAACGGCACCGGAACTGCGCACCTTCGTTCTTTCCGGCCCCAGCTTCGCGGCCGACGTCGCCGCCGGACTGCCGGCCGCGGTGACGCTGGCCGGCGACGACATCGCGGAAGCCCGCGACATCGCCCGGGCGCTCTCGCACCGGGCCTTCCGGCTCTATTCCTCGGACGACCCGCTGGGGGCGCAGATCGGCGGCGCGATGAAGAACGTTCTGGCCATCGCCTGCGGCATCGTCGAAGGACGCCGGATGGGGGACTCCGCCCGCGCCGCCCTGGTCACGCGGGCCTTCGCGGAGCTGGCCCGTTTCGGACGCGCGCTGGGCGCGAAGCCGGAAACGCTGACGGGGCTGTCGGGACTGGGCGATCTGATGCTCACCGCCACGTCGCCGCAGTCGCGCAACTACTCCCTCGGTCTGGAACTGGGGCGCGGACGCCCCCTGGAAGACGTGCTGGGCGAGCGCAAGGCCGTGACCGAGGGTGTCCACACCGCGGAAATCGCCGTGAAGATCGCCGACGAAAAGAGCATAGACATGCCCATATGCCGTTCCGTGAAGGCGGTCGTGACGGGAGAATCCACCGCCGACGAGGAGATCGCAAGGCTGCTGCAGAGGCCCTTGCGCGACGAGGGAGAATGAAAGCCATGCCGCTCTATGCCATCATATGCAAGGACAAGCCCGGAGAGGGACTGGAACTGCGCAAGGCGAACCGGCCCGACCACCTGAAGTGGCTCGAGGACCTGGGACGCACCGTGGTCGCCGCCGGCCCCTTCCTCGACGAGGAGGGCAATCCGTCCGGTTCGCTGATCATCATCGAGGCCTGTTCCCCCGATGCCGCAAAGGACATCGCCGCGCAGGATCCCTACGGCAGGGCGGGCGTCTTCGAATCCGTGGAGATCCGCCCCTGGAAATGGCTGATCAACAAGCCCGCCGGCATGTGACCGGGGAACCGGCCGGGAAAGGGGGAGAAGCGACATGGCCTACTGGCTTTTCAAGAGCGAACCGAACACCTGGGGCTGGGAGCATCAGAAGGCGCATGAAGGCCCGGCCGAATGGGACGGCGTGCGCAACTACCAGGCGCGCAACAACATGCGGGAGATGAAGGTCGGCGACCTCGGCTTCTTCTATCATTCGGTGAAGGAGAAGCGCATCGTCGGGATCGTCCGGGTGGCCGTGGAGGCCCATCCGGACACCACCACCGACGATCTGCGCTGGGAGTGCGTGGACGTGGAGGCGGTCTGCGACGTCCCGAAACCGGTGACGCTGGACGAGATCAAGGCCAATCCGGAACTGGAGGGGATGGTGCTCGTGAACAACTCCCGACTTTCCGTGCAGCCGGTGACCGAGGCGGAATGGGAGGAGGTCTGCCGCATGGCCGGTTTCGACGAGATCCCGCGCAGCCCATGGCCGGAAGGAAAGCGCTGCGGCTGATTGCGCGCCGCGTCCGCAACGGCATTGCAGCCGATGGTGCGTTTCCTTCTCCGTTCGGGCGGTATACACTTCCCCCATGACTTCGATCGGGGAACGGAGACGTCCCGCCTGGACGCAGACGATCGTCGTGGCTCTGCTCGCCACCGGCGTGGCCGCGTGGGTGGCCGTGCGGATCGCGCCACAGAAGGCCCTGCTGTTCGGCATCGCCCTTCTGCTGGGAATCGCGCTGAAACACGCCGCCTTCGGTTTCACGGCGCAGTGGCGGCGTTTCCTGCTGCTCGGCGACGGACGGGGCATCCGCGCGCAGATGGTCATGCTGGCAGTGGCCGGGGGACTCATGATCCCCGTGCTCGCCTCGGGAGGCATTTTCGGCCATGGCGTCGTCGGAGCCGTGGCCCCCGCAGGCGTGTCCGTCATGGTCGGCGCCTTCATGTTCGGCATGGCCATGCAGTGGGCCAATGGATGCGCCTCGGGCACCCTCTACGCCCTCGGCGGCGGATCGACCCGCATGCTCGTGGTTCTGCCCTTCTTCCTGATCGGCTCCCTGTGGGGATCGGCCCATCTGCCCTGGTGGTTCGGAACGCCCTCTCTCGGCTCCGTCTCCCTGCCGGCGAAACTCGGCATCCGGCAGGCGCTGCTCCTGCAATGGTCCGTTCTCGCCCTGATCTTCGTCCTCGCCACGTGGCTGGAAAGGCGGCGCGGCTTCACACAACCGGAGACTCCGGAGGGATTCTCCCCGTGGCGCGTCCTCACCGGGCCATGGGGATGGATGGCCGGAGGCATCGTCCTCGCACTGCTGAACTTCGCCACGCTGGCCGTCTCCGGGCATCCATGGACCATCTCCTTCGGCTACACCCTCTGGGGCGGAAAGATCGCCCAGGCTCTCGGCTTCGACCTTTCGCAGGTGCAGTTCTGGACATGGCCGTATCCGTCCCGCGCCCTGGCCGGGTCGTGGCTGGCGGAGGACACGTCGCTGATGAACCTGGGCATCATCATCGGGGCCGCCCTCGCCGCCACACTGTCGGGCGGCATCGGGCCGCTGCGCCCCATCTCCCCGCGTGCGGCACTCGGAGCCGCGCTGGGCGGTCTGATGATGGGCTACGGGGCCCGCATCGCCTTCGGCTGCAACGTCGGGGCCTATTTCTCCGGCATCGCCACCGGCTCCCTCCACGGTTGGGAATGGCTGATCTTCGGCATGCTGGGCACCTGGGCGGGAATCCGCCTCAGGCCGCTTTTCGATCTCCCCAACCCCTGATTTGGCTTGCCCGGAACGCACCGGTCGGGCAAGACTTTCCGGCATCCTTCGACGATTCCCTTCCGGAGTCCGGGTCACATGGCACGTTTCGTCATCGCAGGCGGAGGCATTGCCGGCATAGCGGCCGCGCTGGCACTGGCCGAACGGGGGCACGAGGCCGTCGTGCTCGAACAGGCTCCGGCCTTCGAGGAGGTCGGCGCCGGCATCCAGATCGGCCCGAACGGCCGCCGCGCACTGGAAAGCCTGAGAGCCTGGAAGGCCCTGGAGCCCTCCGCCGTCTTCCCCCATTCTATCCGCATCCGACGCGCACGCGGGGGGGCCACGCTGGGCGAACTGCCCCTCGGCACCGCCTTTGCGAACCGCTTCGGCAGCACCTATCAGGTCGTGCACCGCGCGGACCTGCTCGCGGCCCTTCTGAAAACCGCCGCGGAGAACCCGCGCATTTCGCTGCACACGGGCAGCCGCGTCTCCTACTTCCGGACGACGGACACGGCGATGACGGTCCTTCTGGAGGGCGGAAGGGAATTCGCCGGCGACGCGCTGATCGGGGCGGACGGCATCCGCTCCCGGATCCGCGCCCAGCTTCTGGACGACGGGCCGCCCGTCTTCGCCGGTCACGTGCTCTACCGCGCGCTCGTGGACATCGAAGCGGTTCCGGCCGGAATCGACACCGCCTCGGTGAACCTCTGGCTGCATGAGGGCGGCCACGTGGTGCACTATCCGGTGGCCGGCGGCAGGAAGTTCAACATCGTCGCCGCCGTCAACGAGAACTGGTACGGCGAAGGCTGGAGCGAGCCCTCCGACGGCGCCATCCTCAGCATGCGCTTCGCCGGAGTGGCCGACGAGCTGCACGCCGTGCTCTCGCTCCCGTCCGAATGGCTGCGCTGGGCAGGGGCCGACCGCGAGCCGGTGACGCACTGGGGCGAAGGCCCGGTGACCCTCATCGGCGACGCCGCGCACCCCACCCTGCCCTATCTGGCCTCGGGCGCCGTCATGGCCCTGGAAGACGCGGTGGTCCTGGGCGGGGAAGTCGAACGGATGCCGGAAGATCCGGCCGCGGCCATGCGCGCCTACGAAAAGGCCCGTCAACCGCGGACCGCGCGCATCGTGCGCAGCTCCCACAGACTGGCGGGCGTATACCACGCCGGGCCGCCGCTTTCGTTCTTCCGCGACGCCTTCATCCGCATGACGTCCGGCCCGCGGAGTCTGGAGCGCATGGCCTGGCTCTACGACTGGCGTCCCTGATCCCCCGTCAGCCGCCGAGGAAGAGACGGCCTACGTCCGGATCCTCCAGAAGCTCGTCGCCGGGGCCGGCCTTTGCGAGCTGGCCGGAGACCAGCACGTAGCCGATGTCCGCGAACTCCAGCCCCTTCTTGGCGTTCTGCTCGACCATGATGATGGTCTTGCCCTCTGTCTTCTGCAGGTCCTCGAGTATCTCGAAAACCATGTCGATGAACCGCGGCTCCAGTCCGATGGACGGCTCGTCCACCAGCAGCACCTCGGGCTGCATGACCAGCGCCCGCGAAATCTCCAGAAGCCGCCGTTCGCCGCCGGAAAGGACACGGGCCGGCTGCTTCCGCCGGGCGGCGAGGCGCGGATACTTCTCGAACACCCTCTCCGCCGCCTCCCGGGCCTCCTCGGGACGGTTCTTCAGGAAGCCGCCCATCCACAGGTTCTCCTCCACCGTCATGTCGGGAAAGACGGAATTGTCCTGGAGAATGTAGGCGACGCCCGCTTCCAGCAGCTTCTGGTTCGGCTTCATGTGCGTGACGTCCTTGTCGCCGATGCGGATCACGCCGGCGAAAATGTTGGTGAAGCCGAAAATGGAGTGCAGCACCGTGGACTTGCCGGCTCCGTTGGGACCGATCAGGCACAGCGACTGTCCCTTGCCGATTCGCAGGTCGAACTCGTGGAGGATCTCCATGCGGCCGTATCCGGCCCGCAGCTTCTCTATCGACAGGAAGGCCTCCCCGCCGGCGAGATGGAGAAGGTCCTCCTCCTTCGGGGCGTTGGCGGCGATGCGCTCCGCCTCCTTCGCCACCGCGTCCACCGACATCACGGTGTCCACGCCGCCCATGCCGTAGCCGGAAATGCGCCTGCGGCGCTCCTCTTCGGTTTCCCGCGTCCTCTTTTCGTCGCTCATCTCAGTGCGCTCCCAGATAGGCGTCGATGACGCGCTGGTCGTTGCGGATCTCCTCCGGCGAGCCTTCCGCCAGCATTTCGCCATGCGCGAGACAGTAGATGTGCTCGGCCAGGTTCATGATCACCCGCATGTTGTGCTCGATGACGAGAAGGGTGATCCCCAGCTCCTCGTTCGCCCGCTTCAGGCGGTCGATCAGGCCGTTGATGAGAGTGGGATTGATGCCCGCCGTGGGCTCGTCGAGCAGCAGCATCTCCGGCTCGTTGATGAGCGCCATGGCGAACTCCAGCAGCTTCTGCTGGCCGAACGACAGATCGCCCGCGTAATGATAGCGCTTGGAGTAGAGGCCGACGAACTCCAGCAGGTCCTTCGCGCGCTGGATGCCCGCGGAGTGGCGGGACTTCAGCAGGCCGAAGAAACTGCTCTCCCGCTCGGGAAGGGAGATCAGCATGTTCTCCATGCAGGTCATGCGGCCGTAGATGCGGGTCTGCTGGAAGGTGCGCAGCAATCCCAGACGGGCGATGCGGCCGACGCGGTAGCGCGAGATCTCCTCGCCCTTGAACCAGATCTCCCCGTCGTCGATGGGATGGTAGCCGACGATGGAGTTGAACAGCGTCGTCTTGCCCGAGCCGTTGGGGCCGATGAGCCCCACGATCTGGCCGCGGTTCACCTTCAGGGAGATGTTGCGGTTGGCGATCACCCCGCCGAAGGCCTTGGACACGTTGCGCACGTCGAGAAGGGGCTGGGTCATGGTTCAGGCTCCTCCCTTGGCGTCGGCGGCCTCCATCTCCTCCCGGCTGGGTCCGAAACGCTCGGGCCAGCGCTCCTTGAGCCAGCCGACGATGCCCTGCGGGAAGAAGACCACGATGATGACGATCAGCGCACCCAGCGCCACGCGCTGCCATCCCAGAAGATAGGTCCAGAACAGCTCCTTGGTGACGTAGAAGACGGCGGCGCCGATCACCGGCCCCCAGAGCGTTCCCTTGCCGCCGAGGATGGCCATCAGGATCATCCATACGCCCACCTCCGCGCCGTTGAACGCCACGTCGATGGGATCGATGAACTTCGAGAGATTGCCGAAGATGCCGCCGGCGACGCCCAGGAAGAAGGCGGATATGGTCCAGGTGACGACCTTGTTGCGGGTCGTGTGGTGTCCCATGGCCTCCGCCTTGTCCTCGTCGTCGCGGATGGCGTTGATGGCCAGCCCGAACCGCGTCGAATAGAGCCAGGCGAGGAAGCCGAACGTCACCGCGGCCAGGGCGAAGCTGAGGTAGTAGAACAGCAGGGTCGTGTCGATGGTGTCGGGCGGCGTGGGGGTGACCATGCCGGAGCCGGCGCCGATGTATTCCCAGCCCGCGGCCAGCTCGCCGGCGGCGATCGCCAGCCCGAGCGTGGCGATGGCGAAATAGTGCCCCCGCATGCCGAGGATGACCATGCCGAGGGCCGCCGCCGCGAGGGCCGCCAGCAGTCCGCCGACGGGCAGTCCAAGGGCCAGACCGGTGTAGAACTGGGCGGCGTCGAAGACGAACTCCGTGCCTCCGCCCTTCGCCGCGGTATAGGCGGCCACCGGATAGTAGAGCCCCACCTGCGTGACCGCGGCGGCATACATGCCGATCCCGAAGAAGACCACGTTTCCGAAGGAATTGTAGCCCGTCTGGCCGCCCAGCAGATCCCAGGTCAGGGCCAGGACGATGAACAGCCACAGCTTCGAGAACTGGGACAGATGGGCCGGGAAGAGCCATGGCCCCAGAATGCCGATCACGCCCAGCGCGACGATGGCGATGACGTTTGCCAGTCTGCGATTCATGCCCCGAGCTCCCCTACTTCAGATACTGCCGGCGACGCGCCAGCATCATCTGCCGCCACACCAGGACCACGACCAGCAGCAGGAAGACGAAGGCCAGCTGGTATTCCGCACCCAGCAGGAATCCGGCGAACTGTTCCGCCGCGCCGAGCCCCAGGCCGGCGGCGATCACCCCGCCCAGATTGCCCAGCCCGGCCATGATCACGATCATGAACGAGCGCACCGTGTATGGCAGGCCCACGTAGGGATGAATGGAATAGGCCATGACCACGAGAGCGCCCGCGGCCCCGCACAGCGCGGCGTTGATGGCATAGGTCGCGGCGTAGACGCGGTCGGTGTCGATGCCGAGGATGCGCGCGGCGCGCGGGTTCTGGGAAGTGGCGCGGATGGCCTGTCCGAGACGCGAGCGCTTCAGGAACATCCACAGAGCAAGCCCGATGACGAAGGCCAGGACGAAGGCCAGAACCTTGATCTGCGAGACCGTGACCATGTTGTCGAACAGGTAGAACATGCCCAGTCCGCTTTCCGCGGTGCGCACGTCGGAGCCGAAGATCTCGTTCATGAGCTGCTGCATCATGATCGATATGCCGAACGTCGCCAGCAGGGAGATGAACATGTCGGCATCGACGATGCGCCAGATGATCACCCGGTACAGCAGCCAGCCGAGCACGAAGAGCACGACGGCCGCCACCGGAATGCCGAACAGCGGCGAAAGGCCGGCCTCCACGATCATCAGCGTGATGAAGCCGCCGAGCATCACGAATTCGCCCTGCGCCACGTTGATGATGTTCATCACGCCCCATACGAGCGCCATGCCGAAGGCGGCCAGAGCGAAGATCGCACCGATCCACAGACCGTCCAGCAGCAGCTGGACATTCAGGATCGGTGCCTGAATGAGCAGGTTCAGATTGTCCACGGGTCCAGATCCCCTTGCCGGAGTAGACGTCTTCCGCCGGCCCTCCGCGGGCCATGTACTGCGGAACCGCTCCGCCGCCTGCCGCGGCGGGCGGTTCCGCCCGTCATGCTGTCTGGCGGACGCGAAACGCTACTTGCGCTCCGACCACTTCGGACGCGGAATGACGGCCTGGGCCTCGGCCCACTTGGACGGCGCCACCACCACGTACTTGCCGTTCAGGACCTGATAGAGAACCATCGGCTTGGCGATGTTCTTGCCCGTCTCGTCGAACTTCACCCGGCCGTAGAAGGTCATCAGGTCGGTCGCGGCGAGTGCATCGCGCACCTTCTGCGGGTCCGTGGAGCCGGCGCGCTTGAAGGCGTCGGCGTAGACCAGCACCGCGGCGGCCGATTCGGCGGCCTGATAGGGCGGCATGTAGCCGTAGGTCTTCTCGAAGAGCTTCGCGAAATCCATGGCCGAGCCGAAGACCTCGTCGGAATACTTGAGGGTCGGCGCCCACTGGGAGGCGCAGAGGGTGTATTCCGCCGCCTTGCCGAACTTCTTGATGATCTTGGCCGAGTCGCAGTGCGTCATGGCCACCATCGGAATGTCGATCTTCATCTCGGCGATCTGACGGGTGGCCGTGGCCGCGCCCTTGGCATGACCGGAGACCACGAGCATGTCGGGCCGCAGCGCGCGCACCTTGGTCAGCGTCGAGGTCATGTCGTTCAGCTCCTTGGGGAGCTTGTCGTCGACCACGATCTTCATGCCGTACTTCTTGGCGTCGTCCATGACGCCGGCGCGGATGTCCTGGCTGAAGGGATCGTTCTCAATGGCCAGAGCGAGGGTGATCTGGTTGGGCTTCTTGCCCATCTTCTCCGCGTTCTCCGCGGCAAGCGCCACGGCGGAGGCGAGATACTGCTCGGAGGTGGACAGCACCGCGAAGAGATACTTGTAGCCCTTGGTGAACAGCGAACGCGAGGCGCCGTTGGCCTCGACCATCGGCACCTTGTACTTCTCGGTCACCGGCGCGATCGCCTTGGTGAGACCGGAAGAGTACGGGCCGAGCATGAACTTCACGCCGTCCTGCTTGATCAGGCGTTCGGCGAGCTCCGCGCCGCGGGCCGGCGTGGACTCGTCGTCATAGTACTTCACGGCCAGCTTGCAGGTCTTGTCGCCGACCTTCACGCCGCCCTTGTCGTTGATCACCTTCAGGGCGAGATTGTAGCCGTTCTTGGTATGCGTGCCGTTCGTGGAATACTTTCCGGTCAGCGACACCGCGGCACCCATGGTGATGACGCACTCCGCGGACGCGGCGGAGGCGCCGGCGGCCAGCGCCAGCGCGGCGGTGGCCGCAAGAAGTCCCTTGTGGAAACGGATCATGATGGTTTCGAACCTCCCTCTTTGATGGTCCAGCCCACGGAAGGAATGATGGTTTTTTCGTCTGTCTCCCGCGGGCTTCCGGGCACGCTACTATGAGTTTTTCCCACTGGCAAGCGGTGTTTTTCAGCTTTGGTCAGGATTGCTGACCTGTGCCATGGCATGGTCCAGATAGAGCTGCCGCAGACGCCGCGCCACCGGCCCCGGCGTACCGTTTCCGATGGCGCGTCCCTCGATGCGCACCACCGGAAGCACGCCGAAAGTCGCGGCGGACGCAAGGGCTTCGTCCGCCTCCAGGGCCTCCTCCCGGCTGAAGGGGCGCTCCTCGATGGCGATCCCGTCCGCCTCCGCCAGTTCCAGCAGAACGGAGCGGCGGATGCCGGGCAGGATGCGCCCGCCCGGCACGTCCAGCGGCCGCGTGACGAGCACGCCGTCCTTCACGATATAGGCGGATGAGGAGGTCCCCTCCGTCACGTAGCCGTTGTCGTCCACCATCCAGCCCTCGAAGGCCCGGCGTTCCACCGCCTGCTGCTTGGCCAGCACCTGGGCCAGCAGGGCGATGGATTTGATGTTCCGCAGCTTCCAGCGCAGATCCTCCACGAAAGCCACCTCCACGCCGGTCTCCGCATGGGGATTCTCGACGATCGAGAGCTCCTTCGTGAAGGCGATCATGACGGGCAGGGCCCGGGGAGGGAAGGCGAAGTCGCGTTCCGCCACGCCACGCGTGATCTGCGAATAGATCATGCCCTCCTTCAGGCCGTTGCGGGCGATCAGCTCCTCGTGGACGGCCAGGAAATCCTCCCTCTCCATCGGCCAGGCGATGGAGATGCCGGCCAGCGAGTTCCCGAGCCGCGCCAGCATGCGGTCGGCATCCACCAGCCGGCCGTTGATGACGGGCACGACCTCGTAGACCCCGTCACCGAACAGATATCCCCGATCGAACACGGAGACCCTGGCCTGGTCCTCCGGCACATATTCTCCGTCCACGTATACGATGCGGCCCATGACGTTCCACCTCCCCGGTCCCGTTGCGCGAAAGGCGAAATGCCTCTCCCGCACGAGGGTTCCACATTTCGCCGCGCCGATCCAGCTTCAATTCCCGGATGTGGAGAAGGCCGGATCCGGAATGTACCGGCCGCGCAGGGCGATGGCGAGCGACAGGGGGAAGGATATCATCAGGGGGCGCACCGCGCAGTCCCCGTCCCGCCCCGGAACGGGACAGAATTCCTGCTTTTCGCGCACATGCCATTTCAGCATCTCGTTCCAGCCTTCCGCCCCTTCGCCCAGAAGAAGCTTCAGGGCCACGTAACCGGCCAGAAGACCGTTCTCGACGCGACCGCCGTTCTCCTCCCTGCTCTCCCGCATGCGCCGCAGGATCCGTTTCTCCTCCTCCCGGAGCACCGGACGGAAGGAGGGTCTGCGGGTCAGCTCCACCTTCCGGCCGTCGCGCACCGAAAGGATCACCGGCGGGGCATAGCTGCATCCGTAGCAGCCGTAGGCGTAGTAGAAGGCATCGTCACGCACCAGGACTTCCGCCAGCCCGTCCCCGTCGAGGTCGCGGGGTATGCGCTCCGCCCCGTCGAACGCCCCCAGCTCCACCTTGCGCCAGGCGCCTCCACCCCCGTTCGGCGGAGCCGAAAACACGACGATCTCCTCGCAGCAGTGCGCCCCTCCGGAGTAGCTTTCGGCGACCACCTCGGGACGGGAATTGGAAGGATCCATCTCCACCACGAAAACCTTCGGCATTCCCACATTGTCGGGAAACTCCACCCCCGCAACCTCGCGCCCGCCGAGAAGCACGCTCACGCGCGGCGCATAGTCGAGGGCGTCCTCGGCCTCCGGGTCCTTCCAGCGGCTGACGACCACGATATCCCCCGCCCGCACCCGCTTCTCCAGCACCCGGGACGCCTGCGCGGCCGACACCCCGCCCGCGAAGGCCGCCACGAACGCCGCAAACGCGGCCAGGCCCGAAAGCGCACGTTCCGTCCAACCGGATCTTCCGCGGAAAACATCCATGCCTCGACTCCCGATCTTCCTGCGTCGCGCTTCGTCCCTCCATGTGACAGCATAATCGGCATTCCACATGAAAAACAGGCATATGCCCGCGGAATGACCATCCGGGGCTTGCATTGATCGCAGGCATATGCTGAAAAAATCGCCAGGCGGGGGAATTTCGACTCTATTGCCTAATAATTAGGCAGTTCTTGAGGAGGGGATCATGGCTGCTTCCATCAATTCCGGCGACACCGCCTGGATCCTGACGTCCACGGCGCTCGTCCTGTTCATGACGATTCCGGCACTGGGCCTGTTCTACGGCGGCCTTGTGCGCGCGAAGAACATCCTGTCCGTGCTCATGCACTGCATGTCCATTGCCGCGATGGCCTCCATCCTGTGGCTCGTCGCCGGCTACTCGATCGCCTTCGCGCCGGGCACGGCCCTTTTCGGCGGTCTGTCGAAAGCGTTCCTGCTCGGCGTCGGGAAGGAGGCGGTCTGGCCGGACACCGGACTGCCGGAGACGGTCTTCTTCATGTTCCAGATGACCTTCGCCATCATCACGCCGGCGCTGATCGTCGGCGCCTACGTCGAACGCATCCGCTTCTCCGCCGTCCTTCTCTTCTCGGGGCTCTGGCTGCTGCTGGTCTACGCGCCCGTCACCCACTGGGTATGGGGCGGCGGCTGGCTTTCCGCGCTCGGCGCCATGGACTTCGCCGGAGGCATCGTGGTGCACGTCACGGCGGGCGTCTCCGCCCTGGTCATCGCGAAAATGCTCGGCCCGCGCGACGGCTTCCCCGATCACGTCCACCCCCCGCATGCGCCCTGGATGGTGATGATCGGCGCCGCCATGCTGTGGGTCGGCTGGTTCGGATTCAACGCCGGATCCGCCCTCTCCGCCGGCTCGAACGCCGGCATGGCCATGTTGGTCACCCACATTTCCGCCGCCACCGCGACACTGGTCTGGATGGGCATCGAATGGAAGAAATACGGCAAGCCCTCCCTCGTCGGCGCCGTGACCGGCACCATCGCCGGACTGGCGACCATCACTCCGGCGTCCGGATACGTCGGGCCGCTGGCGGCGCTGATCATCGGCACCGCCGCCGGTTTCGTCTGCTTCCTCATGGTCGAGGTGGTGAAGGGCCGGTGGAAGATCGACGATTCCCTCGACGTGCTGGCGGTGCACGGCGTGGGCGGCGCGCTGGGAACCCTGCTCGTCGCCCTGCTGGCCGGACTTCCGGGCGGCACCGGCGTCTCGGAGGGCAACACGGTCATCTCCCAGTTCGGCGTGCAGCTTCTGGGCGTCGTCGTCACGGGCGTCTTCTCCGCCGTCGCCACGTGGATTCTCGTCAGGGCGACGCAGGCCATGGTCGGGCTGCGGGTCTCCCGCGAGGAGGAGATCGAGGGGCTCGACTACACCACCCACGGCGAAACCGGCTACAATCTCTGAAGGCTGCGGACACCGGAAGCGGGAACGGCACGGGGGAGGCGCGGCGGTGCCTCCCCCTTCCCTTTCCGCGGCGGGGAATGCTTCACAGAAAACTGTAGGGGTCCACGTCCACATCCAGCCGGATGCCTCCCGGCACCCGCACGCTTTCCAGCCATGCCCTGAGGAAAGACTGCATGTCCACGCTCCGCGGCGCCTTCACCAGAAACCGGTAGCGGAACCGGCCGCGCACCCGCGCGATGGGGGCCGCCGCCGGCCCCAGCACGAGCACCTCCGCCGCCGGCGGCACGCATGTGGACAGCAGCCGGCAGAAATCCCGCACCCGCTCCTCGTCCCGGCCGGACGCTATCAGGGCGGCCAGTTGCCCGTAGGGCGGCATGCCCGCAGCCTCCCGCATGCGCTTTTCCTGCTCGATGAACCCGTCCCGGTCGCCTGCGGCCAGCGCCCGCATGAGCGGATTGTCCTCCATCCATGTCTGCACCAGCGCCCGCCCCGGCCGCTCCGCCCGCCCGGCCCGGCCCGCCACCTGCGCCAGCAGTTGCCACGTCCGCTCGCCGGCCCGCGGATCCACCGTCTCCAGCGCCAGATCCGCGTCCACGATTCCGGCCAGCGTCAGATTCGGGAAGTGGTGTCCCTTCGCCACCAGCTGCGTACCGACGACGATGTCGTACTCTCCGCGCGCGATCGCCTCCAGCAGCGCGCGCAGGGCCGCACCCCTCTGCAGATCGGAGGAGAGCACGGCGACACGCGCCTCCGGCCAGCGCTCCGCCGCCTCCTCCGCCAGACGCTCCACGCCCGGCCCCACGGGCGCCATCCTGTCCTCCGCCCCGCAGGAAGGGCAGGCTTCGGGCAGCGGGACCTCGTGGCCGCAGTGATGGCACATCAGGACCTTCCGGAAACGATGCTGCACCAGCCAGGCGGTGCAGGAGGGGCATTGCAGACGGTGCCCGCAGGCCCGGCAGAGGGTCAGGGGCGCATACCCCCGCCGGTTCAGGAACAGAAGCGCCTGCTCCCCCCTCTCCAGCGTCTCCGTCACCGCCCGCACCAGCGGCGGCGAGAGCCACCGCCCGCTTTCCGGACCATCCGCCTTCAAGTCGATCAGGGAAATTCCGGGCATGACGGCCCGGCCGTGCCGTCGCCGCAGGACGAGCCGTCCGTAGCGGCCACGGTCCACGTTGACCAGACTCTCCAGCGAGGGCGTGGCCGAGGACAGCACCACCGGAAAGCGCCCCAGGGCCCCCAGCACGACGGCCATGTCGCGCCCGTGATAGGGCACGCCGCCCTCCTGCTTGTAGGCCCCCTCGTGCTCCTCGTCGACGACAATCAGTCCGAGATTGCGCCAGGGCAGGAACAGTCCCGAACGGGCCGCCACCACGATGCGCGCATCTCCGGACGCAACGCCGCGGAAGACCCGGGCGCGGGCACCCGGGGACATCTCCGAATGCCACTCCGCAGGCCGTGCGGCGAAGCGTTCCGCCACTCTCGACATGAACTGCCCGGTGAGGGCGATCTCGGGCAGCAGAAGCAGCACCTGACGGCCCGCCGCCAGCGCCGCGGCCATGGCCTCGAAATAGACCTCCGTCTTACCGGAGCCGGTCACGCCGTCCAGCAGGGTCACCGAGAAGTCCCGCCGCGCCACGGCCGCCCGCAGGGCACGCGCCGCCTCCTCCTGTTCCCCGGAAAGCCGTTTCGCCAGACCCGCCGCGGGATCCGGCGGCTCGAACGGCGCGTCCTTGGGCAGCGGCACGGCCTCCAGCGCGCCGCAATCCGCCAGCCCGCGCACCACCCCCGTGGACACTCCGGCCAGCCGGGCGAGCTCCGCCGCCGTCAGCGGCGGCCCTTCCGCGGCCAGCTCCAGAACCCGCGCCCGCTGCGGCGTCATGCGCTCCGGCGTCGTGCCCGTCGCCCTCCAGGCGAGCTTCTCACGGGCGGGGAGAAAGGCCTCGCGCGCCGACATGCACATGCGCAGCACGGCCCCGCGCTCCGCCACGTAGTAGTCCGCGACCCATTCGACGAAACGCCTCTGAAGCTCGGACATCGGCGGCACGTCGAGCCGTTCCGCGAGCATCTTCAGCGGCCGCTCCGGCACCGCCTCCCGCACCGCCCAGACGACGCCGGTCTCCCTGCGGGGCCCCAGCGGCACCCGCACGTAATCGCCCGCATTGACGCTTTCTTCATCCGGAATCCGGTAGGAATAGGGACGATCCAGCTTCAGCGGCAGAAGCACGTCCGCGATTTTCACAGGCCCGCTCATGGCCGGGAGATTGCGGCGATTCCAGGGGACGAGTCCAGTCATGAACCCGCAGCGCACGACGATCGCGTTCCACCTCGACGACGACGCGGCCGCGGCGGCGGCGGAATTCCTCGCGCACATGCGCCGGCAGCGTCGCGCCAGCCCGCGGACCATCGAGGCCTATGCGCGGGATATCGCCGGCTTCGGCGCCTTCCTGGCCGAACATCTCGGACGGCCCGCGTCGCTGGAGGATCTGGCCCGCCTTTCGCCCATGGACTTCCGCAGCCACCTGGCCCGCCGCAGAACCGAGGGCGACAGCTCCCGGACCCTGGCCCGCAGGCTTTCCGCCCTGCGCTCGTTCTACCGCTGGCTGGAGCGGCACCGGGGGGTGTCCAACCCCGCGCTCTCCGCCCTGCGCGGACCGAGGATGCCGCGGAACCTGCCGCATCCCGTCGGGGAGCCGGAAGCCCGCGAAGTGCTGGCACTGGCCGGAACGACGGAGGAGAACCGCCCGCCATGGGTCGCCGCACGGGATGTCGCGGTGCTCTCGCTGCTCTACGGCTGCGGACTGCGCATATCCGAGGCCCTGGGCCTGACGCCCGCCGACGCCGCCCCCCTGGTGGAAGGGCGCTCGGACATCCTGCGCATCACGGGCAAGGGCGGAAGGACGCGGCAGGTCCCCGTGCTGCCGGTCGTGACGGAGGCGCTGGCCCGGTACATGGAGCTCCTGCCATACGATCCGGGACCGGAAGAGCCCCTGTTCCGCGGCGTGCGCGGGGGGCCGCTCTCCCCCCGCATCATCCAGAAGCTGACGGCCCGTCTGCGCGGCGCGCTGGGACTGCCGGACGACGCCACGCCGCACGCCCTGCGCCATTCCTTCGCCTCGCACCTGCTCGCCCGCGGCGCGGACCTGCGTGCCATCCAGGAACTGCTGGGACATGCGTCCCTCTCCACCACCCAGATCTACACGCGGGTTGACACCGCCTCCCTGCTGGCCCAGTACCGCAAGGCGCACCCCAGAGCCTGAAGGGAAAGCCCCATGCCCTCCCGGAAACGGCAGCTCCCGACGCATGCGGACGCCGTCGTCATCGGCGGCGGCATCGTCGGCTGCTCCACGGCCCTGTGGCTCGCACGGGCGGGCATGCGGCCCGTGGTGTGCGAGAAGGGCCGCATCGGCGCCGAACAGTCCGGGCGCAACTGGGGCTGGATCCGCCGCATCGGCCGTCATCCCGCGGAACTGCCACTGGCCCGCAGGGCGCTACGCATGTGGCGGAAGATGCCGGAGGAACTCGGCGTGGATCCGGGCTTCGTGCCCTGCGGCATCGCCTACCTGTGCCGCGACGAAGGGGAACTCGAACGCCGCCGCGCCTGGCTCGAGGTCAACGGGGAGGCGGCGGGAAGGGACATCCGTCTGCTCACCGGCGGTCAGGCCGCAGAGCTGTTCCCCGGCGCGAATGTGTCCTTCGCCGGCGCCCTGTACGCTCCGGACGACGGACGCGCCGAACCGCTCGCCGCCACCCGCGCCATCGCCACGGCGGCGGAACGCCGGGGGGCGACCCTCCTCGAGGAGTGCGCGGTGCGCGACATCGTCACGGGCGGCGGCGCGGTCCGGGGAGTGCTGACCGAACACGGCGGGATCCGCACGGACACCGTCGTTCTCGCCGGTGGCGTCTGGTCGCGCATGCTCTGCGACCGCCTGGGACTGCGCCTGCCCCAGCTCGGCGTTATCAATTCCGTCCAGTACACCGCGCCCCTGGAGGGCGGACCGCGGATTTCCGCCGGCGAAGGCGACTGCGCCTTCCGCAGAACCGCCGACGGCGGCTACGCCATCGCCCACTGGCGGCTCTCGGAAACCCTGCTGACACCGCAGCACCTGCGCTTCCTCCGCGACTATCTGCCGGCCCTCGGGGACAGCTGGAGGGATCTGCCGCTCCGGCCGGCCTCCCCCTTCCAGCCATGGGCCCGCTCCGCTTCCTGGAACGAGGGCCGAAGAACTCCCTTCGAAGAGGCGCGCGTGCTCGATCCGCCCCCTTCGGCCCGCATCCTGCGGAAGGCGCTGCGCGCCCTGCGACGGGACTTTCCGGTCTTCACGGAGGCCCGCATCGTGCGCCGCCGGGCCGGCGTCATCGACGTGCTGCCGGACATTCTGCCCGTCATCGACGCACCCGCGGAAATCCCCGGCCTCGTCGTGGCCACCGGATTCTCCGGCCACGGTTTCGGGATCGGCCCCGCGGCGGGCGAGGCCGCGGCGGCTCTGGCCACGGGAAACAATCCGTCAACGGATATTGCAGCCTTCTCCCTTGCACGGTTCCGCTGACGGAGCCTATGCTCCGGGAGTACGGGAATCAGGGAGGAAATCATGAGATTTTCCGGCAGGACCGTCATCGTGACGGGCGGTGCGCAGGGCATCGGCCGCGCCTGCGCCGAACGGTTCGCACGCGAGGGCGCCGGCGTGGTCATCGCCGACATCGACGACGAGACCGGAGAGAAGACGGCCCGGGAGATCGTCGAGGCGGGCGGCTCCTGCGTCTTCCGCGAATGCGACGTGACGAAGAAGCTCGACGTGCGCAATCTCGTGAAGTTCGCCGTCGACGAATTCGGGCGGCTCGACTTCCTGATCAACAACGCCGGCATCGTCCATGGCGCCGATTTCCTGGAGCTGGAGGAGGAGGATTTCGACCGCGTGCTGGCGGTGAATCTCAAGGGCTTCTTCCTGACGGGACAGGCCGCGGCGAGGCAGATGGTGGCCCAGGTGGAGGCCGGCCATCCGCCCGGCGCCATCGTCAACATGAGCTCCGTCAACGCCGTCTTGGCCATCGCCAATCAGGTCCCCTATTCGGTCTCCAAGGGCGGCATCAACCAGCTCACCAAGGTGATGGCCCTTTCGCTCGCCCCCCACGGAATCCGCGTGAACGCCATCGGCCCGGGATCCATCATGACGGAGATGCTCGCCGCCGTGGCCAACGACGAGGCGGCGAAGCGAAAGGTCCTCTCGCGCACCCCGATGGGGCGCATCGGAGATCCCGAGGAGGTCGCGGCCATCGCCGCCTTCCTGTGCAGCGACGACGCCTCGTACGTCACGGGACAGTGCATATACGTGGATGGCGGGCGGATGCCCCTGAACTATACCGTCGAACCGAGGATGTAGCCCGGTTTCACGGCTCCAGCTCGGTGTCCCAGTAGAGATAGTCCAGCCAGCTTTCATGCAGGAAGTTGGGCGGGAAGCGCCGGCCCCTGTTCTGCAGTTCGAAATGGCTGGGCACGTGCGGAGGCGTCCGCGGGAACATCCCGGCTTCCTCGGGAAGACGGTTGGCCTTGCGCAGGTTGCAGGCGGAACAGGCGGCGACCACGTTCTCCCACGTGGTGCGTCCACCGCGCGAACGCGGAATGACGTGATCGAAGGTCAGATCCTCCTTCGATCCGCAGTACTGGCAGGCGAAACCGTCCCGGAGGAAGACGTTGAAGCGCGTGAAGGCGGGCCGTTCCGGCGGCCGCACGTAGGTCTTCAGGGCGATGATCGACGGAAGCCGTATGGCCATGTGCGCCGAACGCACCAGACGGTCGTACTCGCTGACCACGTCCACGCGGTCCAGAAACACCGCCTTGATGGCCTGACGCCAGTCCCAGACGGACAGGGGATAGTAGCTCAGCGGCTGGTAGTCCGCATTGAGAACCAGCGCCGGATAGAGCCCTGTCGGTTGCACCTGCTGCATCACGTCCCACCTTATAGCCGCAACGGAAGCCATGTGGCAAACTGGAACGACCTTTCATGATCGGCACGACTGAATGATGACGCGCACCCGATTCGCTCCCAGCCCGAACGGCGAACTGCACGTCGGCCATGCCTTCTCCGCCCTCTTCTCCGAGCGCTTCGCCCGGCGGCGGGGCGGACGCTTCCTGCTGCGCATCGAGGACATCGACACCACCCGCACACGCGAGCGCTTCGTGGAGGGCATCATCGAGGACCTGCGCTGGCTCGGCCTGTCGTGGGAGGAGCCGGTCCGCCGGCAGAGCCGGCACATGGACGACTATTCCGCGATAACGGAAAAACTGAAAGAGGCGGGGCTGCTCTATCCCTGCTTCTGCACCCGCAGGCGGATTGCCGAAGCCCTGGCGGGACGGGAGGACTGGCCGCGCGATCCGGACGGCGGGCCTCTCTATCCGGGCATCTGCCGTCGCCTTCCGGCGGCGGAACGGGAGGAACGCATCGCCGCCGGCGAGGAGCATGCCTGGCGTCTCGACATGGAAAGGGCCCTGGAACGCATCGGCCGTCCCCTCCACTGGCACGAGGAGGGAGCGGGCCCCTCCGGGGAGAGCGGCCGCATCGTCGCCCGTCCGGCCCGCTGGGGCGACGTCGTGCTGGCGCGCAAGGACATCGGCACCTCCTACCACGTCGCGGTGGTGGCCGACGACGCGCTGCAGGGCATCACCCACGTCACCCGCGGACGGGACCTGTTCCACGCCACGGCGATCCACCGGCTCCTGCAGGAGCTGCTCGGCCTGCCGGAACCGGTCTACGTGCACCATCCCCTCGTCACGGACGACAGCGGGCGAAAGCTCTCCAAGCGCTTCCGGGACCGCTCCCTGCGCTCTCTCAGGGAGGGCGGGGCGGATCCGGCCGAACTGCGCCGCGCCCTGGGATTCCCGGACGGCTAGGCGAACTTCTCGCGCGCCATGGCGGCAAGGGTCACGTAATCCGTCTTGCCGGATCCGAGAACCGGAAGCTCCTCCACCGGAAGGATGTCGCGCGGCACGTAGAGTTCCGGCGCCCCGGCCTCCTTCATGGCGCGGGCCAGCTCCTTCCGTGTCAGCTCCCCGCGGGTGGTGATGAGCACCAGCTTCTCGCCCTTGCGCCTGTCCGGCACGTTGACCACGGCATGGGATTCCTCCGGGAACGCCGCGTTGATGACGTTCTCCACCGCCGTGAGCGAAACCATCTCGCCCCCGATCTTGGCGAAACGCTTGGCCCGTCCCTGGATGATCACGAAACCGTCGTCGTCGATGGTGACGATGTCGCCGGTGTCGTACCAGCCGTCCTCCGGCGGTTCGATCACGCCGGGGGTGTCGGCGCGCAGATAGCCCTTCATCACGTTGGGGCCACGCACCACCAGGCGGCCGCCCTCCGCGATGCCCTCCACCGGCTCGATGCGCGCCTCTATGCAGGGCAGCAGCCGCCCCACCGTGCCCGAACGGAAATGCATCGGAGTGTTCACGGACAGCACGGGCGAGGTCTCCGTCGCGCCGTATCCCTCGTAGATGCGCAGACCGAACTTCTCCATCCAGACCTCGCGCGTCTCCCGCCGCACCCGTTCGGCGCCGGCGACCACGTAGCGCACGTTGTAGAAATCGTAGGGATGGGCGTTCCGCGCATAGCCGGCAAGGAAGGTGTCCGTACCGAAGAACACCGTGGCATCGGTGTCGTAGACCAGCTCCGGAATGAGCTTGTAGTGCAGCGGAGAGGGATAGAGGAACAGCCGCGCGCCCGCCACCAGCGGCAGGAAGACGCCGGCCGAAAGGCCCAGCGCATGGAACATCGGCAACGCGTTGAACACGATGTCCGAGGCGTTCAGGTCGATGCGCGCCAGCACCTGGCTGGCGTTGGCCAGCAGGTTGGCATGGCTCAGGACCACGCCCTTCGGCACGCCCTCCGAGCCGGAGGTGAAAAGGATCACCGCGGCCTTCCGCGGATCGAGGTCGGCCCCCGCCATGCGCAGGCCGGCGTGTCCCAGCTTCGCCATGAAGAGGCCGCGCAGCCGCTCCAGCGTGCCGATCTCCTCCCGCACGTCCTCCAGCCAGATGATCCGCGCCTGCTGCGCCAGGATCTCCAGCGTCTCCTCCAGACCGCCCTGCTCCACGAAGCGGCGGGAGGTGACGATGGTCTTCACGCGCGCGGCCTTGGCCGCCGCCACCATGTTCACCGCGCCGGTGGAGAAGTTCATCATGGCCGGCGTGCGGCCGCATGTCAGAAGCCCGAGCAGCGTCACCAGACAGCCCGCCGAGGTCGGCAGCAGCACGCCGACCGTCTCCTCCCCCTGCGTCATGCGGGCCAGTCTGCGCCCCAGCACGTGACAGCCCGCGATCAGACGGTCGAAGGACAGCGGCGTGCGCATGATGTCCTCCACCACCTTGCGGTGGCCGCCATGGGCGGAGCGGGCGTCCAGCACCGCCTCCATGAGGTGGCGCCGCCAGGGCGAGGTCAGGAATGCCGCCTCGGTCATGACGTCGTAGAGGCGGTCGGCCAGATACTTCCGCTGCCGCGTGGCCGGCATGTCCTCCGGCGGATCCATCCGCACCGGATCGAGAACGGTGATGACGATCTTCGGAAACAGCCGCAGACGCTGCTTGTCCGGCTGGCGCGAGAAGAAACGGGCCCGCTGCGCCCCCTCGATGCGCACCGGCACGATCGGCGCGTCGGCCTTGTGGGCGATGATGCCCGGCCCCTCGTAGATCTTCATGAGACCGCCGGTCACCGAGATGCGCCCCTCGGGAAAGATCACCACGCGGCGGTTCTCGCGGACGGCGCGGATGAGGGTCCGGGTCGCCATGGGATTGGTGGGATCCACGGGCAGGAGATCGAAGATCCGCGACGCCAGCCGCACCATGAGACCGCGCGCCGTGAACGTGTTGACGGCGAACTGGGTGTCCTCGGGCAGCCACGATGCCAGCAGGGGGCCGTCCAGATAGGACATGTGGTTGGGCACGATCACCGCCCGCGGCCCCGCCTCCTCGAACTTCTCCAGGCCGCGCACCTCCACCCGGTAGAACAGACGGAACAGGAGCCGTCCCAGCCCGCGCAGCAGCTGCCGCGGCATGCGCCACATCACGTAGAGCGCCACGAGCCCGTTGGCCGCCGCCACCAGCAGAAACAGCCGCGGCACGGAAATGCCGGCCGCGAGCGCTCCGGCCAGCAGGATCTGCCCGGCGGCCATGAGCAGGGCGTTCATCACGTTGTTCGCCGCGATGACGCGGGAGCGCTCCGTCTCGTCCGCCTCATGCTGCAGCCATGCGTAGAAGGGGACCACGAACAGCCCGCCGAAGGCCGCCACCAGCACGAAATGCAACGAGATCCGCAGCCCCTGCGAGGTGGCGAGAAAATCCCCGAGGGAGCGCAGTCCCGCCTGCTCCGCCAGCGGATGCAGCTGATGGGTCGCATGCCACAGATCGACCAGCGCAAGGGTCATCAGCAGCGCCGCAAGCGGCGCCAGCTTGAGCGATATCGCACCCTTCAGGATGCGCGAGGCGCCCAGCGAACCCGCGGCGATGCCGATGGTGAACAGCGCGATGAAGAAATTCGTCACCGTCTCGTCCCCGCCCAGCCACGTGCGGGTGAAGACGGGCACCAGCGCCAGCAGCACCGCGCCCAGCATCCAGAACCAGGAGATGGCCATCACCGCCCCGAACAGCCGCGGGCGGCCCAGCACGATGCGCAGGATGCCCATCGTCGAGGCGAGCACGTTGCGGTGCACCTTCAGATCGGGGGTGGGGGCCGGAGCCGGCGGGATGCGGCGGGCCGCCAGCCATCCCCCCACCGCCACCGCCACCATGGCCGCCCACACGGTGGGCAGGCCGTATCCGGCGAGAATGAGCAGACCGCCGAACAGCGTGCCGAGCAGGATCGCCAGGAAGGTCGCCGTCTCGATCCACGCATTGGCGTCCATCAGCTCGTTGTCGGCCAGATGCTGCGGCAGGATGGAATACTTGATCGGTCCGAAGAAGGCGGATTGCGTGCCGGCCAGAAACAGCACGAACAGCATCAGCGGGATCCACTCCAGCCAGAGGCTCAGACCGGCCAGAACCGCCAGCGCGATCTCCGCCAGCTTGATGATCCGCGCCAGCCGGGCCTTGTCGTACCGGTCCGCCAGTTCGCCGGCCAGCCCGGAGAAAAGGAAGAACGGCAGGATGAACAGCCCTCCGGCCAGCGCGATCAGGCTGCCGGCATCGACGCCCTGCCGCGCCGCCAGCCGGTAGGTGACGAGGATGACCAGCGCGTTGCGGAAGATGTTGTCGTTGAAGGCTCCGAGAGCCTGGGTGATGAAGAGCGGCAGAAACCGGCGTGTGCGAAACAGGCTGAACCGCCCCGTCTCCCCGTGTGGCATGGATCCGATCCCCCTCGGCCTCAGGCTGGAATGTGCCGCAAGCGTGCCCAAAAAGAGGCGGGCTTGCAAGCATCCATCGCGACGCCGCGGGGCCGCCGCCCGCCGCCTGGTGAAATGGCCCGCCGAATAATGCTTGACTTTGCACGGGCATGCGCCCACAGTCTCTCCACGTTTCGCAGCGCAGTGACCGCGCATCTGATCCCGCTCCCCCATCGGGGCCGCATCGGGGATCAGTCACGGCGTCGCCGAAGAAGACTTGGAAAGACCCCGGAACGGGAGCCCGAATTGCGCAGGGCGACGATCCGGACACGGGTGGCCAGCCACCCGGGAAGACGACGCAGGACCAGCCCCTCTTGAAGACCACAATCTCCCGCCGCACGGCCGGCACCTGCGCCCGCAGCATTCCCCCAGCAAGTCGGAACACGATCAACGGCCGGACACGGAAAGCGCCTCCCCGCGCATCCGCCGGCCGATGCATATCTGCCGCGCCGGTCGCGGCAAGGATCACCTGAGAAACCCGGAACTACCAGTTACAAGGAGATAGACTCATGGCTACCGGAACAGTGAAATGGTTCAACGCGGACAAGGGCTACGGCTTCATCGAGCCGTCCGAGGGCGGCAAGGACGCCTTCGTGCACATTTCCGCCGTCGAGCGCGCCGGCCTGTCCACCCTGCGCGAGGGACAGAAGGTGTCCTACGACCTCGTGGAAGGCCGCAACGGCCGCTCCTCCGCGGAGAACCTCCAGGTCGAGGACTGACCGGAACGGGGAGGAGCCGTCGGCGGTTCCTCCCCTTCTCTTCCGGACGGAAGACGAAAGAAAAAAGGCCCCGCCTATCCGGCGGGGCCTTTTTCGTCGAAACCGTCATCCGGCGAGGAAGCTAGAACTCCTCCTTGGGCTCCAGGATCTGCCGGCCGCGATACATGCCCGTCTTCAGGTCGATGTGGTGCGGACGGCGCAGCTCGCCGGTCTTCTTGTCTTCCACCCAGGTCACCGTCTCCTTGCGATGGCCGCCACGGCGCTTGCCGATCTTGGAGCGGGTGACTTTCTTCTTCGGAACCGCCATTGGTCTGAAACTCCGTATGCAATCTGCTGTGATCCGGCCACTCCGGAGCGCGGGCGGCAAAGAAAACCCTCGCCCGCCCCGGAGGGAGCGTTCGCTGCGGCGCCTTATACAGCAAGGCCGGGGCAAAAGGCCAGAGAAAAAAGCATGGCTTGCGCACCCCGGGCGCGGCGGTCTACTGTTCCGGTGCTCTCCGGGGTGCCGGAACACGGCTGAGAGGCCCGCCGCAAGCGGGCCAACCCGCAGAACCTGACCCGGATAATGCCGGCGGAGGGAGAGAGGGCACATGCCGGGGACATCCGTTCCTCCGCGCATTCTCCCTCCACCTCGGGACACGCACGTGCAAAACGACCGAAGAGGTGGATCATGTTCAGAACAGCAGCAGCGGCCGTCATGGGCCTCGCACTGGCCCTGCTTCCGGGCGTGCCCGGAGCCAAGGCGGAAGGGAAGCCGACCCTCACCATCTACACCTACGACAGCTTCACGGCCGACTGGGGCCCCGGCCCGGCCGTGAAAAAGGCCTTCGAGAAGGAATGCGGCTGCGAAGTGAGGATGGTCGGGCTCCAGGACGGCGTGAGCATCCTGAACCGCCTGAAGCTGGAGGGCGCGCGCACCAGGGCGGACATCGTGCTCGGGCTGGACACCAATCTCGTCGTGGAGGCACGCGCAACCGGACTGCTTGCGCCCCACGGACTGGAGCTGAAGGACCTGAAGCTGCCCGTGGAGTGGAAGGACGACACCTTCGTTCCCTACGACTGGGCGCACTTCGCCGTCGTCTACGACAGCGAACGGCTCGACACCCCGCCGAAAAGCCTCAAGGAGCTGGTCGACGGTCCGGCGGACGTGAAGATCGTCCTGCAGGATCCGCGCACATCGACCCCGGGGCTGGGCTTTCTGCTGTGGATGAAGGCGGTCTACGGCGACAGGGCCGAAGAGGCCTGGAAGCGGCTGAAGCGCCGCGTGCTCACCGTCACTCCCGGCTGGTCGGCGGCCTACGGCCTCTTCACCAAGGGGGAGGCGCCGATGGTCCTTTCCTACGTCACATCGCCCGCCTACCACATGATCGAGGAGAAGACGGACCGCTACCGCGCCGCCGCCTTCGCCGAAGGCCACTACCTGCAGATCGAGGTGGCCGCCGCCGTGAAAACCTCGAAAAATCCGGAGCTCGCCCGGAAGTTCCTGGCCTTCGTGCTGACCCCTGGCTTCCAGGACAACATCCCCACCAGGAACTGGATGTTCCCGGCCGGAAGGACGTCGAAGCCGCTGCCGGAGGCTTTCGGCAAACTCGTGCGCCCGGCGAAGACCCTGCTGTTCACGCCGGAGGAAGTGGCCCGCAACCGCAAGGCATGGATCGCCGAATGGCGGCGCGCCATGAGCATCCGGTAGGGCGCCGCCCATGAACGGTCCGGCCGGCAATGCCGCCACGCTGGCGGCCGCGGGGGCGCTGGCGACGATGCTCGCGCTCGTCGCCGTCCCGCTGGCCGGACTGCTTCTCGCCGCTCCGCCGGGAGGAACGGCGGCCGACATTCTACACGATCCCTATGTCCGCCACGTGGCCGGCTTCACGGTCTGGCAGGCGTTTCTCTCCACCCTGCTGTCGGCCCTTTTCGCCATACCCGTGGCCCGCGCCCTCGCCAGACGCGGCGCCTTTCCCGGCAGAACCGCTCTCGTCCGCCTCCTTTCGCTGCCCCTGGCGCTGCCGCAGCTCGTGGCGGTCCTCGGCATTCTCTCCGTATGGGGCGGCAACGGCTGGCTGGCCCGCGCGGCCATGGCCCTCGGAGGACGGGGCGGCCCCGACATCTACGGCCTGACGGGCATCCTCGTCGCGCACGTCTTCTTCAACATGCCCCTGATGGTGCGTCTGATTTCCGCGGCTCTGGAGCGCGTGCCGGGCGAATACTGGAGACTTGCCGCGCAGCTCGGCATGCCGTCCCGCACCATATGGCGCCTCGTCGAGTGGCCGGCGATCCGGGCCGTGCTGCCCGGCGCGGCGGCACTCGTCTTCATGCTCTGCGCCACGAGCTACACGGTCGTGCTGGTCCTCGGGGGCGGCCCCGGCGCATCCACGCTGGAAGTCGCCATCTACGAGGCCCTGCGCTTCGAGTTCGATCCGCCGCGCGCCGTCGCCCTCGCCATGCTCCAGCTGGCCATCACGGGCACCGTCTATCTCGTCCTGCGGCGGCTGGCCGCTCCCATGGAGGGCGGCTTCATCCCCCAGACGCCCTTTCCCCGCATGGACGGCAGGCACATCGGGGCCCGCCTGCACGACACCTTCTGGCTCACGACGGCGGCCGTCTACACGGCCGCGCCACTTGCCGGAATCGTCATCTCCGGACTGTCCGCGGATCTGCACCGCCTCGCGGCGGAGCCCGCCGTGCGCGCAGCCCTGCTCACATCCGTGCTGCTCGCCGCCACCGCAAGTCTCGCCGCCCTCTTCATGACATGGGCGCTCCTGCAGCCCCTGCGCGGAGCGAGAGGCGGCACGGGCGAAGGCATCCTCGCACGCGCGGGGGATCTGGCCGCCAGCCTCGTGCTGATCGTTCCGCCCGTGATCCTCGGAGCCGGCTGGTTCGTCATTCTCATGCCCACGGGACGCATGGACTGGTACGCCCCTCCGGTCGTGGCCATCATCAACGCCCTGATGAGCCTGCCCTTCACCTGGCGCGTCCTGCAACCGGCGTTCCGTGACGTGCAGCAACGGCACGGCAGGCTCTGCGCCCAGCTCGGCATCCGCGGGATCGCCCGACTTCGGCTCGTCGACTGGCCGCTCATGCGCCGCCCCCTCGGCCTCGCCGCAGCGCTCGCCCTCGCACTCTCCCTTGGCGATCTGGGGGCCATCGCCCTGTTCGGATCCGAGAACTTCCGCACCTTTCCCTGGCTGCTCTACCAGCGGCTGGGAAGCTACCGGACGGACGACGCCGCGGGCCTCGCCCTCGTGCTGCTCGCACTCATCATGGTACTGATGGCTCTGGCCGAGGCGGCAGGCGGAAGGAAGGGAGCACCATGACCGGAATTTCCGTCGCCCTGGATCAGGTGGCCTTCCGCTACGAGGACATGGAGATGCTCTTCGACATCCGGTTCGAAGCCGGAGGCCTCTATGCGGTCATGGGGCCGTCCGGCGCCGGCAAGACCACGCTGCTCAATCTCGTGGCGGGTTTCGAGACGCCCCGTTCCGGGCGCATTCTCTTCGACGGCAGGGACATGACGCGAACCGGACCGGACCGCCGCCCCGTGAGCATGATCTTCCAGGAGAACAACCTCTTCACCCACCTGACGGTACGGACCAACATCGCATTGGGCCTGCGCCCCGACGGACGCACCGGACCGGAGGACGACGCACGCATACGCGAGGCGCTGGAGCGCACCGGTCTGGCCGGCCTGGAAGACCGCCTGCCCGGAGAACTATCCGGAGGACAGCGCCAGAGGGTGGCGCTGGCCCGCGCCCTGCTCCGCGACCGTCCCGTGATGCTGCTGGACGAACCCTTCGCCGCCCTGGGTCCCGCATTGCGCCGGGACATGCTCGAATTCGTCGCCGAGATCCACCGGGAACGCGGTTTCACCATCGTCATGGTCACCCACTTGCCCGATGACGCGCTGGCCATCGCGGAACGGGTGGCCTTCCTGGACGAAGGCCGCATCCTGGCCTGCGCCCCACCTGCGGAGATGTCGGATCTCGCCTGCAAGCTGCCACAACTTGGACGCTATCTGGGCACGTATCCGGAAACTCCGAAGCGGCCGGAGTGACCCTCTCCCGCAGGCGCGGACACCGCATCCCGCCATGCCGGCCGGGACACCCGCCTGTCGCACGGACGCCCATCCATTCCGCGTCCGGAAACCCGCATGTATCACCAAATCGGAAAAACGCCGTCCGTCCAACCGCGACTCTTCCGGTCTCGGATCCGGTATCCGGCAACGGCAACCGCCCGGCTTCCGGGCGGGTCATGCCATGTCTCCCGGCTTCCCTCACGGGCGGGAACGCATCGCGTCCACCACCGGGAAAACGCCCCCTTGCGAAGACCGCCCGGCCGGGCGGTCCTCACTGGCCGATCACGGAGCCCGCGACGGGACGCCCCGCCTCGTTTCCATAGGCGCCGACGGAGGCCTTCCTGTCCCCGGCCATGCGCACACCTTCCTTCGCGCGCCCCGGATGTTCCGAGCCTTCCGCGATCTCCTGCCCGATCATGCTCGTGGCATGGGCGATCCGCTTCAGCGCGTCGATGAACTGCGTCTTCTGCTCCGCCGACAGCACGCCCAGCATGCGGCGGTCCACCTCCGCCATCAGCGGCTCCACGTCCTGCAGGGCGATGCGTCCCTTCTGCGTCAGATGGAGGGACTTCGCCCGCTTGTCGCGCCGCGAACTGCGCCGCCGGATCAGCCCCCGCTCCTCCAGTCTGCGGGCCATGTCGGCCAGCGTCGAACGGTCGATCCCCGTCAGCTTGACCAGCTGCATCTGGGATGCGCCGTTGTGGCGGGAAAGAGCGTGAAGCAGCGCGTACTGCCTCTGTGTCAGGCTGCTCCTGCCCGCCTGTTCGGAAAAGATGTCGGCGGCGACCTGAGCCGCCCGCTTCAACAGATGATACAGGGAATCGTCAAGACTTCCCCCCCGGACTTCCTTGCCCAAAGCATTCATGCTTCTCTCCCGCTTTCATTCGGTTCCTCAGACGGTCCCGTCCGCCTGTGGAAACTCCCCATCTTCGCCGTGCCCCCGCCACGCCCCGATGTGTCCAGAATGTGGTCATAAGGGATACCAAAATGCGGCGATTGACGGACTGGTCATTCAGCCATAAGTTTCACCGCACAGGCGAGATTGATATACGATACAACTTCTGCGTCAAGCCCATTCGGAAGAAATTTCTTACGCTTACGGAAGCGTAAGCGGGTTTTGCTTGCAGGCATGGGGCCGAAGGGTTACCAGTTGGGGGCGGAGCAATTTGTCGCACTCGGATGCGAGGTGCCCTTCAAGGCTCGACCACGCACGTTTCTCCAGGACAACCACCCAGGAAGCACGAGGATATTTCCATGGCCCGGAACAGGATCGCCCTCATCGGAGCCGGCATGATCGGCGGAACGCTGGCCCATCTGGCCGGCATGAAGGAACTCGGCGACGTGGTGCTCTTCGACATCGTTGAGGGCACGCCGCAGGGCAAGGCGCTGGATCTCGCGGAGAGCTCGCCGGTGGAGGGATTCGACATCTCCTTCAAGGGGACCAACGAATACGCCGCCATCGAGGGCGCCGACGTGGCCATCGTGACCGCGGGCATTCCGCGCAAGCCGGGCATGAGCCGCGACGACCTGCTGGAGATCAATCTCAAGGTCATGAACCAGGTGGGCGCCGGCATCGCCAAGTACGCCCCCGACGCCTTCGTCATCTGCATCACCAATCCCCTCGACGTGATGGTCTGGGCCCTGCAGAAGTATTCCGGTCTGCCGCCCCACATGGTGGTCGGCATGGCCGGCGTCCTGGATTCGGCCCGCTTCCGCTACTTCCTCGCGGAGGAGTTCGGCGTTTCCGTGAAGGACGTCACCGCCTTCGTGCTCGGGGGGCATGGCGACACCATGGTGCCGCTGCCGCGCTATTCGACCGTCGCCGGCATCCCCCTGCCCGACCTCGTGGAGATGGGCTGGACCACGCACCAGCGCATCGAGGAGATCGTGCAGCGCGTGCGCGACGGCGGCGCCGAGATCGTCGGCCTGCTGAAGACCGGATCGGCGTACTACGCCCCGGCCTCCTCCGCCATCGCCATGGCGGAAAGCTACCTGAGGGACCAGCGCCGCGTGATGCCGTGCGCCGCCATGTGCGGTGGGGAGTACGGCGTCCGGGATCTCTACGTCGGCGTTCCGGTGATCATCGGCGGCGGCGGCGTGGAGAGGATCGTCGAGATCCGGCTGGACCGGGACGAGAAGGCCGCCTTCGACCGCTCCGTGGAACACGTGAAATCCCTCATGGAGGCGGCGAAGGGCATCGCCCCCGATCTCGCCTGATCCCGCATCGCCTCCCGGAATTCTCACTCAGGGGAACGAAGCCATGAACATACACGAGTACCAGGCCAAGGCCCTGCTGGCCGACTACGGCGCCCCCGTGCCGCGCGGCTTCCCGGCCTTCACCGTCGAGGAGGCGGTGCAGGCCGCCGAAAGGCTGGGGGGACCCGTCTGGGTCGTCAAGGCGCAGATCCACGCCGGCGGACGCGGCAAGGCCGGCGGCGTGAAGATCTGCCGCTCCATCGAGGAGGTGGAGACCGCCGCCCGCGAGCTGCTCGGAAGGACGCTCGTGACGAAGCAGACCGGCCCGCACGGCAGGAAGGTGCGCCGCCTGCTGGTGGAGGAGGGAACGGATATCGCCGGCGAGCTCTATCTTTCCTGCCTGGTCGACCGCGCCACCTCCCGCATCGCCTTCATCGCCTCCACGGAGGGCGGCATGGACATCGAGGAGGTGGCCCGCGAGACCCCGGAGAAGATCTTCACCATCACCGTGGATCCGGCCGCCGGATATTCCCCGTACGTGGGCCGGGCCATCGCCGCGGCCCTGGGCCTCCGCGGCGAGCTGTTCCGCCAGGGCGCGAAGCTGATCGCCAGCCTCTACCGCGCCTTCACGGAGAAGGACATGGCCCTGCTGGAGATCAATCCCCTGGTCGTCACCGGGGAGGATACGCTGCTGTGCCTCGACGCGAAGGTGAATTTCGAGGACAACGCGCTCTACCGCCATCCCGACGTGCAGGAGCTGCGCGATCCCGACGAGGAGGATCCGAAGGAGCGCGAGGCGGCGGAGTACGATCTCAACTACATCGCGCTGGACGGCAACATCGGCTGCATGGTCAACGGCGCCGGCCTGGCCATGGCGACCATGGACATCATCAAGCTGTACGGCGCGGAACCGGCCAACTTCCTGGACGTCGGCGGTGGCGCGACCACCGAGAAGGTCGCGGCCGCCTTCAAGATCATCACCTCCGACCCGAAGGTGCAGGGCATCCTCGTCAACATCTTCGGCGGCATCATGCGCTGCGACATCATCGCCGACGGCGTGGTGACGGCGGTGCGCGAGGTGGGGCTGAAGGTGCCCCTCGTGGTGCGACTGGAAGGCACGAACGTGGAGAAGGGCAAGGAGATCATCGAGGCGTCGGGGCTCAACATCATCCCGGCCGACGATCTCGACGATGCCGCCCGCAAGATCGTCGAAGCGGTGAAGGAGGCCTGAGAAAACCATGTCCGTTCTGATCGACAGGAACACCAGGGTGATCTGCCAGGGCCTGACCGGCGCCCAGGGCACCTTCCACACCCAGCAGGCCATCGAATACGGCACCCGCATGGTGGGCGGCGTAACCCCCGGCAAGGGCGGCATGACCCATCTCGGCCTGCCCGTCTTCGACACGGTGCGCGAGGCGAAGGCCGAGACCGGCGCCGACGCCACCGTGATCTACGTGCCGCCGCCCTTCGCCGCCGACGCGATCCTGGAGGCGATCGACGCCGAAATCCCGCTCATCGTCTGCATCACGGAGGGCATCCCCGTGCTCGACATGGTGAAGGTCAAACGGGCCCTCCAGGGATCGGCATCCCGCCTCATCGGCCCCAACTGTCCGGGCATCATCACGCCCGACGCATGCAAGATCGGGATCATGCCGGGCCACATCCACAGGAGGGGCTCCGTGGGCATCGTGTCGCGTTCCGGCACCCTCACCTACGAGGCGGTGAAACAGACCACCGACGTCGGCCTGGGCCAGAGCACCTGCATCGGCATCGGCGGCGATCCGGTGAAGGGCATGGACTTCATCGACTGCCTCGAACTCTTCTACGACGATCCCGAGACGGAACAGATCGTGCTGATCGGAGAGATCGGCGGCACCTCCGAGGAGGAGGCGGCGGAATACATCCACGCCCAGGGCGGCCGCAAGCCCGTGGTCGCCTACATCGCCGGCGTCACGGCGCCTCCGGGTCGGCGCATGGGCCACGCCGGCGCCATCATCTCCGGCGGCAGGGGCACCGCGCAGGCCAAGATCGAGGCCCTGGAGGCCGCCGGCGTCACCGTCGTGCGCTCCCCGGCCCGCATCGGGCAGGCCATGGCGGAACTCGTCGGCAAGTCCTGAACCACAAGACGACAACAGGCATCGGGAACAGGGCGGCATGCCCGGATGGATCCATGAACACCGATATCCACGCAGAGATCCTGCGTCGCGCCACGCTCCTTTCCGGAGCCAACGCACACTACATCGAGGAGCTCTACCGCCAGTGGCTGGAGGATCCCGGATCGGTCGACGCGGAATGGAGGGAATTCTTCTCCGTTCTGCGTGAGGACGCGGAAAGCATCGAACGGGAGGTCTCCGGACCTTCCTGGAAACGCGACGACTGGCCGCCCCGCCCGGCCGACGAACTGACCGCCGCGCTCACGGAGGACTGGAGCGCCCTGGAGGAGGTCGAGAGACAGCTCGCCGAGAAGGGCGGCGAACGCGGCCAGCCCCTCGGCCCGGAGGAAATAAAGGCCAAGGCCAAGGATTCGGTGCGGGCCCTGATGATGATCCGCGCCTACCGCGTGCGCGGGCATCTGGCCGCCGACCTCGACCCCCTGCGCCTTCGAGAGCCGGTACCCCATCCGGAACTGGACCCCGCCACATACGGGTTCCGCACGGACCGCGACAGGAAGCGCAGAATCTTCCTGGACGGCGTGCTCGGCATGGAATGGGGCACCATCGACGAGATCCTCGCGATCCTGAAACGCACCTACTGCGGGCATCTCGGCTACGAGTTCATGCACATCTCCGATCCGCAGCAGAAAGCGTGGATCCAGGAGCGGATCGAGGGTCCGGACAAGGAAATCGCATTCACGGGTCTGGGCAAGAAGGCCATTCTCGCCAAGCTGGTGGAGGCGGAGACCTTCGAGAAGTTCCTCCATACGAAGTACACCGGCACCAAGCGCTTCGGGCTGGAGGGCGCGGAATCGATCATCCCGGCCCTGGAGCAGGTGATCAAGCGCGGTGGCCAGATGGGCGTGGAGGAAATCACCATGGGCATGGCCCATCGCGGCCGGCTCAACGTGCTGGCCAACGTGATGGGCAAGCCCTACCGGGTCATCTTCCACGAATTCCGGGGCGGTTCCGCCACGCCGGAGGAGGTGGAGGGCTCCGGCGACGTGAAGTACCATCTGGGCGCATCCTCCGACCGCGAGTTCGACGACAACAAGGTCCATCTCTCTCTGGCCGCCAACCCCTCGCATCTGGAGATCGTCGATCCCGTCGTGCTCGGAAAGGCGCGCTCCAAGCAGGATCAGCGCGGCGACACCGAGCGGCGCCGCGTGCTGCCCCTGCTGCTCCACGGAGACGCCGCCTTCGCCGGTCAGGGCGTGGTCGCGGAATGCTTCGCTCTTTCCGATGTCGCCGGCCACCGTTTCGGCGGCTCCGTGCACTTCATCATCAACAACCAGATCGGCTTCACCACCTCGCCCATCTGGGGACGCTCCTCCCCCTATCCCTCCGACGTGGCCAAGATGGTCGGAGCCCCGATCATCCACGTCAACGGCGACGACCCCGAGGCGGTGGTCTTCGCCGCCCGCATCGCCACGGAGTTCCGGCAGATCTTCGGAAAGCCCGTGGTGGTGGACATGTTCTGCTACCGCCGGCACGGTCACAACGAGGCCGACGAGCCCTCGTTCACCCAGCCGCTGATGTACCGCCGCATCCGCGAGCATCCGACCGTGGTGGAGATCTACGCCCGCAAGCTGATCCGCGAGGGGGTGGTCACGGAGGAGGAATTCCTCTCCATGGTGAAGCGTTTCCGCACGTTGCTGGAGGAGGAGTTCGACGCGGCGGCGGACTACGTTCCGGAAAGCGCGGACTGGCTGAAGGGCCGCTGGAGCGCCCTGAAGCCGCCGCACTCCACGACGCTGGAGGATCCGCGCCGGGGCAAGACCGATCTGGAGATGGAGACCCTGGAGAAGATCGGCCGGGCCCTGACCACGATACCGGAGAATTTCAACATCCACCCCACCCTGAAACGGGTCGTCGCCGCCCGGCAGAGGGCCCTGGAGGACGGCCGCGGCATCGACTGGGCGACGGCCGAACAGCTGGCCTGGGGCGGGCTGCTGCTGGAGGGCTACAGGGTGCGGCTGTCCGGACAGGACGTGCGCCGCGGCACCTTCTCGCAGCGGCATGCCGTCTGGGTCGATCAGCTGACCGACGAATGCTACGTGCCACTCAACAACATCGACCCGAACCAGTCCGCGAAAGCCGACTTCATCAATTCGATCCTTTCCGAGGAGGCGGTACTGGGATTCGAATACGGCTACTCTCTGGTGGAACCGAACTGCCTGGTCATGTGGGAGGCGCAGTTCGGCGATTTCGCCAACGGCGCACAGGTGATATTCGACCAGTTCATCTCCTCCGCCGAACGCAAATGGCTGCGCATGTCGGGACTCACCTGCCTGCTCCCGCACGGCTACGAGGGACAGGGGCCCGAACATTCCTCCGCCCGGCTGGAACGCTATCTCCAGCTCTGCGCGCAGGACAACATGCAGGTGGCCAACTGCACGACGCCGGCGAACTACTTCCACATCCTGCGCCGGCAGATGAAACGCGACTTCCGCAAGCCTCTCATCCTGATGACCCCGAAGTCCCTGCTGCGGCACCGCATGGCCGTCTCCACGCTGGAGGAGATGGGACCGGGAAGCCACTTCCGCCGCACGCTGGCCGACGATGCCGAGCGTCTGCCCGACGCCACGACGAAGCTGGTGCCCGACGAAAGGATCCGCCGGGTCGTCCTGTGCTCCGGCAAGGTCTACTACGATCTCTATGCGGAGCGGGAGAAGCGCGGCATCGACGACATCTACCTGCTGCGCATCGAACAGCTCTATCCCTTCCCGCACCGGCTGCTCGTGCAGGAGCTGTCCCGCTTCCCGAAGGAGGCGGAATACGTCTGGTGCCAGGAGGAGCCGTGGAACATGGGGGCGTGGCATTTCGTGGAGCCGCACATCGAATGGGTGCTGACCACCATCGGCGCGCATCAGACGCGGCCGGCCTACGCGGGGCGTCCGGCGGCCGCCGCCCCGGCCACCGGCCTGCTCAGCAAACATCTGAAGGAACAGGCGAAGCTTCTCGACGAGGCCCTGGGCGAGGAGAGGCTCGCCGGTCGCGCCTGGGGTGCGAACCTCGTTCAGGACAGGAAATGATTTTCGTGATGAGGACGACATGACTGTAGAGATCCGCGTCCCCGCCCTTGGCGAATCGGTCACCGAGGCGACCATCGGCCAGTGGTTCAGGAAACCGGGCGAGTCCGTCGCCGCCGACGAGCCGGTGGTCGAACTGGAGACCGACAAGGTGACCATCGAGGTTCCCGCGCCGGCTTCCGGCGTCCTGAAGGACATCGCCGCGGAAACCGGCTCCGTCGTCGAGGTCGGCGCCCTGCTCGGCACCATCGCCGAGGGAGATGCCGCCGAGGCGGGCGGGTCCGGCAGGGAGGCCCCTTCCGACGAGGAGAAGGAGGAGGCACCGGCCGCCACCGCGGCGAAGGCCGCGCCTTCAGGGAGCGCGCCCGCGAAGGAGGAGACAGGCGGCAGTGGCGCCGGCACCGGCGGGAGGAAAGCCTCTCCGCCCCCGGCGCTCTCCCCCGCCGTGCGCCGCCTGGTCGCGGAGAAGAACGTCGACATAACCAGGGTGCGTGGAACGGGTCGGGGCGGACGCATCCTGAAGGAGGATGTGCTGCGCCATCTGGCCGAGGCGGCCCGTCCCGAGCCGCAGCCCACGCAGGCGGTCTCCGCCCGCGCGCCCGTTCCGCCGGAGGACGCCGCGCGCGAGGAGCGGGTGAAGATGTCGCGCCTGCGCATCACCATCGCCCGCCGCCTGAAGGAGGCCCAGAACACCGCCGCCATGCTCACCACCTTCAACGAGGTGGACATGACCGAGGTCATGGCGCTGCGCGGCGCCTACAAGGAGCTGTTCCAGAAGAAGCACGGCGTGAAGCTGGGTTTCATGAGCTTCTTCGTGCGGGCGGTGACCAACGCCCTGAAGGAGATTCCGGCCATCAACGCCGAAATCGACGGCGACGAGATCGTCTACAAGAACTACTACCACATCGGTGTCGCCGTGGGCACGGAGAAGGGGCTGGTGGTGCCGGTGGTGCGGGAGGCCGACACCCTCTCCCTGGCCGAGATCGAGAAGGCCATCGCCGATTTCGCCGGCCGCGCCCGCGCCGGCCGGCTGAAGATCGAGGAGATGCAGGGCGGCACCTTCACGATCACCAACGGCGGCGTCTACGGCTCGCTGATGTCCACGCCCATCCTCAACATGCCGCAGTCCGGCATTCTGGGCATGCACAAGATCCAGCAGCGGCCCATGGTCATGCCCGACGGCTCCATCCAGGCGCGGCCGATGATGTATCTCGCCCTCACCTACGATCACCGCATCGTGGACGGCAAGGAGGCCGTGACCTTCCTCGTCCGGGTGAAGGAATTCCTGGAGGATCCCAAGCGCCTGATCCTGGATCTCTAGGGTTTTCCGACAGCACCGAAACATCCGCGCCGCGCGCCCCTCGCGCACGGGCGCACGCCAGAAAGGGAACCGGAAAGATGGCTGAACAGTTCGACGTCGTGGTGGTGGGCGCGGGGCCGGGCGGCTATGTATGCGCCATCCGTGCCGCCCAGCTCGGCCTGAAGGTGGCCGTGGTGGAGAAGCGCGAAACCTTCGGCGGCACCTGCCTGAACGTGGGATGCATCCCGTCCAAGGCCCTGCTGCACGTCTCCGAACGCTTCCACGAGGCCGCGCATGCCTTCGCCGACATGGGCATCGCCTGCGGCCGGCCGAAGATCGACGTGGGAAAGATGCAGGCCTACAAGGACAGGGTGGTCGAAGCCAACGTGAAGGGCATCCAGTTCCTGTTCCGGAAGAACGGAGTGACGGCCTTTTCGGGAACCGGACGCATCCTGGCCCCCGGGCGGGTACGGGTCGCGCCCTCCGACGGCGCCCCGTTCGAGCTGTCGGCCGAGGCCATCGTCATCGCCACGGGCTCGGAGGTCGCAACACCGCCCGGCATCGACATCGACGAGAGGACCGTGCTCTCCTCCACCGGCGCGCTGTCCCTGCCGAAGGTGCCGAAGTCGCTCGCCGTCATCGGCGCCGGCGTCATCGGCCTGGAGCTGGGCTCCGTCTGGCGCAGGCTGGGCGCGGAAGTCACGGTGATCGAATATCTCGACCGCATCCTGCCCGGCATGGACGCCGAAGTCGCCAGGGTGATGCAGCGCGAGCTGAAGAAGCAGGGCTTCGCCTTCCGCCTGGGCACGAAGGTCACCGCCCTGAAGGCCGCGAAGACCACCGCCACCCTGACGCTGGAGCCGGCGGATGGCGGAGAGGCGGAAACCCTGAAGGCGGAGAAGGTTCTGGTCGCCGTGGGGCGTCGGCCCTTCACCCGGGGGCTGGGCCTGGAGGACATCGGCCTGCGGACCGACGAGCGCGGCCGCATCCCGGTGGACGAGAACTTCCAGACCGAGATCCCCGGCATCTACGCCATCGGCGACGTGGTACCTGGCCCCATGCTGGCCCACAAGGCGGAGGAGGAAGGCGTCGCGGTCGCCGAGATCCTGGCCGGCCTGCCGGGGGAGATCAACCACGAGGTCATCCCCGCCGTGGTCTACACCGCGCCCGAGGTTGCCTCGGTGGGCCGCACCGAGGAGCAGCTCGAGGAGGCGGGTGTCGAATACGCCGCTGGCAAATTCAGTTTCATGGCCAACGGCCGCGCCAAGGCCATGGGCGCGACGGCGGGTTTCGTGAAGATCCTCGCCGAGAAGGAGACGGACCGCGTGCTGGGTGCGCATGTCGTCGGTCCCATGGCCGGCGAGATGATCCACGAGATCGCCGTGCTGATGGAATTCGGCGGATCGGCGGAGGATCTGGCCCGCACCTGCCATGCGCATCCGACGCTGTCCGAGGCCGTGCGGGAGGCCGCGATGGCCGTCTCCGGACGGGCCATCCATTCCTGAACGGGATTTCCGGCGCGGCTGCCGTCCTTCATACGCAGACGCCCACTCACCAGGGCAGCTGGTGTCCCTCGGCGTGCCAGAAGGTGCCGGTGGTCTCCATGCTCAGCTCGTCCAGCCGGAGAATGAGCCCCCTCGCGGCGGGCGCCGGCGAGATGTTGCCCTGGCCGCGCGTCATGTCCGTGCGCACGTAGCCCGGATGCAGCGCGGCGACGGCGATGCCCCGCGCCCTCAGTTCGACGGCGAGGTTCACCGCCGCCATGTTGGCCGCCGCCTTGGACATGCGATAGCCGTAGTTGCCGCCGGAGCTGTTGTCGCCCAGCGATCCGACCCGCGAGGTGACGATGCCGATCTTCGAGCCCTCCTCCATGAGCGGCAGCAGCGCCCGCGTGATGCGCACGGGGCCGAGGGCGTTCACCTCGTACTGGCGCATGGCGTTGGCGAAATCGAGCGTGGCCAGCGTATCCGGGATGAGGATGCCGGCGTTGTTCACCAGCACGTCGACCTTGCGCCCCTTCAGCGCGTCCACAAGCCGCTGCGCGCCCTCGTCCGTCGTCACGTCCACACCCTCGGCCACCTCGCAGCCGATCGCGAGCAGCTCGTCGGAAGGCCTGCGTACCGCCGCGATCACGTCGTCGCCGCGCTCGTTGAGCTGCCGCACCATCTCCAGTCCGATTCCTCTGGATGCTCCCGTGACAACGAATCTCGCCATGTTCTCTCCCTTGTCCGTTTCAGTCCCTCAGAGCGGCCTCGTGGGCCCGCATGCAACTTTCGTCGAAGCAGCAGAATATCACACGCTCCAGTCCGTGCCTGCCCCCTGCGATGAATTCCCGCACCGTCCGCACGGCAATGCGCGCCGCCTCCTCCTTCGGAAATCCGTAGACCCCGGTGGAAATGGCCGGAAAGGCCAGCGAACGCACGCCGTGCCGCGCGGCGAGCAGAAGCGAACTGCGGTACGCCGAAGCCAGCAGGGCATGTTCGCCCGCCTCCCCGCCGCGCCATACCGGCCCGACCGTATGGATCACCCATTTCGCCGGAAGCCGGTAGCCCTTCGTGATCCGCGCCTCGCCGGTCGGACAGCCGCCGATGGTCCGGCACTCCTCCAGCAGCTCCGGGCCGGCGGCGCGATGGATCGCCCCGTCCACACCGCCACCGCCGAGCAGGCTCTCGTTGGCCGCGTTGACGATGGCGTCCACGGCCAGCTTCGTGATGTCGCCGCGATGGATTTCCAGTTTCGTCATGCGAGACCTCCGGATCGACCATATTGACGCAATGTCCACCCCTTGGCAATTTCAACCGGTCATGGCGCATCAGACGGATGGACATCCCTTCGCCGCGGATCCGCTCCGACCCGGAGAGGACTGTTCGCGGATCTTCACCCTGCATCGGCCGGCCGCCGGTGGATCCGCTCTGCCGATCGTCTTCGGCGCCCCGCATTCCGGCCGCTGCTACCCCGCGGATTTCGTGCGCGATGCCGCCCTGCCGCTGCGCGATCTGCGCCGGTCCGAGGATTTCCTCGTCGACGACATCTTCTCCGCCGCGGCGGAGGCCGGCTGCTGGCAACTGGTCGCCCACCGCCCCCGCGCCTGGCTGGATCTCAACCGGGCCCCCGACGAACTGGATCCCGGGATGTTCGACGGTCCGCCCCCGCGGAAGGTCCGCTCCACCCCCCGCGTCTCGGCGGGTCTGGGCGTCATCCCCCGCCTCGTGGCCGAAGGCGTGGAGATCTACCGCCGACCGCTTTCCTGGAGCGAGGCGGAAGCCCGCCTGAAGGTCGGATACCACCCCTATCACGAGCGCCTCCGCCGCCTGCTGACGCATCTGCGCGACCATTACGGACAGGCGGTGCTCGTGGACTGCCATTCCATGCCGGCATCCGCCGCCCGCGCCATGACGCCGCTGGGCGGACGCAGGCCGCACATCATCCTCGGCGACCGCAACGGAACGAGCTGCTCGCCCCTGCTGACGGACGCCCTGGAGGAACTCTTCACCGCCGCCGGTCTGCGGGTTTCCCGCAACCGCGTCTACGCGGGCGGCCACATCACCGGCCGCTACGGCGCCTCCGGACTGGGGATGCACGCGATCCAGATCGAGATCAACCGCGAACTCTACATGGACGAGCACCGGCTCGTTCCCTCCGCCGGCTACCGGGATCTGAAACGGATCGTCACCGGCGTGATCCACGCCCTGCCGGAACGCATCTCGCGGCTGTGGGGCGGCATGTCCGTCGCCGCGGAGTGACCCCCTCTTTCCCGCCGGACGAACAAGGGGCCCGCATCCGTCCAGGATACGGGCCCCATGTCTGTCGGCCGGGTACGCAATACCCAGATCCCGGCGTCGCCCCTTCCGAAGCAAGAGGCGTGCCAGAGAAACAGATGGGAACATGTTGTGGATTTCAAGGCGCGGAACACTACATATGCAAAAAATGCGGAACGGGCGCGTTGCGAAATGCAAAACGGCTCTTGCAGATTGCAACATGCGGAAGACCTGATCGAATCGTAACCCAATGCGGCCCCATTTTCTGCTAGGCTGGGGCGCATGAACCTCTGGCGCACGACGAAAGAAACGGCTCCGGACGAAGAGAACCGCCTGCCGGCCGGGATCGGCAGAAAGATTCTGCTCGCCCGTCTCGCCATTCTGGCGGAACGTCTGTGGCTGGCCGTCTGGCCGGCCGCGATGGTCGCGGGCCTGTTCGCGCTCTACGTCATGAGCGGCCTGGCGGCATGGCTGCCCGGCCTGCTGCGCCTGCCGGTCACGCTCGCGATCCTTGGCGGCGGCCTCCATCTCCTGCGGCGCGGGCTGCGCGGACTGCGTCCGCCCACCCGCGCGGAGGCCATGGCGCGGATCGAGCGCCGCTCCGCCCTCCCCGACGCACCGCTGCGGGCGCTTACGGACGAACTGCCGCCGGAAATGGCCCGCGACGGACGCACCCGCGCCCTCTGGCGGGCGCACCGCGAGCGCATGGCCCGCGCGGCCGCGAACCTGAAGGTCGGATTGCCGCACTCCCCCGTACCCCGGCGCGATCCCTACGCCCTGCGCAACGCACTCGCACTGGCCCTGCTGGCCGCCCTTTTCCTCGGAGGGGCGGAACGCTTCCAGCGCAACCTTCCCCTCGCGCTCTCTCCCGCCGCCATCACGACGCCGGAAGAGGCGGCCCTCGACGCCTGGCTCAACCCGCCGGCCTACACGGGCCGCGCGCCCGTGGTGCTGGCCTCCGCCGGACGCATCGTGAAGGGCGCGGACGGAAATGCCATCCTCGCGCCGCAGGATTCACGCCTCGTGGTACGCGTGGCCACCGACGCGCCGCCCGCGCTCGAACTCTATGCCCTCATGCCTTCCGGTGCCGCGGGACGGAGGCTCTCCTCCACCGCCCTGGTCCGCAATGGCGAGGAAACCGGCTTTCACATCGAAAAGAGGATCGACCGGCCGGTCGTCGCCGTGATCCGCGCCGGTGCCGAGCTGGCCCGCTGGAGGATATCCGTCATTCCGGACACCCCGCCCGTGGCGGTGCTGCGCGGAAAGCCCGCCCGGACACCCGCCGGCGGCCTGGTGCTCGACTGGAAGGTCGAAGACGATCACGGCGTCTCGGGACTGAAGGCCACCTTCCGGCTGGCCGCCACGGCGGAACGGAAGCCCGGCGAGCGTCCCCCCCTGCGCTTCGATCCGCCGGATTTCCGCATTCCGCTGAAACGGAACAATCCGAAGCGGGCATCCGGCACCCACACCCAGGACGTGGCCGCCCATCCCTGGTCGGGACTGGAAGTGGTCATGCGGCTGGAGGCGACCGACCAGGCCGGGCAGACGGGCCTGTCGAAACCGGTCCGCTTCCGTCTGCCCGGACGGGTGTTCCGGAAGCCGCTCGCCCGTGCGCTGATCGAACAGCGGCGCGAGCTGATCCGCCATCCCGGCCGGGCCCGCGACATCGCGCTGACGCTGGCCGCCCTGCTGGCATGGCCGGAGGGCATCGCCGACGACGCGGGCACCTATCTGGGCCTGCGCCACGCCGCGTTCCGGCTCCGTGACGCCCGCACGGACGATCAGCTGAAGGACGTCGCGTCGCTTCTCTGGGAGCTGGCGGTGGAGATCGAGGACGGCGATCTCTCCGATGCCATGAAGCGGTTGCAGGCGGCGCGCAAGGCTCTGGAGGAAGCCCTGAAACGCGGTGCCTCGGAGGAGGAGATCGCCCGCCTCACGCAGCGCCTGCGCGAGGCCATGAACCAGTACCTGCAGTCGATGGCGCAGCGGATGCGCAACGCCCGCCGCGACGGGCGCACCCCACTGTCCGGCGACATGCGGGAGCTGAGTCCGCAGGACCTGAACCGCATGCTCGACCGCATCGAGGATCTCGCCCGTACCGGCTCCCGCGACGCCGCGCGCCAGATGCTTTCCGAGCTGGACAATCTGCTGAAGAATCTGCAGCCCGGCATGCAGGCCTCCGGTCCGCCCACACCGCAGGAGCAGGCGCTCAACGAGCTGCAGCGGATGATGCGGGAACAGCAGAAGCTGATGGACGAGACCTGGCGCGCCCGCCCCCGTGACGGACGGAGCGGCGACCGCGAGCGGCGACAGGGCGGAGAGCGGAACGGCAGCACGCCACCACGGGGAGCCACCCCGGAAAACGGCGACCTGCAGGATCTGGCCCGGCGGCAGAAACAGCTGGAGGGCGCGCTGTCCGACCTCATGAAGCGCATGGAGAACCGCGGAGCACGGCCTCCCGAGGGACTGGGGCGCTCCCGCCGCGCCATGGAAGGAGCGGCCGGCGCACTGGGCGGCGGAAAACGCGGCAAGGCGCTGAACCGGCAGGCGGAAGCCCTCAAGGCCCTGCGCGAGGGCGCCAGTCGTCTGGCCGAACAGGTGGCCCGCCAGCGCGGACGGGGCCGGGCCGGGCGTTTCGGCCGCAACCGTTCCGGAACGGATCCGCTCGGCCGGCCGCTTCGCGACTATGGAGAGAACGCCGGACCGGACGAGAACATGGTTCCGGACGAGGGAGCGGTCGAACGGGCCCGGCGGATTCTGGAGGCCCTGCGTGAAAGGGCGAACCGACACGACCGCCCGCGTTCGGAACTGGACTACATCGACCGTCTTCTGAAAGGGCTCTACTGAGGACCCCGGTGCCGGAAAACCGGCCCACAAGGTGGCTTCAGTCCTTCTTCGCCGTGTGGCGTTTCACGTATTCCGCCCACATGTCCGGCCGCCGCCGTCGGGTCAGCTCTTCCGCCCGCTCCCGCCGCCAATCGTCGATGGCCGCGTGATTGCCCGACAGCAGCACCTCGGGAATGCACCGCCCTTCCCATTCGCGAGGGCGGGTGTAGTGGGGATGTTCCAGAAGTCCCGTCTCGAAACTCTCGTGCTCGCCCGATTCGGCCTTGCCCATCACCCCGGGCAGCAGACGCACCACCGCATCCAGCAGGCAGATGGCCGCCGGCTCACCACCGGACAGGATGAAGTCGCCGATGGAGATTTCGCGCAAGCCCCGACCCTCGATGACCCGTTCGTCCACCCCCTCGAAACGCCCGCAGACGATCAACACCCCGGGACCGGCGGCGAATTCGCGCACCAGCTCCTGCCGCAACGGCTCCCCCCGCGGACTCATCAGCAGCCGGGGACGCCGGTCCCCGGGCGGAGAGGCCATGTCGATGGCGCGCGCCAGCACATCGGGCTTCAGCACCATGCCCACGCCGCCACCGGCGGGCGTGTCATCCACCGTGCGGTGTCTGTCCGTGGCGGCATCACGAATGTTGCGCACATCCAGCGACCACGTACCCCGCTCCAGCGCCCGCCCCGCCAGCGCATGGCCGAGCGGGCCGGGAAACATTTCCGGATAGAGGGTCAGGACGCTGGCGGAGAAGGTCATGGACCGCCCTCCCCGTCGTCTTCATCCTCGGCGGGCGGCCGGATGACCACCCGTCCGCCAGCGAGATCCACCTCGGGCACGTCGGCGCGCGTGAACGGAACGAAGAAGCTGCGTCCCCTGGGCGGGCGGATCTCCAGCAGATCTCCCGCGCCGAAGTTCTGCACCGCGCAGATCCGGCCCACGACCCGTCCGGACGTGTCCTCGACCACCAGACCGACGAGATCCTCGTGATAGTATTCGTCCTCTTCCGTCTCGGGCAGCCGGGAACGGGGAAGCTTCAGCCGCACCCCTTTCAGGGCCTCCGCCGCATTGCGGTCCGCAATCCCCTTCAGGCGGGCCACGAACTGCCCCTTGGCGGGCTTCAGCGACAGAATCTCCAGCCTCTCCGGCCCGTCGTTCAGATAGAGCGGGCCATAGGCGGCAATGTCCTCCGGAACCTCGGTGAAGCTCTTCAGCTTCACCTCGCCCCGGATGCCATGGGCGGCGGTAATGACGCCCATGACGATCAGCGTATCTCTGCGGTTTTCCGCCATGGTTCAGCAGGACGCTGTGCCCGGATCGCGGCGCGGCCGGTCATGCCACGATCCGACCGGCAGCGGACGCGCTCAGGACTCCTCGGCCGGAGCCTCGGTCTCGCCCTCGGCCTCGCCGGCTTCCGCCTCGTCGGCCTTGGCCTCCTTCTCGGCCTTGCGGGCCAGGGCCTTCTCGCCCGGCTGGGCCTTCTGCGGATTGTTGCGCGGCGGCCGCTTGGCCAGGCCGGCGGCGTCCAGGAAACGCAGCACGCGGTCCGTCGGCTTCGCTCCCACCGACAGCCAGTGCCTGATGCGCTCCTCCTTCAGCACCACCCGCTCCGGATGATCCTTCGGCAGCAGGGGATTGTAGGTTCCCACCTTCTCGATGAAACGGCCGTCGCGCGGCGCCGTGTTCTCGGCCACCACGATGCGGTAGAAGGGGCGCTTCTTGGCGCCGCCGCGGGCCAGTCGGATTTTCAGAGCCATGTCTTCTCGTCTCCTTGCAGTTCGGTTCGTATCTTCAGGTTCGTTGTGGCCCGCCGGGGATGGAAGCCGGCGGCATGTCCATGGAATGGGATCAGCGGCGCTTCTTGCCCCGCCCCACCGGCGGCAGGCCGCCCAGGCCGGGAAGACCGCCGCCGAGTCCCGGCAGGCCGCCGCCCAGACCGGGAAGACCGGGCGCCCCCGGCAGCCCCTTCGGCATGGCCGGCGCATCGCCGTCCTGCACCGAACGGGCCAGATCGCGCAGCTCCGGCGGCAGGGATTCGGGATCCATGCCCGCCAGCTCCGCCTGCATTCTCTCCAGTTCCTCCGGCGAGGGGCCGGCGCCCGCGCCGAACATCCTGCCGAGCATGCCGCCCTCGCCCCTGCCCATCTTCTTCATCATGGCGGCCATCTGCTTGTGCATCTTCACCAGCCGGTTGATGTCCTGCACCGTGGTGCCGGATCCCGCCGCGATGCGCTTCTTGCGCGAAGCGTTGAGGATCTTGGGAAACATCCGCTCCTTCGGTGTCATGGAGGAGATGATCGCCAGCTGGCGCTTCAGCACCATGTCGTCGAGGTCCACGTTCTCCAGCTGCTTGCGGATCTTGCCCATCCCCGGCAGCATGCCCATGACACCCTTCATGCCGCCCAGCTTCTGCATCTGCTTCAGCTGCTCGGCCAGATCGTCCAGCGTGAAGGCCCCCTTCTTCATGCGCTCGGCGATCTTCTTCGCCTTCTGCGCATCGATGGTCTTGGCAGCCTTCTCCACCAGCGAGACGATGTCGCCCATCCCGAGGATACGGTTGGCGATGCGTTCCGGATGGAAGGGCTCCAGATCCTCCAGCTTCTCGCCGGTACCCATGAGCTTGATGGGCTTTCCGGTCACCGCACGCATGGACAGCGCCGCGCCTCCGCGGCCGTCGCCGTCCACCCGGGTGAGGACGATGCCCGTGATGCCCACCGCCTCGTCGAAGCTCTTCGCCAGGTTCACCGCGTCCTGTCCGGTCAGGGCGTCGGCGACGAGGAGCGTCTCGCGCGGCTCGGCCACCCCGCGGACGGCCTTCACCTCCTCCATCAGCTCCTCGTCGATGTGGAGTCTGCCGGCGGTGTCGAGGATCACCACGTCGTAACCGCCGGTGCGTCCCTCCTTCACCGCGCGGCGGGCGATATCGACGGGCATCTGCCCCTCCACCACGGGAAGGGAATCCACGCCCACCTGCTCCGCCAGCGTGGCCAGCTGCTCCTGCGCCGCCGGGCGGTAGACGTCGAGGGAGGCCAGAAGCACCTTCCGGCGCCCCTCCTTCAGCCATCTGGCGATCTTGGCCGATGTGGTGGTCTTGCCCGAGCCCTGCAGGCCCACCATGAGCAGCACGTTGGGCGGCTCGCCCTCCACCCTGAGCGGCGCCGCATCGGTGCCCAGCATCTCCACCAGGGCGTCGTTGACGATCTTCACCACCATCTGTCCGGGGGTGACCGAACGGATCACCTCCCGGCCGACGGCCCGCTCCTTCACCTTCTCCACGAACTCGCGCACCACGGGCAGGGCCACGTCGGCCTCGATCAGCGCCCGGCGCACCTCGCGCATGGCGGCGTCCACATCCTTCTCGGAAAGGGCGCCACGGCCGGTCAGCTTGTCGAAAATGCCGGAAAGGCGTTCCTGCAGGGTGTCGAACATGTCGCGGTTCCTCGGTCGTCGGTTTCCAGGCGGTGCGCGGATGATATCACATCCGGACAAATGCCGATCGCGCCCGTGGGCGAACCCTCGCTGACGGGCGGTGACCCTCCTGCCTCCCGGTCCGCGGAATGGCGCGGCCATGTGCAGGACAGCCGGCGTGATACATCGCGCCTGCATGGAATGTGCAGGCCCTTTTACGGGAAAGCCGAGGCCCGGTCAACCGCGGGAAGCACCGCCGGTGCGCCATCCCCCGCAGATGCGGACGCGGCGGCGGTGCGGCGGAGGCCTATCCCTCGCCTCCGGGATGGGGCGCCATGCCCAGCGCATGCAGATAGAGCGCCAGCATGGCCTCTTCCTCCTCGCGCTCGTGGGGATCCTTCTTCCGGATGGTGATGACCTTGCGCAGCACCCTGGTGTCCAGCCCCATCGCCTTGGCCTCGGCATAGACCTCCTTGATGTCCTCGGCGATCGCCTTCTTCTCTTCCTCGAGCCGCTCGATGCGCTCCACAATGGAACGGATCTGCTCCTGCGCGAAGGTGGGCTTGTTCTCCATGGATCCGGTGTCCCCCATTGTCATTTTCCCGCGGCCCCGTGCGAATCCACGACCGCTTCCGGCGTTCTGTATTCCTGAACGCCCCCGATGGCGTCAAGGGCCGCCCGCGTCGCAAGTTCGATGCGCTCCGCCCACTTCTCCTGGCCCACAACGTCCTGGATCAGGTCCTGCCGCACCTCGACCAGCGCATGGGGCAGGCCTTTCGCGAAGCCGTGGCGGTCCATGGTGTCGCCGGACAGACCGCCCCGGTAGGGCTGGTTGTCGCCGATGACCAGACCGGGGGCGGAGACCGCCAGAGCCTCCATCAGACGTACCGAGAAGTCCGGATCCCGCGGATCGTAGAGCAGCCCCGCGTGCCAGGGCCGCCTGAGGCCGCGCCACACCGGCGTGAAGGAATGGATCGACACCAGCGCCGGATTCACGCCCAGCGCCCGGAAGCGCTCTATCGTCCGGGATATGGCCTCGTCGTAGGGCAGATAGAAGCGTTCCAGTCTGCGGCGTTTCTCCGCGGCATCGGCATGGGCGTTGCCGGGCACGATGGCTCCGTCGGAGATGCGCATGAGGATCGTCGGATCGTCGAGTCCGCGATTGGGGTCCACCAGAAGCCGCGAGAACCGGCTGATGACCGCCGGAGCCCCCAGACGCGCCGCCAGCCGCCGCGCGACGCCTTCCGCGCCGATGTCCCAGGCGATGTGCCGTTCCAGCTCGCCCCGCGGCAGTCCGAGGTTTCCATATTCCGGCGGTATCCGGTTGGAGGCGTGGTCGCACAGGACGAGCACGCCCGAACGCGGTTCGCCCCCGACGATCTCGTAGGCTTCGTGCCGTTCCGCCGGTATGCGCGCTTCCGGCAGTCCGATCACCCCGGCACCCGTCACGCCATTGCCGTTCATGGATCGAGGCCTCTCCTCCCGGCAGTCGCGGAACTCAGCCGCACCCCACCATCAGCCCCCGGATCATGAAACATTAATTCTTGGCGCAGGCAAGACCCAGGCCATTTTGCCGCCGCATTCGGATAGGATTTGACGGTTGCCTTCCTTAAAGACTACAAACGGTCCGACCGGGATTGAGCCAAGATGTCCGATTCGTTCCTGCCACAGGTTTCGTCAGAACGCATGAAAGCCGTACGCATTCCTCTCATCGCACTGGCGCTGGCCGCGGGCTTCGGCATTTCGGCATCCGGATCCGCGCTCGCGGATCTGAAGCTCTGCAACAAGACCGGTTCCACGGTGGGCGTGGCCCTCGGCTACAAGGACCAGAAGGGATGGGCGTCCGAAGGGTGGTGGAACATTCCGCCGCGGGCCTGCAAGACCCTTCTGGAAGGACCGCTGATCGCCCGCTACTATTACATATTCGCCGTGGACTACGACAAGGGCGGTTCCTGGGGCGGCAAGGCCACGCTGTGCACCCGTGACAAGATCTTCACCATCCGCGGGCGCACGAATTGCGAGGCCAGAGGCTACCGCACCACGGGCTTCTTCGAGGTGGACACCGGCGAGGAGAGCGACTGGACGATCTCCCTCTCCGGCGCCAAGACCACCAAGGCCGACGGCACCAAGAAGAAGAAGAAACCCTAGGGCCCGTCCTTACCGGAAACGGAAAGCCGGGACGGCACGCGCCCCTTATGCGTGCCGCACATCGCAACGGGGAGAACGGAAAGGGGGGATATCGCGTTGAAGAGGGACCGCAACGTCAAGATCGTCGCCACGCTCGGGCCGTCCTCGAACACCGAGGACATGGTGGAAACCCTCTTTCTCGCGGGTGCGGACGTCTTCCGCATCAACATGAGCCACTCCTCGCACGACCAGCTTGGAGCCTATCACGACATCATCCGCCGCATCGAGGCGCGCTACAACCGCCCCATCGGCATTCTGGTCGATCTGCAGGGACCGAAGCTGCGCATAGGCGAATTCGCCGAGGAGCCCGTGCATCTGGAGCCGGAGCGGGAATTCGTGCTCGACGACGATCCGACGCCGGGAGACGCCACGCGCGTCTATCTGCCCCATCCCGAGATCCTGTCCGCCGTCAAGCCGGGCGACCAGCTGCTGCTGAACGACGGCCGCATCCGGCTGGCGGTGAAGTCCGCCGACGGGCACCGCATCGTCACGCGCGTGATCTTCGGCGGCGAGCTGTCCTCCCGCAAGGGCGTCAATCTGCCGGACACCGTGGTGCCCGTCGAAGCCATGACCGACAAGGACAAGGCGGATCTCGACTGCGCATGCGAACTGGGCGTGGACTGGATCGCCCTGTCCTTCGTGCAGCGCCCCGACGACGTGGCGGCGGCCCGCAAGCGGGTGCGCGGGCGGGCCGGAATCCTGGCCAAGATCGAGAAACCCTCGGCGCTCCAGCAGCTGCGGGAGATCATAGAACTCTCCGACGCCCTCATGGTGGCGCGCGGCGATCTCGGCGTGGAGCTGCCCCTGGAGGCCGTGCCGGGCTGGCAGAAGCGCATCATCCGCGCCTGCCGCCGCGCCGGCAAGCCCGTGGTCGTCGCCACCCAGATGCTGGAATCCATGATCGAGCATCCGGCCCCCACCCGTGCCGAGGTGTCCGACGTGGCCACGGCCGTCTTCGAGGGGGCGGACGCCATCATGCTCAGCGCCGAATCCGCGGCCGGCAAGTGGCCGGAGCAGGCCGTCACCACCATGGACCGCATCGCCCAGAACGTGGAAAGCGATCCCAACTACCGCGCGATCATCCTGGGGCAGCTCGAGACACGGCCGGAACCCACCACCGCGGATGCCATTTCCGCCGCCGCGCGCTCCATCTCGTCGACCCTGAAGGTGGCCTGCATCGTCAGCTATACCTCTTCCGGATCCACCGGCCTGCGCATCTCGCGCGAGCGTCCGGAGGTGCCCATCATCGCCCTGTCCCCGATCATCGAGACGGCCCGGCGTCTGTCCATCGCCTGGGGGCTGCACTGCGTTCTCACTGAGGATCCGAGCGATCTGGACGACATGGTTCACCGCGCCTGCCGCATCGCCCGGCGGGAGGGATTCGCCGGCATAGGAGAGCGCGTGCTCATCACCTGCGGCGTGCCGCTGGGCACCTCGGGCGTGACCAACATGCTCCGCATCGCCGACGTCACGCCGGACATGGCCCGGGAGATCGAAAGCGAAGCCTGACCGTCCCGTCGCCTGCCGCTCAGAGGCGGAAACGCAGACCCAGCATGATGCGGTTTTCCAGATAGTCCCCGTCGGCCAGCGTGCTCCACTGCTTCTCCACGGAGTAGGCGGCCACCAGTTCATGGTCGCGCCAGAACCGCCAGGCGATCTCCGCACCTCCCGTCAGGACCAGCTCGTGATCCCGCGAGCCCACGTAGTCGCTGTACTCCACCCCCAGCGTGCCCTTGACCACGAGATCCCGGCGCAGGGCGTGGCGCGGCGTCAGGGTCAGCTTGTACTTGCGCACGCCGGAGACACCCGCGTCCGTCGTTTCGTCGATGTCGAACGAGGACTCGAGCCGCACTTCCGTCAGCCGCGTCGGCCGCCACAGGAGCTCGCCGACCAGCCCCGCGCCGAACACGCTCTGCAACGAGGGATCGTCGTAGTCGCGCATCACCGCGCGCACGCCCAGATAGCCGGACCAGACGGCCGAGGGCGAGAAACCGATGCCGGTCTCCACGTACACCCCCCTGGAATTCCGTTCCAGCCCCGAATCGTCCCGCTTGCGGTCGTGGATGCGCATGTCGGCTCCCACTTCCAGATAGGGCCGCAGAACGCTTCCGGATTCCTTCGAGATGCGCAGCGACACCTCCGGAACCGTGTAGTCGTCATCGGGGCCGGACGAGCCGCCCGACAGCGGCGCGGTATAGAAGGTGCGCCCCGCACCGGCGGAAACTTCCACCCGGACACGTCCCATCACATGGGCGAGCGTGCCCTTCACGGCGAGGTCGTGTTCCAGACGCTTCGTCGTGCCGTCCTCCTCGCCGACGTCGTAGTTGGCCTCCGCCGTGATCCGCGTCATGCGCCGCACGTCCAGACGCAGACGGGCGCTGGCCGACAGGGAGACATCCTCGCCGCCACCATTGTTCCACGCGACGTATTCGCCCCCCGCCGCGACCTCCAGTTCGTGACGCACCCAGTTGCTGCGCAGCCGCAGCATGGGCGCAACGCGCACACCCTGCGCCGAAACGCGGTTCCGCTCCGTCTGGTTCACATTGTCCGAATGCACGCCGTCCACTTCCAGCGAGGGACGCAACATGAACGCACCCACGCGCACCCCCTTCGTCTCCATGGGATCGCGCGCCAGGGGATCGGTGGTCTCCACGAGAGTTTCCGCCGCCTCCTGCCGCAGCTGCTCCATTTCCGTAACATCCGGCGAGGCGGGCGGCATTTCCGGCCGGGGCAGGCGTTCCGGCACGGGCAGCCGCTCCGGTTGCGGCAGGGAGGGTTGCGGCACTCTTTCGTCCCCCGCCTCGCGGGCCGCGTCCGTTTCGTCCGCCGGCAGGTCGTCCAGAGCGCCGCGCAGGGACGGCATCGGGACAGTTTCCTGCGCCCGGACCACGCCGGGTGCCGCCGCGAGCAGGGCGGCGAGACAGACGGCTGCCACCCCCGGACGGGCGGTCGTGGACAGGAAGGAGACGATCATGGATGCGCCAGAATCCGTTGTGCCTGTTGACGGGGGATCCGCATCGGATCCGTTTACGCATTCTTGCCGTTTATGGTTAATGGCCGGTTAGCGTCCCGTTCCACGAAAGCCTCTTTCCACCGGCCCCGGAAATGGGCTACTCCAGAGGCCTGCCACTATCGAGGAAACACGGTTCATGACCGACAGGACGGATCACGTCGCAGCGGCCCGCAGGGCGCTGGAAAAGGAGGAGCGGGGACTCGCGGCGCTCATCGGGGCGCTGGACGGCAACGGCCTCGGCCGGGCGCTTGCCGCGGTCGTGGACGCCATCCTCGCCTCCAGAGGCCGGGTCATCCTTTCCGGCATGGGCAAGAGCGGCCACATCGCCCGCAAGATCGCCGCCACCATGGCCTCCACGGACACCCCCGCCTACTTCGTCCATCCGGCGGAGGCCTCCCACGGCGACCTCGGCATGATCACCACCGAGGACATCATCATCATGATCTCCAACTCCGGCGAGACCCCGGAGCTGAAGGACATGATCGAATATTCGCGCCGCTTCGGCATCCCGCTGGCCGCCATCACCTCGCGCGCGGACAGCACGCTGGCCCGCGCGGCCGACCACCTGCTCCTGCTGCCGAAAGTTCCGGAGGCCTGTCCGCTGGGCATCGCCCCCACCACCTCCACCACCATGCAGCTTGCGCTCGGCGACGCGCTCGCCATGGCCCTTCTCGCCGCCCGCGGCTTCACCCGCGAACGCTTCCAGGACTTCCATCCGGGCGGCAAGCTGGGCGCCATCCTGCGCCGGGTGCGCGACGTCATGCACCCCCGCGAGGAGCTGCCGCTGGTCCATCCGCGCACATCCATGCGCGAAACGCTGCTCACCATGACCGGACGCCGTTTCGGCTGCGCCGGCATCGTCGACGACGAGGGCCGCCTCATGGGCATCATCACCGACGGCGATCTGCGCCGGGCCATGGAGGAGCATCCGGACCTGCTGAAACTGGAGGCCGCGCAGGTCATGACCCCTTCGCCGAAAACCCTGCCGCCGGGAGAACTGGCCGCCGCCGCCCTGCACTACATGAACCTGAACAAGATCACCGTCGTCTTCGTCGTGGACGGGGACGGACGCCCCGTGGGCATCGTGCACATCCACGATCTGCTGAAACTCGAGGCCGGGGAGGACGACAGGCACGCCCCCGGCGCCGGGAAGGCATGAAGCCGGGAGGGCGCGCGCCATCCGGCCGCGACGCGGTGACGGCGGACGTCCTGCGCGGCACCCGCCGCCTGCTCAGGGCCTGCGGACACGTCTCCATCGCCGAGGCCCCTCTGAAATCGGGCCGGCGCGCGGACATCCTCGCCGTACACGAACGGACCGGCGAGATCCTGATCGTAGAGGTCAAGTCCTGCCGCGCCGACTATCTGTCCGACGGCAAATGGCGGGAATACCTGCCCTGGTGCGACCGCTTCCTCTTCGCCGTTCCGCCGGACATGGATCCCGACGTCCTGCCGCGGGACGAGGGCCTGATCGTCGCCGACCGGTGGGGCGGGGAAATCGTGCGCGAGGGACGCGGGAGGCCGCTTGCCGCCGCCAGACGCAAGGCCATGCTCCTCCTGTTCGCCCGTCTCGCCGCGGCCCGCCTGCACACTCTGGAGGATCCTCCTTCCACCTCCGGCATCCCGCTCTGAACGCGCGCAGATTGCGCAGTTCCGCGAAAATTTCTATACCTCGTCAGGAAATTGCGTACGGGTCGCGCATCCCGCGACCGAACGGTAATCCGTTGAGAGGGCCCCGCATGAACCGGATAGAGAAGGCGTGCCAGGAAAAGGGCATGCGCATGACCGGCCAGCGCCGCATCATCGCCCGCGTCATCGCCGAAGCGAAGGACCACCCCGACGTGGAGGAGCTGCACAGGCGGGCCTCGGCCATCGATCCGCACATTTCCATCGCCACCGTCTACCGCACGGTGAAGCTGTTCGAGGAGGCCGGCATCCTGGAGCGTCTCGACTTCCGCGACGGACGCGCCCGCTACGAACCCATCGGCGACGAGCACCACGACCACCTCATAGATCTCAACACGGGCGAGATCATCGAGTTCACCTCCCAGGAGATCGAGGAGCTCCAGGAACGCATCGCCCGCGAACTGGGCTACAAGCTGGTGGATCACCGGCTCGAGCTCTACGGCGTCAAGATCACCAGGGACGAATAGCAGGTGTTCCGCTCCCTCCGCCACATGGCCCGTCTGGCGCGCGCCGGCCGCGTGATCGCCCGGCACGGAGGCATCGTCGCCCCGCAACAGCTGGAGCAGGCACCGCTGGCCGCACGCGCAGCCCTGAAGGTGGCCGGACTGGGGCCGCGCCCGCAATCCGCCCGGGAGGGATTGAGCCCCGTATCCGCGGCGCTGGCCGAACTCGGGCCGAGCTGGATCAAGCTCGGCCAGTTTCTCGCCACCCGCCCGGACATCGTCGGGATGGAACGGGCCATGGAGCTCACCGAGCTGCAGGACCGCCTGCCCCCCTTCTCCATGGAGGAGGCCCGCGGGGAGATCGAGAGCGGCCTCGGCCGTCCCCTCGGGGAGGTCTTCTCCGAATTCGGCGAACCGGTCGCCGCCGCCTCCATCGCCCAGGTGCACCGTGCCGTGACCACGGACGGACGGCCGGTCGCGGTGAAGATCCTGCGCCCCGGCGTGGAGCGCCGCTTCGACGACGATCTCGGCGACTTCTACTTCGCCGCCCGCATGATCGAACGGTTCCATCCCCCCTCGCGCCGGCTCAAGCCCGTGGAGGTCGTGGACACCCTGGCCCATTCCGTCCGGCTGGAGATGGATCTGCGGATGGAGGCCTCCGCCATGTCGGAAATGGCGGAGAACACGAAGGACGATCCCGGCTTCCGCATTCCCGCCGTGGACTGGCGGCGCACCTCGCGCCGCATCCTCACGACCGAATGGATCGACGGCATCCCCCTGTCCGACGTGGAGGCGCTGCGGGCCGCGGGACACGATCTCGACGCTCTGGCCGACACCGTCATCCAGTCCTTCCTGCGCCAGACCCTCCGCGACGGCTTCTTCCATGCCGACATGCACCAGGGCAACCTGTTCGTCGATCGGGACGGCAACCTCGTCGCCGTGGATTTCGGGATCACCGGGCGCCTGTCCCCCTTCGAACGCCGCGTCTGGGCGGAGATCCTCCACGGCTTCATCACCCGCAACTACCGGCGCAACGCCGAAGTGCACTTCGAGGCGGGATACGTCCCCTCCACCCATTCGGTGGAGGAATTCGCCCAGGCCCTGCGCGCCATCGGCGAGCCCATCCTCGGCCAGGAGGCGGAGGACATCTCCATGGGCCAGCTTCTGGGGCAGCTTTTCAAGACGACGGAGCGCTTCGACATGGCCACCCAGCCGCAACTTCTCATGATGCAGAAGACCATGGTGGTGGTGGAGGGCGTGGCCCGGACGCTCAATCCGCGCCTGAACATGTGGACCGCCGCCGAGCCCGTGGTGCGGGAATGGATCGAACGCCACCTCGGGCCGGCGGGCCGCGTCGGCGAGGCGGCGCGGCAGGCCCGCGTGCTGGGCCGCCTTCCCGCCATTCTGGAACAGGCCGCGGAAGCCTCCCGCGCGCTGGCGGACATGGGCCGGGCGCAGGAGGAGGCCGCCCGGCGCGGCACCGACTGGAAACAGGCCGCACCTCTCTGGATCGCCGCCGCCGCGCTGGCCGCCATGGCCGTCGCGGTGGTCTGGCGGGCGGTCTTCTGAAGGAGGACCCATCATGAACGGGCGCGTGCTGCTCATCATCGGAGGCGGAATCGCCGCCTACAAGTCGCTTGAACTGATCCGCCTGCTGAAGCGTCGCGGCATCGCCGTCACCCCGCTTCTCACCAGCGCCGGCGAGCGCTTCGTCACGCCCATGTCCGCCGCCGCGCTGGCCGGGGAGAAGGTGCACGACGACCTCTTCTCGCTCACCGACGAGGTGGAGATGGGGCACATCGAGCTCTCCCGCGCCGCCGATCTGGTCGTCGTCGCGCCGGCCACCGCCGACCTGATGGCGCGGGCGGCCGCGGGACTGGCCTCGGATCTGGCCACGACCGTCCTGCTGGCGACGGACAAGCCGGTTCTCATGGCCCCGGCGATGAACGTGCGGATGTGGGAGCATCCCGCCACCCGGCGCAATATGGAGCGCCTGAAGGCCGACGGCGTCCGCTTCGTCGGACCGGAGGAAGGGGACATGGCCTGCGGCGAGCACGGCATGGGCCGCATGGCCGAACCGCAGGCGCTGCTGGAAGCGATCCTCGACATGCTTCCCGGCGGCGACGGAGAGGGCCCCACCCTCCCCGAAGGCCCTCTTTCCGGCGCGACGGTGCTGGTGACGGCGGGACCGACCCACGAGCCGCTCGACGCGGTGCGCTACATCGCGAACCGCTCCTCCGGCCGGCAGGGCTACGCGCTGGCCGAAGCGGCCCGGGACATGGGCGCCCGCGTCGTGCTCGTCTCCGGCCCCACCTCGCTGCCGGTGCCGGAGGGCATCGAGGTCGTCCCCGTCGAGACGGCCCGCGAGATGCTGCGGGCGGTCCGCGAGGAGCTGCCCGTGGACATCGCGGTCTTCTCCGCGGCGGTCGCGGACTGGCGGGTGGATAACGCCGCGACGGGAAAGATGAAGAAGGAACGGGGCGCACCGCGGCTGGAACTCGTTCCAAACCCCGACATTCTGGCGACCGTCGCCGGCATGGAGGAAGGGCGGCCGACCGTCGTCGCGGGCTTCGCGGCGGAGACCGACGACGTGATCGGAAACGCCAGGCGAAAACTCGACGCCAAGGGGGCCGACATCATCGTCGCCAACGACGTATCCCCGGAAGGGGGCGTCTTCGGAGGCACGGAGAACGCCGTCCACCTGGTCACCCCGGAGGGCGTGGAATCCTGGCCGCGCATGGACAAGCGACAGGTGGCGGAGCGCCTGATGCGGCGCCTGGCCCGGATGTGGCGCGACGCGAAGGCCGCGAAGGGAGGCGGGGAGGCGGATTCCTGACGCAAATGCGTTGACTTGCGCGCCATTTGGCGTCTATATGCTCTCCACCATTTCAGGCGGAAACGGCCCACCACCATCTTGCGGCCTTCTCCAGCGCCGGCCGGTGTTGCGAGAGGGGCGCCGGGTGGTGGCGGTTTTTCTGCCCCGAGCCAAATTCGAGGATCAGACCCATGAACATCATCGAGCAGCTTGAAAAGGAACAGGCCGAGAAGATCGCCGAGAAGCGCCCCGTGCCGGATTTCCGCCCCGGTGACACCGTGGTCGTGGCCGTCCGCGTGAAGGAAGGCGAGCGCTCGCGCATCCAGAACTTCGAGGGCGTGGTCATCGCCCGCTCCGGTTCCGGCCTGAACGAGAGCTTCACCGTGCGCAAGATTTCCTACGGCGAGGGCGTGGAGCGCGTCTTCCCGCTCTATTCCCCGCTGGTGGAGGACATCCGCGTCGTGCGCTACGGCCGCGTTCGCCGCGCCAAGCTCTACTATCTGCGCGGCCGGACCGGCAAGGCGGCCCGCATCCCCGAGGCGCTGCCCCACCGCGTGGCCAAGCGCAAGGCGGAAAACGGCGGCAAGTGATCCGCCGTCCGTCAACCCCTCCGGCGGAAAGCCGGCAACCGGTTGGCGACAGTCTGGCAGAAACGCAACAGGGGCGGGTTTTTCGATCCGCCCCTTCCCATTGGGGCGTGGACATGGCGTGATTCGCCCTGTAGAAAGGTCCCGCACCGGAGAGAGAAGCTGAGGACGGGCACGCAGGACATGACAGGCCGCACCCTCTACGACAAGATCTGGGACGCGCATCTCATCGAGACCGCCGAGGACGGATCCTCCCTCATCTACATCGACCGCCACCTCGTCCACGAGGTCACCAGCCCGCAGGCCTTCGAGGGGCTGCGCAATGCCGGTCGCAAGGTGCGCCACCCGGAGAAGACGCTGGCCGTCGTCGATCACAACGTGCCCACCACGGACCGCAGCAAGGGCATCGACGATCCGGAATCCAAACTCCAGATCGAAACGCTGGCGAAGAACTGCGCCGAGTTCGGCATCACCTATTTCGACGAGCACGACCCCCGTCAGGGCGTGGTGCACATCGTCGGGCCCGAACAGGGCTTCACCCTTCCCGGAACCACCATCGTCTGCGGGGATTCCCATACTTCCACGCATGGCGCCTTCGGAGCGCTGGCCCATGGCATCGGCACCTCCGAGGTGGAGCATGTGCTGGCGACCCAGACGCTCATCCAGAAGAAGGCGAAGAACATGCGGGTGTGGGTGCGCGGCACCCTACCGGACGGCGTCACGCCCAAGGACGTGATCCTGGCCATCATCGGCGAGATCGGAACCGCGGGCGGCACCGGGTACGTCATCGAGTACGCCGGCGAGGTCTTCGAGAACATGTCCATCGAAGGCCGCATGACGGTCTGCAACATGTCAATCGAGGCCGGGGCCCGCGCGGGTCTCATCGCTCCGGACGAAAAGACCATCGCCTATTTCGAGGGCCGCCCCATGGCGCCCAGGGGCGAGAACTGGGAAAAGGCCGTCGCCTGGTGGCGCACGCTCGCAAGCGATCCGGATGCCGTCTTCGACAAGGAGATCGAACTCGACGCCGCGGACCTGCCGCCGCTGGTCACATGGGGCACCTCTCCGGAGGACGTCGTCTCGATCAACGGCGTGGTTCCGGACCCGGCGGACATAGAGGATCCCGAGCGCCGCGCCATGGTCGAGCGGAAGCTCGACTACATGGGCCTGAAGCCGGGGCGCAAGATCACCGACATCACCATCGACCGCGTGTTCATCGGTTCGTGCACGAACGGCCGGATCGAGGACCTGCGCGCCGCCGCCCGCATCGTGCGCGGCAAGAAGGTGGACCCCGCCGTCAAGGCCATGGTCGTTCCGGGCTCCGGCCTGGTGAAGCGTCAGGCCGAGGCGGAAGGGCTCGACAAGGTCTTCACAGAGGCGGGTTTCGAATGGCGCGAGCCGGGCTGTTCCATGTGCCTGGCCATGAACGCCGACCGCCTGGAACCCGGCGAGCGCTGCGCCTCCACCTCGAACCGGAATTTCGAGGGGCGTCAGGGATACCGGGGACGCACGCATCTGGTTTCGCCCGCCATGGCCGCCGCGGCCGCCATCGCCGGGCACTTCGTGGACGTCAGGTCCTGGGAATAGGAATTCCGGCATGGATCGCGAACGGAGGTCCATGTCCGGATAGCTCGAATTGCAGGAGCCACGTTAACCGTTCATTCAGGGGGCATTAACAATGACAGTGATAGACATGCATGGCGAGGCTGTACGCCCGGGTGAGAAAGTCTGTGAAAAAGGGGAAGCCGGAACCATGCAACTGGAAGCGGACGCCAAGTTCCTTCGCGGCATACTGGCCGCTCTCATTCTCTTCACCGTCGCCATAGGCGCTGCGGCCGGATACGCGGCCGTCAGTCAGGCGCCGGATGTGGCGGCCTACGCCATGGCGCGCTGATCCGTCTTCGGGAGGCGCGGGAGTCCATCCGGATTTCCCTTGCATCCCCGGAAGAATGCCGGGCCTTCGGAACCGTACGGGTTTTCGGAGGCCCTTTTCCTTTCCGGCCCCCCCGCTCCCGCACGACCGGATACGGTCCACGGCCGGATTGTCGAGTGTGATGCCGATGAAGATCGGAAAAAGAAAGCCGGGAAATCGGTGGCGTCCCGTTGACTGAGCTGTCCCAGATTGCGCCGCCATGCATCATCTGGACGCGCAGCATGTAGAGCCGCTCGAACACCTCGTCCAGAACGACCTTCGTCTTCCCGTCCAGGAAAGCTCGCAGAAACCTCCTGCGCGATCCGTCAATCCCGCTCTTCCAATCGCCCCCACGCCATTGTAGTGCGGCCAAAAATGACGCTCGCCGATGAGATCCTTCACGGTCGGGCGAGAAGTTTTCACTATGGCGTCATGCACGAAACCGTTGCCAACGAGCGCGACGATCTGCGGGAAATACTTGCGGAAGATCCCCTTTTCCCGGGCAACTGCCGTTTCACAACCTCGTCATCCGCATGGCATGCATCGAAAGAAATCCACTGGAAGAGAAACGCCGCATCCGGATCCTCCTTTTCCCTTTCCGACCATTTTAGCCAGATGATCGCTTTGTAGACATGCAGAACCAAAGGATCGGGAAAACGCTCCTTTTTTCGGAATTTCTCAAGAAGATCCGAGACCGCATGGACCATGAAAAATCTTCGACATGCAGATGAAATGCGAAACCGACATCCGGAAGAAAGCTCGTACCACATCGGATTCCAGAAAGACGCACCGGAAGTCTAGCGGGAAACAGTGGATAATCCATCATGGGCTTGCTCCAGAACAGAAAACCGCCCGCCGATAGTGCGAAAACTTCCGGAATCCGGACACGAAAAACCCGCCAGACCTGAAAGGCCGGCGGGTTTCCTCGCTTGTCCAATGTCGTGAATGAAGGGCTCGCGCATGCGCTTGGCAGGCCTGGCAGCGACCTACTCTCCCACGTCCATTGACGCAGTACCATCGGCGCTGAGGGTTTTAACGACCGAGTTCGGGATGGGATCGGGTTTGGACCCCTCGCCATAGCCACCAGGCCGGCGAAGCGCATGCGGGAGACACGCAAGACCTTGTAGCGGTCTCACCATCAATTCCATCTCATCCGCCATGGAGAGCGGATGGGCATTGATTAATGAGAACGATCAAGCCGATCGAGCTATTAGTACCGGTAAGCTCCACGCATTGCTGCGCTTCCACACCCGGCCTATCGACGTGGTGGTCTTCCACGGCTCTCAAGGGAGATCTCGTTTCGAGGTGGGTTTCCCGCTTAGATGCCTTCAGCGGTTATCCCTTCCGCACATAGCTACCCTGCACTGCCGCTGGCGCGACAACAGGTCCACCAGAGGTGCGTCCACCCCGGTCCTCTCGTACTAGGGGCAGATCCTCTCAAATCTCCTACACCCACGGCAGATAGGGACCGAACTGTCTCACGACGTTCTAAACCCAGCTCACGTACCGCTTTAATCGGCGAACAGCCGAACCCTTGGGACCTGCTCCAGCCCCAGGATGCGATGAGCCGACATCGAGGTGCCAAACGACGCCGTCGATATGGACTCTTGGGCGTCATCAGCCTGTTATCCCCGGAGTACCTTTTATCCGTTGAGCGATGGCCCTTCCACACGGGACCACCGGATCACTATGGCCGACTTTCGTCTCTGCTCGACTTGTCAGTCTCGCAGTCAGGC
>CAYSHK010000059.1:0-51458 GCA_964430935.1 uncultured Rhizobiaceae bacterium
AGAGGCGCATGCCTGTGCGGTCAGCTGAAGATCGAGGTTGAAGGCGATCCCATCGTCATGGTGCACTGCTGCTGCACCGACTGCCAGAAGGCATCCGGAACGGGCCACATGACCAACGCCCGCTTCCACGAAAAGGACGTACGTATCACCGGGGAATACACCAGCTACGGCGTGAAGGCGAAGAGCGGCAATATCAACTACCGCCATTTCTGCCCCGTCTGCGGCAGCCGTGGCTTCGGCACCAACTCCGGCCGCCCCGGCCAGATCAACGTGAACGTCGGCATCCTCGACGATTCATCCTGGTTCAGGCCGCAGATGGTCATCTTCGACTGCGACCGCCGGGAATGGGACGAATTTCCCGAGACATTGCCCAGATACGAGGAATACCCTCCCGGAAACTGACGACGAAGCCCCGGAACGCCACGCTCATCCGTACGGGAAAGGCCCTCACGGGTACGGAGCATCCGGTCGCGTACATATGACGGAGTGCGTCCATGGGAAAGATCCGGTGCGGAAGGGACGGGCCACCGCCCGAGATCTGCCGCATGCGGAATGGAACGATCGCTGGAAAACAGGATGGGGATGGCGCACCCGAGAGGATTCGAACCTCTGACCCCTGCCTTCGGAGGGCAGTGCTCTATCCAGCTGAGCTACGGGTGCCGCTCCCGGTCATATAGACCATCGCATCCGGGGCCGCAACGGCGAAAAGGCGAGAAGGCGTCGCGCTTCGAATCCGGAAATTTCACGATGCGCGGGGCAGGGACGAGGGGCCGGGAAGCCCCGGCGTCTCGCTGCGCGCAGCTTCCTCCAGGCGCTTCTGCAGCCGCTCCCGCTGCATCCGCTCCTCCTCCAGATCGAACCGCGCCCTGCGCGCCCTGCGGCGCCACTTGCCCTGGCGGATCCAGGTGGCGATGCCACCGGCCACCAGCCCCAGGAAGATGCCGGCGAACAGAACCCCCCACAGCGGAACCCGCACCGCGTAGAGCGGATCGTCCGGCATGAAGGGATCGAAGGAGACGGTGACCCACGTCCGGTTGGCGAGCGCGAACGCCGCCAGCAGGACGAAGGCGGGAAATCCGAACAGGAAAGACAGAAAACGTTTCATCTGGCCCCCTTCCGGCCGAGGCCGGATCAACTGTCGTTCTCGGCGTTCAGCCTCTCGCGCAGTTCCTTGCCCGTCTTGAAGAAGGGCACCTTCTTTTCGCCCACGTGCACCGGCTCCCCGGTGCGCGGATTGCGGGCGATCCGCGCCTTGCGGTACTTGACGGAGAAGGCGCCGAAGCCGCGCAGCTCCACCCTGTTGCCGTCCGCCATGGCGCGCACGATCTCATTGAGGATGGTATTGACGATGCGCTCCACGTCCCGCTGGTAGAGATGCGGATTCTTCTCGGCAAGCTTCTGGATGAGTTCCGACTTGATCATTTGCGCCCTCCAGGAAGTTGGCGCTCAGGGTGCCAAATGGCCACCAGTCCGTCAAGCGCGACCCCCCGCGCCATTCCGTCCCGAACGGGTTCCAGCACTCCCTCCAGTCCGAACAGCCGCATCGCCGCCCGCGCAAGGGAGAACTCCAGCCCCAGATCCTCCGTCAGACTCTTCGGCTTCCGCTCCACGATCTTCAGCCCCGCCGGAACGCCCCGCTTCTCCTCGAGCCAGCGTTTCGCCGTCCTCTCGTCCCCCAGGGCGTCCACGATGCCCGCCTTCACCGCCTGCCGGCCGGTGTATACCCGGCCGTCGGCAAGCTCCAGCGCCCTGCTCCGTTCCATGCCGCGGCGTTTCGCCACCAGATCGACGAACCAGTCGAAGGAATCGCGCACCAGCTCCTCGGTCACCTTCCGGACTTCCGGCTTCAGCGGCTCGAACGGATTGGGTTCCGCCTTCAGCGGTCCCGATTTCACGGTGCGCATCTTCACGCCGATCTTGTCCATCAGCTCCGCCAGCTCCGTCCACTGGAAGATGACGCCGATGGAGCCGGTGATGGTATTGCCGCGGGCGATGATGCGGTCCGCGCCGAGAGCGGCGATGTAGCCGCCGGAAGCGGCGATGGAATCCAGAACGGCCACCACCGGTTTCTTCTCGGCAATCCTGCGGATGGCGTCGTGGAGCGCCTCGGAGCCCACGGTGGTGCCGCCCGGTGAATCGATGCGCAGGATCACCGCCTTCACCCGTTCCGATTTCGCCAGTCGGTCCAGGAGATCCAGCATGCGCTGCCGCCCGGTGATCAGCCCCTCGATGCGCACCCTGGCGATGTGGTCGGAGAAGCCCGCCCCGGTCTTCTGCCAGAAGATCCCCGCCAGCGCCGCCACGATGGCGGCCACCGCGATCACCCGCCACAGGGTCAGCTTGCGTTTCAGACGCCGCAGCGCGGCCATCATGTCGGCTTCGAACATCCGGTTCCCCCGTCGTCGCAATGAAAAGGGCGAAGGTGCGCCCTCGCGCCGCCTTCGCCCTTCTGTCTACAGCATGTGCGGCCCTTCAGGCCAGTGGCAATGCCCGCGAGGATCACTCCTCCTTGCCACCCTCCTTCTTCTCCATGGCCGCCTTGAGGATCTCGCCGAGAGAGGCGCCGGCGGAAGTGGAGCCGAACTGCTCCATCGCCTTCTTCTCCTCCTCGATCTCCAGGGCCTTGATGGAGAGGCCGACCTTCTGGTTGGCGCGGTCGATGGACACCACCTTGGCATCCACCTTCTCGCCCTCGGCGAAACGCTCGGGACGCTGCTCGGAGCGGTCCTTGGCGAGATCGGAGCGGCGGATGAAGGACTTCACGTCGGAACCGACGATCTGCACCTCGATGCCGTTGTCCTGGACGGCGGTCACCTCGGCGGTCACCGTGGCGCCCTTCTTCAGGCCCTCGACCTTGGCCAGCGGATCGCCCTCCAGCTGCTTGATGCCCAGGGAGATGCGCTCCTTGGCGCGATCCACGTCGAGCACCACGGCCTTGACCACGTCACCCTTCTTGTAGTCCTTGATGGCCTCCTCGCCGGGGCGGTTCCAGTCGAGATCGGAGAGATGGACCATGCCGTCCACGTCGCCCTCCAGACCGATGAACATGCCGAATTCGGTGATGTTCTTGATCTCGCCCTCGACGACGGTGCCGGCCGGATAGCGCTCCTCGAAGGTGTCCCACGGATTCTCCTGGGTCTGCTTCAGGCCCAGGGAGATGCGGCGGCGCTGCGGATCGACGTCCAGCACCTGCACCTCGATCTCCTGGGAGGTGGAGAGGATCTTGCCCGGATGGACGTTCTTCTTCGTCCAGCTCATCTCGGAGACGTGCACCAGCCCCTCGACGCCGTCCTCCAGCTCCACGAAGGCGCCGTAGTCGGTGATGTTGGTGACCCGGCCCTTGACGCGCGCGCCGACCTGGTACTTCTCGGCCACGGTCTTCCACGGATCCTCCTGCAGCTGCTTCATGCCCAGCGAGATCCGCTGCGTCTCCGGATTGATCTTGATGATCTGCACCTGCACGGTGTCGCCCACCGAGAGGATGTCGGAGGGATGGGAGACGCGCTTCCAGCTCATGTCGGTGACATGCAGAAGACCGTCGATGCCGCCCAGATCCACGAACGCGCCGTAGTCGGTGATGTTCTTCACGATGCCCTCGAGCACCTGCCCCTCGTGCAGGTTCTGCACCAGCTCGGCACGCTGCTCCTCGCGGCTCTCCTCGAGGATGGCGCGGCGCGACACCACGATGTTGCCGCGGCGGCGGTCCATCTTGAGGATGCGGAAGGGCTGCTCCACGTTCATCAGCGGGGTGATGTCGCGGATCGGACGGATGTCCACCTGCGATCCCGGCAGGAAGGCCACGGCACCGCCGAGATCCACGGTGAAGCCACCCTTGACGCGGCCGAAGATCTGGCCGGTGACCGGCTCATTGGCCTCGTAGGACTTCTCCAGCCGCTCCCAGGCCTCCTCGCGGCGCGCCTTCTCGCGGGAGAGCACGGCCTCGCCGAGCGCGTTCTCGATGCGCTCCAGATAGACCTCGACCTCGTCGCCGACGTTGATCTCCTCGCCGGCGTTCTCGAATTCGCGCAGCGGCACGCGGCCTTCCGTCTTCAGGCCCACGTCGATGATGGCGTAGTCGTTCTCGATCGCCACCACCCTGCCCTTCACCACGGAGCCCTCGGAGGGCATGCCGGCGAGGTAGGATTCCTCGAGAAGCTTCTCGAACTCCTCGCGGCTGGGATTCGCACTCTCGGTCATGTGTCGGTTTTCCTTTTGAAACAAACGAATGCGGGTTGGCCCACGGTTATGTCCGCAGGTCCTCCCGTCGGACCCTGCCGCAATCGTCATGGCATCGGCCGGACGGGCGAATTGACCACTTCTTCGTTCGGTGCGGGACATCCGTCGGAACGCCTTCCCTCCGGGCCTGGAAGACCTCCTCCTTCCGTCCTGCGAGACAATACGAAAGGCCCCGACGGTGCGGATCTCATCCGGCACCGTCCGGAACCCTGCTCAAGTCCGCGCGTCGATGATGCGGCGCGCCGCCCGGAATGCGGCTTCTATATCCAATTCCGAGGTATCCAGCAAGTGGGCATCGGGCGCAGGCCGCAACGGCGCCTCCGCGCGGTTCATGTCGCGCTCGTCCCGCTCCCGCACCTGGGCGAGGATTTCCCCGAACGGCACCTCCTCCCCCGCCTCCTTCAGCTCCAGCCAGCGCCGCCGGGCCCGCACCTCCGGGCTGGCGGTCACGAACAGCTTCACGTCGGCGTCCGGACAGACCACCGTCCCGATGTCGCGCCCGTCCAGCACCGCCCCCGGAGGCTGCGCGGCAAAGGTCCGCTGAAAGTCCAGCAGCGCCGCCCGCACTCCGGGGATGGCGGCCACCTTCGAGGCCGCGACGCCGGTGCCGGCAGCACGCAGTTCGGGGTCGTCCAGCAGCGCCGTGTCCAGCCGGCGCGCCGCCGCCTCCGCCATGCGTGCGTCCCCGGGATCGCCGCCGCCACGCACGACCGCCAGCCCGACGGCCCGGTACAGCGCCCCGGTGTCCAGATAGCGCAGGCCGTAATGCTCCGCGAGACGCCGGGCCAGCGTACCCTTCCCGGCCGCCGCGGGCCCGTCGATGGCGATGATCATGCTTCCTCCCGCAGCTCCTCGATGTCCGCACCCAGTCCGCGCATCAGCGACACGAACCGCGGGAAGGAGGTGGCGATCATCTCGCCGTCGTCCACCCGCACGGGCGCCTCCGCGTTCAACCCCAGCACCAGGAAGGCCATGGCGATGCGGTGGTCCATGTGCGTCCGCACCAGCGCACCGCCCGGCACGGGTTTCCCTCCCGTGCCGTCGACCTCCAGCCAGTCCGCCCCGCTCCGGACGGTCACGCCGCAGGCCGCCAGCCCCTCCGCCACCGCGGCGAGCCGGTCGCTCTCCTTCACCCGCAGCTCCGCCAGCCCCTCCATCCGCGTCGTGCCCTCGGCGAAAGCGGCGATGGCCGCAAGGACGGGATATTCGTCGATCATGGAGGGCGCGCGCCGGGCCGGCACAACGACGCCCTTCAGGGACGACGCGGAGGCCGCGACATCGCCGACGATCTCGCCGCCGGAATTGCGTGGCTCCAGGATGCGCAGCTCCGCCCCCATTTCGTGCAGCGTCTCGATCAGGCCGGTGCGGGTGGGATTGAGCAGCACGTTCTCCACCGTCACCGCGGAGCCGGGACAGACGACCGCCGCCGCCAGCGGAAAGGCGGCCGAGGAGGGATCGCCCGGCACCGTGATCGCGCAGGCCTCCAGCTCCCGCTGCCCGCGCACGGTGATGCGCCGCCCCCTCTCCGTCGTCTCCTCCCCTATGTCCGCGCCGAAGGCGCGCAGCATACGCTCCGTGTGATCCCGGGTGGCGACCGGCTCGATCACCGACGTCTCGCCCGGCGCGTTCAGCCCCGCAAGCAGCACCGCGGACTTCACCTGGGCGGACGGAACCGGCAGCTCGTATTCCACCGGCACGGGATCGGCCGCGCCGATGATGCGCATCGGCAGGGTGCCGCCCGGCGCGGTGTCGATGCGCGCGCCGAAACGGGTCAGCGGCTCCACGATCCGGCCCATGGGCCGGCGGGATAGGGACTCGTCGCCCGTGAAGATGACCCGGATCGGCGTGGTGGCCACCAGCCCCGCCGCCAGCCGCACGCCCGTTCCGGAGTTGCCGAAGTCGATCGCGCCCTCCGGCTGGACGAATCCACCCACACCGCAACCCGTCACATGCCATGAGCCGTCCCGGTGACGCTCCACCCGCGCGCCCAGCGCCGCCATGGCCTGAACGGTGCGGATCACGTCCGCCGATTCCAGAAGCCCCCCGATCACCGTCTCGCCGACGGCCAGGGCGCCGAGCATCACCGCCCGGTGGGAGATCGACTTGTCGCCCGGAACCCGGACGGTACCCGACAGTCCGTGGGAACGGCGGGCCTGGAGGGGAAGAGCCATGGAGCGCTCCATTCCTGAACGTGGTGAATCGCGAAACCCTGCGGCGCGAGTGCTAGCACACCGCGGCGCGCCTGTCACCGCAACCTCCCGCCACGGCGTTTTGCTTTTGACAAGCCGCAAGCTCCATGGCATGGGAAGCCGAAGTTCCGTTTTTCACCAGCCGTAAATGCCCAAGCGGACGCGGGTACGGCCCGCGGACCGTCCGGCCATCAACCTGAGGATCAAGACGTGGTTGACGCAAGCCTTGGAACGAAGCGCACCTGTCCCGCCTGCGGCACGCGCTTCTACGACCTGAACAAGAATCCCATCGAGTGCCCGAGCTGCCACGAGAAGTTCACCGTGGAACCCATCCTGCCCTCCAAGCAGGACCAGATGGCGGACAAGCCGGAGGAAACCGCGCCGGAGCCCGTCGAGGAGGTCGCGGTGGAGGAGCCCGTGGCCGAGGACGAGGTGGCCGCGGAGGACGTGGACGAGGCCGCGGCCGTGGCCGACGTGGATCTCGATGGCGTGGAGGTCGACGTGGACCCCTCCGACGACACCTTCCTCGAGGCCGACGACGAGGACGCTCCCGTCGACGACATCATACCGGCCATCAAGCCGGACGACGAGGAATAGCCCGGCGGCGGGGCGCCATCAGGCATCCGGGCGTCCGCGGATCATTACGCACGGAACGCATGGAAAGGGAGCCGGACGTTCCCTTTCCATTCTTTTTCGGGCGGCGAATCACGCTACAGTCCGCCCATGTCTCCCGATGCGACACTGTTCCGGATCGGCCAGCTCTCCGCAGACCGCGATCTGATCGCCACCGGCCTGCCGATCGCCGCCGCGGCGCTGCTCGTTCTCGCGCTGTTCCTGGCGTGGCATGCCGGGCGGGCCCACGGCAGGAAACGGCCGGACGGCGAAGAACGCCTGCGGGCGCTGGAGCGGCAGCTTCTGGAAATGACCGGCCAGCTGCGCCAGCAGGCAGAGGCCGCATCGGCACGGGACGCCCACATCGCCCGGCTGCTCGCCGAGCGGTTGGACACCGTTTCCCTGCGGGTCGGTCAGGGATTGCAGGAACAGGCGGAACGCACCTCCGAACATCTCCGGCAGCTGTCGGAACGCCTGGCCGTGATCGACCGGGCGCAGGCCACCATCGACACCCTTTCCGGAGAGGTTCTCACCCTCCAGAGGATCCTGTCCGACAAGCAGGCCCGTGGCGCCTTCGGACAGGCCCGGATGGAGGCCATCGTCTCCGACGCCCTGCCCGCCTCCGCCTACGAATTCCAGCCGCCCCTGCCCGGCGGCGCACGGCCCGACTGCCTGATCCGACTGCCGGGCAGCGACCTGAAGATCGTGGTGGACGCCAAGTTTCCCCTGGAGGCCTTCGAAGCGCTGAGGCGCGCGGCCGGCGAGCGGGAGAGGAAGGAAGCCACGCGGCGCCTGCGCGGCGACGTCTCGCGGCACATCCGCGACATCTCCTCCAAGTACCTGATCCCCGGGGAGACGCACGAGACGGCGATCATGTTCGTGCCCTCGGAATCCGTCTACGCGGAGATCCACGAAAATCATCCCGATCTCGTCCAGAAGGCCCATCGCGCCCGTGTCGTGCTGGCCTCCCCGAACGTTCTCATGCTCATGATCCAGACCATGCAGTCGCTCTACCGGGATGCCCGGATGCGCGAAGCGGCGGGCATCATACGCCGCGAGGTGGGACTGCTGCTGGAGGACGTGGACCGACTGCGCCGAAGGGCGCTGGACCTCCAGCGGTTCTTCGGCCGCGCCGCCGGCGAGGTGGACAGGCTGCTCGTGTCCTCGGAGAAGATCGCCCGGCGCGGCGAACGCATCGCCGATCTGGATCCCGAGGAGACGGACGACGCGCGGGACGGCTGAAAGCCGGACGCGGAACCCCTTCCGCCGCCTATTCCGCCGCGGAACGCCGCGCGATGGGGCAGATGCGGTTCATCACCGCGCGCAGGGCCGCCGGCTTCACCGGCTTGCGCAGATAGGTCACGTCATGATCGCGGGCCGCTTCCTGAACCTCGCGCGACCTGTCGGCCGTGATCAGAATGGCCGGCAGGGGCCAGCCGGCCAGCGCCCGCAACGTCTCGATCACGCCCAGACCATCCTCGTCGTCCAGATGGTAGTCGGCGATCACCAGTCCTATGTCCCCTTCCCGTTCGCGCAGGGCCGCAGCCGCCTGCGCACCCGTCGAGGCGCGGATCACCTCGCATCCCCAGCCGCCGAGCAGCTTCGACATGCCTTCCAGTATCGCCGGCTCGTTGTCCACCACCAGCACCGTGGCCGGCCGCGCCGTCTTCTCGGACTGCGGCATGCGCTCCCTCTCCGCGGCGCGCTCCCCGCCGCCCCCGGCGCGGGCCCGGGGCACGGCGATCGAGAAGACGGTCCCGCGCCCCACCCGCGAACGCAGGTCGAGCGCATGGCCGAGCACCCGGGAGATGCGTTCGACGATGGACAGGCCGAGACCGAGACCCGGTTCCCGTCCGGCATCCTCCCGCAGCCGCTCGAATTCGCGGAAGATCAGCTCCCGCTTGTCCTCCGGAATGCCGGGCCCCGTGTCGTGGACCTCCAGACGCACCGTGTCGCCGCACCGGCGGCAGCCGATCAGCACCTTGCCCGAACGGGTGTACTTGATGGCGTTCGAAACCAGGTTCTGCAGGGCGCGCCGCAGCAGACGGCGGTCGGAACGCACCCACAATCCGCAGGGCACCGCCCGCAGCCGCAGCCCCTTGCCCTCCGCCAGCGGCGCGAATTCCCGCGCCAGCGGCAGCAGGATGTCGTCCACGGGAAACTCCGAGTACTCCGGCTTGCGCGCGCCGGCATCGAACCGCGAGATGTCGAGCAGGGCGGTGAGAATCTCCTCCACCGACTCCAGGGAGGCGTCGATGTTGCGCGCCAGCGGATCCCGCCCCTCAGACTGTTCCACAAGTGTGGAAGTAAATAGTCGCGCCGCATTGAGCGGCTGCAGGATGTCGTGGGAGGCGGCGGCGATGAAACGGGTCTTGTCCAGATTCGCCTTCTCGGCCTCCGCCTTGGCCTGGGCGAGCTCGCGGTTGAGGCGCATCAGTTCCGCCGTGCGTTCCTCCACCCGCTTCTCCAGAAGCTCGTTGGCCATCTGCAGGGCCTCCGCCGCCAGCACGCGCTTGGTGATGTCGGCGAACGTGATCACCACGCCGCCGTCGGGCATGCGGGAGGCGCGGACCTCCAGAACCGTTCCATCCGTCTCGAAACGCTCCTGGTAGGGTTCGAAGGTCTCCGTGATGCATTCCAGCCGCCGCGCCAGCGCCTCGTCCTCCGGCTCCGAGGGGCAGGCGGTCCGCACGACGGCGCGCAGGATCTCCTCCAGCGGCACGCCCACCCGCCCCATGTCCGGCGGCAGGCGCAGCAGGGCGCGGAACTGGCGGTTCCAGCAGATGAGGTTGTAGTTGCGGTCGAACACGCCGATGCCCTGCCGCACGTGGTCGATGGCCGACTGCAGCAGGTCGCGGTTGTACTGGATGGCCGCCGATGCGTCGTCCAGCAGCTGCAGGGCGCCGCGTCGGTCCGGGCTGACCTGCTCCAGCAGAAGGGCCAGCACCAGCCGGGAGGATGCCGCGCCCACCGCGGAGGCCAGCAGATGCTCGGCGAAGCGCAGAAGATTGATGTCCGCCTCGTCCTCCGGGCGCAGGGTCAGGCCGTGCCGTTCGGCGTATTCGGCGAAGGAGCGCCGGGCCCGTTCCTCGCCCAGATAGCGGGCCACGGTGCTCTGCAGCTGGGCCACCGGCACCGAGGTGCGCCACAGCCGGAACGACATGGTGGAGGGCGGCGGCTCCGCGGAGACGAAGGAAGCCGCCTGAAGCCGCTCCGCCGGCGTCACCCGCGTGGCGAGGGACACACCCACCCATGCCAGAAGATTCAGTCCCAGCGACCACAGCACCCCGTGGGTCAGGGGGTCGAACTGGAGATTGAACAGCATCCGCGGCCGCAGGAAGGCCAGCCCGAACGGTCCTTCCTCGATGAAGGAAGCGGAAATCCAGCCCGAATCCGCGAAGGAGGGCAGCAGCAGCGTGTAGACCCAGATCGCGAAGCCGACCCCGATGCCGGCCATGGCTCCGGCCGCGGTGGCGCGCCGCCAGACCAGTCCGCCGAAGAAGGCCGGGGCGAACTGGGCCACCGCGGCGAACGACAGCAGTCCCGTCTGCGCCAGCGCCTCGGACGCGCCGGCCATGCGGTAGTAGCTGTAGGCCATGGCGAGCATCGCCACGATGGCCACCCGCCGGATGAGCAGCAGCAGCTGGCCCATGTTCTCGTAGGGCGGCCGGTCCGTGGTCAGACGCGACAGCAGATAGGGCATGACCAGGTTGTTGCAGGCCATGATCGACAGCGCCACCGTCTCGATGATGACCATCGCCGTGGCCGCCGACAGGCCGCCGATGAAGGCGATCAGCGCGATTCCGTCATGGCTCGTGGCCACCGGCAGCGCCAGCACGTAGGTGTCCGCGTCGACGGAATTTCCGAGCACGATCAGGCCCGCCACCGCGATCGGCACCACGAAGAGATTGATCGCCACCAGGTACAGCGGATAGATCCATGCCGCCTGCCGCACGTCCGCCTCGTCGTTGTTTTCCACCACCGCCACGTGGAACTGCCGCGGCAGCAGAATGAAGGCGAACAGCGCCAGCAGGGTCATGGTCAGCCATCGCCCGCCGTCGAAATCGTGCAGGAAGAGCCGGGAGACCGCCTCGTCGGACGCCATCCGCTCGCTCAGCGCCGAGGGACCGCCCATGAGGAAGAAGACGACGAATATGCCCACCGCCAGAAAGGCCACGAGCTTGACGATGGATTCCAGGGCGATGGCCAGGATCATGCCGTCCTGATGCTCCGTGGCGTCGATGTGCCGGGTGCCGAACAGCATGGCGAATCCGGCCATGGCCATCGTCACCAGCAGCGCCATCTCGTCGCCGGCATGGGAGGAGAAGAAGAGGCCCGGGCCGTTGGCCATCGCCGGCATCAGGGTCTGCAGGGAAAGCGAGACCGCCTTCAGCTGGAGCGAGATGTAGGGCACCACCCCGACGATGGCCACGAGGGCCACCAGGGCGCCCAGCGTCTGGTTCTTGCCGTAGCGGGCGGAGACGAAGTCGGCGATGGAGGTGATGTTGTGGCGCTTGGCGACATGCACGATCCGCTGCAGAAGCGGCCAGCCCAGAAGCAGGAGAAGCGCGGGCCCGATGTAGATGGGAAGGAAGTCCAGCCCCGAACGGGCCGCAAGCCCCACCGAGCCGAAGAACGTCCACGAGGTGCAGTAGACGCCCAGGGACAGCACGTATATCGCCGTCCTGCGCCCCTTGCGGCCGCGCAGGTAGCGGTCGCCGAAGGAGGCCACCAGGAACAGCGCCCCGACGTAGAACAGAGCCAGATATATGGCGATCCAGGGATTGGACATGCCGTGTTCCGTACTGCCGTGCGCTTGCGCCTTCCACCCCCGGCCACATGACCGCATGGCCTTGCTATATAGCAGCAACTTACCGTATGCGGAAATTCTCTCCGTCCGCGCCCGGCTCAATCCATGATTGCCCGTCAGCTGCCGCTCGTGCAATAATATGCATGACGGCATGGCATCATGCACCCCCGGACCGGATGCATGGCCGGAGGGACCATGGTCATCTCCGGCACCATGGCCGCCCTCCGCGGCCGGTGGTCCGGACGACAGGTTTCATGCTTCGGCGGGAAGCGAACGCATCGGCATATCATCCATGACGGACATTTCCGCTATCCTCACCGCCCACAGGGAGGGTGTGCTCGTCGGCATATCCCTCCACGGCACGCTGGACGCGATACGCCGTGCGGAGGAGAACGGCATATCCTGCGAGCTGATCATCGTCCTCGACAGACCCGACGACATCACGCGGGAGATGTTTTCGTCCCTGCCTCCGGGGGACTGGCGTCTTGAGGAAGTGGACTGGGGCGACCAGGGCAAGGCGCGCAACCATGCCGTCGAGCTCGCCACCGGCAGCCACGTGGCCTTCATCGACGGCGACGACCTGTGGAGCGAGAACTGGCTCGTCGAAGCATGGAAAACATGCTCCATGGATCCCGCCAGAACCATCGCGCATCCGGAGGTCGACTGGTTCTTCCAGGAAAATGGAAATCTCTTCTTCCACATCGACCAGACCGATCCCGAGTTCGATCCGCTCATGCTGCGGTTCGTCAACTGCTGGGACGCCCTGTGCATGGCGCCACGGAAAGCCTGTCTGGAAATTCCCTTCCCCACCCGCGACATCGGCACCGGTTTCGCCTACGAGGACTGGCAGTGGAACTGCGAGACGCTTGAAAGGGGATACATCCATCGCGTCGTGCCGGATACCATCCATTTCAAACGCCGCAGGAAGCTCTCCCAGAACATCCACGCCTCCGGGCGCAGGGCCCTCGTCCGTCGCACCGGTCTCTTCCGCTATGACTGGACGCCCCCGGCCGGAACGTAGAGTACCGCTCCGGACATCGCATGTCCGGTGATCCCGTCCCATTTCCCGAACGGACCCGTTGCCCGCATCGGTCGCCGCCATGCTGTATTGCTACTTTAAGTATAATAAGGCATTATAACACCTACTGGAAATTGCAGATATTTTCGAAATGGAGAAAACGCCCATGGTTTCCGACTACACCGCATTGCTGAGCGGCAACCGCTGGAACGGAATGATCGACACCGCGGGCACGCCAGTCGTGATTTCCTATGCCTTTTTCGAGGACGGAGAGGTTCCGACCCCCGAGGAATACAACCCCTTCGGCGGCGTGACCGGATATTTCTCCTTCTCCGAAGAGCAGAAGGCCTCGTTCCGTCTCGCCACGGAGAGGATCGAAGCCGTTTCCGGTGTCCGCTTCGTGGAGGTGGACGATCCGGCCTACGCCTCCATCTCCATCATGAACTCCACCGGCGCGGTCGAGGCCGGATGGGCCACCATCGGTGGCGCCTGGAACGACTACAGCATCAACGGCTATCTCGTCCTCAACGGCCGCACCGGGGACTACGCACCCGGCACCATGGACTTCGAAGTGATCCTCCACGAACTCGGCCACGCCATGGGCCTCAAGCATCCCTTCGAAGGTACCCCGACACTGGATCCGGCTCTGGACACCACCGAATACACCGTCATGTCCTACACCCAGGTCGGCGACGTGAAGACGGACTTCCAGGAGCTCGACGTCGACGCATTCCGTCACCTCTACGGCACCGCCATGCCGTCCGACGTCACCTGGACATGGTCGGACGCCGACAGCCTGTTCCGGATGGATGGCGGAGACGGAAACGACACTCTCATCGGCATCGACGCACCCTCGGTCATCCATGGCAACGGCGGAGACGACGTTCTGTGGGGACGCGACATCTCCGACACCCTCTTCGGAGACGACGGAAACGATGCTCTCGACGGCGGAGACGGAGACGACATGCTCTCCGGCGGTGCCGGCGACGACACCCTGAACGGCAACTGGGGCGACGACACCCTGGAAGGTGGCGCGGGCGACGACGTCCTCAACGGATTCTGGGGCACCGACACCGCCTCCTACGCGCAGGACACGGCAGGGGTGACCGCAACCCTCTCCATCGCCGACGACGGAACGCCTTCCGGCACCGCCACGGGAGCGGCGATCGGAACCGACACGCTGCTCGACATCGAAAACCTCGTTGGCGGCGCGGGTGACGACATCCTGACCGGCAATGCCTACTCCAACCTTCTTGAGGGTGGCGCGGGTAACGACACCCTGGACGGCGGATGGGGGACGGACACGGTCTCCTTCTCCGGAGCACTCGAGGACATCGTGGTCGTACTCACCGACCCTTCGTCCGAGCCGGACGGCATCGCCGGAGGATCCGCCACGGGAGCGGACATCGGCATGGACACCCTGCGCAACATCGAGAACGTCACCGGCGGCGCAGGTGACGACTCGATCACCGGCAACAGCCTGGACAACATCCTCGACGGCGGCGCCGGCGACGATCTGCTCGATGGCGGCGAGGGCACGGACACCGCGACCTACGCGGAGGCGCGCTCCTCCATCACGGTGGATCTCGGCGCGGGAACCGCCGTCGGTTCCGACTTCGGCAGCGACACTCTCGTGAACATCGAGAACGTCACCGGCGGCAACGGGGCCGACCGCATGACCGGCGATGCCGCCGACAACGTCCTGATCGGCGGCGATGGAAACGATCTGATCGACGGTGGCGACGGAAACGACGAAATCCACGGAGACGGCCTGCCCGACTATGCGGACGGCGTTCTGGATGCCGACCTCATCGCCACGGACATTCCCTACACCGGCAGCGGCTACGACACCGTTCATGGCGGAGCGGGCATCGATTTCATATACGGCGGAATGCTCGGCGACCGCCTCTACGGCGATGAGGACAACGACACCATCTACGGCGAAGACGGATGGGACCTGATCGACGGCGGAACGGGCCGCGACTATCTCGACGGCGGAACGGGCCGCGACACGATTTCGGGCGGTGACGGAAACGACTACGTGCTGGGCAATTCCGGGGACGACAGCCTGGACGGCGGCGATGGAAGCGACATCGTGCTCGGCGGTGATGGAAACGACGTCATGTACGGCGGCGACGGCTACGACAACCTGCAGGGCGGAAACGACAACGACGAGATGTACGGCGGCCTGCTGGGCGACTACATGCTCGGCGGCGACGGAAACGACCTGCTCCACGGCGAAGACGGCTGGGACACCATGCTCGGAGAGGACGGCCATGACTCCATGTGGGGCGGCACGGGCCGCGATGTCATGTACGGCGGAGGTGGCAACGACCGCATGGACGGCGAGGCCTCCGACGATCTCATGTGGGGAGAGGACGGCTGGGATACCATGCGCGGCGGCTCCGGCAACGATCTCATGTGGGGCGGATGGCTGGGGGACACCATGTACGGAGACGACGGCGACGACGTTCTCTACGGCGGGAGCGGCTGGGACTTTCTGACGGGAGGGACCGGAAACGACAGCCTCTACGGCGGCTCCGGCCGCGACGTGCTCTCCGGCGGCGCGGACATCGACACCTTCGTGTTCTACAGCGGTTTCGGAACCGACGAGATCCAGGACTTCACGCCCGGGGAGGACCGGATCAATCTCGCGAACGTCACGGCCATCACCGACTGGGACGATCTCGTGTCCGCACATCTCACGGTCGGGGATTCCGGATTCGTCACGATCGTGGATGGCGCGGATTCCATCGTGCTCACGGGGATCTCCTCCCTGTCTGAGCTCGACGCGACCGATTTCGTCTTCTAGGGTCTGGTCTCGATGAGAGTTTTTCGTCCGCAGCCAATAGCGGCGCTATTGGCAAGGGCGAAAGACTCTTGAGATGAAGCGGATTTGCCGCCCACAAAGGTTGGTGAAGAGAAAACAGGTGAACCATGTAAAGCCGGGGGCCCCGGCCGCCGGTTCACGCTTCCAGGCCATTCTTCTCCCGCGCGGCTGCGGCGACCCGGGCCGTCCGGGCGAGGAAGCGCCCGACATCGTCCATGAATTTCCGGTCGTTGCACATGGCGAGAGTCCGCTCGCGCAGTGCGCGTGCCCGTTTCCGCGCCTCGTCCGGGGACGAAATCATCTCGCGGATGCGTGCCACGTACGCATCGGGATCCAGCGGGCGGAACACGGGCCATCCCGTGTCCTCGTCCACAAGGTCGCCGATGCCGCCGACATCCGCGGCGACCACGGGCAGACCGCACGCTCCGGCATGGATCAGTACCGTCGGCAGACCATCCCATTCCGAGGTGTAGAGGAAGAAGTCGAAGCTCTCCAGCGGAAGCTCCGAGAACCGCTCGTAGACCCCGGCCATCCGGATATTGCCGGGCCGGCGGCGGAAACGCACGCCTCCATCCCCGAACACCGGTGCACCGTACATGTGCAGCTCCACCTCCGGAAGGCGGCGCATGATCTCGAACACCACGTCGGGTCGTTTCTGCCTGTCCATGCGCCCGGCCCACAGCGCCCTCAAACGCCCACCGCCGAACCGCCCGCCAGCCAGCGGGGAAAGGTCCGGCAATCCTTCGTCCGCCGGCGTGTACACCGTGGCGAGCCGTTCGCGCAGCGATGCCGGAAGCATGTAGCGTTCCGCCGTCTCCTCGCGCAGCGCTCGGGAATCGAAGAGAACGCCGTCGAGGTGGGCGAACGCCCCCTGCAGTTCGCGTATGGGATAGCCCGTACGGTTTCCGTTCCGGTCCAGGTCCCAGCAGAAGAGATAGGCGTAGAGATCCGCCCAGTTCCGCAGCTGGCTACCGTATTCCACGAACAGATCCCATCCGAGGCGGGAATTCACGTTGACGATCCTGCGCGCGCGCAGGCCGGTCACCATGTCAAGCAGCAGCAACCGTCTGAATTTCGGCCGCATGCCACGGGGTACGATCCGCGCGAAGTCGAAGATCTCCGCTCCTCCTTCGCCGTCCCCTTCATGCCGGACGGGTTCGTGCCGGTCCGTGAGCACGACGAGGACACGCTCATCCGGGTGTATCCGCGCAATGGCGCGCGCGATGTGCATCCCGCACCTGGAGGCCCCGGACAGACGGCGCGCGTGGGGGAGCAGAACCATCGTGTGGACCGGATCCGCGCCGAGCGCATCCTGCAATTTCCTGGCATGCTCGAACATCGGCCTGCAGTCGTGGACACGCGGCGGCCAGGTGACCTTGCGTGGCCCGCCGGGTTCATGGATCAGCGGCTCCAGACGGGCCGCACGCATCACCATCTCCCGCATCACCGGGCGTTCCAGCACATCGAGTTTCGCACGGGCCTGCGGATCCATCCGCAACCGCCCGATCCGGGCGGCCAGATCCAGTTTTCCGCGCCCCGGCACTAGCACGCCCGCGAGCCTCGCCATCTTCCGTCGCAAAGCCGACAACATGCGCCTCTCCAGCAACTCCGGCCCACACCCGTATTAATCGTGCTGCAAGGGGGATGCATATGGTAGGTTGACCAGGGAGCACAACCCCGAATATACGGCTCTGGAAGCTGCCGTGTTTCTTCCGGGAATGCGGGCATGCGAGGAGATCAGGCAGAAGGGGGCGCGGCAGACATGTTTCCCCGGCCCGGGTTCTGGAAGGAGACCCCCAGCGTCGAGAAATATTTTCTCGGCCCGAACCGCGACCGCGTCGCAGCACGGTTCGGCTTCCGCCGTCCTCCGCGCCTTCCGTTCCGGAGGCTGGGTCCCCATCTGTTCGCCACCGACGAGACAGCGGTGCTGATCCGGCACGCCACACGGAGGGAGCTGGCCGTTCTGGAGAGAGGGCGGTTCCGACGGGTCGTCTATCTGCTCGACGACGACCTCGAAGCCATTGTCCGGGATCCCGCGATCAATGCCGACTACCACAGACGCATCACCACCTTGCGCGATGGCCCGCTGCGCCGGATTCTGCGGCTCGCGACGGACTTCGTCGCTCCCTCCATTCCCCTCCTGGAACGGCATGCGGATCGCACGATCCATTTTCTGGGGCCCGCGGTGACACTTCCCTTTCCCGGAACGGCTCATTTCGGAACGGACGAAACCTTCCGCATCGTCTTTCTCGGCACGCGCAGCCATCTGCGCGACTTCTCGCTACTGGCCGGCGAACTCGAAAAGTTTCTGAAGGCGCATCCCGATACGCATCTGGACACCTTCCTGGGCGCATGGGCTCCGGCCGTGCTGCGCGGGCTGCCCAACGCCACGCACCACCCGCCTCTGAAATGGCCGGCGTTCCGCCGGATGCTGGAACGCCGCCGCTGGCACGTCGCCCTCGCACCGATGCGGCCAACGGACGTCAACAGGGCCAGATCCTGGAACAAGCTTCTGGACCACGTTGCGGCCGGGGCGGCCACCCTCGCCACGGAAGGTGCCTGCCCGGCGCTCGATGCCGCCCTGAGCGGCGGAAGATACGGCATCCTTCTCCCCGAAGCCCCCGACCACTGGCGCGAGGCGCTGGAATGGCTGCATCGCGACCGGGACCATGCCTCCCGCCTCGCCGGGGCTGGGGCCGCACGCGCCCGGGAGATCGCGGCACCGGAGATGAACCGTGCCTTCTGGTCCCGCCTTCTCCTGTCCCCACCGTGACACACTCCGCGACAAGGCCCGCACGCCTGCCGGGAACACAATCATCGAGGGTGGCTGCGCTGCCGACCCCTGAAGGGTTGTGCTTTTCAATTTTTTTTTGTAGAAGGTTGTCACCGATTACGAGGGGTTGATACTGCATCACTTGCAGACAAAAGGTAAGAACAGTCGACCTGAAAAGCCATTCCAGGTGGTAAAATATTATGAGTGCCTCATGATGGAAAGACAGATAACGGGAATCCTTGAAATCTCGGCAAATGAAGTGAGTCCTTGATATTTTTGGAGCCTCAAAATTGTCGAAATATAACATAAGGAAATTCATAAAAGGACTTAATCGACTCAGGCTTCGTCACATCGGAAATGTGAAACTTCCGAGTTCGGGTAGGGTATTGCATAACATCGAAAGGAAGATCATGGGCGGCACTCCGGATCACCAGAGCGACCTCGTGATCGTGATCGCCGTAAAAAAAAGCGATGGTGGTCTACTTACGCGTGCAATAGAGAACATATCCAACCAGAAGATCAAGAACCTCTCGATCCGGGTCGTCGGCAACGAGAGCGATGCACGCTGGATCATGCCGCTGGTGGAACATTTCCGCCGCGAGGAGCCCGTGGACACCATCTTCGTTCCCGATTCCGTGACCCGCCTGGGCATGTTCCGGGCCTCTCTCGACGGATTGCGGACGAAATACGTCGGGTTCATGAGGTCGCGCGATCTGTGGAACCAGTACGGCATCTGGCGCGTTCTCTCGCTGAGCATCGGCAACGATGCCGACATTCTGGCCGGCGCCACCACCTGCGAAGCGGATCGGGGCGGGGTTTCCTCGCCACTGGCCGGCATGCTGAAGGACCGGGCCTATCAGGTGGATCTCCCGCGTTTCCCGTCCCTGATCTTCGATTCCCAGATCTTCGGCAAGTTCTTCCGCCCGGAGACGGCGCGGCGGCTGTTCTGTCAGGAGGTGGACATCGACCACGGCGGCTTTCTCCACAAGGGCATGCAGGCGGCCTACGCATCCGCCAGGGTCTGCCTCAACAACAACGTCGTCTACCGCTTCATGGGAGATCGGCAATACAACATCGGTTCGCTGCTCCCCTTCCATGATGAGACCTTTTCGCTGAAAAACGTCCTCGAATACTGGGGGGACAATCCGGCTATCGTGCGCAACTACCTCTGGCCACAGCTGGTTTCTCCGGAATTCTACTTCTCGCTGCCGGACAACCGTTTCGGCAAGGAATGGATGGAACGCTTCCTGAAGGAGCAGGTTTCCACCCTCGAGGTGCCACGGGAGTTGCGCGAGCGCCTCTACGGCGACAAGCCGCGTGATCTCTTCGTCAAAAGCATCGTGGAGAAAAAGTACGGGGAAACCTACGAGCTGATGAAGCGCTGCCGCTACCGCACCACCATCGTCCTCGACGAGGGCAAGCAGATGCGGGCCGCGCGCAAGCGCAACAAGCTCGACGAGGCGGCGAGGGAGGCTCTGGAGGACCGGATCCTCAAGGCGACGCTGGAACAGCCCGCCGTCCGGACTCCGCAACCGGGCGTGCGCCGCAAGGGCGTGCCCTTCCGCAACTTCCTCATAGATCGCGCGGATGGCTTCGGTACCCACAGGTCCGGCTGGTCCAGCATCATGCACGCCCTGTCGAAGGCCTCACGCATCGCCGACACGCCGGTATTCGTGGATTCCTTCATGGAGCGCACATACTGCTGGGACGCCGATATCAGCGTGCCGCGCCGCGACGTACCCTGGGTGGGGTTCGCGCACCGCCCCCCCGGCATTCCGGACTGGTATCCGGCGGATCTGCGCCGCCAGTTCTACCACCACCCGGACTTCATCCTCTCCCTGGATACCTGTCTGGGCGTCTTCGCGCTGTCGGAATATCACGCCCGGTATCTCCGTTCCGTCCTGCCCGTGCCGGTGGATGTGATCTACCACCCGGCGGAAAGCGTCGACCTCCTGTGGAATCCGGACATGCTGGCCGAGAAGCCATCCGTGGTGCAGGTGGGCTTCTGGCTGCGGAAGATGCACGGCATCTATTTCCTGCCGCCGGGGAACTACGACAAGATCCTCCTCAACAAGGGCAACAAGGAAAGCGCGGCGTCCCAGGCCTTCCGTCGGGAGGCGGAGCAGCTGCGCCGCGAGGGACACGATCTGGACGCCCTCTACCGCACGGTCCGGGAGCTCGACTACCTGCCGAACGACGAATACGACCGCCTGCTGAGCAGCGCCGTGGTCTTCCTCGACATGTACGACGCCAGCGCGAACAACACCGTCGTGGAATGCATGGTGCGCCACACGCCGCTGCTCGTCCGCCGCATGCCTCCCGTGGAGGAGTATCTCGGCAAGGACTATCCGTTCTTCTTCAGCACATACGAGGAAGCGGCGTCCAAGCTGGAGGACAGGGACCTCATCCTCGCCACCCACGAATATCTGAAGCAGCCATCCGTGGCGGAGAGGATCAGCATGGACCTGTTCATCAACAATTTCACCACGTCACCCCTATTCCGCACCCTGAAGGGATGGTGAGTCCATGAGCTGTGCCGTATCCGTACTGATGATCGTCCACAACGGCGAACGCGACATCGGGCGTGCGCTGGCCTCCATCCTCACCCAGACCATGCCGGACTACGAGGTTGTGGTCGTCGATGACGGCAGCACCGACCGCACGGTCGATGTGGTTTCCTCCTTCGCCGACCGCAACGAACGCGTCCGGCTCGTCAAGAACGCAGAGAACCGGGGACGCGCCTACTCCCGCAACGTGGCTCTGGACGAGGCCACGGGAGACTACGTGCTCTTCGTCGATGCCGACGATTTTCTGGCCTTCGATGCCCTGGAGCGGCTGCTGCATGCAAACGCCGACCACGTGCACGACATCATCGTCGGCGGGCGCCGCAACTTCAATGTCCATGACAAGAAGTGGCAGAAGAGCGACCACCTCAGCAGCATCTTCAAGAGCCGCATCCACAACATGACACTGGACCAGTACCCCATCGTGGGCCGCGACCAGTTCATCACCGGAAAGCTCTACAGGCGCAGGATGCTGGAGGAGAACGGCATCCGCTTTTCCACCACCAGGAAGAACGCGGAGGACATTCTCTACGCCTTCACGACATGGCAGGCGGCGAAGGCGTTCTGCTACATCCCGGACATCGTCTATTTCTACGCGCAGGGCAACTTTCTCAGAAAGGCCACTCCGGAAAAGGTGGAGGACGCCTACGTCAACTACATGACCTGCGTCGAGCAGATCTTCAAGGAGAAGAACACCGCCTTCCGGAACGAGATGCTGATCAATGTCTGCTTCGGGTTCGAGGGGCTGTTCGTGCGCGCATCGCACACTCTGGAGAAGGAAGAGTTCGTTGCGTTCCTGTGCAGATTCGAACCGTTCCTGAAACGCCTGCCCAGAATGTGCCTGGATCGCTCCCAGCCACGTTTCCGCAGGGCCGGACTGCACATTCTGGCCGGCGACTGCGAGAAGGCGGCCATGGAATACCTGTAGAAAATCCGCAGCGACGGAACGGTCCGATACGGAACCGAAGGACGAAATCGTAACAGGATGCGCTCATCATGAATATCGGGGTCATTTCCAACTGCCAGGTCTACGGACTCATCAACTGCTTCTCGATCCTGACAAAGGACTGTGCAGTCACCGGCGCCCCCATCATCCGTGCAAAGGATGAAAAGGAGCGCTTCAGGGAATGCGACGTCATCTATGTTTCACCGGAATTCGAGGACCGCGCCGCGGAAGCTCTGGGAGAGGAGGCGTCCAAACGCTTCAAGCCTCTTCCCACCGTGTTCTTCGACAGATTCCATCCGGATCTCACCTACGTGAAGGTGAACGGCGATTCGCTAGCCGGCGTCCTGGACAACTACCATTCGCTCATCTGCTTCGGCGCCTACAAGGCCGGCCGGACCGTCGACGAGGCGGTCGCGCTCTACAACGCGGAAACCTATGGCATTCTCGGCTACATGTCCGGCTGGAAGGAAGCCGCGGACGCCTTCCTGAAGACCTACGCGGACGCCGGCCTGGACATCGGCGGTGTCTTCGTCGAATGGAGCCGGCACGCTCCGTTCATGCATACCTTCAACCACCCGAAGATCGGATGCCTGTTCGACATCGCCAAGGCGGTGCTGATCCGTGACGGCATCTCCCATTACGACTACCGCGACTGCCGGGTGCACGACAATCTCGCCCAGGGCGTGGGCTTTCCCGTCTATACGGAGATCGCGGAGCGATACGGCCTGCACGGAAACTACTACTTCAAGCTGTTCCACCAGTACAAGACGATCAGCCTGCGGGAATTCGTGGCCGCCTCCTACAAGGTCTACTCGGAAGCCGACATGGACAAGGCGGAAGTCACCACCCTGCGCACGAGTGAATACGCGAAGCTCATGGAGGCCCTGAGAAATGGACGGCTATAACCCCTACAAGGGACTGCCGCCGACGAACTTCTGGCGTCGTTCGGTTAGCACCCTCTCCAAACATGAATTCGATCCGGTGGTCGAGAAGCGTTTCACCATCGGCCGGTCGGACAAGGTCGTGACCGCGGGAAGCTGCTTCGCCCAGCACATGGCCAGGGCCCTGGTGCGTGCGGGCTTCAACTATCTGGTGACGGAAAGGGGCGAACACCTGCCGGAAGCCGAACGCAGCCGGCAGCAGTACGGCGTCTTTTCCGCCCGGTACGGAAACATCTACACCGTCAGACAGCTGGCGGATCTGATGGCCGAGGCCTTCGACGGCCGCATCCCCCGCGAGCGGGCATGGAGACGTTCCGACGGACGTTTCGTCGATCCCTACCGCCCCCGCATATCCCCCGACGGTTTCGAAAGCGAGGAGGAGCTTCTGGAAAGCCGGGAGACGATGCTCGAGGCCACCCGGGAGATGATCATGAAGGGAGACGTCTTCGTATTCACCCTGGGTCTGACCGAGGGCTGGAGGTCGCGTCTGGACGGTTCCGTCTTTCCTCTGGCGCCCGGTGTGGCTGGCGGCAGCTACGACCCGGCCAGACACGAGTTCGTCAACTTCACGGTCTCGGAAGTCATCCACGATCTCGAGAAGACCCTTCTGAAGATCCGCAACATCAACCACCGCATGCGGGTGCTTCTGACCGTTTCGCCGGTGCCGCTGATCGCCACGCACGAACGCCGGCACGTGGCCGTGGCCACCACCTATTCGAAGTCCGTTCTGCGCGTGGCGGCTGACGAGATCTACAGGAAATATCCCTGGGTCGACTATTTCCCCTCCTACGAGATCATCACCGCGAACATCACCCGGGGCGACTACTACGAGGACGACCTGCGCGAAGTGACCTCGATCGGGGTCAGTCATGTCATGCGGGTCTTTCTCTCCCACTATACCGATCGCGGGAACGCCGCGGACGGCGAGGAGAGCTTCATACCGCTGGTCAAACCCACCGACGACGAGATCGTCTGTGACGAAAAGACCATCGACGGCGCGGCGAAATGCTAGTACGGAGATCGGCCGCTCCCGGTCCGGCGCGAGCACGAACCCGGCAAGGAGGGTGATGCGTGCCCCTCGATACGACGCCACTGGACATCCCCGGCCTCCTCGTGCTGCGTCCGGAACGCCACGAGGATGCCCGTGGTTCCTTCACCGAGATCTTCACCCGGAAGGGACATGCGGAGGTCGGGATCGAGCACGTCTTCGTCCAGGACAATCTCGTCCATACGCACCAGTCGAACGTCATCCGCGGACTCCACTACCAGGCACCGCCTCACGCCCAGGGGAAGCTCGTATGCGTCATCCGGGGCGCCATACTCGACGTCGCCCTGGACATCCGTCACGGTTCCCCCACGTTCGGTCGGCACGCGGCCGTCGAACTTTCCGATGCGAACGGCAGGCAGCTCTGGATTCCACCCGGCTTCGCCCACGGCTACTGCACCCTGGAGCCGGATACCGTGGTCCTTTACAAGGTCACCGCCGCATACGCCCCGCGCAGCGAACACACCATCGCATGGAACGATCCGGATCTCGCCATCGACTGGCCCGCGATGGGAGGCTCCCCCACTCTGTCCGAGCGCGATGCCCGGGCCCCGCGCCTGAAGGATCTGCCAGTGCACTTCACCATCTGACCCTCCCTGCATCTATGCCAGGCCGGGCAGCCAGAACATGCAGACCTCGCGCATCTTGCCCCAGCTGAAATTGGTGTAGATGGTAAGATCGCGCGCACCTGCCGCCATCACCACCTCCTTGTCGATGGTGCTGGCATGATCCGGTGTGACGATGGGATTCTCCCGCCATGGGCAGGCGATGACGACGAATTCCCGCGCCAACCCCTGCAGCCGCCTCATGAAACCGACCGGATCCTCAACATGCTCCACGACGTGGGAGGCGATCACCATGTCCCAGGCACGCCCCCGGATGGAGGCGACATCCCCGACGAGGAACTCCACGTCCGGGGCCACAAGCTCGCCGAGAAGAGCGAATTCATCGGAAACATCCAGAGCCGAGACCTGCAGTTTCAGCCGGTTGAAGGTATTCGGAGCATGCAGTTGCGCCAGAAGGGCGGTACCGGAAAAATTCTCCGGCCCGACGTCCAGCACCGTGCGCCAGCTACCTTCTGGAAGGTGCCCCCACAGTCTGTGGATGAACGGCACAAGCTCCACCATGAACAGGAGGGACTGGGGCATCCCCTTGGAAAGGGTCTTCTCCGGGTCCGCGGCACCTCCGATTTCCAGAGCCCGTCTCATCAGGCTCCTGCGCTCGGCGATATGCCGGCGGATCTCCGCCCTCAGCGCATCCCGGTCCCTCCCGTTCGCATCGTCATGCATCACCTATCATTCTCCGGTCGGAAATATCGTCCGGCGCCCGGACAAACCGACCGCCTCACTTGGGCGTGCTTCTCCCCTCAGAAGATGAAATCGCCCGCATCGAGGTACGTAATGGAGGTGATCCCCGACAATTCGACGGAATCGGCTCCCGCCGTGATGACGACATTGCCGGAACTCCCGATCGCAAGATGCGAAGCGGTAAGATCCGCCCAGTCCGTGATCTCCGTCACCCCGGACAGGTCGATACGGTCCCACCTCACCGTGAAATCCTCGATCCGGTCATTGCCGAACCCGTCCGTAAAGGCGAAGACGTCGCGTCCGATGCCGCCCCAGAGCAGATCATCACCCGTACCGCCGTCCAGATAATCGGACTGTTCGTTTCCGAACAGACGGTCCGCTCCGTCGCCACCCCGCAGGACATCGTTGGCGATTCCGCCGATCAGCGTATCCGCTCCGGCATCCCCGAAAAGGGTGTCGTAGCCCCGGTTGCCGTAAATGACGTCGTCATCCTCGTCACCATGGACCATGTCGTCGCCAAGACCACCCCAGATCCAGTCGTTTCCGGCACCACCGGAGATGAGGTCGTTGTTTTCATTGCCGAACAGACGGTCGTTCCCCGCACCGCCATCGAGAATGTCGTCCTCCTCGCCGGCGATCAGCGTATCCTCTCCATCGTCGCCCCACAGCCGATCCCGGCCCGTGTTGCCGATCAGCAGATCGTCGCCGGCATCGCCATGCATGGCGTCGTCGCCGAAACCGCCCCAAATCTGGTCATCACCACCGTTACCGGAGATCACGTCGTCGTTCTCGTTTCCGAAAAGACGGTCGTTTCCCGTACCGCCGGTAATGACATCGTTGCCGCGTCCGCCGGTGATGAAATCCCAGCCGTCCTCTCCCTGGAGATGGTCGTCACCCTCTCCGCCGTCTATCGTGTCGCCGCGAGCGCCGCCGTATATCGTGTCGTTGCCGGCATCTCCGGAAATGGTGTCCCATCCGTCATCGCCGTAGACGAGATCGTCACCATCGCCGCCCTGCAGCACATTGCTGAGAATGTTGCCCTGCAACGTATCGTTACCGGCGCCTCCCACGGCATTCTCGATCCAGGCGCTCATGGCTCCCGTGCCCGGAACCTCCTCGGCAATGGCAATGTTGTTGCCGATGGCACCGATGGAGGAAAAATGGCCGGGACGCAGATCGATGGTCACATCGGAGGTCTGGTTTTCCGCGCTGAAGGTATCATTGCCGCCGGCATCCCAGATGGCGGCGATCAGCGACCCACCGTCGGCGATGGCGAATTCGCCGCCGGGAGCGAAATAGACATCGTCCCCGGTGCGGGTGGTCATGTTCGCACCGTACACGGACTGCGCGGCCTGGATATCCAGCAGCATGGGCGTCACCGGCCAGACCATGTCGTCCGGGTTGGTCGCGACCTGCGCCGGATGCGCCGTGTACGACATGACCGTGTACTGGTTGCTGCTGCTGTAGCCATTGCCACCCGGATGCGTGAAACCCAGTCCGTGGCCCATTTCATGCAGGAAGGTCGCCCATCCTTCGTCTCCCGGAGTGGGGCTCTCCACGAGATTCCTTCCCCCGTAGGTCATGCTGTTGTTGACCCACATGTCTCCACTCTCGTCGTACACCCCGGGCGTGCCCGGAAAGTACATGAAGCCGAACAGATCCGTATTGGGCAGCCCGTCCGGAGGAAGGGTCGGATTCAGGTCATCCGTACCGCTCTGCGAATAGGCATCGTAGGCGGCGAAGGTGACGTCCCCGATGCTGACTTCGCCGTTGCGCACCTGGAAGACCCAGAAACCGGGAAGGCCCGTGTTGCCCGGAGCGTTCTCCAGATCCAGAATGGCCGCCTCGTCCCCGGACTGCGGCAGCTCGAAATAGTTCGTGCCATTGCCGGCCGTCCACCCCGCATGGGCGGCGGTTCCACCAAGCCCCTGATTGCCGCCGCTGGCGTCTCCCGCCGACCAGTTGATGTCCTGATACCGGTAGACGATGTCGAAATCGCCGTTGCCGCGATCATAGAGCTGCAACTGGAACCAGTTGGCCTTCGGATCATGCCCCTCACGCGGCGTGCTGAAATAATCCACGCCCGGCCATGTGACGGTGATCACGTCGGCGGCGGGATCCACGTCCACGTAGACGGCCGGAGGCGTGCTCCCGTCGCTGTAGGCGCGCGTGTCCACGTCGGCCCAGAACGGCAGGATCGCCGGAGTGCCGCCGCCGGTGATGGCACTTGGTGTAAAGGTGCTGATGCCGGAGCCGAAGGAGATGCTGCCGTTGGTGTTCACATAGAAGGAATCATAGGTGGAGCCGAAGAAATTGAGGCCCGACTCGAACACCTGGGAGACCTGCGAGCTGTCGAGCAGCATGTAGCCGTCGTCGTTGCGCGGCGCCTCGATCTCGCCGTATCCGGCGGTACCTCCCAGCCCCGAAACCAGCGAACCGCCCGGCGCAACGGGCGTTCCCGCGGGCGTCGAGCCACCCCCGTCCGTGCTGGCGACCGGTGTCAGGTTGATGTTCGCCACCTCGTTCCAGCGGGTGATCGCATTCTGCGCCGCCGCAAGCTGCGCCGCGTTGAGACTGACGTCCGCATTGATCGCGACGATTTCATCGGGAGCCGATGCGGTTCCCGAGATGATGCGGGCATCGTCCACACCGTCGCCATCCACATCCAGAGTCGGATAGTAGTCGGGCGGCGTTCCCAGGAAGGAATACGTGATGCTGGCATTGCCCGAATGCCAGTACGTTCCACTCAAAAGATCATTGTAGGTCGTCATTTCCCTTTCCCCTGTCGTTGATGATTGAACGCGACTGACTATCGGAAACCGGTCGCCCCCTTCACCCACTGCGCAGACTGTGACGCGCAGCGTCGATGAGCGGGCTCAGGAGAATGTCCAGAGGCGTGCGCTCATGCGTGGTGAGAAAGACTTCCGCGGTCATTCCGGGAATGAGCTTCTGATCTTCGGACAGCTTCTTCAGCTCTCCGGCCGGCACGACGACTTCGGCCCGAAAGAACGTCTGATTGCTGACCTCATCGACGATCGGCGCCGGCGACACGACCCGCACCTCGCCTTCCAGTATCGGCGTGTTGCGGCTGCTGAACGCGCTGAACACGATCCGGGCCTTCTGGGTGGCCTCCACCTGGTCGATGTCCGCGGGACGCACCCGCGCCTCCAGGATCAGCGGCTCGTTTTCCGGAACGATGCGCAGGATGGGCTGGCGCGGAGACACCACGCCACCGATGGTCTTCACCGCCACGTCGAGCACCCGGCCGTCCACGGGAGCGCGGATATGCATCATGTCCAGCTTTCTGCGCAGATCCATGCGCTGCTCCTGGAGGATGCCCGTCTGCTCCTGCAGATCCGCCAGCCTGTCGAGCACCCGGGCCAGAAAATCCCGCTTCAGCCGCAGGATCTGGAGCCTGAATTCGAAGATGCTGTCCCGGGCCTGGGCGATCTCGCCCAGCAGCCGGCCACGTTCGCCCTCCAGGGCCGCAGCCTTGCGCTTGAGGGCCAGCAGACGGGACTTCAGCGCCTGCCCCCGGGAAAAGAGGCGCGCCACGGTGCCCACCTCCTCCCCGATCAGCTTCGCCTGCCGCTCCTTGCCGGCAAGCTCCGCCTCGAGACCCGTAATCCGCTTCTCCAGAGCCGCGACCTTCTGTTCCAGGATGTTCCTCTGATTGGACAGCATGCGGCGCCTGGCCTCGAACAGGGCCCGCTGGACCTTCATCACCCGCTGCACCTCCGGATCGTCCGCCCTTTCCAGAAGCTGCTTCGGAAATGCCAGCGTCTCCACGCCGTCTCGTTCGGCCTCCAGACGGGTCATCTCCGCAAGACCCGCGTAGAGGCGCGTCTCCGTGATGGCCAGGCGCGCCCGGATCTCGTCCTCGTCGAAGACGATGAGCACCTGTCCCGCCTTGACGCGCTCACCCGGACGTACCCGGATCTCCTTCACCACGCCCCCGTCCGGATGCTGCACCGTCTTGATACCGCTCTCCGGACTGACCGTCGCCTGGGCGATGACCGCACCGGCGATTTGGGCCACGCTCGCCCAGATGCCGCCGACGACAAACACCAGCAGCACCACCAGAGCGCCCGCGTACACCCATCGCCTGACGTCCAGATGTCCGGGCGTTCCGCCATTTCCGGGAAGAATCAGACGCCCGATCTCCTCCCCGGCATCCCTGATCCGCATCATCTTCATTCTACCGGACTCCGCTTTCGGCCCTCTTCGCCATCACTTTCTCCCGCGGCCCGCCGGTGACGATCTGGCCGTCGCGCAGAACCAGCACGTAGTCCGCCAGACGCAGGATGCCGTCGCCATGGTCGATCACCACCACGGTCTGCCCCCGCCGCCGCATGCCTTCCAGGGCCTTGTGGAAATCCAGCCGCCCCTCTCCGTCCAGATTGGCCACCGGCTCGTCGAGGACCACCAGCACGGGATCCCCGTAAAGGGCCCGCGCGAGCGCGACGCGCTGCCTCTGACCCGCGGAGAGGAAGGCCCCGCCCGGTCCCACCTGCACGTCGTATCCGCCCATCTTCTTGATGGCCTCGTGGGCGCCGGCCTGCTGCGCAGCGCGGATGATCCTCTCCTCCGTGGCATCCGGATCGAGACGGGCGATGTTTTCCGCGATCGTTCCCTCCACCAGCTCCACCGCCTGTGGCAGGTAGCCGATCAGCCGCCCCAGACGTTCCGGCGGCCACACGTTCAGGTCCGCGCCGTCAAGCAGGACCTCCCCGCCCAGCGGCTGCCAGACGCCCACGAGGGCGCGCGCGAGCATCGTCTTTCCGGAGCCGTTGTGCCCGACCAGCACCAGAAGGCTGCCCGCGGGCAGCCGGAATGAAATGTTGCGCAGATAGGGCTTGCGGGACGAAGGAGGCGCCACGTAGAGCTCGCGCACCTCCAGATCGCCACGCGGCGCGACCTCGGGAACGATCCGCATCTCCTCCTGTGCGGGCGCGCTCTTCAGCGCCTCGTCGACCCGCTCCCTGGCCTGCCGGTAGTTCTGGTAGCTGCGCCAGTTGGTGATCGCCTGTTCCACGGGCTGCAGAGCCCGGCCGAGAATGACCGAGCTCGCGATCATCACCCCGGAGGTGATCTCACCCTGGATCACGAGCCACGCGCCGATGGCCAGAACCGCCGACTGGATGAGCAGCCGCAGCGCCCGCCCGGCGGCGGAGATGCCGCCTATCCGTCCCTGCGCCCGCACCTGATGGCGCAGCACGCCATCGTGCCGCCTGCGCCACTGCTCCCGGAGGCGGGACAGCATCCCCATGGCGTGCAGCGCCTCCACGTTCTGCACACCCGTGGACAGCAGCCGCTGCGCCTCCTCCGCGGCCCGCCCCCTGGCCTCGAGAGGCTTGCGACTGGCCAGACTGTTCACGACCGCCAGCGCGAACAGCACCACGGCCGCCCCCAAAGAGAACCAGAAGAGCACCGGGTGGAACAGAAAGATGATGAACAGATAGAGCGGCACGAGGGGCGCGTCGTAGAAAGCCGTGATGCCCGGCCCGGAGAGAAATCCAGTGACGACGTCCAGCTCCCTGAGCGGCTGCATGGAGGCGGTGGAGCCGCCGCTGCGCAGGGCCGAACGCATGACGGCATCGAAGAGCCGCTCGCGGAAGTCCGTCGCCAGCTTCGCCCCGGCACGGGCGAGAATGCCCCCGCGCACCATGTCCAGCACGCCAAGGACGGCGAACAGCAGGACCACGAGCAGGAACAGGGAGACCAGCGTCGAGACGTTGTTGCTGGGCAGCACCCGGCCGTAGATCTGGAGCATGAAAAGCGGTCCCGTCAGCATGAGCACGTTGATGCACAGACTGAAGACCGCCACCGCGACAAAGACCGCCGCATGCCGGCGGAAATGCCCCCGTACGCCGTCCTCGACCTCCCCTTCGCCACCGGCCGCCCCGGCCGTCCTGCCCCGCTCAGTCATCCCGAACCGTCCCGTCTTCATCCGCATCTGTCCGGGGCAGCCATTCAAACATGCCCCAACGTCAGGCCATATATGCAACCACAAGATGGCAAAAAGTTGTCACCAGCCATACATGCAACCAGAAAGATATGCCTACTCCCCCCGCGCGACCGGTCCGCCATCGCCGGAGGGTTCCACCAGCTCCAGCAGATGGCGCCCGTAGGCCGTGCCCTTCATGGGCTCGGCGAGCCTGCGCAGGTCCTCCGCCGTGATGTAGCCGCGACGGAAGGCGATTTCCTCGGGACAGGCGATGCGCTGCCCCTGCCGCTGCTCGAGGGTCCGCACGAAGTTGGCGGCATCGATGAGGGATTCGGGCGTGCCCATGTCGAGCCATGCATGACCGCGCCCGAGCCGGATCACCTCGAGCTCGCCCCGGGAGAGATAGACATTGTTGACATCGGTGATCTCGAGTTCTCCGCGGGCGGAGGGCCGCAGTCGGGAAGCGACCTCCACCACGCCGGGCTCATAGAAATACAGCCCCGTGACCACCCAGTTCGAGGCCGGCCGCGCGGGCTTCTCCACGATGCCCGCGGGACGCCCTTCCGCGTCGAAGGCGATCACGCCGTAGCGTTGCGGGTGGACGACGCGATGGGCGAAGATCACGCCGCCGTTCCGGGCCCTGGCCACCGCATGGGCGAGATGCGCCTCAAGGCCGTGCCCATGGAAGATGTTGTCGCCGAGAATCAGGGCGACGGGCTCCCCGCCGATGAATTCCGCGCCGATCAGAAAGGCCTGCGCGATGCCCCCCGGCTCCGGCTGGACGGCGATATCGAGGGAAATCCCCCATTGGCCGCCGTCTCCCAGAAGCCTGCGGAACAGCGGCTCGTCCCGGGGCGTGGTGATGATCAGGAACTCGCGGATCCCCGCCAGCATCAGAGTGCTGAGCGGATAGTATATCATCGGCTTGTCGTAGACGGGCAGAAGCTGCTTGGAAACCGCCAGGGTCGCCGGATGCAGACGCGTGCCATGACCACCGGCCAGGATGATGCCCTTCATGCCGCTCCGGCCTCCGCCCCCTTGACCCGGCGGACGGCGGCGCGCTCCAGAAGCGGCCGCCACCAGTCCTCGCCGGCGAAATACCAGCGGACGGTATCCTCCAGTCCCTTCTCGAAGGGAATGCGCGGTCTCCAGCCGAGCTCCCGCTCCAGCCGCGCCGGGTCCATGGCATAGCGCAGATCGTGCCCGGGACGGTCCGCCACGTGCTCGACGAGCCTGCGGTGGGGCCGGCCGTCGGGGCGCAACCGGTCCGCGATCTCGCAGATCGCTTCCACCACCTGCATGTTCGTCCGTTCGCCGTATCCGCCCACGAGGTACCGGCCGCCCGGGCGTCCCCCCCGCAGGATCAGACGCAGGGCCCGGACATGATCCTCGACATGCAGCCAGTCGCGCACGTTGCGCCCGTCACCGTACACGGGCATGGAACGTCCCTGACAGGCCCGAATGCTCATCAGCGGGATCAGTTTCTCGGGAAACTGCCACGGGCCGTAGTTGTTGGAGCAGTTGGAGACGATCACCGGCAGGCCGTAGGTGCGGTGCCAGGCCATGCCCAGATGGTCGGCGCCCGCCTTGCTCGCCGAGTAGGGCGAGGAGGGATCGTAGGGCGTCTCCTCGGTGAACCGCCCCTCCGCGCCGAGGGACCCGAAGACCTCGTCCGTCGAGACGAGAAGCACGCGGAAGGCGTCCCGCCGCGACGGAGGCATGGCCTCCCAGTATTCCCGCGCCGCGTCGAGCACGCTCCAGGTGCCCAGGACATTGGTGCGCACGAAGGCCTCCGGGTCGGCGATGGAACGGTCCACGTGGCTTTCCGCGGCGAGATGCAGGATGGCATCGGGACGCCACTCCGCCATGAGATGGCCGAGACGGCGCCGGTCGCACACGTCCATCCGCGCGAAACGGTATCCCGAACGGCCTTCCAGAGCATCCAGCGCCCCGGGCGCCGCCGCATATGTCAGGCTGTCCACGTTCAGCACGGACCAGTTCCGTTCCAGAACGAAATCGCGGCACACCGCCGATCCGATGAACCCCGCGCCGCCCGTGACCAGAACCCTCATGTCACAGATTCCCATCCGTTCCGCCATCGCCTGCCGCACACACGCCATGCGCGACGGCATGCGGGATTCTCAAGCACAGGGAACGGTATATGTAAAGAAAATTGCGTTTTCCGGAACATGCACGCGGAATGGGGGGCCTTGCGGCGGCTAGAACTTCCAGCCCCGGGCCTCCGCAATGATGAAATCGCGGAACACCCGCACCCGCTTGGAGTTCTTCAGTTCGGAGGGATAGACGAAATAGGTGTCGAAGTAGGGCAGCTCCACGTTCCGGATGTCCACCTGCACCAGCGGACTGTCGGGCCCCACGATGTAGTCCGGCAGGGCGGCGAGACCGATGCCCGTTTCCACGGCCCGCCGGAGGCCGTAGACATTGTTCAGCGTGAGCACGGGCTGGCGGGGATCGTTCGGCGGCCGACCCACGTGCATCAGCCAGTTCACGTTGGCCAGATAGGTCGGTGCGGGACCGAAGGAGAGAATGCGGTGCTCGTCCAGTTCCTCCAGGGTCCGGGGAAAACCGTGCGCCTTGATGTAGGACGGCGCCGCGTAGATGTGATGATGCACCGAGAACAGCTTGCGCTGGATGAGATCCGGCTGCACCGGCCTGCGCAGCCGGATCGCCACGTCCGCCTCGCGGCGGGAGAGGTCCAGCTCCTCGTCATGCAGCAGCAGATGCACCCGGATGTCCGGATACAGCTCGATGAATTCCTTCATGCGCGGCGTCAGCCATATGGTGCCCAGCCCCACCGTCGTCGTGATCCGCAGCGGCCCGGACGGCTTCTGGCGCGCATCCATGAGGCGGGTGCGCGCGGCCGCAAGCCGGTGCTCCATCTCGTGCGCGGTGCGGTAGAGCAGCTCGCCGTCCTCGGTCAGCACCAGACCGCGCGCGTGGCGATGGAACAGAGGCGTCTGCAGCTCCGCCTCGAGAGCCGCGATCTGCCTGGAAAGGGCGGACTGGGAAAGCCCGAGCTTCTCGCTGGCCTTCGTGAAGCTGCCGGCCTGCGCGACGGCGTGGAAGATTCTCAGCCTGTCCCAGTCCATGCCTTCAGCCCCGGCAGTCCTTCCCGAGCCGGAAGACGGCGTGGAGATCCCGGCAGCCGGCGATGGTCACGCCCAGGTCGCGGATGCGGCCGTCGGCCAGCGAATAGATCCAGCCGTGGACCGAAAGGGGACGCCCCTCCGCCCAGGCCTTCTGCACCATGGAGGTGCGGGCGACATTCTGCACCTGGGCGGCGACGTTGAGTTCCGCCAGATGGTCCGCCCGCTCCGGTTCCGGCAGGGCCATCACCGCATCGTAATGCTCCCGCCAGACATCCTTGATATGGGCGAGCCAGTTGTCGATCTCCCCCAGGTCGGTGCCCTCCAGCGCGGCCTTCACGCCCCCGCACCCATAGTGCCCGACCACGAGAATGTGGCGCACCCGCAGCACCTCGACAGCGTACTGGATGACCGACAGCGCGTTGAGATCGGAATGGGGCACCACGTTCGCGATGTTGCGGTGGACGAACACCTCGCCGGGACGCAGGCCCACGATCGTATTCGCGGGAACTCGGGAATCCGAACAGCCGATCCACAGATAGCGCGGCTTCTGGATGTGCTGCAGGCGGTTGAAATAGTCCGCGTCCGCCGCGACCTTGCCCTCGGCCCAGCGGCGGTTGTTCTCGAGCAGATCGGCAGGCTCCAGGTCCGTCCCGTCGGTCATCCCGTTCTCCTTTCTCGCCATGTTCCGCAATGATGGTGCTGGCCGGAAGCGAACCTTGTCAAGCGGCGGAGAATTAAAAAATCCCCATGAGTCAGAACGCCGCATGGACACCGATTCGCCCCGTATGGTTACCTTTCATTAACGATTGCGGCGAAGCGAAAGCTGGGGATAACGGCACCTTCGGACTCAGGTGATTCTTTCGCGGACTGCCAGCATATAGTATGCTTCCCGTCAATCGACCACGAGATGTAGCGTAACTTCGTAATACTACCGGAATGCAACGAGCGTCCGGCACGCCTGTCGTGCCGGCGAAGGGGGCAGGATTCTCAAACGGGATGACGAACATGGATGCGGACAACAAGAAAAAGCCGGGCTGGACGGAAGAACGGGTGGAAAAGCTCAAGGAACTGTGGGCGGAAGGACTGAGTGCAAGCGAGATCGCGAGGGTTCTGGGGGGCGTCACGCGCAACGCCGTCATCGGCAAGGTGCACAGGCTGAGACTGGCCGGCCGGGCTCCCGCACGGCGCGGAAAACCCTCCTCCGGCACGCCCGCCAAGCGGCGCAGCACCCGGCAGAAGACGGGCGCACAGCGTCCGGCGGCACCGGTCACCAACGGCGCCACGGCCCTGAAGGCCAGGAAGGAGACGGCCCCCGTGGAGGCGGCGAAACCCGAAACGGCGCCCCTTGCGCTGGTCGAACCCGTCGTGGGCCGGATCACCAACATCATGGATCTCACGCATAAGACCTGCCGATGGCCGATTGGAGATCCGGGCGACGAGAATTTCGCCTATTGCGGCGACAATGCCCAGCCCGGCTCCCCCTACTGCGAGCATCATGCCCGCATCGCCTACCAGCCGGCCACGGACCGCAGGCGTCGCGCCAGCGGATGAACGGATGAAAAGCGGTTGCGGGGCGCCACACCGGCATGACCGGAATACAGGCGCCCGGCAGATGACCTCCTAGTGCAGAAGGAGAAGGCCCCGTCCCTCCGGACGGGGCCTTCTTCATGTCCACGCCGCCGGCGGCGCGGAATGCGGATGCCTCTCAATCCTCCTGTTCGGCCAGGAAGCGCTCCACCTCCAGGGCGGCCATGCATCCCATCCCCGCGGCGGTGACGGCCTGCTTGTATCTGGCGTCCGCCACGTCCCCGGCGGCGAAGACGCCCGGAACGGAGGTCGCCGTGGAATCGCAGGCGGTCTTGATATAGCCGCCGGGAAGGAGCTCCAGCTGCCCCTCGAAAAGCTCCGTGGACGGCTTGTGACCGATGGCGATGAAGACGCCGTCCACGTCCATGGTCGTGACCTCGCCGGACTTCACGTTCTTCAGCTTCACGCCGGTGACGGCCTTGGGCATGTCCTGTCCCAGCACCTCCTCCACGACCGTGTCCCACATGACGGTGATCTTCGGATTTTCGAGAAGACGCTTCTGCAGCACCTTCTCCGCCCGCAGCTCGTCGCGCCGGTGCACCAGCACCACCTCGCGGGCGAAATTGGTGAGATAGATGGCCTCCTCGACGGCGGTGTTCCCGCCCCCGACCACGACGACCTTCTTGTCGCGGTAGAAGAAGCCGTCGCAGGTGGCGCAGGCGGACACGCCGAACCCCTTGAACTTCTCTTCCGATTCCAGCCCCAGCCACATCGCCTGCGCACCGGTGGCGATGATCAGGGCGTCGCAGGTGTACTCCTCTCCTCCATCGCCCTTCAGACGGAAGGGACGGGCGGAGAGATCCACCTCGACGATATGGTCGCTGACCAGCCCCGCTCCCATCTTCTCCGCCTGTTCGCGCATCTGCTCCATGAGCCAGGGCCCCTGCACCGGCTCCGCGAAACCGGGATAGTTCTCCACGTCCGTGGTAATGGTGAGCTGGCCGCCCGGCTGGATGCCGGAGATGATCAGAGGCGAAAGCATGGCCCGCGCGGCATAGATGCCGGCGGTGTAGCCCGCCGGGCCGGATCCGATGATGATGACTTTCTCGTGACGTGCGCTCATGTCTGCTGCCCTTCGGTTGCTGCGGCGTTCCCAGAAGAGCTATGGCCATTCGGGAACGATTGCAAGGGGCCGCGTCAGGCCCGGGCGACGGGGCGTCGCGCCATGGCCCGCTCCATCGCTCCGGAGAGTTCCTCCAGGTCGAAGGGCTTGGTGACGAAACCGTCCATACCGGCGGCGAGACATCTTGCGCATTCGTCCTCCCCGGGACTCGCGGTGAGAGCCAGTACCGGAGTGCGCTCCACCTTCCGTCGCGCCTCCAGGGTGCGGATGCGCTGGACCGCCTCCAGACCATCCATTCCCGGCATGTGCACGTCCATGAGAATGATCGCGGGCGTCTCCCCGTCGCGACCCGAGGCCTTCTCCATGTAGGCCACGGCCTCCGCGCCGTCCTTCATGCGGAGCACGCGGCAACCCATCCGTTCCAGCATCCGCTCCGCGAGCATGGCATTGATGTCGTTGTCCTCCACGAGAAGAACGAAAGGCCCGGCCCGGACGTCTTCGCCGCTGCGCCCCTTTGCGTCCAGCATTTTCCTGAGGCCGTGGACGGAGCGGTCGAGCCGGGAATCGAGCGAGCGCTCGACGAACTGGACGACGAAGGTCCTCCTCCGCAACGGCGAGAGAAGAAAGCCGGCGAGACGGCCCTCGGTCATCAGATCGGACAGACCGCGACGCTCCTCGGGCTTGAGAAGAAGCCAGATGCGCGAGAGCATGGCCGGGCTCCCGGCATCCGAGGCGACGCGGCGCAGCGCATCGGCGTATTCTGCATCGCAGACGATCTCGCCATCGAATCGCTCCTCTCCGGAAAGCACGCGGAACAGCCGCTCCGGCGCCATGGGCACCGGCCGCCCGCCAAAGGCCCGGACATAGTCCCGCAGTGCCTCCCGCCGGGGAGAGGCGGGAATGACCAGATGCACCGGAACATTTCCGAGATCCGGCGTCTCGACCCGGTCGCCGGCAGCGTCTTCAGCGGAGGGAAGCGGCAACGAGAACCAGAAGACCGAGCCCCTGCCCGGCCGGCTCTCCACACGGAGCCGCCCGCCCATGCGCTCCACGAGACTTCTGGAGATGGCCAGCCCGAGACCGCTGCCGCCACGGTTGCTGCCCTCTCCGGCCTGCCGGAAGGGCTCGAAGATGAGCTTCCTGTCCTTGCGGCCGATACCCATGCCCGTGTCCCGGACCTCGAAGCGCAGCACATCGCCGTCGCCGGGAATGGCCCGGACGTAGACACCTCCGGCATCGGTGAACTTGATGGCGTTGCCCGTCAGATTCAGCAGCACCTGGCGGATGCGGGCGGCATCGCCAAGCCGTTTCCCCGCAATGGCCGGATCCACGTAGCAGGCCAGATCGATTCCCTTGCCGTGCGCGCGCGGCGCCAGCAGCTCGCATACCTCCTCGACGACGGAAACCGGATCGAACGGCGCTCTGACCACGGCGTCCCGCCCGGCTTCCAGACGGGCCGCCTCGAGCAGCTCGTCGATCATCGAAAGCAGCGTGCGGCCGGATACCGATATGGCCTGCACATAGGATTTCTGCTCGTCGCTCAAAGGCGTGTCCATGAGAAGATCCGCCATGCCGATCACGCCGTTCATGGGCGTGCGCAGCTCATGGGTGATGGTCGCAAGAAGCCTGTCCTTCTCGCGGCCCGCGGTTTCCGCCTCCCGGCGGGCCCGCTCCAGTTCGCGCAGGGCGCGGCGCATCTGCCGCATCCGGCGACGGGCCGCGCGCCAGCCACTCCAGGTGAGAAGAATGGCCCCGAAGCCGATCAGGGTGCCGCCCAGAAGGAACAGCAGATGCAGGGGATCCCAGGACGCATGCCGCATTCCGGCCAGTATCAGCACCATGACGGAGAACGTCGCTAGCGCCGCCATGGCCAGAAAGGCCATGATCGCCAGAAGCCTGTCGTAGATCGTGGGGCGCATCCTGCGCATCTGGTCCGTTCCGTTCCTGCTTTTCCGCGACATCGGGAAGGTAGCGGGAGCGGAACTGAAAAAACCTTTCCGTACGGACGGTTGGAAGGGCCCAAATGGATTCGTGGTTATCCGCGGGTGGAGAAAGAGGATAAAATTTTTCCGAATCGCCGCCCCCTCCCGCACCGCCGGCGAGAATGCCGGATGTCACGACGGAATGCGGATTACCAGAGGGGGGAGGCCCCGCCTTCGGGAGAGGGAATGGGCGCCTCCGTGCCGGCGGACGCATCCGTTTCCGCCGTGCCGCCGGAACGGAAATTCCTGCGCCGCACTTCGGGCAGGCCCGCCTGCCTGCGGTAGTGAGCCCGGATGACATTGGCGAGATGCCAGCGCCGGGTCGTGTAGGTGGGATGGTTGCCGTAGAAGAAGTTCTTCAGCTCCGGCGCGTCGTGATAATGCTTCGACAGAACGTCGAAGGTGCGCAGCACCACCTGGGGCTCCCATCCGGCGCGCACCAGATAGTCAAGCCCCTCGGCGTCGGCCTCGTCCTCCTGCCGGCGGGAATAGCTGTTGAGCGTTGTATTGACGAGGAAGGACAGGGACTTGCCGAGCCATTCCATGTTGGTGGACCGGGCCAGCTCCCAGGAGAAGGCGTGCGCATCCCGCGCCATCGCCTTCTTCTCGCGGGCGTAGATCACATGGGCCAGCGTATTGTGGGCCATCTCGTGCGCAAGCACCGTGGCGATCTTCTCGTCATCACCGAGAAGCCGCACCATGCCCGTGGTGATGAACAGATGGCCGCCGCCCGTCGTGAAGGCGTTGGGACGCGGATCCTCCACCAGATAGACATGCCAGGACTTCACGTAGGGCGGAACAGCCTTGGCCAGTTTCGCGACCAGCCGCTCGACGCGCCTCCTCTCCTTCGCGTTCCTGGACAGGCGCACCTTCTGCAGCATGCGCTTCGCCAGCTGGTCGCCGATCTCCTGCTGGGCCTGCAGCATCGCCTGCTCCTCGCCCGTCCGGCGTCCCTTCAGGGACGCAAGGAAGATCGCGAAGGGCTTCTGCGCCTGATCACTCTCGTTCCAGTGCGCGGCGGGAATGGGATCGTCGGGATGCAGGCCGTAGCCAGTGCACGCCGACAGGCCAAGCGCGAGCGCCACGGCTCCCGCCTTTCCCAGAACGGACATTCCGGTCAGCCTTCCCGCCTTGCGTGCCATCCGATGCGTTCGATCCGTTTCCCGATCCGGGACATGCCCGTCCCGATGCTACCGATCAGACATTGTAGCTCTTTCCCCGGCCAATCTCAATCCATTCCTGTGCGCGTATTGACCGCACCCCGGGATTGCGCTCCACTGCGCGCGAGAATACGGATTGCGGACGGACAGCATCGGGCAGGAAACGAAAGCGGCATGAACCTGGTTGGCCTCATCGAATGGCTGGGGGAGACTCCGCTCATCACCCTGGGCGGCTTTCTCATAGGCATGGGCTTCGGCTGGTTCGCCCAGAGGTCGCGTTTCTGTCTGCGCTCGGCGGTCATCACCTTCTCGCGTGGAAAGTTCGACGGGACGCTGGCCATCTGGCTGTTCACCTTCTCCGCCGCGCTGATCGGCACCCAACTGCTCATCCTGACGGATCTTCTCGATGTTTCCGGAACCAAGCATCTGGCCTCCGCGGGCTCCCTTTCCGGCTCCGTCATCGGCGGCCTGATGTTCGGAGTCGGCATGGTCCTGGCCCGCGGCTGCTCCTCCCGGCTGCTGGTTCTCGCCGCCACCGGCAACCTGCGCGCCCTGCTCTCCGGGCTCATCTTCGCCGTCATCGCCCAGATGTCCCTTCACGGCCTGCTCTCCCCGGCCCGCGACTGGCTGGCGGGACTGTGGACCGTCACCCCCGAGGAGGGCACGAACCTGCTGGAGCGGCTCGCCCTGCCGCAGGCGGCGGGGATCGCCGTGGGCATCGTCTGGCTCGCCGCCGGATTCTGGTTCGCCCGCCGCAACGCCATGGCCCCCGCGCGCATACTGCACGGCGTGTTCGCCGGTCTCATGGTGACGGCGGGATGGCTCTTCACCTATTCCATGTCCATCAGCTCGTTCAACATCGTTCCCGTGGAATCCCTGACCTTCACCGGCCCTTCCGCCGACACGCTGATGTTCGTCCTCGAATGGCCCGACAAACCCTACGACTTCGACGTGGGGCTCGTTCCCGGCGTCTTCGCCGGCTCCTTCCTCTCCGCATGGACCGGCGGAGAGCTGAAGCTGCAGGGATTCGAGGGTGCGCACTCCATGAAACGCTATATCGCGGGCGCCGCCCTGATGGGCTTCGGCGGCATGCTCGCCGGCGGATGCGCGGTGGGAGCCGGAATTACGGGCGGCTCCGTCTTCGCCCTCGTCGCCTGGGTGGCGCTCGTCTCCATGTGGGTTGGGGCCATGGCCACGGACTGCATCGTCGACCGCAACGCCATCTGCCTGCCCCTTCCGGGAAGACCCGTTCACAACGGATCACATTGACGCAAGGCGTCTTCAGCCGCATGCCGCACGCCTCTATGCTGGCGGCATGAAGCATCCATCCACCATCGCCGGAGCGCTCGCCGCCATTCTGCTGGCGCCGGCCCACCATGCCGAAGCGGCCGAAACCGCACCGGCCGCCCACCTTGCGGATTCACCCTCGCCCTATTTGCGCGAGCATGCGGACAATCTCGTCGCCTGGCGCACCTGGGGCCCCGAGGCCTTCGCGGAGGCGCGCCGCACCGGCAAGCCCATCTTCCTCTCCATCGGATACATGGCCTGCCACTGGTGCCACGTGATGGAGGAGAAGAATTTCATGAATCCCCGGATCGCGGCCTTCATCAACCGGCACTTCATCCCCGTGCTGGTGGACAGGGAACGCCGCCCCGGGGTGGACGAAACGTACATGCTGGCCACGCAGGTCCTGACGGGCTCCGGGGGATGGCCCAACAATCTCTTTCTGACTCCCGGACTGGAGCCGTTCTTCGCCGGTGTCTACTTTCCGCCCTCCCGCTTCGCGCGCATCCTGCGGAACATCGAGAAAGCCTGGCGCGAGGACCGGGCCGCCGTGGAAAGGGAGGCCACCCGCGTGGCGGGCCTGCTGCGCGAATTTCTCACCCGCCGCCAGACGGCCCGCATGCTCACGCCGGAAAAATTCGACGAACTGGCGGAACGGGCCGCCGCGGACTTCGATCCCTTCCACGGTGGACTGGGGAGCGGCCCGAAACATTTCCGCACGCCCGTGCTCATGCTGCTGGCCCGCGCCGCCCTCGTGGACGGCGACCGGAAGGCCCGCGAAGCCCTCCTCGTCACCCTGGAGACCGTGACGCGCGCCGGAGTGATGGATCAGCTGGCGGGAGGTTTCCACCGCTACGCCGTGGATTCACGCTGGAACCTGCCGCACTTCGAGAAGATGCTGCACACCCAGGCGGGCATGACGGAAGCTCTGCTCGCCGGATGGCAGCTCACCGGCCGCCGCTCCCTCGCCGACGCGGCGCGCCGTACCCTGGACTACGTACTGGCCGATCTGACCGCCCCGGATGGGGGCTTCTACTCCGCCAGGGACGCGGACAGCGAAGGCGCGGAAGGAACATTCTACGTCTGGACACCGGAACAGCTGGAACGGGTTCTGGGAACCGAGGACGGAAAATTCGCCGCGAAGGTCTTCGGCATCGTGCCATACGGCGAGCTCGCCGGCAGGATCGTGCCGAACCTGCTCGACGCGAAACCCGCCGACATGCCCCGTTTGCGCCGCATTCTCGAACGCCTGCGCAAAGCCAGGGAACGGCGCGTTCCACCCCGCCGCGATGAAAAGATCATCACCGCCTGGAACGCCCTGATGATCTCGGCCTTCGCCCGGGCGGCGACGATGCTGGACGAACCGCGCTACGCGGAGGCGGCCCGCCGGAGCGCGACCTTCATCCTGGAGCGGTTGCGTGACGACGGAGGCGGACTGCTGCGCAGCTGGTACGCGGGCCGGGCCCACATACCCGCCACCCTGGCCGACTACGCATACCTCGTCCGTGCCCTGCTTGATCTCCATGACATGGACGACGATCCCGCATGGCTGAAGGAGGCCATCACCCTGGCCGGACGGATGGACGCGTTGTTCCGGGACGATGCCGACGGAACATACTGGTTTTCGCAGACGCGGGACGGTTTCGCCCGGCCCAAGCTCGTCTCCGACAGCGCCCTGCCCGCCGCCCAGGCGGTCGTTCTGGCCTGCTTCGCGCGGCTCGCCGAGCGCACAGGGAACGAGGCCTGGCGCCAAAAGGCGGAGGGACTGGCCACCGCTCTTCTGGCACCGGCCTACCGAAAGCCGATTCCGCACGCCGCCACACTGGCGGCCGCGGATCTGATGCTGCGTGGCGAAACGGGGCCCGTCCGCCACGCCGGTGGCGGCATCGTCCGGATACGGCTGCGGGTCCGCGCCGTCGACGGAGAAGGAACGGCACGGATCACCGCGGAAATGCGCCTGAAACCCGGATGGCACGTGAACGCGCCCATGCCGGAGGACGAGAATTTCATCCCCACCCGACTTGAAAGCGCCGATCCGGAGAGGACGGACCTTTTCCGCGTGCGCTATCCCGAACCGGTCATGCGGCGGCTGGAGTTCGCCGGCCGCGCCCTTCCACTGCTGGAGGGGCGTTTCCGGATCACCGCGCAGGGCAAGGCTTCAGGCGCACCCCTGCGGATGCGCCTGACGTTCCAGCCATGCAGTGACGAGATCTGCCTGCAGCCGCAATCCCTCGAGTTCGGATTGCCGGCACTGCCGACTAGTCGGACTCGGACTGCGCCAGAGAGCGGACCAGATCGATGATGCTGCGCCGGATGCGCGCATCCTTGATCTGAGCGAAATAGCGGTTCAGCTGCAGCCCCTCGGAAGAACCGAGGAAGTCCATGATGGCAGTCTGCTCGCGCGTCTCGCCGAATCCTCCCTCTTCCTCCGCAGCCTGCTGCGGCAGATCCTCGAAGAAGAACTGAACCGGCACGCCCAGAATCTGCGCCATCTGGAACAGACGGGAGGCCGAGATCCGGTTTGCCCCCTTTTCGTACTTCTGGATCTGCTGGAAGGTCAGCCCGAGACGTTCACCGAGCTTTTCCTGACTCATGCCGATGAGCATGCGGCGCATGCGCACGCGGTTGCCGACGTGCACGTCGATGGGATTGGGGTTCTTTTTTTTCATTTTCTCCTCAGACCGCTTGCCCCCGGTCTGATTGCGATTATGTCCCGTAGATGAGATTTTTTTCTTTATGGGCATGCCGCACCGTTGCAACATGCTCAGCTATACATATTACATCGCTTTCCCGCCTGTAAACATCGCAAGTGCACAAAAAAGTTCGGATGCGGAACAAGTCGAAGACTCTTGTTACCCCGCGTCAGCATTCTTCACTCTCACTTTACCCGCAAGGAAAAGTACGAGAAGCATCAGAAAAAAGATTGCTCCATCACCCGGCGCAGGAGGTGACGAACCCCCTCGATCGACCATAAGGTGTGCATCGAGAACACCATCGCGCATAAGTAGCAAATAATTGAGAATGCGCCCCTTTTCATCAATCACTGCACTGATGCCCGTATTCGCCGAACGCACCATGGGCCGCCCCGTCACGATGGCCGTGAGGCGTGCTGCGGCGAGATGCTGCCATGGCCCCGAGGAGCGTCCGAACCAGGCGTCGTTGGTTACGTTGACGAGCCATTCCGCCCCCTCTCCAAAACTTGTTCCAAGCTGGGGAAAAATCGCCTCGTAACAGATCAGGACACCAGCCGAAGGCAGTCCGGGCAGCTCAAGAGGTGATTCGTTTTGCCCTTCGAGGAAGCCGCCGGGCAGTCCGACCAGCCTGCGGATCCCCAGCGGCTCCAGAAGAAAGGCCAGAGGAAGGTATTCGCCGAACGGCACCAGCCGGCGCTTGTCGTAGCTTCCGATGATTCGGCCGCGATCGTCCACGACCAGCAGGGAATTGTAGAGCTTCCGCGAATCCGGACCGTCGGGTGCCGCCCTGCGGATCGCACCGGTGAGCAGAATCTGTCCCGGCCGCAGCACCTCGGCGATCATGGCGAGGGCCTTCGGGTTCTCGTCCAGCAGGAAAGGCACCGCGCTTTCGGGCCAGACGACGACCCGGGGCGTGAAGCCGTCGCGCCCCGGCCCGGCGCTCAACGCCAGCAGGCGCCGGAAGATGGCTTCCCGGTTGGCCGGCTTCCACTTCTCCCTCTGATCCACGTTCGGCTGTACGATCCGCACGGCGACGGCCGTGCCGGAGGGAGCATCGGACAGCCTCCACGCACCGAAGACACCCGCCGCGAGCAGCGACAGCACGATGACACCCCCGGCCGGGAGCCCGTCGCGGCGGACGGTGGACGCCGGTCCCGCCAGCAGCGCGGGAAGGGCGCTCCACAGGATCGCCAGGAAGGTCAGGCCATAGATGCCCGCCAGCCGACCGGTCTGCTGGAGAATGGGCAGACCGTCCAGCGCATGGGCCGGAAGATTCCAGGGGAACCCACCGAGAAAATGACCGCGCATGATCTCCACGACGGTCAGGGACGCGGCGAGGACGAACAGGCGCGCACTCCGGCCGCATGGCCACAGAAACCCCGCGACGGCACCACCGAGGGCCCAGAACAGGGCCAGCGTCAGCGTCATGGCGGCGACGGCGGGAACCATGAGCCAAAGGAATCTGTCGGCATCCACCAGGAAGGCCTCCCCCACCCACCAGACCGATGCGCCGAACCATCCGAGGCCGAACCAGAACAGTACACCCGCAGCCGCCCGCATCCGCCCGCCACGGGAGAGATCGCGACGGCATGCGGCTCCGTCGAGCAACCAGACGAGAGCGGAAAACGCCGGCAGCAGGAAGAGCCAGAGATCGAGGGGGGGAAGGGCGAGGGCACCGAGGAGCCCCGCGGACAGGGAGAGCAGGACGCGACCGCCCCTCCCCGCGGTACGCAGGCGCTCCGCCACATCGTCGATCATGCGGATCATGCGTATTCCGTATCCGTCGCCCGCGCCACGTCCTTCAGGCCTCCACGGGCGGAACGACCCTGATCTTCTTCACCCGGCGGGGATCCGCCTCGAGGATTTCGAACTCTATGCCGCTTTCATGCCTGATGATCTCTCCGCGGGCCGGCACGCGACCGGCAAGGGCGAAGACCAGACCGCCCACCGTCTCCGTCTCCTCGTCCAGATCGGACGGCAGCAGATCCGTGGCGAGCAGCTTCTCGAGCTCCGCCAGATCGGCACGGGCGGAGACCACGTAGCCCTTGCCTGCGGGCACGATCAGGTTCTCCTCCTCCTCGTCGTGCTCGTCGGAGATCTCCCCGACGATCTCCTCGACGAGATCCTCGATGGTCACGATGCCCTCCGTGCCGCCGTATTCGTCGATGACGATGGCCATGTGCAGATGGGTGGACTGCATCTTCAGCAGCAGATCGCCGGCCGGCATGGAGGGAGGGGCGAACAGCACCGGACGCATCAGCCCGGACGCTTCGACACGGGTCGCAAGAAGGTCGCCCGAAAGAATCAGGTCCGGCTCCGTCGCCACGTCGTCGGCGCCCGAGCGCGGAACGGCACGCGCGTGCATCAGATGCAGAAGATCCTTGATGTGGATCATGCCCAGCATGTCGTCCAGCGTCTCGCGGTAGACGGGGAGGCGCGAGTGCTGGGCCGTGGTGAACAGCTCGAACAGCTCGCGAACGGAGGCGGAGGCCTCTATGGCGATGATGTCCGCCCTCGGTACGAGCACATCGTCGACCCTCAGGCGGGAGAAGGCGAACAGATTGCCCATCATCGCCCGGGTCTTGCGTTCGGTGGTGGCGGAAACCGCATCGACCTCCGCCGAGCCGCAAGGCCGGCAGGGCGTCTGCGCATTTCCGACATTTCCGAAAAGACGCCGGATCCTGTCCATCAGGCCGCCGGGACTTCGCCCGGCCTCGTCCTCGCCTTCGCCGCTGGGAATCGGGTTTCCACCCGGCATGTCCTGCATCTTCGCCTCAACTCCTCAGGTTTCCGCGCCGGCATAGGGATCGGCATATCCCAGCCGCGCGAGACTGCGGCGCTCGAGCTCCTCCATGCGCCGCCGCCCTTCGTCATCCAGATGATCGTATCCCAGAAGATGCAACATTCCGTGAATCACCATCCACGCCAGCTGCTCCTCCAGCGGAACGCCGGCCTCCTCCGCCTCGCGCGCCACCACGGGACCGGCCAGCACGATGTCCCCGAGCGGTCTCGGCCCGCCATCCCCGGGGAGGGGCATGTTCCGCGGGGCGGGAAAGGACAGCACGTTCGTCGGACGGTCGCGCCCCCTCCACTCGCGGTTCAGCTCCCGCACCCGCGCGTTTCCGGACAGGGAGACGGAGACGGAAACGGGGTCCGCGCCACCGGTCCCGGCCTCGGCGAGCGCGGCCCGGACGGCATCCTCCACCACCCGCTGGAGGGTCGCCGGTGGCGCCGGCCAACTGTCCGGCTCCTCCACGTCTATGTCAATCTCCACCGCCGGCATCCCGTTCGTCGCCTCCCGCGGCTCCGCGTTCGTACGCGGCGACGATCCGCGCCACCAGCGGATGGCGTACGATGTCCGCGTCGTTCAGCCGCACGATGGAAATGCCCTTCACCCCGCGCAGGATGTCCACCGCCTCCACCAGGCCGGATTTCGTGCCCGCCGGAAGGTCGATCTGCGAGAGATCCCCGGTGATGACCATGCGCGCCCCCTCGCCGAGGCGGGTCAGGAACATCTTCATCTGCTGGGTGGTGGTGTTCTGCGCCTCGTCGAGAATGACGTAGGCATTGGCCAGCGTGCGCCCCCGCATGAACGCCAGCGGCGCGATCTCGATCGTGCCGTCCGCCATCATCTTCGCCGCCCGCTCCATGCTCATCAGATCGTGCAGGGCGTCGTAGAGCGGACGCAGATAGGGATCCACCTTCTCCTTCATGTCGCCCGGCAGGAAACCGAGCTGCTCTCCGGCCTCCACCGCCGGACGGGACAGGATGATGCGGTCCACCTCCCCCGCCAGAAGCGCCTGCACGCCGCGCGCCACGGCCAGATACGTCTTGCCCGTGCCCGCCGGTCCGATGCCGAACACCAGTTCGTCCCTGTCCAGCGCCTCCAGGTAGGTCCTCTGTCCGGGCGAACGCGGGCGCACCACCTTGCGGCGGGTACGGATCTCGATCACGTCGCCGGAGGGCTTCGGCAGGGCCATCGCCATGCGGATGGCGCCGTCCACGTCCCCGGTCGTGATGTCGAGGCCGGCCTCGGCGCGCTGGTAGAGCTCGTTCAGCACGCCGGCGGCGGAACGGCGCGCATGCTCCGACCCCCGCAGCGTGACCCTGTTGCCACGCGCGACGATGTCCACACCGAGGCGATTTTCGATGAGGGCCAGATTGCGGTCGTGCTCTCCGAAAAGCAGGCCGGCCAGCCTGTTGTCGTCGAAGGAAAGAACCGTCAGATCTCCGGTTTTCTCACGACCTGCGCCGTCGTCCGCGGCGCGTGCGATGTCCGGTGTCAAACTGGGGACTGCTCCTTTCTTCCGTGACAGCGTTCCGGTGCAGGCATTCTCTCAGACATGGGCCCGCACATTCTCCGTGCCCATAATATGGGCAGAGAGCGAGTTTTTTCCAGCCTTTTCAACGCGCACCCGGACGATATCCCCGATCGCGGAACCCTCCGCCCCCACATGCACCGCCTGCAGCCAGGGCGAGCGGCCGACCAGCTGGCCCTCGTGGCGGCCGGGCTTCTCCAGCAGGATGTCGAACTCGCGCCCCACGAAACGGGCGTTGAATTCCGCCTGCTGTTCCGCCAGCAGCTCCTGCAGCCGGGCCAGCCTGTCCGCCTTGACCTCCTCCGGCACCTGTTCCGCGGCCTCCGCCGCCGGCGTGCCCGGACGGGGCGAATAGCGGAAGGAATAGGCCTGGGCGTAGCGCACCTCCTCCACCAGCGCCATGGTGGCCGCGAAGTCCTCCTCGGTCTCGCCGGGAAATCCCACGATGAAGTCGCCGGACAGCGCGATGTCCGGCCGTGCCGCGCGGATGCGCTTCACGAGCCGCACATAGTCCCCTGCGGCATGCCGGCGGTTCATGGCCTTCAGGATGCGATCGGAGCCCGCCTGCACCGGCAGATGCAGATAGGGCATGAGCTTCCCGTTGGTGGCGAAGGCCTCGATCAGGTCGTCGGTCATGTCGTTGGGATGGGAGGTGGTGAAGCGCAGCCGGGCGAGCCCCTCGATGCGCGCCAGCTCCTCCAGGAGCCGGGCCAGCGTCCAGACCGTGCCGTCCGTACCCTCGCCATGCCATGCGTTGACGTTCTGCCCCAGCAGGGTGATCTCCCGCGCGCCCCGCTCCACGAGCATCCGCGCCTCCTTCAGGATGCGCGCCGCCGGACGGGAATATTCCGCGCCCCGGGTATAGGGAACGACGCAGAAGGTGCAGAACTTGTCGCAGCCCTCCTGCACGGCGAGAAAGGCCGACGGCGGCACCCGCGGCGCCGGACGCGCCTTCTCGCCGATGGCGTCGAACTTGTCCTCGGCCGGAAAGTCCGCGGCCACCATGCCCCGCTCGCCGGCGTCCAGCCTGCGCACCAGGCCGGGCAGCTCCGCCGTGCTCTGGGGGCCGAAGATGAAATCGACCACCGGCGCCCGCCGCAGGATGGCCTCGCCCTCCGCCTGCGCCACGCAGCCGGCGACGGCGATGGCCGTCCCGCGACCGGCCTCCGCGCGCATCTCCTTCAGGCGGCGCAGCCTGCCCAGTTCGGAATAGACCTTCTCCGCCGCCTTCTCGCGGATGTGGCAGGTGTTGAGGATGATCAGATCCGCATCCTCCGGCGCATCGGCGGGCACGAAACCTTCCGGCCGCAGGACGTCCGTCATGCGTTCCGAATCGTAGACGTTCATCTGGCAGCCGTAGGTCTTCACGAAGACCTTCCGCGGCTGGCGCGCCGGTGCGCTCATGGGTCTGCTCCGTGTCGCGGGCCTTTTTCGGGTGCGGCGTGTTATAGCGCGGCCACCGCCACGCGACAATGCCGGCCCGCCGTCCCCTCAGGCAAGCCCCAGGGCCTTCAGAAAGGCCGTCTCGTCCGGCCGGTCCGGCACCGTCACCGCACCTGCGACCTCGAGCTCCTCCCGCAGCGCCCGCTCCACGTTGCGCGAAAGGCAGCCGTAGTCCTGCCGGGCCGCCGCCTCCCCGAGCCCGGCCGATCCGGCAAGCGAGGCCCAGATCCTCGCCGACCGCGGCGAGTAGAGCGCGACCGTGGCCCGGCCTCCGGAGGAAAGGAACGCCCGCACCTCCTCCGACAGCGCCCGGGCGCGCACCGCCTCGTACAGCACGACGCGCACCACCTCGAAACCGGAAGCGGAAAGCTCGCCCTCCAGGTCGCCCCGCGTCACGGCACCGGAGGCGTACAGCACCGGACCGGCGGCCGGATCGAGCCGCTCGCGGATGAGCCGGATCACCGCCTCCACATCGCCCCGCGCCTGCAGGATGTCGGAAAAACCCGCCTCCCGCGCGGCGCTCGTCGAGGCCGGCCCCACGGTCACCGCCTTCGCCCGCACGATGCGCTCCCGCATCGGATGGCGCGCGACGGCCCTCGCACCGTTCGCGGAAGTGATGGCCACCGCCTGCCAGTCGCGGGGGGGAATCCCGGCGTCGTCGCGAAACCGGATGGACAGAAGCGGACTGGACAGCACGACATGGCCGGCATCCCGCACCGCGGCGACGAACCGCGCGGAATCCGTCTCCGGCCGTGTGATGACGAACGTGCGCCGATCCGACATGACCATCCGCTACCTCACGAGATCATCCCCCGCCGCGGCGGCGATCTCCCGGGCCGCATCCCGGCCCATGGCCTCCGCGTCAGCCGCGTCCCCTTCCCGCCGCGCCCGCCAGACCCGCCGGCCATCCAGGGTCAGCGCCTCGCAGCGCAGGACCACACGGTCGCCGTCCACCTGCGCGAAGGCGGCGAGCGGCGTGCGGCAGGAGCCCTCGAGCTCGATCATGAAACCGCGCTCCGCCGTCACGGCCACGGCCGTGTCGCGATGATTCAGAGGCTCCAGCAGCTCCCGCGTCGCGGCATCATTTCCGCGGATCTCGATGCCGATCGCCCCCTGCGCCACCGCAGGCAGCATGACGTCCACCGGCACCGCCTGGGTGATGCGGTCCGACAGGCCGAGCCGGTTCAGCCCGGCACAGGCGAGAAACGTGGCGTCCACCTCCCCGGCGTCGAGCTTGCGCAGACGGGTGTCCACGTTGCCCCGGAAGCCGGTGATCTCGAGGTCCGGACGGCGGGCCAGAAGCTGGGCTGCGCGGCGCACGGAGGAGGTGCCCACCTTCGCCCCCTCCGGAAGGGCGTCGATGCTGTCCGCCACGGGGGAAAGGAAGGCGTCCCGGTTGTCCTCGCGCGGCAGGAACGTGGAAATGACGAGACCGTCGGGAAGCACGGCCGGCACATCCTTCATGGAATGGACCGCCAGATCGATGCGGCCGTCCAGCAGCGCCTCCTCGATCTCCTTCGTGAACAGGCCCTTGCCGCCGATCTCGGCCAGAGGCCTGTCGCGGACCATGTCCCCCGTCGTCCTGATGACGACGATCTC
>CAYSHK010000060.1:0-22222 GCA_964430935.1 uncultured Rhizobiaceae bacterium
TTTTTCCGGGGTCCAAAGGGAGATCAATTCTCCCCTTCCCTCGGCCATCTCGGCTTCAGGTGTCTGTCGCCCCAGACGTTGTCCACTCTTGCCACCGGGGGCCAGAACTTGTCGTTCCGAATCCACTCCAGCGGGAAGTAGGCCTGCCTGGGAGCGTATTCGTAGGGCCACGCAGCGTCAAGAAGATGGGGCGTGTGGGGGGCGTTCTTCAGTGGATTGTTCTCCCTGTCCCATTCGCCGCGCTCGACCATGGCGATCTCCTCGCGGATGGAGATCATGGCCTCGATGAAGCGGTCGAGCTCCTCCCTGCTCTCCGATTCCGTGGGCTCGATCATCAGGGTTTCGGGAACGGGCCAGCTCATGGTCGGGGCGTGATAGCCGTAGTCCACCAGGCGCTTGGCGACGTCCTCCACGGTGATGCCCGTCTCCGCCTTGATCCGGCGCAGGTCGATGATGCACTCGTGGGCGACGTAGCCGCCGGGCCCCGTATAGACGACGGGATAGTGCGGCGCGAGACGGCGGGCGATGTAGTTGGCGTTCAGGATGGCCATCTTGGTGGCGCGGGTGAGACCGTCGGCACCCATCATGCGTATGTAGCTCCAGGAAATGGGCAGGATCAGCGCCGACCCCCATGGGGCGGCGGAAACCTGGCCGATGGTGTCGGAATAGCGTTCCGCGGCCGGGTTGACGCCGTCCATCACGGCATGGCCGGGCAGATACTTCGCCAGATGCGCCTTCACGCCCACCGGACCGACGCCGGGGCCGCCGCCGCCGTGGGGGATGGCGAAGGTCTTGTGCAGGTTCAGGTGGCAGACGTCGGCGCCCAGCTCCGCCGGACGCACCAGCCCCACGAGCGCGTTCATGTTGGCGCCGTCGAAGTAGACCTGCCCGCCGAACTCGTGCACGATGTCGCAGATCTCGCGGATGGCCTCCTCGAACACGCCGTGGGTGGAGGGATAGGTGATCATCAGCGCGGCCAGCGTGTCGGCATGCTTCCCGGCCTTGGCGCGCAGGTCGGCCACGTCCACGTTGCCCCGCTCGTCGCACTTCACGGACACGACCTTCATGCCCGCCATGACGGCCGAGGCCGGATTGGTGCCGTGCGCCGAGGTGGGGATCAGGCAGACGTCGCGCCGCCCCTCGCCCCGCTCGGCGTGGTACTTGCGGATGATCATCAGGCCGGTGTACTCGCCCTGGCTTCCCGCGTTGGGCTGGAAGCTCATGGCGTCGAAACCGGTGATCTCGCACAGCCAGGCCTCCAGCTCCTCGAACAGCTGGTGATAGCCCTGCGCCTGCTCCAGCGGGGCGAAGGGATGCAGATGGGCGAACTCGCGCCAGCTGAGCGGCATCATCTCGGTGGCCGCGTTCAGCTTCATGGTGCAGGATCCCAGCGGGATCATGGAGCGGTCCAGCGCGATGTCCTTCGACTGCAGACGGCGCAGATAGCGCATCATCTCCGTTTCGGAATGGTAGCTGTTGAAGACCGGATGGGTGAGGATCGGATCGGTGCGCATCAGATCCTCCGGCAGGCCGGTGACGGCGCGCTCGTCCAGCTCGTCCAGCGTCTCCTTGTTCACGTCGCGTCCGCCGAACACCCGCAGCAGGCGCACCACCTCGGAGCGCCGCGTCGTCTCGTCGGTGGCGATGACCACGTGATCGGCGTCCTCCACGCGGATGTTGATGCGCTGCTCCCGGGCCCGGGCGCGGAACCAGCGGGCGCGCCCCGGCGTGCGCACGGTGATGGTGTCGAAGAAGACGTCCGTTGCGACCTCGAAGCCGTAGTCCCTCAGCGCCGTGGCGATGATTTCCGCGTATCTGTGGATGCGGCCGGCGATCCGGCGCAGCTTCTCCGGGCCGTGATACACGGCGAAGAAGGCCGCCAGATTGGCCAGCAGAACCTGCGCGGTGCAGATGTTGGAGGTGGCCTTCTCGCGGCGGATGTGCTGCTCGCGCGTCTGTAGCGACATGCGCAGGGCGAGACGCCCCTCGGCGTCGCGGGAAACGCCGATGATGCGACCGGGCATCTGTCGGACGAACCGCTCACGGGTGGCGAACCATGCCGCATGCGGCCCGCCGTAGCCCATCGGCACGCCGAAGCGCTGGGAGGATCCGACGGCGATGTCGGCCCCCATCCCGCCGGGCGACTTCATCAGCACCAGCCCCATGATGTCCGCGGCGATGATGGACAGGGCGCCGGCCTCGCGCATGGCGTCGCAGACCGGTGTGAAGTCGCGGACCCGTCCCGAGTTGCCGGGATACTGGAACAGCGCGCCGAAGACCTCCTCCGGATCCAGGTCGGTGAAGGGATCGCCCTCCACGATCCGGAACCCGAAGGCGCGGGCGCGCGTCTCGACGACGGCCTTCGTCTGCGGGAAGACCTCGGAATCCACGAAGAAGACGTCGGGCCTCCTCCCGCGCACCACCCGGTGGGCCATGGCCATGGCCTCCGCGGCGGCGGTCGCCTCGTCCAGGAGCGAGGCGTTGGCCACCTCCAGCCCGGAGAGATCGGAGATCATCTGCTGGAAGGTGAGCAGGGCCTCCAGGCGCCCCTGGCTGACCTCCGCCTGATAGGGCGTGTAGGCCGTGTACCAGCCGGGGTTCTCCAGAACCCGCCGCTGGATGACCTTGGGCATGATGGCCCCGTAGTAGCCCTGCCCGATCATGGAGACGAAGACGCGGTTGCGCCGGCTCATGTGATAGAGATCGGAGAGGCAGTTGCGCTCCGACAGCGGCGCCGGGAGGTCCAGCGGCCGCTCCGTGCGGATGTTCCGGGGCACCACCTTGTCGATCAGCCCGTCCAGGGTGTCGGCGTCCACCACCTCCAGCATGGCGCGGATGTCCTCCGGAGTGGGACCGATGTGGCGCGGGATGAAGTTGGCTCCGGCCTGAAGCTGCGAAAGCGGGATGCGGGGCGTCTTCGACATGGCGGCGTCTTTCCGGTTCGTCTGGTCGTTCGGTTGGTGTCACGTCTGCGGGCGGCGGCCGCCCGGACCGTCCGGAAGGCGAAACGGCCTCCGCCGCGCCCGGTCCCGCGGCGGAAGAGGTTCTCCGCTCCCCTGGCGTCCGGGGGCGTGCATCGGGGCGGGCGTCAGCCCTCCGATTCCACGAAGGCGCGGTACGCCGCCTCGTCCATCAGATCGTCGAGCTCGGAGGCGTCGGCCATCTTCACCCTGAAGAACCAGCCGGCGTCCTCGGGCGACTCGTTGACCTTCGCCGGCTCGGCCTCCAGCTCCCCGTTGACCTCCACGACCTCGCCGGAAACGGGGGCGTAGACGTCGGAGGCCGCCTTCACGGATTCCACGACGCCGGATTCGCCGCCCTTCTCCACCGTACTTCCCACCGGCGGCGTCTCGACGAACACGATGTCGCCGAGCTGCTCCGCGGCATGGGCCGTGATGCCCACCGTGGCGACATCGCCATCGACGCGCACCCATTCATGTTCCTTCGTGTAGTAGACCTTGCTCATTTCCGATCCCTCTCCAGTTTCAGCGCTTGTAGTTGTGCGGCACGAAGACGGCCGACGTCGCCTCGGCGGGGATTTCCCTTCCCCGCACCACGAGTTTCAGGGGTGTTCCCTTCTTCGCGCATTCCGTCTTCAGGTAGCCCATGGCGACCGGCCCGCCGACGGTGGGGCCGAAGCCGCCGGAGGTGACGATTCCGATCTCCTCTCCGTCCTCCGAGAGGACCTTCGTGCCCTCGCGGGCCGGGGCGCGCCCCTCCGGCCGGATGCCGATGCGCCTGCGGGCGGTGCCCTCCGCGATCTCCCGCAGGATGCGCTCCTCGCCGAAGAAGCCGCCCTCCTCGCGGCGGCGTCTGCCGATGGACCAGGTGAGCGCCGCCTCCACGGGCGAGGTCGTCTCGTCGATGTCGTGGCCGTAGAGGCACAGGCCGGCCTCGAGGCGCAGGGTGTCGCGGGCGCCCAACCCCACGGGCTCCACCTCCGGCTCGCCGAGGAGGATCTCCGCCAGCCTCTCGGCGTCGCGCGCGGCGACGGAGATCTCGAAGCCGTCCTCCCCGGTGTATCCGGAGCGGGACCAGCGGGCGGAAATGCCGGCGATTTCGCCGGCCTCCGACTGCATGAAGGACAGCGCCGCGGCGGATGGACAGTGGCGGGCCATCACGGCCTCCGCCCGCGGCCCCTGAAGCGCGATCAGGGCGCGCTCCTCCCAGGGCTCCAGCCGCACCCCTTCCGGGAGATGCTCCGCGATCCAGGCGTAGTCCACGTCCTTGCGGGCGGCGTTGACCACGAGATAGAGCCGGTCGTCGAACTCCGCCGGACGCGTGACCATCAGATCATCGATGATACCGCCCTCCGGGTTGGTGAGCTGGGTGTAGCGCTGCCGGCCGGGCTCCAGCCCCAGAATGTCGGCGGGCACGAGACGCTCCAGCGCGCGGGCGACGCTCTCGACGTCCGGCCCGACGAGCCAGGCCTGCCCCATGTGGGAAACATCGAACAGACCGGCGGATTCGCGGGTGTGGAGGTGCTCCCTGACGATTCCGGGTGGATACTGGACCGGCATCTCGTAGCCGGCGAACGGCACCATGCGCGCACCGAGGCGCACATGCAGCGCATGCAGGGGGGTCTTCAGCAGGTCCTCGGCCATGGGGCCACCTCTCCTGTCGGTTCACGAACGGGGTTCGAAGGCGCGCAGCGGAGTTTTCCTTCCTCTGGCGCGCCCCCTCTGTCCGGAACCTGAGAGATTTCATCCCGCATGCCCCGGTCGGGGCCGGCGCGAAGCGGGACTTACCCCCTTCGGTGGGCCCGCGGGACCCTCACGGGCCGCGAGCCGCTCTCCAGAGTCTCCCATCTTCCCGCGCGGTCCTTCTGCCTGAGAGTTTCCGGGGCGGTTGCTCCTTCGGCGGCGGCGCGGAGCCGCTCTCTCCCGCGGGGAATTGTCGGGATCGCGGTCAATGGTAAGCGTGCGGATGAGCAAGTCAAGCACACTCTGCGACAATATGGACACCCTCCCCACGATGCGGAAAGGCCGTTGCCACGAAACCGGCAGGAAAACGGCAAAGTGTTGCATAAAATTCCCGCTACAACTCCCAAGTGCATGCGGCATGCATTTTGCGGGAACAACGGTGAAAAGGCGCGTGAAAGCGCCTGAACAAGGAAGGAGGGACCAAAATGGCACATGCATTCCTGGCGGAAACTGGGCACCCGCCCCTGATTCAGGCGGATGACACAACTCTTGCCGCAATTACGCACCGTCCTGTCACATTTCATCACGGCCTGGCGGAACGGGCCCGGCTGGACGACGACCATCTGGCGCGCCTCATCGAGACGGCCGCCGCCGCCGGGCCGGAGCACTACAATCTGTCGCTGGTCGAGGAGGACGGGGAGGGACGCCCCCGCTGGGTGCAGGGGCTTCTGTCCGAGAACGGGCGGGTGGACGGCCATCGCGTTCTGGAGATGATCCGCAGCGGGCGGTTGTGGCTCCAGATCGAGCATCTGGCCGATCTCGCGCCGCATCTCCATGCCCTGATCGTGGAGGCATACGACGAGCTGACGAGACGGGCGAAGGGCTTCAGCTACCGCAATCTCTACTGCAACCTTCTCATCTCCGGCCCCGAGGCACGGGTGACGCCGCACATCGACGCGGCGGAGGTGATCCTCTGGCACATCCGCGGCCGCAAGCGCATGTGGCTCTACGATCCCGACAAATTCCCCGTGCCGGAAAGGACGGTGGAAAGCATCATCCTGCGCGAGCAGCTGGAGGACGTGCAATTCCCCGCGGAATGGAACGGAAAGGGGCTGGCGCTGGACGCCGAGCCGGGAATGGCCCTCAGCTTTCCCTATCTGTGGACGCACAGCGTGGAAAATCTCGGCGAGCTGAACGTCTCGCTGCAGACGGAATACCACCATCCGCGCTCCATCCGCCGCTATGGCGCGCTCTTCGCCAGCGGGCTGGCGCGGCGGCGGCTGGGCATGAATCCGGAGGGCGCGGATCCCGGATCCCTGGCGGAGAGCCTGCGGGCCATGGTCGGACTCGCGGCCAAGGCGCTGCACCTGAACCGCGAGACGGAGCGGCGCATCGTGGCCGCCTTCGTGATAGACGAAACGGCGGAAGATCACGTCCGGAGATACGAGCCGGATACCGCCCCCGTGCTCCCCAAGTGAGCCTGCGGCCATGAGACATTTCCGCGACACCTCCGTTTCCCGCCCGCTGCCGGGACCGTCCCTTGCGCACCGGCGCGGGGAGGCGGCCGTCACCGCCGCCCCCGCCCTGCGCGTGGACATCGCCTCCTCCGCCGGGGAGATCCGCGCGATGCGCCCCGCATGGGAGGCCCTGGCCCGCGTCTCGCGGGATGCGACGCCCTTTCAGGACTATGAATGGGCCGACGCCTGGATCCGCGCCCGCGAGGCGGAGGGCGAACCCGTCTCCCCCCTGGTCGTCCTGGTATCCTCGGAGGACCGTCCCCTGCTGCTGTGGCCCATGCAGATCGACCGGCATGCGGGCATGCGCAGGCTGACGTGGCTTACCGCCCCCGCCCTGCAGTACGGCGGCGTGCTCCTGGCGGACATGCCGGACGCCGCAAGACGGCGGGTGTTCGATGCGGGATGGAGGGCCATCCGGAACACTCCGGTGGACTACGTGGATCTGCGTCTCGTCCCGGAAGATTCGCCGCTGGCGGACTTCCTCCGGGGCCGGTGCCGCACCGGCTGCGGGAACCATGCCTATCTGGTGGATCTCTCCGGCAGCGCGGACTGGCGCGCCTATGAACTGTCCCTCCCGCGTTCGGCCAGAAGATCGCGCAAGAAGCGGCTGAACCGGATGCGCCGCGCCGGGGAGATGCGCTTCGTCGTGCACCGGGACTCCGAGGCCTTTTCGCGGCTTGCCACCGTGGCGGTCGCCTGGAAGCGCGAATGGCTCCACGCCCATGGCATATCGGGCGCCCTGCCCGAGCGGCGGGAGTTCATCCGCCTCCTCCACGCCCTGGGGAACGGACACGGGCGGGAGGAGGGGCACGCGGCCCGCTGGGTGGCCGCGGAGCTGTCGCTCGACGGCAGGCCGGTGGCCATCGACATCGGAGCGGTCCGCGGCCGGCGGTTCCATTCCTTCCTTTCCGCCTACGACGCGGACAGGGCGGAGCTCTCGCCCGGCAAGGTCGCGCTGTGGCTCATGCTGCGCTGGTGCAAGGAGAACGGCATCGACATCTACGACATGCTGGCCAACGCGGCCCCCTACAAGGAGGACTGGGCCACGCGGCGGATTCCGCTCCGCCAGTTCATCCGGCCCCGCACCGCCGGCGGGCTGGCCTACGTCCTCTGGGCGTCGCATCTGCGCGGCTTCGCCACGAAGTGCTACCGGCTCCTGCCGGACGGATTGCGCAATCTGGCCTCCGGCTGCATTTCCGGCTTCCGGGCATGAGATGCCGGGATGGCGCCGGGCCATCCCCTCCCCCGTCCGGATCCCGGCATGCCGCTTGACGGAGGACGGCGAAACCGGCACCCTGCGCCGCGACCGGAAGACGGTGCGGCGAGGGGCGACATCTCCTTTCCGCGCCGGGACAACCGCCGCATCCCATCTCCAGGCAGGCCGGGGACAGACGATGAGCGAGCGCGACGCCGACATCCACATTCTTCTCGCAGCCCCGCGCGGCTTCTGCGCCGGCGTGGTGCGTGCCATCGAGATCGTCGAACGGGCGCTCGAAAAATATGGCGCGCCCGTCTACGTCCGGCACGAGATCGTGCACAACCGCTTCGTCGTGGACGGGCTGCGGGCCAAGGGCGCGATCTTCGTCGAGGAGCTGGACGACATCCCGGAAAAGGACAGGGACAGGCCGGTGATCTTCTCCGCCCACGGCGTGCCGCGCAGCGTCCCGGAAGCCGCGCGGGATCATGGCATGCACTACATCGACGCCACCTGTCCGCTCGTCTCCAAGGTCCATCTCGAGGCGGCGCGGCATCACGAGATGGGCCGGCACGTCCTGCTCATCGGACATGCGGGGCATCCGGAGGTGATCGGCACCATGGGGCAGCTTCCGGAAGGCGCCATGACCCTGGTCGAGACGGAGGAGGACGCCGCCAACGTCTCCCCGCCCGATCCATCGCGGGTCGCCTACGTCACGCAGACGACGCTTTCCGTGGATGAAACGCGCGGCATCGTCGAGATCCTGCGGGAACGCTTTCCGCAGATGGTGGAACCCGTGAAGGACGACATCTGCTATGCCACCACCAACCGGCAGGAGGCCGTGAAGGCCATGTCCGGAAAATGCGACATGCTGCTGGTGGTGGGTGCGCCCAATTCCTCCAATTCGCGCCGTCTCGTCGAGGTGGCGAGGAAGCACGGCTGCCCGAACTCCATGCTCGTGCAGATGGCCGAGGAGATCGACTGGAGCTCGATCCGGCCCGGCATGCGCATCGGCCTCACGGCCGGGGCGTCCGCCCCGGAGGTTCTGGTCAACGGCGTCATAGAGGCCTTCCGGGCGCGCTACGACGTGGACGTGGAACTGTTTCTCGTGAAGAAGGAGAACATTTCCTTCAAGCTGCCGCGCGAACTGCGGGAGATCTGACTCCGATGGGTGAGCGCAAACGCGTGGAGATCTTCACCGATGGCGCCTGTTCCGGCAATCCCGGCCCCGGCGGCTGGGGGGCCGTGCTGCGCTACGGCCGCGCCGAGAAGGAACTCTCGGGCGCCGAGCCGGACACGACGAACAACCGGATGGAGCTCATGGCGGCCATCGCCGCGCTCGAGGCGCTCAGGGAGCCCTGCGAGGTGCATCTGACCACGGACTCGGAATACCTGCGCAAGGGCATCACGGAATGGATCCATGGCTGGAAGCGCAATGGCTGGCGCACCTCCGGCCGCAAGCCGGTCAAGAACGCCGACCTCTGGCAGCGTCTCGAGGAGGCCGCCGCCCGCCACGACGTGCACTGGCACTGGGTGAAGGGCCACGCCGGCCACGAGGAGAACGAACGCGCGGACGCCCTGGCCCGCGACGCCATCCGCAAACTGCGCGAATCCGGGGGGGCATGAGCCGCACCGGCGGTGCGCATCGCTCCAGGCCACCGGGACAAGCCCGGCGGCGAGCCGGAGAAGAAGGCGAAGCCGTACCCGAATACCGGCTCATGCACGGACCTGACCCGGGCATCCGGTCGGAGCTGCCGCATGTTGCCGCATCTCCGCATCTTGACCCTGTACATGCCCGCTGGCATGATTGTTTATGGAGCTGACAACTCCGGCCTAGGCGGCACCGCCCCCGTCAGATGGCGGTCTTTTCCTGCCTGAAGAACGTCGATCTGTTCCGGGGGCGGCGTGCGCATGTCCAGGGCGCAAGCCTAAAGGTACGTCGGCACGACCTAGGCCGTGTTGTCACCCCCGGAACGCCAGACGCCAACAACGCCTGTCGTTCCGGCAACGCGAGCCTGGGAGCGACGACCTTGACCGGAAGCCCCGATCACGGGCGTCATGCCCGTCCTTTCCCCTCATCCCGCAATGACGCCGAGATCGTGGAGAGCGCGATCGATACCCTTGATGCCGCCCTGAACCGGCTGAGAGCCTATTGTGACGTTCTCGACTGGATGCTCGTCCATCCGCCGGAGGAGCCGGAGCTGGTATGCTTGACGGTGGGCGAAATCCGCCACACGCTTGGCACGGCACTTTCCGCCCGCGACACTCTGCTGCGCGCCCGCTTCGCCGAGAGGTGAAGGGCGGCACCGGAGCATGCCGCTCTGGACTACCGGGGCAAGCCGGTGGTGAGCCGGAGCGGAGGTAAGGTCGTGCGCACAGTTCTGTCTGGCAAGGGCTATATCGGCTTCAGGGAGCAGCTATGGCGCATGCCGGCTGCCTTCAGAGGAGAAGCTGGTCGCTATTCGCCCCACCAAAGTGGATGGGCGCTACAAAATCTGCTTCGGGGTCTTCCCGATAGCCGAGATTGACTTGAGTGAGGTGCAAGAAAATGCACCTCAATGTGTCAACCATGTCCCCGAACATATTCAAAGCGTGTCTCTAAGCTGAACACCTGATCCGGGCATCCGGTCGGAGGTGCCATTCGCTCCGTCGGAGCGCGTCGCTCCGGACTGCCGGGACCGGGCAAGCCGAAGGGAAAGGCGGGGCGTGTCCTGCTCCCGGAAATGTGCAGGGCCGCTCCCGGCAGGGAACGGCCCGCATCGTCCGGGATTTCCGATGGATGGATCAGAGCGCCTTCAGGACGTTTTCAGCGCCAGAGACGGTCATCTCGGCCGGGTTCTCCTCGACGAAGATCTCCGTCACCACGCCGTCGTCCACGATCATGGCGTAGCGATGGGAGCGCAGCCCCAGCCCCAGGCCGGAGGCGTCGAGATCCAGGCCGATGGCCCTGGCGAAATCGCCGTTTCCATCCGCCAGGAAGTCGATCCTGCCCTTCGCCTTCGCGGCGTCGGCCTGCGCGTCCATGACGAACACGTCGTTGACGGCCGTGCAGGCCACGGCGTCCACGCCCTTCTCCTTCAGCGCATCCAGATTCTCCACGTAGGAGGGGATGTGCCTGGCGTGGCAGGTGGGGGTGAAGGCGCCGGGAATGGCGAAGAGAACGACCTTGCGGCCGGAGAAGTAGTCCCCCGTGGACACGGGCGCGGGGCCGTCGTCGGTCATCGTGAGGAAAGTGGCTTCGGGCAGACGGTCGCCCTTCGAGATGGTCATGGAGTGTCCCTCCCCTGTCGCGTGTTGCTGTTGAAAATGACTTTCATAAGCATTCTTAGGGGAGTTCGACCTCCTGCTCAATCCGTCTTTCGCCTGAAATGACCGTGAGGCGCAGTTTCTCGCCCTTCAGCTCCGATACGTCGGAAATTCCGTCCACGGGCAGATAGTACACCGCCCTTCCATCGCCGGAGGAAACGAACCTCGGGTGGCAGAAGGAGGCGAGCGGCGGCCCCTCGACGAAAATCTCCGTCCTTTCGTCCAACCCCTTGCCGAGGACGGTCACCAGCAGCCGCGGACGCATCTCCGCCCCGCGCAGGCGGACATCCACGACCCGGAAGTCCTCGCGCGGCGGTCCGGGAACGCGCTCCAGCCACTTGCGCACCAGTCCGGCGTCCCCGCTGCCGCCCACCGGGGTGAGCACGCGCTCGACCTCGGCGCGGGCGGGAATGCACATCTCGTTGCAGAGGGCGTAGTCCATGACGAGATGCAGGACGACGGGACTGGAAGGATCCTCCGGCTCGACGACGACGGGGAAGACCACCCGCCCCTTGTAGCCGATGGTCTCTCCGGTCTCCGGATCCGCATACCGCGCCGGTGCCGGCCACAGGACCGTTGCGCGCTTCAGGTTCCGCGACTTCGACCAGTCGAAGACCGGCGGCGTGCCCGAATCCCCGGGCACCTTCCAGTATGTCTTCCAGCCCTCGCCCAGACGCACGTCCACCCCGGCCAGTCTCCGGCCGTCCACGACGCCGCCGTCCACGAGGCGCACCGTGGAATGGTCGAAGACCGCCTCCGCGCCGCTCCCCGCGCGCGCCGGAGCCGCCAGCACGATGGCCGGCAGGGCGAACACGAGAAGAAGGAGCTTGGCGAAGGTCCGGGTCATGGGCTTCCGAAAAAAGGTATCGACATTTCAGGGAACCGGCCGAACATACACGGAAAGGCGCCGGCCATGACAGGGGAAGGCGCTTCACAATCCCGTCAGACGGACCGTGGCGCGCGCGTCCCGGCGTCATGACATGCGCGCATTCCCCTCCCATATGTTATGATGCATGCCGCGACAACCATTCGGAAGGCCAGAACCATGAGTGCGCACGAGTTCTACGACGGCCAGTTCCTCATCGCCATGCCGGGGATCGGAGATCCGCGGTTCGAGAACACGGTCATCTACATGTGCGCCCATACGCAGGAGGGGGCGATGGGCCTCATCATCAACAAGCCCGCTCCGGACATCAGCTTCACCGGCCTGCTGGAGCAGCTCGGCATCCTCAAGGGCGCGGAAGGCCAGATCCAGGTGCCCATGACGCTGCGGACCAAGCCGGTCCACATCGGCGGGCCCGTGGAGCCGGGACGCGGCTTCGTGCTGCATTCCTCCGACTACTACGTGCCGGAGGGCACCCTTCCCGTGAACGAACGCATTTCGCTGACCGCGACGCTCGACGTCCTGCGGGCCATGGTCTCCGGCAAGGGGCCGCGACATTCCCTGCTGGCTCTCGGCTATGCGGGATGGGGCCCCGGCCAGCTCGAGAACGAGATCCAGATGAACGGCTGGCTCACCTGCGAGGCGGACGAGGACATTCTGTTCAGGCTGCCGCCGGAGAGCCGCTACGAGGCCGCGCTGGCGCGGCTGGGCATCGATCCCGGCCTGCTTTCTCCAGACGCGGGCCACGCCTGAGCCACCGGGAAGGGACGTCACCGGCCGTCCGTGCCGGAACGCCTCTCCTGTGCTCCGGAGGACGGAGTTCCTCCCGCGCCCTCCTCCGCCAGGACGACCTGCGCCTCCTTCCTCCCGGACGGCTCGCCGTCCCCCTTCCTCCCGGACGGGGCGGCGGAGGGCTCCATGCGACTTCCATCACCCTCTCCGCCATCCTTTCCACCATCCGCATCGGCGGACGGGGCGTCTCCCTCCCCGTCTCCGCCGCGCGTCGTTCCATCCCGCCGCGAGGCTCCGTCGCCACCGCCCTCTCCGTTCTCTCCGGAGGATTCCGCGGCGGGTTCGGTTTCCACGACGGTTTCCTTCCCGTTCCCCGCCCCTTCCTCACCCTCCGGCGTCTCCACGGTCCGCGGGGATTCCGGCTCGTCCTCCCGATCGTCGGAAGTTTCGGAACCCGCAACCGCAGCGGGCTCCTCCGTCCCCTCTTCCGCCTCTACCGCCTCTCCCGCCGCACCGGCATCCGCTCCGTCCCCGCCGGCCGCGGGCGGAACGGGCGGTACGGGCGGCACGGGAAGGACCAGCCCGCCCTCGTCTTCCTCCGTCTTTCCCCGGGAGCCGAAAAGGCGCTCGCGGAAGACGGCGAAGCGCGAACGGGAACGGTCCACGTCCAGGGACATGCCGGTGAGGGCCTCCACGACCCGGCGGGCGGAAACCGGCTGGCCGATCAGCCAGCCCTGCGCCATGTCGCAGCCCAGGGCGGTGAGACGGGCCATCTGCTCCTCCGTCTCCACGCCCTCCGCCACCACGTCCATTCCGAGGCCGTGGGCCAGATTGACCACGTTTTCGAGTATGACGGCGGCGCGGGCGTCGTTCTCCTCGGCGCCGACGAAGGAACGGTCGATCTTGAGGGTGGAGAACGGCAGGTCGCGCAGGGTGGCGAGGGAGGAATAGCCGGTCCCGAAGTCGTCGCAGGCGATGCGCACCCCCAGCGCCGCGAGGCGTTCCAGGATCTTCCGCCCCAATGCCGGGTTCTCCAGGATCAGGGATTCGGTCAGCTCCAGTTTCAGGGTGGCGGGATCAATGCCCTCGCGCTCGATCAGCGCCGCCACCTCGTCGACCAGCGAGGCGTTCAGCAGTTGGACGGAGGAGATGTTGACGGCCACGAACAGCGGCACCTCGGGGCGGAAGGCGCGCTGCCAGATGCCCAGATTGCGCGTCGCCTCCTCGAGAACCACGCGCGAGATGTCGCCGATGAGGCCGATCTCCTCGGCCAGCGGCACGAAACTGTCCGGCCCCATGAGGCCGTGCAGGGGATGCCGCCAGCGCACGAGCGCTTCGAAGCCGGCCAGCGTGCCGCCGTGCAGGTGCATGATGGGCTGGTAGAGCACCTCGATCTCGCCCCGCTCCACGGCACGGCGCAGATCCTGCTCCAGGGACACCAGGCGCGACCGGTCGCCCAGCATGCCCTCCTCGAAGAAGGCGATGGAATCGGCCCCGCGCTTGCGGGCCTCGAACAGGGCGATCTCGGCCTGTTTCAGGACGTCCTCGGCCTCCATCTCGAGATCCCCGGAGATGCGGGTGATGCCCATGCAGACCGTCAGCGACACCTCGCGCACGCCCAGATCGAAGGGACGGGCCAGCATCCGGCGCAGGCGCTCGGCGAAGGCGGTTATGTCGCGCGGTCCGCCGGTGGCGTCCACGATCACGGCGAACTGGTCGCCGGGAAGCCGCGCCAGGGTGTCCTCCGGTTCCGTCATCTCGCCGATGCGGCGGGCAATCTGGTTGAGCAGCATGTCGCCGGTCTCGAAGCCCCAGGCGTCGTTGATGTTGCGGAACCGGTCCACGTCGATCACCAGCAGGTAGAGGCTGCCACGGATGCCGCCGGCCCGTCGCATGGCGCGCGACAGGCGGTCGAGCAGCAGGGGGCGGTTGGGCAGGCCGGTGACGCGGTCGCGCACGGCGTCGGACAGCAGGCGCTCCTCGGACCGGCGGATGGCGGTCACGTCCATCAGCACGCCGATGAGGCGGGTCGGAGCCCCCGCGTCGGGATTGTCGCGTACGGGACGGCCGCGCAGCAGGTACCAGCGATAGGAACCGTCGCCGCGCCGCAGCCGGAACTGGATGGAGAAATGCCCGGCTCCGCGGTGGGACGCCGCTTCGATGGCGCCATGGTACGCGGGCAGGTCGGACGGGTGGATGCGCTCCTCGAAGGCCTTCGCTCCGCCTTCGGCGAGAGAGCCGTCGGACATGCCGAGCTGGCATTCCAGCTCGCTGCCGATCTCGAGTCGGCGGGCAACGAGATCGAGGTCCCAGACCACCTGTCGGGCGGCGGCCAGCGCCAGCGCCCTGCGGGCCGCGCCGGAAAGGAAGCTCCGCAGCCCCGCGGACGGGGAGAAGGCGGCCCGCGCCATGGTGACGCCGAGGGACAGCATCGTCAGCACCAGCATGGCGGAAAGGATGGTGCCCGCCGACGGCATCTCCACGATCCCCCCGACGGACAATGCCGCAAGGGCGGTCCAAGCGAGAAGGAGCGTCCAGGTGATGAGGCCGCTTTCGGAGCCGATGCGGCGCCGGCGCCACATGGCCACCACGAGGGTGTATCCCCCGGTCACGGCGAGCAGGAAGCCCGCGCGTATGAAGAGGGTGGCGTGCGCCGGATCGAACAGCCCCCAGGCCGCCAGCGCCGCGGAAAGGGCGGTGAGCAGCCAGAATGCACCGTTCATCGCCCTGCCGCGGCGCGGCAGCTCGAGCCATGTGAACAGCCATGCGACCAGCCCGGTGAGCATCAGCCCCTCGAAGAAGGCGGCGAGCCGCCACAGGGCGGCCGGAGCGGAAGCCCAGTGCAGCGCCGGCTCCAGGATGCCCGTGTTGACGGCCACGAACCCGATCGCGCCGGAGGCGAGAAGCGCCGCGGGCGGCAGGGCGGGCATCGGACGCAGGATGTACAGCGCCAGCAGGCCGAGCATGATCAGGGAGGCTATCCCGACCAGAACGCCGGCCAGGAACATCTCCCGCGTCCGTACCGCCTGAAAGGCCTCGGTCTTCCACAGGCGGGCCGTTCCCACCGCGGGATGGTCCACCTCCACGGCGAGGCTGGTCACCGAACTGGGCGGAACGGACATGGCCAGGGCGTTCCGCAGGGGCAGGCGCCATTCCGCCCCTTCGGTGGCGCTGGCCGAAAGGATGGTCACGGGGCGGGTCAGCGGCGCGGACAGACCGGATCCCGTGATCCCCGGCCGGTCCAGCTCGAGGACGAACCGTCCGCTCACGTTCCGCGGATTGGCGATGCTGAACAGCAGCCAGTAGTGGGGAGAGGCGGCGGAGCGGGCGCGCAGTTCCATCCGCACCACCTGCCCCGAACGCGATCCGGGAACGGTGACGGCGACCACCGGTTCATCCGACTGCACGAGTCTGATGGCCGGACGCAGGTCGATGACGGACCCCGCGAAATCCGCCTTGGGAATCCCGGCGGCCGGCAGCGGGGGAATCACGGCGAACAGCACGCACAGGACCGCCAGCAGACGGGCCACCGGAATCAGACTCCGCGGACGGCCGGCAATCCGCTTCCCACCGCGCGGGCCGACCTTCCGCGCGGGAGAATTCCTCGGTCCTGCAAGCACATGCACCAAATGCAAACTTCCTGCCCCCTGTTGCCCCAGCACCCCCGCATCAGCAAACGCCGGAAGAGTGAAAAATGCAAGCGGCACTTTCCACGGGTGTGGATTCAGCTGCCGCCGTCCCGCCCCCCTTCGGGCAGGACGTCCTCGCGGAGGATGGCAAAAAGCAGATGGTCGCGCCATTGTCCGTTTATGCGGAGATATTTCCGCGCATAGCCCTCCTGCGTGAAACCGCACCGCTGCAGCAGGCGGCGGGAGGGTTCGTTCTCGGGAATGCACGCCGCCTCGACCCGGTGCAGCCTCATGCCCCGGAAGGCATGGAGGACGACCGCGCGGACCGCCTCGGTCATGTAGCCCTTGCGGGCATGACGCGCACCGATCCAGTACCCCATGGAGGCCGCCTGGGCGATGCCCCTGCGAATTCCGGAAAGCGTAATGCCTCCAAGCAGTTCATGCGTGTCCGCGTGGAACAGGAAAAGCGGGAGCGCCACGCCGGAGCGCATGTCCCGCCAGTAGCCGCGCAGCCGGCGGCGGTAGGCGGCGAGAGTCAGGTCGTCCTCCGGCCAGGTGGGCTCCCAGGGCTGGAGAAAGTCCCGCGAGGCCGCCCGCAGCTCCGCCCAGGCCTCGTAGTCGGCCACTTTCGGCGGACGCAGGAAGACCCGTCCGGCGTGAATGCTCTCCTCCCCCGGAGCGGCACGCAGGTATGAAAGAAAGCTCTCCATGCGACATTTCTACCGCCTTTCCCTCCGCCGGCGCAAACTTCCGCGCGCCGCCCGGGGGAAACGAAACGGACGCGCTCCATGCCCCAAACATTCCGTTCGCATGCGGAGTGATTCGCTCACCGCCCGGCGCCCTCGACGAGGGAGACGGCGGGCTCCCGGGCGAACGTCCGCGCCGCCAGCTCTCCGATCCGGTCGCGCGTGACGGCCTCTATCCGTTCCGTGAATTCCCCGATGTCGGGCACCCGGCCGTATGCGAGGTACTGGCGGGCGATCTGTCCGGCCCGGGCGGTGGCGCTCTCCAGGCTCATCACCAGCGCGGCACGCCCCTGGGCCCGCGCACGATCCAGCTCCGTGCCGCGCACGCCCCCGCCCATGTCCCGCGCCAGCCGCCGCATGAGTTCCTGCGCCCGCGCGGCATCGTCCGGCGAGGTCGCGGCATAGAGATAGAGCAGGCCCGTGTCGGCCCATGCGGAATAGTAGGTGTAGGTGGAATAGCAGAGGCCGCGCCGCTCACGCAGCTCCTGGAACAGGCGCGAGGACATTCCGCCGCCGAGAATGGAGGACAGGGCCTGCATGGCGTAGACGTCGTCGTCCAGGTATCCCGGCGCCTCCCAGGCCAGCACGACGTGGGTCTGGTCCTGCTCCCTCCGGCTCTTCCTGCGGCCGGGGGCGAAACGCGGGGTCTCGCGGCATACGCGCCCGCCCTCCGGAACGCCGGAGAGGACTTCCTCCGCCATGCGCTCCAGGTCCTCGTGGCGGATGTTGCCCGCCGCGGACAGCACCATGCGGCCCGCGGTGTAGTTGCGTTCGCGGAAGGCGCGCAGATCGTCCGGGGAAAGACGCCGGACGGTCTCCTTCGTCCCCAGCACGGAACGCCCGAGGGGATTTCCGTCGAACGCCGCCTCCTCCGCCTGTTCGAATACGAGGTCCGCCGGATCGTCCTGCGCCGCCGCGATCTCCTGCAGGATGACCCCGCGCTCGCGTTCCATCTCCTCCGGATCGAAGACCGGCCCGGTGACGATGTCGGCGATCACGTCGAGGGCGGTGCGCCAGTCCTCCTTGAGGACGTGGGCGGTGTATCCGGTGGTCTCCGTGGAGGTGGCGGCGTTGAGATCCCCTCCCCTGCCCTCGATCTCCTCGACGATCTGCAGGGCGCTGCGCCGCCGCGTGCCCTTGAAGGCCATGTGCTCCAGAAAATGGGCGATGCCCGCCTCCGCGGGCCGCTCGTCCCGCGATCCGGCCTTCACCCAGACGCCCAGCGCCACCGTCTCCAGCTCCGCCATGCGGTGGGAGACGACGGTCAGTCCGTTCTTCAGGCGGGAGACGGTGACGGTCATGCCTTCGCGCGCGCGGTGATGAATTCCTCGACGGCGTCCAGGGACGCCGGCAGCACGGAGAAGCGCTCCTCCGCTTCCATGATGTGCGCCAGCCTCTCCGGCAGGTCCGGCCGGTGTCCCGTGGCCCTCTCCACGGCATCGGGGAATTTGGCGGGGTGGGCCGTGGACAGGGACACCATCGCGGCGTCCGGCGCGGCCCGGCCGCGGGCCACGTGCAGCCCCACCGCCGTGTGCGGATCCACCAGTTCGCCGGTTTCGCGGAACGTGCGGCGGATTTCCGCCAGCACCTCGTCCTCGTCGGTCCGCCCCGCGTCGAAGAGGGCGCGGATCCGTTCCAGCGCCGCCGGGGGAATGTCGAATGCGCCGGACTGGGACAGCCGGTCCATCAGCCCGCGGAGAGCCTCCGCGTCCCGCTCCAGGGCGTCGAAGAGCAGCCGTTCGAAGTTGCTGGAAACCTGGATGTCCATGGACGGACTGGTGGTGGCCCGCACCCCGGTGACCTCGTAGCGACCGGTGGTCAGCGTGCGGTACAGGATGTCGTTCACGTTGGTGGCGATCACCAGCCGCTCCACCGGCAGCCCCATGTTGCGGGCCGCGTATCCGGCGAGGATGTCGCCGAAGTTTCCGGTCGGCACGGTGAAGCTCACCGCCCGGTCGGGCGCGCCCAGCGCCAGAGCGGAGGTGGCGTAGTAGACGATCTGGGCGAGTATGCGTCCCCAGTTGATGGAGTTGACGCCCGCCAGTCGCATCCGTTCGCGGAAGGGCCGGTCGTTGAACATGGCCTTGACCAGCGCCTGGCAATCGTCGAAATCGCCCTCGATGGCGATGTTGTGGACGTTGGGGGCGTCCACGGTGGTCATCTGGCGGCGCTGCACGGCCGAAACGCGTTCGTGCGGATGCAGGATGAAGATGGTGGCGCGGCGGGAATGGCGGAAGGCCTCGATGGCGGCGGATCCCGTGTCGCCGGATGTGGCGCCGATGATGGTCACCCGTTCGTCGCGGCGCTCCAGCGCGATGTCCATGAGCCGCGAAAGCATCTGCATGGCCACGTCCTTGAAGGCCAGTGTCGGCCCGTGGAACAGCTCCAGAATCCACAGGTTGTCGTCGAGCTGCTTCAGGGGCGTGACCGCCGGATGCCCGAATTCCGCGGCCGCTTCGTCTATGACGGCGCGCAACGCCCCGTCGTCCAGGAAACCGCCGACGTAGGGCCGCATGACGGCGAGCGCGACCTCCTCCCATGGACGGTTGCGCAGGGCGCGCCATTCCCCGGCGTCCAGCCGCGGCCATTCCCGCGGCACATAGAGGCCGCCGTCGGGCGCCAGTCCCGCCAGAAGCACATCCTCGAAAGCCCGTCCGGCGTCCCCGCCGCGGGTGGAAAGATACTGCATGGCCATCCCTTCCGAAGGCATCCGTCGCTGTTCGCGCGCACACTAGCCGCATGCGTGCGGGGGCTCAAGAGCGCCCGCGGCGCACCGTTCCCGCGGACACGGGGAAGCATGGTTGAACGCGCGCGCGAAGCGGAGCATATTCGACTGGTGGCGACAGGTGGCTTCCCGGCACTTCCGGCGAAGGGAGCCATGACCATGAAAGCGATTTCCCTCTCCATCCGTTCCCTCCGGATCCTTTCCGTCCTTCTGGCGGGGATCGTGCTCGCGGCCGCGGCCCGTCCGGCGGGTGCGGAGTGCGCCCGCTACGGCGTGATCGCCAGCGGAAGGCCCGTGCACTTCCTCTACGCCAAACGGGGCGAAAGATCGCCCGAGGAGGAGGCGCGCCTGGCGTGGGAGCATCTGGTGGCCTGGCAGTACGGCAAGGACTTCGCGGACTGGAAAAAGGCCCGGAACGGGAAAATCGAATGCCGGATGCCGAGCCGCAGCTACACCCTGTGCACGGCGACGGCCATCCCCTGCGACGGACGGGAGCGTCGCTGAGGGATGGAGCCGGCGGAGCGCCTCCGCACCGCCGCACGGGTCGGAATTTGGCCGCATTTGTCGGGATAACGGGGTTGCGTCCGGAACTGGACGGACATCCACTTTCCGGGTAAGCATTGCATACTGCACCGGAGAGGCGTTGCGAATCGTTCGCGCGCCCCGTTTTTCCGGTCACGGAAAGCCGCATTCGCGGCCAAGGTTTCAGCGGAGCAACGGCACAAGATGAACAAGCGTGGTCCTGCCCTCATTCTCTTCCATTCCCTGATGCTCGCCGGTTTCGGTTTCGCGGCCGCGGGCGGCGGAGCGGGAACCGCCGCCGCGCAGACCCAGGCGCCCCCCGAGGCCCGCAAGCAGCTGCCCGGAAAGATGCCCGTGACGCCGTTCGGTCCCCGCGTGCGCAAGGCGCCGGGCGCCAAGGGAGGCGCACCCGCCGGGCCGAAGCCGGAGATCGTCATGCAGAAGGGCATGTGGCGCGTGATCTGCGAGACGGTGCCCGTCGCCAAGAACAAGACGCAGAAGGCCTGCTACGTGTCCGCCACCGCGACGGACCCGAAACGCAAGGGCGTGTTCGTTTCGCTGATCGTTCTGAAGGTCAAGCGCAAGGATGCCAAGGGCAAGGAGGTCATGGGGCACATGATGAACGTCCGTGCGCCCCTCGGCGTCTACCTGCCCACCGGCGTCGCGCTGGAGATCGACGGCAAGGCCATCGCGCGGGTGCCGTTCATCCGCTGCAATCCGATGTTCTGCGAATCGCTCGCCGAGGCCCGTCCGGAAACCCTGGCCAAGCTGAAGAAGGGCAAGAAGGCGAAGTTCATCGTCTATGCCGCGCCGGGCCAGGGGCTGCCCCTGGAATTCACGCTCACCGGATTCACGGCCGTGCTGAAGAAGCTCGACGGCATGAAGAACTAGGCCCCGCCATGACTCGGCCCGGACCGGAACTGTTCTTCGCCCATACCGACTTCGATGGCGAACGCGCCCGGCGCATCGCCGGCGACGCGCTGCACGGCATGGACGACGGCGAGCTCTTCATCGAGCTTTCCCGCTCCGAATCCCTGGTGTGGGACGACGGGAAGCTGAAGTCCGCATCCTACGACTCGCGTTCCGGCTTCGGACTGCGCGCCGTCAGCGAAGAGCGGGTCGGATACGCCCATTCCTCCGAGGTCTCGGAGGCCGCGCTGCTGCGGGCCGCGCAGACGGTGCGGGCCGTGGCCGCCGGGCATTCCGGCGTCATGGCCGATGCGCCGCGGGGCACGAACACCGCGCTCTATCCGCCCGACGACCCGACGCACACCATGCCATTCGAGGAGAAGGTGAAGCTGCTCGGCGAGGCGGACGCCTTCGCGCGTTCGCTGGATCCGAGGGTGCGGCAGGTGAGCGTCTCCCTGGCCGGATCCTGGCAGGCGGTCGCGATCATCCGTGCCGACGGCCGGGAGGTTTTCGATTTCCGTCCACTGATGCGTTTCAACGTCTCCGTCATCACGGAGGACGGCGACCGGCGCGGCACGGGCATGCACGGGCTCGGCGGCCGCGAGCACTGGAGCGACTACGTGGGCGACGGCAAATGGCGCGACGCGGTGCGCGAGGCGCTACGCCAGTCGCTGGTGTCGCTCGAGGCGGAGCCCGCCCCGGCGGGCGAGATGGACGTGGTGCTCGGGCCCGGATGGCCCGGCATCCTGCTGCACGAGGCCGTCGGCCACGGTCTGGAGGGCGACTTCAACCGCAAGGGCACCAGCGCCTTCGCCGGCCTGATGGGCGAGCAGGTCGCCGCGAAGGGCGTCACCGTCGTGGACGACGGCACCATTCCCGGACGGCGCGGCTCGCTGACGGTGGACGACGAGGGCACGCCCACCTCCCCCACCGTCCTGATCGAGGACGGCCGTCTCGTCGGCTACATGCAGGACCGGCTGAACGCCCGCCTCATGGGCATGGAGCCGACCGGCAACGGACGCCGCGAGTCCTACGCGCACGCCCCCATGCCCCGCATGACCAACACCTACATGCGGGCCGGGGAGCATGACCCGGAGGAGATCATCGCCTCGGTCGGAAAGGGGCTCTACGCCGTTTCGTTCGGCGGCGGCCAGGTGGACATCACTTCCGGCAACTTCGTCTTCACCTGCACCGAGGCCTACCTGATCGAGGACGGGAAGGTGACCCGTCCGGTGAAGGACGCCACCCTCATCGGCAACGGCAAGGATGCCCTCACCCGCGTCACCATGATCGGCAACGACATGGAGCTGGATCCGGGAATCGGCACCTGCGGCAAGGGCGGACAGGGCGTGCCGGTGGGCGTCGGCCAGCCGACCATCCGCCTCAACGGCCTGACCGTGGGCGGCACGGGCTGA
>CAYSHK010000061.1:0-35877 GCA_964430935.1 uncultured Rhizobiaceae bacterium
CGTCGCCAGCAGGTAGACCGTTCGGACGACCACTTCCGCCGCACCCGCCGCATCACCCGTCTGACCGCCGAGCAGACGGTCCGTCAAACGGATGGCGAACTCCCCCGCCACCAGCGCGGCCGCCAGCGCGCCCAGGGTGGCCGACGGTCCCGCAGCAGGCGCTCCCGCGAGCGCGGCGACGGCCAGAACGGTCAGGGCCGCCTGCAGCAGGATGCCGCCATCCGGGCGCCCCGCTTCGCGCCCCCTGCCGTCCGGACGGGCGGGCGGAAGGGCATGGAGCATGCGCACCGCTGCGAACCGCGACGCCGCATGCGCGCAGGTCAGAACGGCCGCGGCGGAGGGAAGGTCCGCAGCTTCGGCGACATGCGCGACAGCAAGGACATTCAGCAGAACCGCCAGCACGAGTGCCAGCACGCCGAAGGCGCCGACCGCCGGATCCCGCATGATCTCCAGCCGGCGTTCCCGGCTTCGCCCGCCCAGTCCGTCCGCCATGTCGGACAGGCCGTCCTCGTGCATGGCGCCGGTCATCACGATGCCGGCCGTCACCGCCAGGGCGGCGCAGATCGTGGCCGGCATTCCGACCCATCCGGCGAGAATCAGCACGAGACCGGACAGCCCCCCGACCGCCGCCCCGGCGAGAGGCAGGGCCCGCAGAAAACGGGGACGCACGGGTGGAGCCATCGTCCCGCCCACAGCCGCCACGGGCAGAATCGTGAGGAACATCAGAGCGGCCCGCAGGTCCTGCACCCATTTTTCCATTTTCCGGCGGATCCGCCCGTCCTTCATGGCCTTTTCCACTTCTCCTCGTCTCCGTCAGCGGTTATAGGGCTTCCATCCTCCCCATGCCAGACGGAGTTCGGCCATGCACGACAAGACCCACTCGCCCCTGGACGACATCCGCGCGCACATCGCCGGCATGCCCGGACCGGACACCGAGGCCGAACGCGTGGCCCGCGAACGCGACGGACAGCTGACCAAGCCTCCCGGGGCGCTGGGCAGACTCGAGGAGATCGCCTTCTGGCTGGCCGCCTGGCAGGGCCGCAACCCTCCCGCTGCGGAGCGCATCGAGGTGGCCGTCTATGCCGCGAACCACGGCGTGGCGAAACAGGGAGTCTCCGCGTTCCCGCCCGAGGTGACGGAACAGATGGTCGCCAACTTCCGCGCCGGCGGCGCGGCCATCAACCAGATCTGCAAAGCCTTCGGCCTGGGGCTGAAGGTGCATGAGCTGGCCCTTTCCAAACCGACCGGAGACATCACCCGGGAACCGGCGATGAGCGAAAGGGAATGCGCCGCCACCATCGCCTACGGCATGGAGGCGGTGGCCGAACGGCCGGACGTGCTGTGCCTGGGGGAGATGGGCATCGCCAACACCACCATCGCCTCCGCCCTGCTCTGCGCCCTGCACGGCGGGGAGCCGGAGGAGTGGGTCGGCCCCGGAACGGGCGTGGACGAGGCCGGACTGGCCCGGAAGGCGGACGTCGTCCGCCGGGCGCTGGAATTCCACGGTCCGCATCTGGACGACCCCCTGACCATTCTCACCCGTCTGGGCGGACGTGAATTCGCCGCCATCGTCGGGGCCATCATCGCGGCGCGCCATGCCCGCGTTCCGGTGATCCTCGACGGTTTCATGGTCACCGCGGCGGCCTCCGTGCTGCACGCCCTGATGCCGGAAGCGCTCGACCACTGCATCGCCGGGCACGTCTCCGCCGAACCGGCACACAGGCGCGCGCTGGAGAAAATGGGCAAACGGCCCCTGCTGGATCTGGACATGCGCCTCGGCGAAGGCAGCGGAGCCGGCGTGGCCGCGGCCATAGTCAGAGCCGCGGCGGCGACCCATGCCGGCATGGCGACCTTCGCGGACGCCGGAGTGAGCGGAAAAACCGAGTGATTGATCACTTTTTGACTTTCGTCCTTTTCATGCGCGTGCAATAGGCCCATCCTTATAGTCGAACGGGAAAGGGCCTCGTCATGAAAGCATTGCCAGTCGTCACGGTTCTCCTCATCGCGGCCGCCGGAGGCGCGGGTTACTGGTATCTGGACCAGCGCGTACCGGATGCGAAGCCCGCCACGTACCAGGGATACGTGGACGGCAACCTTCTTCAGGTGGGGCCGGAGATCAGCGGGCGTATCGTTCTCCTTTCCGTGGACGAGGGATCCATGGTCCGGCCCGGCGACATGCTCATCAAGCTGGACGACACCATGCAGCAGGCGCAGGTGGAGCTGGCGGCGGCGCGGCTGGAGGAGGCACGCGCCCGGCTGCGGCTGGCTCAGGCGCAGCGGCGCAGACCCGAGGAGATCCGCATTCTCGAAGCCGCGGTCAAGCAGGCGGAGGCGGCTCTGGAGGTCTCGAAGTCCGAATACGAGCGCGTGAAGCGCCTCTACGAGCAGCGGGTGGTTCCGAAAGCCCGCCTCGATGTCGCCAAGGGTGCGCTGGACCGGGACAAGGCGCGGCTGGAGGAAGCGCGCAGACAGCTCGAGACGGCGCGGCTGCCGGCGCGTGCGCAGGAGATCAATGCGGCCTGGGCCAGTGTCAGGGCCGCGGAGGCGCAATTGCGGGAGGCGAAGACCCAGCTGCTCTACACGCGGGTCGAGGCGCCGGCCGGCGGCATGGTGCAGGAGGTCTACTTCCGTCCCGGCGAGATCGTCCGCGCCGGACAGCCCGTCCTCTCCATACTGCCACCCGGGTATCTGAAGATCCGTTTCTACGTGCCGGAGCCGGAGCGTCCCCGCTTCCACCAGGGAGATACCGTGGCCGTGTCCTGCGACGGCTGTCCGGAGGGCATCAGAGCCCGCATCACCTTCATATCCCGCGAGGTGGAGTACACGCCGCCGGTCATCTTCTCACCGGAGGAACGGGCCAAGCTCGTCTTCCGCATGGAGGCCAGGCCGATCGGAAACAGAACGGAACTCGGCCTCGGACAGCCCGTGGACGTCCGGCTTCTCGACCGGAAGGAGAAGTGAGGACATGGCAGGGGATGCCGGGGAATACGTCATCGACGTGGAAGGACTCGAAAAGTCCTTCGGGCCGCACAAGGTGGTGCAGGGCGTGACCCTGCGCGTGAAGCGCGGCGAGATCTACGGGTTCCTCGGCCCCAACGGCTCCGGCAAGACCACGACGATCCGCATGCTGTGCGGCCTGTTGACGCCCGACGGCGGAACCGGCCATTGCCTGGGCTACGACATCGTGCGGGAAAGCCGGCTGATCAAGCTGAACGTCGGCTACATGACGCAGCATTTCTCCCTCTACGCGGATCTGACGGTGGAGGAGAATCTGGAGTTCGTGGCCCGTGTCTACGGCATGCCGGACCCCCGCGGACTGGCGAGGCGGACGGTCGCGCGCATGGGGCTGAAGGGGCGGGAGGACCAGCTCGCCGGTGAACTGTCCGGAGGCTGGAAACAGCGCCTTGCGCTCTCCGCCTGCATTCTGCACGACCCCAAGCTGCTGCTGCTCGACGAACCGACGGCGGGCGTCGATCCGAAAGCGCGCCGGGAATTCTGGGACAGCATCCACGAACTGGCGGCCGAAGGCATCACCGTGCTCGTCTCCACCCACTACATGGACGAAGCGGAACGCTGCCACGAGCTGGCCTACATCTTCAACGGCCGCATTCTGGCGCGCGGACCGGCGAAGGACATCATCAACACGCAGCATCTGAAGGCCTGGGCGGTGCGTGGCGCACCTTCCGTCCTGGCGGAAGTCGCCGGACGCGCCCGCGGAATGCCCGGCGTGGAGATCGTCACCTTCCTGGGCGACCATCTGCACGTCTGCGGCCCGGAGGGAAGCGAACTGGAAACGACGATGCGCAGCATCTGCGCCACGGAGGGCGTGCGCTGCGAACAGGCGGAGGCCACGCTCGAGGACAGTTTCATCCACCTGATGAACAGCGGAGGCGGAGATGGCGGGGCATCCTGACGCGCGGAGACCCGTCCGTCCGTACCGCGGCTTCGCGGGGCGGCTCTGGGCGATGATCATGAAGGAGTTCATCCAGCTGCGCCGCGACCGGCTGACGCTGGCCATGATCGTCGTCATTCCCTTCATGGAGCTGATGCTGTTCGGCTACGCCATCAACATGAACCCGAAGCACCTGCCGATCGCCATCCTCTCGGCGGACAATTCGGACATCACGCGGGATTTCGTGGCCTCCCTGAAGCAGACCGGCTATTTCGACATCCGGCAGGAGGCACGCACCGAGAAGCAGGCCGACGCCATGATCCGCTCCGGCAAGGTCCTGTTCGTGCTGCAGATTCCGCCCGGGTTCGGGCGGGATGTCCGACGCGGCGCGAGGCCGAGGATCCTTCTTGTTACGGATGCGACGGATCCTGTGGCCACGGGCGGCGCCATCTCGGCGGTGAACGGGCTGGCCACACGGCTGTTTCTCCGCGAGCTGCGCGGACCGCAGGGGGATCTGGCGGCCCGGCCGCCGCCTTTCGAGCTGGTGATCCAGAAGCGCTACAATCCGGCGGCCGTCACGGCGATCAACATCGTGCCCGGCCTGATCGGCGTCATCCTGACCATGACCATGCTGATCTTCACCTCCCTGGCGGTGACCCGCGAACTGGAGCGCGGCACCATGGAAAGCCTTCTGGCCACGCCCCTGCGTCCCTCGGAGATCATGCTGGGCAAGATCGCCCCCTACGTTCTGGTGGGGTTCGTGCAGATGGCCATCATCATGGCGGCGGGGCGGTTCCTGTTCGGCGTTCCGCTGGTGGGCCCCGCGGGACTGCTGCTGACGCTCACGATGATCTTCATCGCCGCCAACCTGTCGCTGGGCTACACCATCTCCACCATCGCCAGAAACCAGCTCCAGGCGGTGCAGATGTCGTTCTTCTTCTTCCTGCCCTCGATACTGATGAGCGGCTTCATGTTCCCCTTCCAGGGCATGCCCGCATGGGCGCGCTTCATCGGCGAGATGCTGCCCCTGACCCACTATCTGCGCATCGTGCGCGGGATCATGCTCAAGGGCGCGGGCTGGCCCGATCTCGTGCAGGAAGGGTTCGCGCTCGTCGCCTTCATGCTCACGGTCATGGTCATCGCGGTGCTGCGTTTCCGCCAGACTCTGGATTGACGGCCCCGGACCACGCGCCCTTCCATCCTCTTCCCCATCCGCCGGGGCGGCCGCATGGCCGACGGGGATCCAACCACACCGGCACGGAACGCATCGCTGAGCCGGTCAGGCCGTGAGCTGGATGAGGCGGCGCTGGGTGGGGCTGCTGACGCGTTCCGCCGTCGCGGCCCGCCCGTCGCGGGCGTCCAGCACGCGCGAGGGCGGAAAGACCACGCGCACCACCGTGCCCTCGTCCACCTTCGTGTCGATGGTCACGTCCGCGTCATGCAGTCTGGCCAGCCCGTTGACGATGGGCAGACCGAGGCCGGCGCCCTCCACGGCGCGGGTGACGGCGGAATGGCCGCGGCCGAAGGAATCCATGACGGTCCTGAGCTCCTCCTCGGGGATGCCCTCGCCGGTGTCGGACACGGACATTTCGAGACCGCCGTTGTCCAGCGTCCTGACGCCCAGGGTGATCGTACCTCCCGCCGGTGTGAACTTGATGGCGTTGGAGAGCAGATTGAGCCAGATCTGCCTCACGGCGCGCGTGTCGGCCAGCAGCATCGGCAGATCGTCCCGTCCCTCGAGTCGCAGATCGTGGTTCTTCTCCCGGGCGCGGATCTCGACCAGATGCATGCATTCCCGCGCCTGCTCCATCACGTCCACGACCTCCTCGCGCAGCTCCCGCTTGCCGGCCTCGATCCGGGAAAGATCGAGAATGTCGTTGATGAGGCTGAGCAGATAGGTGCCGGACTGGTGGATGTCGCCGGCATATTCCTTGTACTGGGGCACGGGCAGCGGTCCGAGCATCTCCGAGGAGATGATCTCGGAAAAGCCCATGATGGCGTTCAGCGGCGTACGCAGCTCATGGCTCATGGTCGCAAGGAAGAGCGACTTGGCGCGCGAGGCCTCCTCGGCCCTGAGCCTGGCCTTCTCGGCCCTGTCCCGCTCCCTTTTCAGCTCGTCGATCAGCCGCTCGCGCTGGGAACGTATGACCAGCATGTCGCGTGCCGCGCTCTGGAGACGGCGCGCCAGCTGTATGAAGAAGAGGCCGGCGATCACCGCGAGGGCGCCGACCGCGAAATAGACCGGGTGGCCCATGTCCAGACTGCGCAGAACGATGTTGAAGGTGATGACGCCGGATCCGGCCAGAACCACCGGCATGAAACTGGCGGAAATCAGTATCCTGACGGCCGCGACGGCCATCAGAACGGCGACGATGAAGATGTTCTGCAGCGTCCCCGTTTCGGACCAGAAGAAATGCAGCGGCAGGGACCATGCCGCGCCCAGGAGGAACTCCGACGTGGCGATGAGGTTCACCCATTCCCGGACACTGCGCACGGGGCCGCTCCCGTCCTCGTACATGCGGAACAGGATGAGCTGCACCGCCTGTGTCAGGAGCACGATGACCAGCCAGGAAAGCAGATTCTCCGTGGAGGTCCAGCCGGAGGAGGCCACCACGAACAGCACCGCGAGCACGGGCAGGGCCAGCGCCACCTTCAGCTGGTTGCGGATGAACAGGGCGAGCATCTCGCCCTGCCAATCGGCGTCGCCGCGCTCCGTCCCGTCCCTTCCGGTCCGCCCATCGTCCGCGCCGCTTCCGGGCGTCGCATCCTCCGCATCCGACGGACGGGCGATCATGTTCCTCATGGCATGCTCCCGCATCTGTCCTGCCTCTCCCGCTGCCGGCTCCGCCGTTTCCCGCATCCGGAAACGGGCTCCGGCCCGCCATCTCTCCCGCTGGCCAAGATAGCGGGCGGGGCTTAAAATCGTTTTCTCCGGACATGTAAAACTCTTCCGGTTTTCTTCACGCTTCGCCCAGCACTGGAGATGCTTCCGTGTCCGCACCCGACCTCGAGAGCCTGCGCGCGCGACTGGCCGCCTGCCGGATCTGTTTCGAGAACCCGGACGGCGCCCCCCTGCCGCACGAACCGCGCCCCGTCTTCCAGTTGTCGTCCACGGCCCGGCTGCTGGTGGCCGGACAGGCGCCCGGCACGCGCGTGCATGTTTCCGGCCGGCCCTTCACGGACCCTTCGGGAGAGCGGCTGCGGGAATGGATGGGAATCGGCCCGGAAGTCTTCTACGATCCGGCGCGTGTGGCCATCGTTCCCATGGGCCTCTGCTTTCCCGGGCAGGACGCACGCGGGGCGGACCTTCCTCCGCGTCGCGAATGCGCCCCCGCCTGGCGCCGGGCGATCATGGAGGCCATGCCGCAGCTGGAACTCGTGCTCGCCATCGGGCAGTACGCCCAGCGCTGGCACCTGGGCCGGCGCATGAAACGCAATCTCACCGAAACCGTCCGCAACTGGCGGGAATACCATGAGGGGTCCGTGCCACGGGTCATCCCCCTGCCCCATCCGAGCTGGCGCAACAACGCCTGGCTGAAACGCAATCCCTGGTTCGAAGACGAGATTCTGCCCGTGCTGCGCCGCGAAGTCGCCGAACTGACCCGGGGAATCTGACCGCCAGCCCCGCGAAAATTGCAACCTCACATTATTTTGATTCCAAAAACACCCGTTTTCCGGACATTTGGTCGCAGGCATCAATTCCTATTCGTTGCACAAGCATTCCCGCGTGGGTAGTATATGGAACGTCTGAACACGCATTTCGGGCGACGGGCATCACATGGGGGTGTGGCTGACCGTAAGTGGTGTAGATGCGTTTCGTAGATCAATCTATGGTTGTTACACGGCGGTATGCGCAAGCGACGGTGCATGCCCGCAAAACCTGGAGACGATGAATGAAGAAACTCGCATCCGTGCTCGCCCTGGCCCTCATGGCCGCTTCCTCGGGCGCTCAGGCGGCCGACACCCTGATGGACAGGGCCAAGGAGCTGTTCAAGCCCATTCCCGCCAAGGCGCCGGACATAGCGGACAATCCGGTGACGCCGGAAAAGGCGGCTCTGGGCAAGATGCTCTATTTCGATCCGCGCCTTTCCTCCAGCCAGCTCATCAGCTGCAATACCTGCCACAATCTGGGCATGGGCGGCGACGACAATCTGGAAACCTCGCTTGGCCATGGCTGGGCCAAGGGGCCTCGCAACGCGCCGACCGTGCTCAATTCGGTGTTCAACGTCGCCCAGTTCTGGGACGGCCGCGCCAAGGACCTGAAGGAGCAGGCCAAGGGGCCGGTGCAGAATCCGGTGGAGATGAACCATACGCCGGAGGCCGTCGTGGCGACGCTGAAGAGCATGCCGGAATACGTGGAGATGTTCCGCAAGGCCTTCCCGAAGGACAAGGATCCGGTCACCTTCGACAACATGGCGAAGGCCATAGAGGCCTTCGAGGCGACGCTGCTGACACCGGACGCCCCCTTCGACCGCTATCTGAAGGGCGATGAGAAGGCCCTGAGCGAACAGGAGAAGAAGGGGCTCGCCCTGTTCATCGACAAGGGCTGCGCAGGATGCCACAACGGCGTCAACATCGGCGGCGGCGACTATCAGAAGTTCGGTGTCGCCGAGGCTCCGTCCAAGGATGTCCTGCCCCCGGAGGACACCGGGCGGCAGAAGGTGACGGGCAAGGAGGAGGACAAGTACGTCTTCCGAGTGGCGCCCCTGCGCAACGTGGCGATTACCGCGCCCTACTTCCATTCCGGCAAGGTCTGGAACCTGAAGAAGGCGGTGATGATCATGGGAGACACCCAGCTCGGCAAGGGGACCATCTCCGAAGCCGACGCGGAAGCCATCACGGCCTTCCTGAAGAGCCTGACCGGCAAGCAGCCCGAAGTGGTCTATCCCGTCCTGCCGCCGCGCACGGACGGAACGCCCCTTCCGAACATCAAGCCGGTCGGAGCCAAGTGACCACCGCATGAACGGAACGGTCGGGCCGGGCTTCCGCCCGGTCCGGCTTCATTCCACCCCTTCTCCGCAACACTCTTTCGAAGAACCGCGGAAGGGTTCCCTTTCGCGGCGGGCCGGAGCCGGCCGTCCCCGCCTTCCGGATCCGGGCAGAAGCACGCTTCCGACTGTGTCCGGATGCCGCAATCCTTCCTGATCCAGATCAACACCTTCCCTCTTGTGCATCTTGGAATCATATCAATAATCATTCCAGGGAACGATGCGCGGCAGGCTCGCATGGAACAACGAGACGGGAGGTTTCCGATGAAGAAACTGTTTGCGACGGCCGTTCTGGCGACCGTCATGGCCGCTTCCGGCGCACAGGCCGCGGACGGCCTGATGGAGCGGGCCCGGGAGCTCTTCAAGCCGATACCCCAGGTCGCTCCGGACATTCCGGACAATCCCCTTACGAAGGAAAAGGTCCGGCTCGGCAAGATGCTCTATTTCGATCCGCGCCTTTCCTCCAGCCAGCTCATCAGCTGCAACACCTGCCACAATCTGGGCATGGGCGGCGACGACAACCTGGAAACGTCGATCGGTCATGGCTGGGCCAAGGGACCGCGCAACGCGCCGACCGTGCTCAATTCGGTGTTCAACGTCGCCCAGTTCTGGGACGGCCGCGCCAAGGACCTGAAGGAACAGGCCAAGGGGCCGGTGCAGGCTGGCGTGGAAATGAACAACACCCCGGAGGTGGTGGTCGCCACGCTCAAGAGCATTCCGCAGTACGTGGAAATGTTCCGCAAGGCCTTCCCGGAGGACAAGGATCCGGTCACCTTCGACAACATGGCGAAGGCCATAGAGGCCTTCGAGGCGACGCTGCTGACGCCGGACGCCCCCTTCGACCGCTATCTGCGGGGAGACGCGAAGGCGCTGACCGACAAGCAGAAGAAGGGGCTCGCCCTGTTCATCGACAAGGGCTGCGCCGGATGCCACAACGGCATCAACATCGGCGGACATGACTACTTCCCGTTCGGCGTCGTGGAGAAACCGGGCGCGGACGTGCTGCCGCCGGAGGACAAGGGCCGCTTCAAGGTGACGCGGACGGCCGACGACGAATACGTCTTCCGCGCCGCCCCCCTGCGGAACGTCGAGCTCACCGCTCCCTACTTCCATTCCGGCAAGGTCTGGAACCTGAAGCAGGCCGTGGCCATCATGGGAGATGCGCAGCTCGGCAAGGGAGCGCTCTCGGAAGCGGACGTGGACGCCATCACGGCTTTCCTGAAGAGCCTGACCGGCAAACAGCCCAGGGTGGTCTACCCCATCCTGCCGCCGCGCACGGACAAGACCCCGTTGCCGAAGCCGATGACGGAGAAGTGAGAGACGACCGCGCGGACCGGGCCCCCTTCCCGGTCCGCATGCTCTCCGGATGAAATCCGTCCGTCCGGGACGAGAGGATCACTCCGCGGCGCTCGCCCGCCGGGCGAGCTGCTCCCGCACCAGATCCAGGGCCTGTGTGAGAACCTCCACCCCGGCTCCGGGCTTCGTGGCGTTCTCGGACAGGTGGCGCCGGTAGAGGCGCGCGCCCGGAAGGCCGTGGAAGATGCCGAGAGTGTGTCTGGTCATGGCGTTGAGCGGCACCCCGCGCGCCAATCCCCGCTCCACGTAGGGAATGAAGCGCTCCACCGCCTCCACCGGCGACGGGACCGGCGCGGGGTCGCCGAAGACCTCCCCGTCCACCCGCGCCAGAAGCCAGGGCGTGTAGTAGGCCGCGCGGCCCGTCATGGCGCCATCCACATGCTCCAGCTGGGCGCGGATGACGTCGATGTCGCCAAGCTCCCCGTTGATGACGATCTCGAGATCCGGCCTGCGTTCCTTCAGACGGTGGACACGCTCCCGGTTCAAGGGGGGCTTCTCCCGGTTCTCCTTCGGCGAAAGCCCTTGCAGCCAGGCCTTGCGGGCATGGACGACGAAGGTCCGCACTCCGGCGTCCGCAACGATGTCCACGAAGCGGTCGAGATCGGCATCCTCGTCCATGTCGTCCACGCCCACCCGGCACTTGACCGTCACGGGAATGTCCACGGCATCCATCATGGCGGAGACGCAGGCGGCCACCGTCCGCGGTTCCTTCATCAGAACCGCGCCGAAACGGCCCTTCCGCACGCGGTCCGAGGGACAGCCGACGTTGATGTTGACCGCGTCGTAGCCCCACTCCGCGACGATGCGGGCGGCCTCCGCCATTTCCGCGGGATCGGACCCGCCGAGCTGGCACACCACCGGATGCTCCTCCTCCGAGAACCCCAGAAGCCGCTCCCGGTCGCCGTGGATCACGGCGGCGGAGGTCACCATCTCCGTATACAGAATGGCGCGGCGCGACAGGATGCGGTGGAAGAACCGGCAGTGCCGGTCCGTCCAGTCCATCATCGGGGCGACCGAAAACGTCTTTTCGCAAGCGGAATTCACCATGACGGCCCAGAAGCATGAGAATGGTTCGCAAGGCAAGCCGAAATCGGCGCCATTCCGACATGCGGTACCCGGACAATTTTCGCCGCGCAGTTCGCATGCCGATTCAGGTTGCTGGGAAACGGATTCATGATGGAAGCGCAAGTATATGAATTTCAGTCGTTTTCCAAGCCTTCCGTTCCACGCCAGACATGGATGCCGCTTCCATCCATGCCGAGCAGGGCGAGACTGCGGCGCACCGTCTGGTCCACCATCTCGGCAAGATCGGTCGGCAGCGAATAGAAGGCCGGAACGGGCGGCGCGACGACGGCTCCGGCCTCGGTCGCCGCGGTCATGGCCCGCAGGTGCCCGAGATGCAGGGGGCTTTCGCGCACCATAAGCACCAGCGGGCGGCGTTCCTTGAGCATCACGTCGGCGGTTCTCGTGATGAGATTGTCCGCGTTGCACCATGCGATGGCGGAAAGCGTCCGGATGGAGCATGGCGCCACCAGCATTCCGGCAGCGGGGAAACTGCCGGAGGCCGGAGCGGCGCCGACGTCGCGGACGTCGTGCACGACATCGGCCAGATCCTCGAGATCGGCGGGAGTCGCATCGAGTTCATGCGCGATGGTCCGCCGCGCGGCATCGGACATGACGAGATGCGTCTCGACATCCTTCCTGTCGCGCAGGATGCGCAGCGCGGCCTCCCCGTAGACGGCGCCGGAGGCTCCGGTCATGGCGACGACGACAATGCGCTTCTTCATGCGCCCTCCCCTTCCAGGTTCCGCAGATGCGCGGTCAGCTCCGCGATCTCCTCCTCGTGGAACACACGGATGCCGTTCCGCTCCAGCAGAGCGGCGGTCACGCCCCTGCCCGCCTTCGTTCCGCCGCCGAACGTCCCATCATGGATTCTCCGGCATCCGCAGGACGGACTGCGTTCCTTCAGCAGCGCCACGGGGCAGCCCTCTGCGCGGGCCAGCTCCAGAGCCGCCTCCGCCCCCTTCAGAAAGGCGTCCGTGACGTCCCCGCCATGCTCCGTGACGACACGGGCCCGTCCGTCCAGCACGGCATCGCCGTCCCCTCCCGCGATCTCCGCCGCCGGTCTGGGCACCGGCAGGCCGCCCTCGATCTCGGGACAGACCGGAACGAGACGCCCCCGCCATTCCGCGGGCAGCGGACGGCGCAGCCCGACGGCCCGGCCGTCGTAGCGGACCGGCTCGCCCAGCAGACATCGGGAAACGAGAATGCGTGGATCCTTCATGGCCGCTCATTGAACAGCTTCGGCCACAGTTCGTCCACCCTGCGCACCACTTCCGGGTCCATGTCCAGCACACGGCCCCATTCCCGGTCCGTCTCGCCGCCGATCTTGGTGGTGGCGTCGAGCCCCAGCTTGCCGCCCAGTCCCTCCCGGGGAGAGGCGAAGTCGAGATAGTCGATCGGCGTGTTCTCCAGGATCACCACGTCGCGCGAGGCGTCGAAGCGGGTGGAGAGGGCCCACATGACATCCTCCCAGGAACGTGGATCGACATCCTCGTCCACGACGATCAGCAGCTTGGTGTAGGAGAACTGGCGCAGGAAGCTCCACAATCCCATCATGACGCGCCGGGCGTGTCCCGGATAGCGCTTGCGGATGGCGGCCACGCCGATGCGGTAGGAGCACCCCTCCGGCGGCAGCCAGAAATCGACGATCTCCGGAAACTGCTGGCGCAGCAGGGGCAGGAAGACCTCGTTGAGCGCCACGGCCATGACGGAGGGTTCGTCCGGAGGCCGTCCGGTGAACGTGCTCATGTAGAGCGGATCCCGCCGCATCGTCACGGCGGTGACGTGGAAGACGGGAAAGCGCTCCACGGAATTGTAGTAGCCCGTATGGTCGCCGTACGGCCCCTCCTCCGCCGTCTCGCTCGCGGAAACGCGGCCCTCGATCACGATCTCCGCATTGGCCGGGACCAGCAGCGGCTGGGTGCGCGCCGGAACCAGCGCGCCACGGCCGCCGCGCAGAAGCCCCGCGTAGTGGAACTCGCTCAGCGTCTCGGGAACCGGCGTGACCGCGGCCATGACCGTCGCCGGATCGGCGCCGATCGCCACGGCGGCCGGCATGTCCTCGCCCCGTTCCTTCCATTCCAGATGGTGCATGGCCCCGCCCCGGTGGGCCAGCCAGCGCATGATGGCGTCACGCGGCCCGAGCCGCTGCATGCGGTAGACTCCGACGTTGTACCGGTCCGTGTCCTCGGGGCGCGCATCCGGCGGGCGGGTGACGACCAGCGGCCAGGTGATCAGCGGCGCCGGCTCTCCGGGCCAGCAGGTCTGGACGGGCAGCGCCGTCAGGTCCGCCTCCGCACCTTCCCGGACGATCTCCTGACAGGGCGCGCGGCGGACCACCTTGGGACGCATGGACAGCGCCTCCCTGAGAACCGGCACCTGCTCCCACGCCTCCCGCAGACCGCGCGGCGGCACGGGCTGGCGCAGGAAGGCCAGCTTCTCCCCGAGCGCCCGCAGCCCCTCCGGTTCCACGCCCATGCCCCATGCGGCGCGGCGGACCGTGCCGAACAGATTGACGAGCACGGGCATCGCCGCCGGCGTCCCGGACTCCGTCACCGGCTTCTCGAAGATCACCGCCGGCCCCTCCCGACGGATCAGGCGGCGGTGGATTTCCGTCATCTCCAGAACCGTGGAGACGGGCTCGCGCACCCGCACCAGCTCGCCGCGCTCCTCGAGAAAGGCGAGGAACGCGCGCAGATCTCCGAAATTTCCGGTGCGCATGGCCATGGCCCCGCGACGCTGGCCCGTCGCGACCGCGGACGCAATGACTTGCGTCAAGGTCACATGGCAAGGGGAAAGAATCTCAACAAACAGTTTATTCCTTGTGTCATATCGCCGCAAAAATGACACCTCGCTCCACTATCAATGCGTTATCCGACGATGAAGGACAACCTGCGAGACACATCGTTTCGGATTTCGGGAGGTGTCTTCCGGATGCCGGACCGTGTGCCGACCGGCACGGGCGTTCCGGGTTCCGGCGAGGGTGTCCGGGCGAATCGCTTCCGGACACGGGTCATCCTGAGGGAGGAGTGCAATGACGCCATTCATCACCCTTCTGGCCGCCATAGTGGGACTGTGCACCGCGGATTCGCGGTGGCGGTGGCGCATCTGCGCGGCCATCGGAGCACCGATCGTGCTGCTCGTGGCCACCGGTGCCCTGTCGCCGGCGGCGCTTGCCGCGATACCGCTGCTGGTCATCGCCGGCGAGATCGTCTCCTGGGAGAAATCCCTCAGCCGCTGAATGGCGGCGACGCCATGCCCTTTCCGGGCGCGTGCACGGAACGGTCCGCGAAGAACGGTCCCGCCTCTCCCCGGTCTTCCGCGGCTCCTTCCATCCCATTCCCGCACCCGCACCGCCCGGAAGGGCCTGAACACGCCACGGACACTCCGCCGTCAGCTTGATCCACGTCATCACCTTCACCCTTGACGGCGGGGTGGCGGGAAGGGCACTTCTCAGTAAGCGACATACAGCTTACGGACTTGTGGACGACCATGCCCTTCAGACTGCCAGAACGCGCACCGGATTTCGTACGCAGGCTACCGACGCCTCCGCTCGGGCTTCTGCGTCCGGTGTTCCAGCAGCTCATGGCGGGCCTGCTGCGTCGTCATCCGGAAATGTTCGACAGGCTGGGGGAATACGGCCGGGTGGACTTCCTGATCGACCCGGTGGATCTGCCGCTGGTCTTCATCATGCGGCCGGATCCGGCCAATCCCCTGCTGGTTCCCCATGGCAGGGATGCGATCCCGGAATGGGGCGCCGCCGTGCGGGGCCCGCTTCCGAAGCTGATCTCCATGGTCAACGGTCGCGAGGACGGCGACGCCCTCTTCTTCTCCCGCGACATCGTCATCGAGGGCGACACGGAGGCCGTGCTGGCCCTGCGCAACGCCATAGACGACGCGGACATCGACCTGTTCGAGGAGATCACGGCCCTGCTCGGTCCGTTCGGGCGCGTCCTCGCCTCGCTGCGCGGTCGCGTCTCCCCCCTGGTCGGACGGGTCGCGGGGGCCGCGAGACGCGGCGCGGACGCCGCATCCGTCGAGCCCACGGAAGGGAGGAAGGCATGAGCGCCATGGAACTGGTCTGCCCGGCGGGCACGCCCAGTGCCCTGCGCGAGGCGGTGGAGGCCGGTGCGCATGCCGTCTACTGCGGCTTCCGCGACGAGACCAACGCCCGCAACTTTCCGGGGCTGAACTTCTCCCGCAGGGAGCTGGAAGAGGCCGTCGCCTTCGCCCACGAACGGGGCGCGAAGGTTCTGGTCGCCATCAACACCTTCGCCCAGGCGGGACGCACGGATCTTTGGAAACGGGCCGTGGACGACGCGGTATCCATCGGCGTGGACGCCCTGATACTCGCGGACCTCGGCATCATCGACTACGCGGCGCGCCGCCACCCGGATCAGCGGCTGCATCTCTCCGTGCAGGCCTCCGCATCGTCTCCCGAGGCCATAGATTTCTATGTCCGCGAATTCGGCATCAGGCGGGTCGTGCTGCCGCGCGTCCTGACCCTGCCGGAGATCCGGGCGCTGAACGACGAGATCGGCTGCGAGACGGAGGTCTTCGTCTACGGCGGCCTGTGCGTCATGGCCGAGGGACGGTGCCTCCTCTCATCCTACGCCACCGGCAAGTCGCCCAACATGACGGGCGTCTGCTCGCCCCCGTCCCATGTCGCCTACCGCGAGGAGGAGAGCGGAGAGATGGTTTCCCGTCTCGGCGATTTCACCATCAACCGCTTTGCGCCGGGAGAGAAGGCGGGATATCCCACCCTCTGCAAGGGCCGCTTCGAGACCGGAGGGCGGTCGTTCTACGTCTTCGAGGAACCCACCAGCCTCAATGCCGTGGACATGCTGAAGGACTTTCTCGACGCCGGCGTCACCGCCCTGAAGATCGAGGGGCGGCAGCGTTCCAAGGCGTACGTGCGGCAGGTAGTGGGGGATTTCCGCCGGGCCGTCGATGCGCTCGCCGCGGGATCGGACACCGGGGATCTGTCGCTGGCCTCCCTCAGCGAGGGCACGAAGGAAACCCAGGGCGTCTACCGCAAGACATGGAGATGACCGTCCGCCAATGACGGGACAACCGGAGACAGTCGGAGCGGCAACATGAAGATCACTCTCGGCCCCGTGCTGTTCAACTGGCCGGCGGACAAGTGGCGCGACCATCATTTCCGCATCGCCGACGAGGCGGACGTGGACGTGGTGCATGTCGGCGAAGTGGTGTGCGCCAAGCGCATGCCCTTCTTCGAGGAGGTGCTGCCGGAAGTGGTGGAACGCCTGACCGCCGCGGGCAAGGAGGTGGTCTTCTCGACCCTCGCCCTGGTGATGAACCGGGCCGAAAGAAAGGCGGTGGAGGCCGTCTGCGCGATGGCCGACGAGGCCCTCGTGGAGGTCAACGACATCTCCGCCCTCTCCCGGCTGGCCGGACGTCCGCACATCGTCGGACCGTTCGTGAACGTCTACAACGAGACCACCCTGGACTGGTTCGCGCGGCGGGGCGCCCGGCGCGTCTGTCTTCCCCCGGAGCTTGGCGGCGAGGCCATCCGCACGCTCACGGCGGCGGCCCGGGAAGCCGGGACCGCGACGGAGGTTCTCGTGTTCGGCCGCATGCCGCTCGCCCTGTCGGCCCGCTGCTACCATGCCCGCGCGCACAACCTGCCGAAGGACGGCTGCCAGTTCGTCTGCGAGAAGGACCACGACGGCATGGATCTCAAGACGCTGGACGGCGAATCCTTCCTTGCGGTGAACGGCATTCAGACCATGTCCCACGCCTGTCTCAACCTGGCGGGGGAAATCGGCACCCTGAAGGAGATGGGCGTGGAGGCCGTCCGGCTCTCCCCGCACGACTGCGACATGGTGGAAGTGGCCGCGACCTTCCGCGACCTGGCGGAGGAGCGGATCGACGAAGCCGAGGCGATGGCCCGCCTCGGGGCCCTCGGGCTTCCCTTCCCCTTCGCCAACGGCTACTTCCACGGCAAGCCCGGCGCGGAATGGATCGACCGGCTGGTCGACAGCGCCGCCCCCGTGGCGGGCTGACGCCCTTCCCCGTGCTTCCGGGCGATTTGCCCCCTGCGGCAATACACGCCACCATCCGCCTGATCCAGCTTGATTTTCATCAAGGGTTTCGAAGGTGCGATTTCCTATTCTCTTCAGCCAGATGAACGGGACAGGCAGCGCAGGGGCCATGCTTCCATCTTCCTCAATGTGCAGGTTCGCACGTCTTCTGCCGGCGGTGGCGGTTCTCGTCCCGCTGGCCGCGGCGGCGCACGCCTTGGCCGGAGACCCGCCCCCGGAACGGACCAGGGAGCTCGTGCATCTGGTGCGCCAGGATTGCGGCTCCTGCCACGGAATGACCCTGAAGGGCGGGCTGGGCAAACCCCTGCTGCCGGAAAATCTCGCCGGCCGCGACGCGGAGACGCTGGCCGAGATCATCCTGGACGGGATTCCCGAGACGCCCATGCCGCCATGGCGCGGCCAGCTCACGGAGACGGAGGCGCTGTGGATCGCACGCAAACTGAAGGAGGGCTTCCCGCATGAAACGCCGTGACCTTCTCAGAACGGCGGCCCTGCTGCCGGCGGCGGCCACGCTCACTCCGTCCTCCGCGCTTGCGCGCAAGAAGGAATGCCCCGGCACCGGCGACCTCGGCGTCGTCATCGAGCGCGCCACGGGATCGGTTCTGATCGTCAACACCACCCTGCAGCGGGTGCTCGGCCGCGTCGAGGGACTCGGCGACCTTTCCCACGCCTCCGTGGTCTTCTCCCGCGACGAGAAATACGCCTACGTCTTCGGCCGCGACGGAGGACTCTCCCGGATCGAGCTGCCGGGCCGGCTCATGGACCGGCGCATCATCCAGGGCGGGAACTCCATCGGCGGAGCCATTTCCGACGACGGGAGGCTCATCGCGGTATCCAACTACAAACCGGGCGGCGTGAAGGTCTTCGACAGCACCACCCTGGAGACGATCGCCGAGATTCCCGCCACATGGGAGGGCGGGCAGTCCAAGACCGTGGGACTGGTGGACGCCCCGGGCCGCCGGTTCATCTTCTCCCTCTACGACGCCGGCGAGATCTGGATGGCCGATTTCTCCGACGGGGACAGCCCGGACATCGTGAAGATCGGAAAGGCGGGCCGGCTTCCCTACGACGGCCTCATCGCCCGCAACGGACGCATCTACATCGCCGGCCTGTTCGGCGAGGACGGCATGGCCCTCGTGGACCTCTGGGAGGAGCCGCTCAGGGTGCGCCGGATCCTGGACGGATACGGCCGGGGCGAGAAGAAGCTCCCGGTCTACAAGATGCCGCATCTGGAGGGCTGGACCGAGGCCGACGGCATGTTCTTCTTCCCCGCGGTGGGGCATCACGAGGTGCTGGTCATGGACGGGCGCACCTGGAAGCTGGTCGACCGCATTCCGGTGCACGGCCAGCCGGTGTTCGTCATGGCGCGCCCGGACGGACGGCACATCTGGGTCAATTTCGCCCATCCGGACAACGACACCGTCCAGGTGATCGACACGATGACGCGCAAGGTCATCAGGACGTTCAAGCCGGGACGGGCCGTCCTGCACATGGAATTCACCCCGCGCGGCGAACGGGTCTGGCTCTCGGTGCGCGACGCGAACCGCATCGACATCTACGACACGCACACCCTGGAGCGGGTGAAGTCGCTGCGGGCGAAGTCGCCCTCCGGCATCTTCTTCAGCGCGCGGGCGCACAGGATCGGGCTGTAGGCATGATCGAGCTGAGCGTACGGGAACGGGACATGCTGAACCGCTGGCAGAGGGGCTTTCCCTTCGTGCCGCGGCCGTTCGCCCGCGTGGCCCGCGACGCCGGCATGTCGGAGGAGGAGGTGATCGCCACGGTCTCCCGGCTGCAGGAGGCCGGCGTCATATGCCGCGTCGGCGCCGTGGTCCGCCCCAACACGGCCGGCGCCAGCACCCTCGCCGCCGTGTCCGCCCCGGAGGACAGGCTGGAGGAGGTCGCACGGACCATCTCCGACCAGCCCGAGGTGACCCACAACTACGAGCGCGAGCACGAGCTGAACCTCTGGTTCGTCGTGACGGCGGCGGACCGCGCGGGTGTGGATGCCGCCCTCGCGCGCATCCGGGCGGAGACGGGACTGGAGGTGCTCGATCTGCCCATGGTGCGCGCCTTCCACATAGACCTCGCCTTCGCCATTGCCGGAGGCGGCTCTCCGGGAGACGGGAACGGCGGCATGCCCGCAAGCCCCGGCGCGGGCGACGGAGTGCCGGCCCCCTCCCCGTTCGACCGGGAGCTGCTCGCGGCGATCGAGGACGGTCTGCCCGTCGTGCACGAGCCGTACGCGGAAGTGGCGCGCTGGCTGAACGTGGGCGAGGACGTGGTGATCTCCCGGCTGTCGGCCCTTCACGGATCGGGCGTCATCACGCGGTTCGGCTTCGTGATCCACCACCGCGAACTGGGCTACTGCGCCAACGCCATGGTGGTCTGGGACTTCGACGACCGGGTTCTCGAGAGGGCGGCGGGACGAATTGCCGCTGCGGAATACGTGACGTTGTGCTATCAACGCCCCCGGCGCCCGCCCCGGTGGCGCTACAACCTCTTCTGCATGATCCACGGCACTTCCCGCGAAACGGTGCGCCGCCAGATCGACGAGCTCGCGGAACGGGTCGGAAGGGAGCTGGGGCTCGATGAAGTTCCGCATGCCGTTCTTTTCTCGCGCAGGCGGTTCAAGCAGTGCGGCGCGCGGTTTTCCGCGGGACTGAAGAAGGGAGCGGCGTAATGCCTCTCAAACTGGATGAAACGGACAGGGCCATCGTCAATGCCCTCCAGGGGGGCTTTCCCCTCGTGGATCGGCCCTATGCCGCGGCCGCGGCCGAGCTCGGTCTCAGCGAGGAGGAGCTGATCGACCGGTTGAAGCGGCTCCTGGACATCGGAGCCGCGACGCGTTTCGGCCCCATGTACAATGCGGAGCGCCTCGGGGGCGCCGTGATGCTGGCGGCGCTGGCCGTGCCGCCGGAGCGTTTCGACGAGGTGGCGGAGATCGTCAACGCCTATCCGGAAGTCGCGCACAACTACAAGCGCACCCACCGCTACAACATGTGGTTCGTTCTGGCCGCGGAAACCAGGGAGCGGATCGAGGAGGTGGCCCGGGAGATCGAGGAGCGCACGGGGCTCGACGTCCTGCGTGCGCCGAAGCTCAGGGAATTCTACATCGGATTCAAGGTGCCGGTATGAGTCTGAAGGTGGACGACAGGGACAGGGCGATCATCGCCGCCACGCAGGCGGGGCTTCCGCTGGTGCCCGATCCGTGGGGGGAAATCGCCGAGCGGACCGGCATGAGCCGTCAGGAGGTCCTGGACCGCTTGCGCTCCATGAGCGAACGCGGGGTGATCCGCCGTGTCGGCCTGGTGCCCAACCACTACAAGCTGGGCTGGACGGCCAACGGCATGTCCGTATGGGACATCCCCGACGAGATGGTGGAGGAGCTGGGGCAGAAGGTGGGGGACCTGCCGTTCGTCACCCATTGCTATCTGCGCCCGCGCAGGCCGCCCGACTGGCCCTACAATCTCTTCGCGATGGTGCATGGCCGCACGCGGGCCGAGGTGGAGGGAAAGGTCGGACGCATCGCCATGATCCTCAGCCCCCATTTCCGGGCGTTCGACGTGCTCTATTCCACGCGGATACTCAAGAAGGCCGGCCTGCGCATCTCGCCGGACGTGGTCCGCATTCCCCACGGCTCGAAGGTCTAGGAGGCAGGCAGGTCCATGTTCCGTCTTTCCCGCTACATGAAGGCGCTGGCGTCGCGGCGGGAGCCGCGCGGGAGCGACGGCGGAGCGAGCCGCGTGGCCGGTCCGTACCCGTCCGGGCCGGTTGTGATCTGGAACCTGATCCGCCGCTGCAATCTGCTCTGCAAGCACTGCTACGCCATTTCCGGCAACGTCGACTTTCCCGGCGAGCTGTCCTACGCGCAGGTCTGCGAGGTCATGGACGACCTGAAGGCCTTCGGCGTGCCGGTGCTCATCCTCTCCGGCGGCGAACCGCTGCTGCGCCCCGACATCTTCGACATCTCCCGCCGGGCGAAGGACATGGGCTTCTATGTCGGCCTGTCCACCAACGGCGTGCTCATCACCGAACCGGTCATGGAGGATCTTGCGGGCATCGGCTACGACTACATCGGCATTTCGCTCGACGGCATCGGCGAGGTCCACGACGCATTCCGCGGCATGAAGGGAGCCTTCGACGCATCCCTGAACGCGCTGCGCCTGTGCCGCGACCATGGCATGAAGGTCGGCGTGCGCTTCACCATGACGGAGGACAACGCTCACCAGTTCGAGGACATCCTGAAGCTGGTGGACGACGAGGGAATCGACAAGTTCTACTTCTCCCATCTCGTCTATGCCGGTCGCGGCAACAAGAACCGGATGGACGACACCGAGCGCGAGAAGACGCGGGCCGTCATGGACCGCCTGTTCGAAATCGCCTGGGAAGAGGCGCGGAAGGGTTCCGGCCGCGAGTTCGTGACCGGCAACAACGACGCGGACGGCGTCTACCTGCTTCTGTGGGTGCGGAAGCATTTCCCGGAGAAGGCGGACATGATCCGCGACATGCTCGTGCGCTGGGGCGGCAACCAGTCCGGCGTGAATGTCGCCAACATCGATAACGTGGGAGACGTGCACCCGGACACCATGTGGTGGCACTACACTCTGGGCAACGTGAAGGAACGCCCCTTCTCCGAGATCTGGGAGGACGTCTCGGATCCTCTCATGGCCGGTCTGAAGCGGCGTCCGCGTCCGGTGAAGGGGCGTTGCGCCGGCTGCAGGTATCTGGACATCTGCAACGGCAACACGCGGGTGCGCGCCATGCAGCTCACGGGTGATCCATGGGCGGAGGATCCGGCCTGCTACATCACCGACGGGGAAATCGGCCTGGACGGCCGGGGCGGGCGGCTGGACGTGACGCCCTTCCGCGGGCGGCGGGCCACGGCGGGGAGATGAACGCATGAAGGGGCGATCCGGATACGCGGGCGGCGGGGCGACGGCGGGGAGGACCTTCCTTTCCGGAGCGTGGCGGGTTCTCGCACTGGCGGCCCTGGGCGCCGTGACGTTCGTCTCGACAGCGGCCGCCGCGCCGCCCATGGATGCGGGGGAACTCTACACCCGGCACTGCGCCGAATGCCATGGCCCGGACCGTCTGGGCGGGATAGGTCCCGCCCTGCTGCCGCAGAACCTGAGGCGTCTGCGGAAGAAGGCGGCCATGAAGGTCATAACCTCGGGGCGCGAATCCACCCAGATGCCGGCTTTCGGCGAGGTGCTCACGCAGGAGCAGATCGCCGCGCTCGTGAAACTGATCTACACTCCCCTGCCCCGCATGCCCGAATGGGGGGCGAAGGAGATCGAGGCCTCGCGGCGGGAAGCGGTGGAGGTGGACCGCTCCATCACGAAGCCCCTGCATTCCGCCGATCCCCTGAACCTTTTCGTGGTGGTGGAGAGCGGCGACCATCACGTGAGCATTCTCGACGGCGACACCTTCGAGGTGCTGCACCGGTTCAAGAGCCGCTACGCCCTGCACGGGGGCCCCAAGTTCTCGCCCGACGGACGGTACGTCTACTTCCAGTCCCGCGACGGCTGGATCACCAAGTTCGACCTCTACACCTTCGAGATCCTCGCCGAGGTGCGCGCCGGCATAAACGCGCGCAACATAGCCATATCCGAGGATGGTGCAACGCTGGCCGTCGCCAACTACCTGCCCCACAACCTGGTCCTGCTTTCCGCCCAGGACCTGCGGATGGAGAAGATCGTTCCGGCCGTCTCCATGGACGGCGTCAGCTCCCGCGTTTCAGCCGTCTATCAGGCCCGGGGGCGGAAAAGCTTCATCGCCGCGCTGAAGGACGCGCCGGAGCTGTGGGAGATATCCACGGACGCGGAAGCGACCGAGGCGGGCAGACGGCTCTTCGCCCTGCGCCGGGTGCGGCTGCCGGCTCCGCTGGACGATTTCTTCTTCGACCAGTCCTACAGGCACCTTCTCGGCGCCTCCCGCTCCATCAAGGGCGCGGTGGTGATCGACGTGGACACGGGCGACGTGGTGGCGCGCCCTCCCCTGCCGGGTCTGCCCCATCTGGGTTCCGGCATCACCTGGACATGGAAGGGCCGGCCCGTCATGGCCACGCCCCACCTTTCCGAAGGGGCCGTGAGCGTCATCGCCATGGACGACTGGTCCATCGTGAAGAAGATCCGCACAGACGGCCCCGGATTCTTCATCCGCTCCCACGAGAACACGCCATACGCCTGGGCGGACGTCTTCTTCGGGCCGCACAGGGATGAAATGCACATCATCGACAAGCGGACGCTGGAAATCGCGAAGACGCTGCGTCCCGCACCGGGAAAGACCGTCGCGCACGTGGAGTTCGACCGCTACGGGAAATATGCGCTCGTCTCCGTGTGGGAGAAGGACGGCGCGGTCATCGTCTACGACGCGAAGACCTTCCGCGAAGTGAAGCGCATCCCCATGTCGAAGCCGGTGGGCAAATACAACGTCTACAACAAGATCACCTTCTCCGCCGGCACCAGCCATTGATCCCGCCCGGCGTCCGTCCGGGTCGCTTTCCGCCAACGCCGCACCACGATGCCGTCCTCCGCGTTGCGGCGGCGGGTCGCGGGCCGCAACCGGCTTCCCACCGGGTTGTCCACAGGTTGACCACAGCCATTCCCCGCCCGTGTCACCGGATTGTCCACATGGGTGTGCATCTATCGATTGCATGACCCAGCGTCATGACATATGACGAATCGCGCATACCGAAAACCGGAGCTTACGGAAACGGAAGTGTGCAACCAGGTGGTCAGGGAGTGGGGAAAAATGAGAAAGCTCTTTCCGATCGTGCTCTGCGGCGTGATGCTCGGTGCCTGCGCCGACGGCAGAATCGTCAGGGATCCGAAGGCGGTCGGCCTCGTCGACGGCACCCCCGTCGCGGCGGGTGATCGGGTGGAGAAGGTCTCGCCATCATCCGGAATGGTCGAGGATGGAATTCTGGCGGATGGCCGGGAGGAAACCGTCATCGTCTCCAACGGCTTCGACACGGCGGACGCCGAATACCTGCCGCGCACCCGGGCCTGCCGGAAATTCATCTCCCTCTCGCGCAAGGGAACCAGGGTGCCCTACCGCCATCTGGTCGCCAGCTACGATTCCTGCCTGAATTCGGACCGGAACCATCCGACCTCCCGGAAGCTGAGCTGCGGGAACGGCAAGTACTACCACATGCGCAACGGCGTCCGCGTCTGCGCCTGAAGGCTCTCCGGCGGCATGTCCCGAATGGCGTCCCGGAAGGGAATGCCGCTTTCCGCCGTCGGGGCCGCACCGGCCGCGATGGGTTTGCGTGCATATCCAACCCTATGCACGCGGAAATTGATGCGGAGATTCGGAATGTTTCAGCAAGTCGTTGTCATTTCATGATGAACACCGCATCCTGAAACGGGCGGACAACATGGATCCCCTGCCGAACGGGAACCGCCCATCCGGCTCCACGGGCGGAGAGGAGGTCATTTCCTGTTTCCGTCGTCCGGATCGACGGGGATCACCTCGCCGGTCATCGCGAAATGATTCAGCGCCTCCACATTCGCGATCTTCACGTGGTCGCGCTGGATCTGGACGCCCAGCTGCCTGAGGCGTTTCAGGGCACGGGAGAAACTCTCCGGCTTCATGCCGAGACGCGCGGCGATGAGCCCCTTTTCGTAGGGCAGATCGATATGGGCCTCCCGTTCGTCGCACTGCGGACAGAGGCCGACGATGAAATCCGCCACGCGCTGCGCGCCCGTCTGTCCCTTGATGTGCTCCAGCTCCTCCACGAGATCGCGCACCCGGCGCGATGTGGAGGCCAGCATGCCTAGGGCCAGATCCGGATTGGAGATGATGGCCGCCTTGAAGCCGCTCGCCAGGATGGGCAGCAGGCGGGATTCGGCGACGACCTCGGCCGAGGCCGGATAGCGTCCGTTCAGGAACATGGCGATCTCGGCCACCATGGACCCCGGCCCGAACACGCCGATCACCACTTCGTCGCCATCGGGCGACGTGCGGGTGATCTTCACCAGGCCATCGAGGATTATGTAGAAGCAGTTGGCCTTGTCGCCCTGCTGGAAAAGCAGCTTGCCGCGGGGAAACTGCTTGGGCGCGGTGCTTTTCAGAAGCTCCACCAGTTCGTCTTCGTCAAGACGCGAAAACAGCGAAATGCCTTTCAGACAGGCCCAGTCCCTTTCCGTCAGAGCATTGCCCAAGGTATTCCCTCTCCACCTTTCGCAACAGACCTGTCAGCCGAGCTGACAAGAACCTTAACCGAGACCGGAAACGTTCACAAGAACACGGAAGATCAGCGGCCGAAAAGACGTTCCAGAAGGGACGCCGCGCCCGAGCGCCGCCGTGACGTGTCCATCTCCGCCGCGGTTTCCTCCTCCCCGGCCACCGGCCGCATTCTGGACACCGTCCACCTCGGCCGGATGGCGCCGGAACAGCCGCACGATGTTCCCATCTTGCGGGGATCGAATATCTTCAGAAAGGAAGGGGCCTCCTGGTCGTCCACGTAGAGGAATCCGCAATACTCCTCCCTGTGACGGCGGCGCAGGAAATCCTCGGTTTCCTCCAGCCATGCCAGGAATTCCGCTCCGGGCATGGGGGCGTCCGGCAGCGCGGACCTTCCGAAATCCCGGACGTACCAGCCCTCCGGATCATTGCGGAGATGGTCCCAGATGCGGGCGAACCGGTCCCATTGGAGGATGCCGTAGAGACGGCCGGAAAAAAGCGCCAGATAGTCTCCTCGAGACATGCCTGCTCCCTCGCCTGCGCCCCCTTCCCCGGCCGTGCCGGCCGTTGTCGTCATGGGAGCGGTCGATTCCACGCCGCCCCATTTGATCTGGATCATAGACAAAAACGGCCCCGGCGCAAAGCCGGGGCCGCATCGCGTTCCACAAGCGGGACGGTATCCTCACTTGAAACCGAGTTTCTTCAGGATCCTGGTCAGCGGACAGAAGCCCGTAATGCCCGCCTGGAAGAGATTGAGGCCCACGAAGGTGGTGAACCACAGCCAGGAGGGCTGGGCGAGATCGGCCTGCCCGAAGGCATGGGCGAGGCCGAGGCTGACGAGAATGAAAAGACCCGCCAGGGTCATGGTCATGCCTTGTGCGGTCATGATGGCTACTCCATATCCAAAGTCGTTCCCCTTCAGGCGGCCGACCTGTCCGGCCGCCCCTCCATGTTCTGCAGACGCCTGAAATCCTCCCGGAACCGCTCGTCCTCCTCCAGCCCGAGCATGGCGGCCCGGATGATTTCCAGCTTCCACGGCTCCATGGTCTCCAGCAGGCGGTAGTGCACCCACTGCGCCTGCCGCCGAACCCCGGCCACACCCGCATCGCGAAGATACGCCAGATGCCTCGACACCTTGGGTTGCGAAAGCTGCAGCGCATGCACAAGCTCGCAGACCGAAAGTTCGTCCTCTCTGGCCAGCAGCATCACGATGCGCAGCCGGGTTTCGTCGGAAAGAGCCTGGAAGAAATGCGTGTGCGACATGCCCCCTATATGAGGACATGCTCATATGCCGTCAAGCATATATGCCGGCCACTTTGCCGCAGCGCGGAAACGTCAGGAGGCGCAATAGATTTCGTGCAGAACATCCATGATCGAAAAGACTTCCGCACTGGCGATCTGATAGTAGATCTCCTTTCCCTGTCTGCGGGTCGTCACGAGATGCTCGGCGCGCAGTCTCTGCAGCTGCTGGGAGACGGCGGCCTGCCTCTGCCCCAGCGCACGGGCGATCTGGCCCACCGATTTCTCGCCATCCAGCAGCAGACACAGTATGCGCAGCCGCATCTCGTGCGAAAGCGTCTTGAGAAATTCGCTGGCGCGTCCCGCACCTCTTTCCATTTCCTCCGGCGGTATGCGGACCGGCGTCTTCATGGCGTTTCCCCCGATTCATTCCGTCTTCTTTCCGTTTTTCCGCACGTCGTCCCCGCGCTTCTTCATCTTCCCGATCAGCGCATCGAGACCGATCCAGAACGCCTCCTCGTTCTGGTAGCCCTCCATGCGCCCCACCTCCTTTCCGTCGTCGTCCAGCAGGACGAAGGTCGGCGACCAGACGAGCCCCTTGATGTGCTTCAGGTCCTCCGGGCGCTTCCCGTCCATGTCGACGATGCGCAAGGGCGCGATCCTTCCCTCGTCCGTCTTGTGGTAGAAAACGCCGATGTCCTTCTTCCAGCGGACGCACCACGGACAGTACTTCCGTTCGAACATGACGAGCTGGGCGGCGCGGGCCGACGTCCCCGGCCATGCGGCCGCGCCGGCGAGCACGACCAGGGCCATCAGCATTCCGACGGCCATCCGGAAGCCCCTGACATGATCCATCATTCGCCCTCCTCCCTACGGGCACGCGATACGATCCGCGGCGGTCTGCGGCAGTCCGACATGCAGCGCACCGCCGGGCGGCGGGGCCTGTCGTCCGGCAGGAAACCGCCGCGGTTGGGCATCTCCACCGCCGGCAGCGACTTCCCGTCGGCCACGAAATCATCCTCCACGATGCCGTTGGCGTTGAGGATGAAGGCGGTGAGCGCGTAGGTCTCGTCCGCCGTGAGCGTCGCCGCGTGCCCGAAGGGCATGGCACGGCGCACATAGTCGAACACCGTCGGCGCATGGGGCCAGAAGGACCCCACGGTCCGGCGGGGGCGATCCGTGGCGAGCGTCCCCTCCCCGCCGATCAGCGCCGGCATGCGCCCGACGCCCTCTCCGAACTCGCCGTGACACGCGGCGCATTTCTCCGCATACAGCGCCTCCCCCCGCTCCACGGATCCGGAGCCCGCGGGAAGACCGGCCCCATCGGCGCGCACGTCGAGATCCAGGGCGGCGATCTCCTCCGGCGTCGCCGGGCGGCCGGGCCCGTCCCCGGCCCGCGACGCGGCGCCCAGGGCGAGAAAGGCGGCCAGTGCCACCAGGGATGCCGGGACGGCGCGTTCAATCCAGCTGGACATGCGTCACCTCCCCCGTCCCGGCCACGTGCCAGGTGGTGATGGAATTGTTGTGGTAGATGCCCGTCTCCCCCTTGTTCCGCCGGTTCGTGGCATGGTCCGGCTGCACGTAGCCGGTTTCGTCCACGGCGCGGGACTGGAGAAGCATCTCCTCCCCGTTCCATTCGAAGGGCAGACGGAACCGGGTGAGACACTTCGGCAGCACGGGTTCCTCCAGTTGCGCCTCGCGCCAGTTCACGCCTCCATCGAAGGAGACGTCCACCGCCGTTATGCGCCCACGGCCCGACCAGGCCAGACCGGAGAGCTGGTGCACCCCTTTCCGCTTCAGGGGATTTTCCGGACAGGGATCCGTGATGACCGAATTGGCCTCCATCTCGAGGCTGAAGAGACGCGCCACGCCGTCGGGGCGGAGATCGGAGTAGCGTGCCGTCTCCTCGCGGGTCATCCACGGGGCGTCGCCGACCTCGATGCGGGCCAGCCACTTCACAGAGGCCGCTCCCTCGCAGCCGGGCACCAGCAGGCGGAGCGGATAGCCCTGTTCGGGGCGCAGCGCCTCGCCATTCTGCGCGAAGACGAGAAGGCAGTCGTCCATGGCCCGTTCCAGAGGCAGCGAACGGGCGTATCCGGCCCCGTCGGCGCTTTCGCAGAGCAACCATTTCGCCCCCTCCTTCACGCCGCACCGGCGGAGCACGTCGCGCAGCAGCACGCCGGTCCACTGGCAGCATGCGATCATGCCGTGGGTGAACTGCACCGCGTCGTTCTGCGCGCCGCGCCATTCCAGGGCGCCATTGCCGGCGCACTCGAGGAAATGGAAGCGCGAATGTCTCGGAAAGCGCTTCAGATCCTCCATGTCGAAGATGAGCGGACGCTCCACCATTCCGTGGACCAGCAACCGGTGCGCGTCCGGCGCGATATCCGGAGCCCCCGCGTGATGGCGCTCGAAATGCAGGCCGTTGGGCGTGACGATTCCCTCCAGCGCATGCAGCGGAGTGAAGCTGACGGCGGATTCCGTCGTCGGATTCATCCATGGGATGAAACGGCGCACGACCTTTTCCTCATGGGGAGACGGAAGGCCGTAGGGGCGCGCATCCACTCCGGCGCCTAGACCGCTGCGGGTCCTCGGGAGGGCGGCCCGGGCGCCCGGGACGAGAGCGCCGGCCCCGGCGCCCAGTGCGCCAAGGCCGGCGGCTCTCATCAACATCCGGCGGGTGATTCTGCTTTTCATTCCGGGCGTCATTTCCTCCCTGCCCTCCTCCTTCGGTCGGGAAGGCGTCAGACCTGGGCCTGGCCTACTCCGTCACCAGCCGGATATCGGTGTTCGGCTTGATGTCGATCACCTTCTTCTCGCGGATGTAGTCCTTGACGATCTCCCAGATGGGCGGTCCCTCCGTACCCTCGTTCACGGAGGCCCAACCGGCCACCACGTATTTCTTCGCAGGGTCGATGGGCTCTCCGGTCCTGCTCAGGCGCAGGTTCTGGATCCGCTGCCCCATCGGCTTGAAGGGATGCAGGTCGTAGGCGATACCGCCGGAGCGGACCATGTCGCCGCCCTGCTGGTAGTAGGGATCCGGGTTGTAGAGATTGTCGCAGACGTCCTCGAGGATGTCCTTGAGCATCTTGCCGGTCATCTCGGTGCGGTAGGCGTTGGGATAGGTGATGGCCGTCTGCGAATAGACGTCGTCGGCCAGGATGTCGGATCCTGGTATCAGGGACGGTCCCCACCGGAATCCGGGCGAAAGGGCGATCTCCGCATCGCGCTTCTCCATCAGGGCCGCGCAGATCAGATCGTCGAACGTGCCGTTGATGTTGCCCCGCCTGTAGAGCGCCCCCTTCGTCGTGCCGAGCTTCTCGGTCACGTCCGGGAGATACGGCTCGCGCACCTTCCTGATGAACTCGGCCATTTCCGGATCCGGCGTGATGGCGTCGGAGAACACCGGCATGAGCTTGTAGGAATAGTCCACCATGCGGCCGTCCTTCACCTCCACGTCGAGGCGGGAGACGAACTTTCCGGAACAGCCCGAGGAGACGATGATCGTACCGCCGACCTTCACCACGTCGGGCAGCGCATCGTGGGTGTGGCCGGAGAGGATCACGTCGATGCCCTTCACGCGGCGGGCCATCTTGCGGTCCACGTCGAAACCGTTGTGGGAGAGCATCACCACCAGCTCCGCCCCGGCCGCGCGCGCGTCCTCGACATGCTTCTGCATCATCTTCTCGCGGATGCCGAAGGACCAGCTGGGAATCTTGTAGCGGGGGTTCGCCACCGGAGTGTACGGGAAGGCCTGCCCGATCACCGCGACCTTGACGCCGCCGCGCTCGAAGATCTCGAAGGCCTTGAAGACCGGCTCCTCCCATTCGGTGTTGATCACGTTGCCGGCGAGGAACGGGAACTTCAGCTTCTCCACCAGTTCGTTGACGCGATCCTCTCCGTAGGTGAACTCCCAGTGCGCCGTCATGGCGTCGGTGCCCAGCATGTTCATGCAGTCCACCATGTCCTGACCGCCGGTCTGGAGCGCCGTCCAGGATCCCTGCCAGGTGTCGCCGCCGTCGAGCAGCAGGCATTTGCCCGGCCGCTCCGCGCGGATCGCCTTCACCAGCGTCGCCACCCGGTCCATGCCGCCGACGCGCCCGTAGGTGCGGGCCAGGTTCTCGAAATCGAGATACGTCAGGGCGTAGGCCTCGGGCGTGCCGCGTTTGATGTGGTAGTACTTCAGGAAGTCCTCGCCGGTCAGATGCGGCGGCAGGCCCATCACCTCGCCCACGCCGATGTTCACGCTGGGCTCGCGGAAATAGATGGGATTGAGCTGCGCGTGGATGTCCGTCAGATGGATCAGGGTGACCTGCCCCTTGGGCTCGAATTTCAGGATGTCGTCCTGGGTGATGGACTTTTCCGCCACCGCCGAGCGGAGAGCGGAGACCGAACCGCCGGTCATTGCGAGCGCCGCAAGGGTCAGCTGGATGAAGTCCCGTCTGTGAATGAGCACTGTGCGTATCCTCGAATTTTTCTGCCGCGACCCGGCTGCCGCGACGCCCGCCGCATCCGGAATCCCGTGGACGCCATGCGGGCGCGCGCCGTCATGCGCGGGCCGTGCCGTGTTCCTCTTCCGGAGGCGTCCGCCGGGCGGCCCTCCGTGTTCCCCCCAGAAAATGTTCCAACGAATGGGTGGTCGGGAGGGGCCGGAACCGGTGACCGGCCCCTCCCGGTTCGCTGTCGCTTTCCCGTTCCGTCAGCGCCGCACCGCCGGCACCTCCACCGGCAGTCCGCGCGAACGCCATTTCACGAATAGCTCGAGATTGACGTATTCGTCGGACCCGGCCTTGTAGGGTTGCGCCCGGATCTGCTTGTTGCAGCCCTTGAAGCGGCGATGCAGGGAGCCGATCTTCTGCCACTTGAGACGGTAGGCGGGGAAGGCGCCTCCGCCACGTCCCTCGGAGATCAGGTCGGCGCGGATGTACTGGCCGGCATGGTCGTAGTGACAGTGCTTGCAGGCCATGTCGAGCTGGCCGCGGCGCTTGAAGTATTCCTCCTTGCCCTTTTCGAAGAAGGGCGCGGCCGGGCCGTCGATCTTCACGTTCATCGGCATGCCGCGGGAGAGATAGCCGATGTAGGTGGTCATGGCGAGCAGGTCGTCGGACTCCCATTTCCAGGCCTTGGCGCCCATGTTGGCCTCGCGGCAGCGGTTGATGCGCTGCTCCAGATTCTCCAGCTTGCCGAGCTCCTGCACGTACTTCGGATAGACCGTGTAGACCCCCTTCATGGATTCCTCGGCGTCGCCGTGGCAGCTGGCGCAGGACTTGCCCGCCTTGCCATCCACCTTGTTCCACAGCTCCGCCCCCTTCTCCACCCACAGCATGCCGCCGTTGGCGAAGTCGTCATCCTGGATGGCGCGGGTCTCCGGATTGGAGAAGAGGTAGCCGGACTTGCGTCCCTCGACCTCGTACTTGCCCTTGCATTCCTCGCAGGCGCTGGCGGGAGCCGAAAAGCCGACCGCGAGGCCCGCGGCGAGCAGGAAGCCCGCGGCCGCAGCCGCCAGCTTCCCGCCGCCCATCGTCGTCTTCTTACCCTTCCTGGACATGTTTCCTCCCGATTGTCTCTTGTCCATGCGGTTCCGTCTGCTGCGGAATCCGTTCCGGCCGGCCTCAGCCGACTGTGATCTTCGCCGTGGCCTTGTATTCCTCGCCCTTCTCGTCGTGCCAGACGAACTCGAAGTCTCCGGACTTGTCGACCTTGCAGGTGAAGGCGCAGTAGGGATTGGCGGAGACGCCGCCCTCCCAGTCGGAGCTGAAGAAGACTTCGCCGTTGTACTTCGCCGTGAACTTGTCGATGATGTGCCGCGGGATCTTCTTGCCGGTCTTCTTGTCCTTGCGGTTGCCGGATTCCATCTTGTGCTTGATCAGCGTCTTGATGGTGATGACATCACCGGCCTTCGCCGTCTTGGGGACCTTCACGCGAGCTTTCGCCATGTCGTCGTTCTCCTGAATTCGAATGTTCCGTTCGTATCCTCGCCGCCCGTTGCCGGGCATCACGCGATCAGCCGCCGCAGCCGCCGATGGTCACCTTCACCGTGGTCTTGGTGATGTACCACTTGCCATCGGACATCTGCGCCACGGCGTAGACGTCCTGCGTGGTGGCCATGCGGACGCGGATGGAGGCCCAGGCCTTGCCGGAACGCGGCGTGAAATGGAACGTGCAGATGTGCGGATACGGGTTCTTCGTGGAGATCACGGAGATGGACTTGCAATAGTCCTGATCGGTCATCGGGCTGTCGGCCGAGACCTTGGTCGGCACCGTCGCGCCGTTCTCGGCGATCTCGGGCATTTCGATCTTCACCTTGCCCTCGGCCGGCTTGGCGCCGCCGGTGAGCTTCTCGATGAAGTCCATGGCCTGCTCGGGCGTGGCGTTGGCCAGGCTCGGCAGCCCCAGCCCCGCGAGCGCCGCGGCGGCCGTTCCCGCACCGATCATGAAGGTGCGGCGGTCGATGACCTCAATCCTCATTTTGCTCATTCGCTCTGCTCCTTGGCTACTGTCGCTGTCTGCTCGGTTTGACCGGAATGCCCTACTTCGGCGCCTTGAGGGTCACGAGATAGGCGATGACGTCCTCGATCTCCTGGGCCGTCAGGATGGGCTTGCCCTGGAACTTCTTCATCACCCGGTACAGGCCGTCGACCCTGTAGAAGGCCGGCATGATGGTGTCCGGGTTGACGATCTTCGGATTGACCAGACGAAGGCGCATCTCCGAGGCCGGCATGTTGCTGGCGATGTCCGTCAGCTCCGGGCCGATCTCGCCATGGAAAAGGAAATCCTTCATCTGCTCGATCTTGTGGCAGGCAAGGCAGTTGCCCTTCTTGCGGTTGGCCACCAGCTTGCGACCGTTGGCCGGATCGCCCGGCTTGTCGGTCAGCGGCTTCGGAATGGCGATGTCGCCGACCACCTCGTAGGGCTTCAGACCGTCGTCACGGACCGTTCCCGCCTGGGCAACCGCGGCCAGGGCCATACCCGCAAGGCCCGCGATGCATGCAAGTGCACTTTTCTTCATGGGCAATAATCCCTCCCGGATATCTGTTGTTCTCGCCCGAAAAGAGGATCTTGCCGCATCCCCCTCCCGAGGCGAGACATGTTTAGCAAATATCCGTATATTTGCAAGGTTGAATGTGAAAAAACCGAAAGAAACCTTCGGTGTTCATGAATTTATACTTGATTAGATTGTTCTTATATAAAAATCTTCTTTTATAAGATTTCTCTTATATGAGGAAAATCTGCCATTCCCCTTCCCCCTTCACCCATCACGAGCAACCGAGGAAAACGATCGGAAATATCTGTTTTTCGAGGCATATCAGAACATGATCATGTTCTGATGCACCCTCGCCCGCATGCGCACGCGCCACGGGACCACGGAACATCCCTCCCGTTGCACGATCCACGGCGGCGGCCGTCATCCGTCCAACAAGCTATCGAGCACACACTTCTGCGTCATTTTGTCACTATGGAACGCATGCGAAAGGGGCGCCGGACAGGCCGGCGCCCCTTGGATGGTTTTCCGCGCCCTCCGTCGGGCCGGACCTCAGCGCGCCCTGCTGGACCCCGCGCCGAAATTGTACGTCCAGCCGATGGAGAACTCGAACTGGTACATGCTCAGTTTGCTGATTCCACCAGCCGCTCCGGAATTGTAGATCAGCGGCACCGCTCCCGACTGGCTGCTCTCCGGCGCGATCATGAAGGCGAAATCGATGTCGTTGTGGGCATCGTAGCGCCAAGTACCGCCGCCGGTGAATTCGTGACGGATGACGCCGGGCGAGATGATGTTGATGGCGGTTTCCGTGGCCGGCACCGGATTCGGCCAGATGTAGGCATAGCCGGCACGCAGGATGAGGTCATCGCTCCACTGGTATTCCACCCCGAGCTTGATGGTGTTCGTGTCCTGCCAGCCGAAACCGGGGCCATCGTCCGTGCCGAACAGATCCACGCCGTTGAAGACGCTGGATTCACCGATGGCCTTCACGCCGTCGTAGAAGATGTGGCGATAGTCCAGCATGAGCTTCAGACGGTCCGTGGCCTGCCAGGCGATGCCGACCTGCAGATTGGCGGGAATGTCCAGATTGCCCTGCTCCGCGAACAGCCCCCGGTACTTGTCCAGTTTGCTCATCCACATCTTGGTCTGATAGGACGCGCCGAAACTGAGGGTGTCCGAGAGCTTGTACGTCAGGCCGACCCGGGCGCCTCCACCGAAGGACCAGTCGTAGCCGTTTCCGGAGAAGTGGGCCGGATCATAGGACATGCCGGCAAAGCCCTGGAGACCATAGGCCTTGAAGCGCTGCACGGCGAATATCGGCGCGACGCCGATGCTCAGCCGGTCGCCGATGCGGCGGGCGTATGCCGCCGACACGAACATCTGCATGAGGTCCACGCCCGCCTTGCCGAAGCAGAACGCTCCCGTTCCCGGCGTACCCGCTGGACACGGGTTCGTCCGCGAGAAGGCGTCGTAGGTCGTGTTCATGCCGCCGTTTCCGAAGATGGAGACGGCGAAGGTGGAATCGGCATCGATCTGGCGCACGTAGGCAAGCGTGGGGGCGGGATAGAAATTGCCGTCGCTCTCGTGCCTTCCCGGCTCGATGACCGTCGTGCCACTCGCCTCGTATTCACGGAACGGCATGAAGAAGCTGACGCCCAGATTGAACTGGTCGCCCACGTCCACGAGACCGGCCGGATTGATAGAGATGCCCGTGGCGTCCTCCACGGAGGCCACGCCGGCACCGGCCAGGGCCTTGTGGCGCAGGCCGTAGGCATGCTGGAACATGCCCTCCGTGGCGGATGCCTGTGGCGCAAGCATGCAGACGAGAACCGCAGCCACCGCCGCGGAACGAATTCGTGTTCCTTTCATGTTTCCCCTCTCCTCGACTCCTTTCCGTCCGCCGGCCGCCCCCGAAACGCCCCGGCCGTCCGGACACACGTACATGAGAAATATCTCATATGAAAATGACTGTCATTTACCAGCATTGTTATATTAGATATTTCTAATTTACATGCCTTATCATCGAATTCCGATGTATTCATATATTATTCTACTGCACATCTTGTCCAGTATCCTGACTCGGAAAAATGCATGAAAAAGGGC
>CAYSHK010000062.1:0-4385 GCA_964430935.1 uncultured Rhizobiaceae bacterium
TGCGGCAACTTGTGGATGGCGCTTTGCCTGCGATTGTGGAAACGGTTATGAGTGAGCAGGGTTGCAGTGACGCATGATTCGCACATTTTTGAGGGCGAACGAGGGGCACAGGGAGATTTCGATGAGCAATCTGCTGAGCGACATGGATCTGGCGGCGCTGATTTCCAGCCGCATCTGTCACGACCTGATCTCGCCGGTTGGCGCCATCGCCAACGGACTGGAGGTGCTGGCCGACAATCCGGACGAGGAGATGCGCAAGGTCGCCATTTCGCTCATCGAGAACTCGGCGCGGCAGGCCTCCAGCAAGCTGCAGTTCGCGCGTCTGGCCTTCGGGGCGGCCGGCTCCGCGGGCATGGAGATTCCGCTCGGCGACGCGGGGGATCTGGCGAAGGGACTCATCGCCGACGACAGGCGCGTGACCCTGGACTGGCGGGCGCCGCGGGAGAACCGTCCCAAGGCGGAGGTGAAGCTGGTGCTCAACCTGTTCACCATCGCCCTGACGTGCATTCCGCGCGGCGGGGAGATCACGGTGGATGCGGACGATTCCGCCTTCGTGCTGGTGGCGAAGGGCCGCAAGGCCTGCCTGCCGCAGCGCACCGCGGAAGTGCTCACCGGCGAGGTCGAGGCCTCCGAGATCGATGCGCACCGCATCCAGCCCTACTATACGCTGCGGCTCGTCGAGGAGACCGGTTTCGGCCTCGAGATCGAGCAGGGCGAGGACGAGGTGGTGCTCCGCGCCCGTCGCTGAACGTCTACCAGAGCGGTTCCTCGTGGATCTTCCGGCCGTCGACCATCAGGCCGGCGATGGCGGCCCGTCCGGCGGGAGAGACGCGCACGATCACGCCCAGCGGGATCCTGCGGTCCCGGGCGAGCCGTTCGATCTCCAGCGCCCGTTCCTTCGGGGCGTAGTAGCGCTCGATGCCGTAGGTGACGGTCGCGGTCCGCTCCCCGGTTCCGGAGATGTTCCATTTCAGACGGCCCTTCAGCACGACCCGGCCGGGAGCGACCTTCCGCGGCGGGGCCAGGGAGGCCCGCACGGGATGCCAGAAACCGTCTTCGCCGGGAGCGAGGACGACATGGATCGGCGCGGCGCGGGGGGCGCTCCCGTCCGGGCCGAGGTCCTCGATCAGCTCGACGGGAATGCGCGAGATCCCGTAGACGAGCCGCGCGTAATGTCCCCTGAAGATGTCCCGTGGATCCACGGGTTCGGTTTTCAGGACGATCTCCCGGCCCTTGTCCAGAAGCCGGGCGCGATCGACGACCATCCAGACGAGGGTGCCGGAAAGCGCCAGAACGACCAGGGCGGCGCGAAGGGCGAGGGGGATGCCGGATATTCCGCGCATCATGCCGTTTTCCTCCCTCCATGCCGGGAGAGCCGGTACATGCCCCAGGCCAGGCCCATGAACAGGACGCCGCCGACGAGCATGAACAGGGAAGTGCTCAGCATGTCGCCCAGCGTGGTGAAATAGAGAAAGAGCACTTCCCCGCCGAAGGCCAGCATTCCCAGCCACTCGATCACGCGGGACGGCAGCCGCTGCCCGAGGGAGATCATCCATGCCGCAGCGGCCAGCACGGACATGGCGGAGAGCCATCTTCCGGTCATGCCGGCGGAGTTCCAGAACCAGGGGGAGACGAGGCCCGTCCAGAGGACGAGAAGGAGCAGGGCGGCCAGATCCGGCCGGCCCATGCGGCCCCGGAGATATGCCGAGACCGTCATGGCCGCCGGCACCAGGAGGAGGGCGCGCACGCCCATGCCGGGCGGTGTCGCACCGGCGGCGCCGCTCTTTTCCCATATGAGGAACTGGATGGCGAACAGGGCCAGAAGAACCGCCGCGGCCCCCTGCCGGAGGTAGGCCTCGCCGACCCGCTCCATCCGCGAGTCGCGCATGCCGGTCAGCAGAAACCCCTTGGCGAACGCGGCGAAGGGAATGAGCAGCAGCACCAGCGCCGTCTCCCGGGCGGAGAGCAGATCCATATCCCGCAACCACAGGCCGAGCGTCGCCATGAACCAGGCGAAGCCCGCCAGCAGGGCGACATGGATGGCCCAGCGCCAGCCTCGCCAGACCGCGTACAGCGCCGCCACCGCCCACGGCGCGAGGAAGGGCCAGTGCGGGCGGGGGGCGCCGAATCCGAAGGTTTCCGTATACGACCAGATGGCCAGCAGGATCGTGGCCATCACGAGGGACGCTTGGGATTCGAGGAGCACGGCGGCCAGCAGGGCGCCGAGGCCCCACAGGAGCACGGCGTCGGGATAGTGGCCGTGGATGTGGTACATCTGGGCGACGAGCATGATCGCGCCGCCGTATACGGACAGCCCCACCAGGAGGGCTGATTCGGCGAGCCACGGGTGGGCGTTCCGGCGCAGCCGGACGAAGGCTCCGAAGGCGGTCCACATGCCGGCGAGAAGCAGGACGAGGCGCAGAAGCCGGGGCATCTCCTCCCAGTTCGCCGCCACGAAGAGAAGGACGCCGGCGGCCAGCAGCACCGCGCCCAGCATGCCCGCCACCAGGGCGAAGCGCGCGGCGAGGGAATGTCCGGAGGTCCGCGTTTCGACGTCATCGAGAATGGCCCGACGGATTTCCGGGGCGATCAGTCCCTTTCCCGCCCACCTGTCCAGATCGCGTTTCAGGCGGCTCCTGTAGTATCCGTCGAACATTGTCCGGTCCCGATGAAAAGGAACGCCCCGCAAGGGTTGTCCCGCGGGGCGTGCATGTCAACCGGAAATGCGGAATTCTCAGGCGTTGGCGCCGGCCTCCGCGCTCTCGGCGTTGTCGTTGCCGGCCTCCTCGTCCACGTCGCGCAGGACGTAGCCACGGCCCCAGACGGTCTCGATGTAGTCCTTGCCGCCGGTGGCCTGCTTCAGCTTCTTGCGAAGCTTGCAGATGAAGACGTCGATGATCTTCAGCTCCGGCTCGTCCATGCCGCCGTAGAGATGGTTGAGGAACATCTCCTTGGTCAGCGTGGTGCCCTTGCGGAGGGAAAGCAGCTCCAGCATCTGGTATTCCTTGCCGGTCAGATGCACGCGCTGGCCGGCCACCTCGACGGTCTTGGTGTCGAGATTGACCTCGATCTCGCCGGTGCGGATGATGGACTGGGCGTGGCCCTTGGAGCGGCGCACGATGGCCTGGATGCGCGCCACCAGCTCGTCCTTGTGGAACGGCTTGGTCATGTAGTCGTCGGCGCCGTAGCCGAGGCCCTGGACCTTGTGCTCGATGTCGCCGAGACCGGAGAGAATGAGGATGGGCGTGTCCACCTTGCTCACCCGGAGGGTCTTGAGGACCTCGAAACCGCTCATGTCGGGCAGGTTCAGATCCAGCAGGATGATGTCGTAGTCGTAGAGCTTGCCGAGATCCACGCCCTCTTCGCCAAGGTCGGTGGTATAGACGTTGAAGCCCTCCGATTTGAGCATGAGCTCGATGCTCTGGGCCGTCGCCGGATCATCTTCGATGAGAAGAACGCGCATCTGTTTCCCCTTCCCCCCGCGGACCGGTGACGGTGCTCCGGCGCAGGGTCACAAATCTTGCAATAACACCGATACCACCCGCCTCTGCCTGTCTCGCAACAGCCCGACGGGCTAACCAGCCATTAAGTTAAACGCCAATGGTTAATCAAAACCTAAACGCGTCCGGCCCGCCCCCGCGGGGCCACTGACTGACCGGTACCGTGCGTCCGCCGCCGGAGACGTCGCCGCGGGCACGCATCCGTCATTTGCGGAAATCCCGTTTACCCGGCCTTAAGTCCGACGGCGCATACTGCTTCCCGACACGAAAGCCGCGAAGCCCCCCAGGAATCCTTGTAGGTGATTCGAGGGGCGTGTGGAAGTCCGCTTGGCGCGGGGGCCGGACTTCGATGGCTTCGTGGCGGCCGGGAGGGGCGGGTGGCTCCGTCCGGCCGGGCGTCAGTGTGTAATGAGTAACCGAAGTGAGGGTGTACATGCGTTCCAAGGACTGGCAGGCCCGTTTGCGACTGCACACTTTCCGCGTCGAGGAAGCCCGTCGTCAGGTCGGCGAGATCGAGCTGATGATCAACGAGTTCCGCCGCAAGCAGGAGGAGCTGGAGAGCGGGATACGCTTCGAGGAGGAGCGGGCCGGGATCACCGATCCGTCCCATGTCCAGTATCCGCCGGCGGCGCTCGACATGCGCAAGCGGCGCGACAATCTCCTGAAATCCATAGCCGATCTGGAGCGTCAGCTCGACGAGGCCCTGGCCCGTGTCGCCGATGCGGAACGGGAGCTGGAGAAGGTGCAGCTGATGGTCGAGAAGACGGGCGAGCCCGTGCCGGGCGGGGTGGAGACCCACGTCATGCAGCCGCGCCTGTCCTGAAGCGTTCGTTTCGGGAATTCCGGAAAAATGCGACGGCCCGCCGGACGAGGCGGGCCGTTTTC
>CAYSHK010000063.1:0-17366 GCA_964430935.1 uncultured Rhizobiaceae bacterium
CGGTATGGTCCGCAGGCACGGCAGATGCGTCCCGAGACAACGTCTCTGCCCACCCGGCACGCGGAGGGTGGGAGGCACCTGCAAGCCGCTCGTGAAACCCTGTCCGCGCGGTATGGTCCGCAGGCACGGCAGATGCGTCCCGAGACAGCGCGTCTGTCCGCGCGGCATGGTCCGCAAGCAGGGCAGATGCGTCCCGAGACAGCGTGCCTGTCCGCGCGGCATGCGGCGTGTCGGCAACACTTGCAAGCCGCGGGCGAAATCGTGTCCGAGAGGCATGATTTGGAGAAAAGGACGCTGCATCCGCTTCCAATGCCCGCCCGGAACCCGCAGAGTGCGCAACAAATGCATTCCACGACCGGGACACGGAAGCATCATTCCGCATAACGATTGACGGAAGAAACACGCGACACAAAAACGGGGCGTCACGCCCCGTTTTTCTTGCTACCCCCTCCCACGATTTTTCCAGGCTGACGATAACGAAATCATCACAAATTATGAACTTTTCGTGATTGACTTTCCCCCCTGTCAGAGCAAACCTGAAATTGCAGAGAGAGGGGGCCTCGGACCGCGACCGTTTCCCGGAAGGGAGACGGAGGAGGAAGAGGCAATGGAAACGGCAAGGGGCGACCATCATGCCACGCAAGCATGGTGGAGACCGAACTCAGCTCGCACCAGACAGCGGAAAGCACGCGACCGGGCCGGCGGAAATTTCATCCGACCGGCCTTTGCAATTCTTGCGATCCTGACATGCGCGATCCAGGGGCCGACCGCCGTGCCGGCGCTCGCCCAGGACGCGGGCGGACGGCAGGCGGCTCCGCCGCAGGGTCCGGCGGAGGGCGTCGTCATGCCCGGATACCTCGTCGTCACGGGATTTTCCGGAACCACGGGCGGCGGCGGAGCCCTGCGCATCGACACCTCCGGCGCCTCCCTGAAGGTTCTGGACCTGTCCGGAAAGGGGGAAGCCAGGGGAGAGGCCGTCGCACCGGTTCCGAAACTCGAGGTGCCGGCGGCCAGCATCGGTCAGGTCTTCGGCGTGACGCTGGACAACGCCAATCCGCCGAACATCTATGCGACGGCCACCTCGGCCTACGGCCTGCACATCGCCGTTCCCGACGAAAACGGTGACGGCCTTCCCGATCCCGTGCAGACGGGCCGGCCCGGCGCCCGCTACATGGAAGGGCAATGGGGTCCCGGAGGCGGTCCGGGCTCCGTCTGGAGGATCGACGGCAGAACGGGACAGGCCAGCCTTCTCGTCAATCTGGAGAACGGGGGCGCGGGGCTCGGCAACATCACTTTCGATCCCACGCACTATCAGCTCTACGTCTCCGATATGGACAGCGGCAACATCTACCGCATCGATCTGGCCGGCAATGTGCTCGGCATCTACGACCATGGCAGAACCGGCAGGAAGGCCGCAGGGCTGGAGCCCGTGAGGCGCGACCGCAAGGCCCGCGCCGAAATCACCTCGGACGCCTTCGACGCCGACAACTCGGACACCTGGGGCCTTGCCGACGTTCGTCGGCGCGTCTGGGGACTGGCCTACCACAAGGGGCGTCTCTACTACGCCGTCGAGGCCGGACCGCAGATCTGGTCGGTCGGCATCGACGACCGCGGCCGTTTCGCCAAGGATGCCCGCATCGAGATCGAACGGGTGCCCGGCGGATTCCCCGTCTCCGACATTCTCTTCACCCCCGAGGGGCGCATGATCCTGGCCCAGCGCGGCGGCATCCTGGGCAGCACCGACTTCACGCAGTTCCATTACCCCGGTCAGAACAGGGTGCTGCGCTATTCGCGGAATCCGGACGGGGGATGGGTGCAGGAGCCGGAGGAGTACGCCATCGGTTTCCCCGGCGACCACCGGAACGCGGCGGGCGGCGTCGGACTCTCGTGCAAGCGCATCCTGTGGAGCACGGGTGACGCCCTGCGCAACGACCCCATGCAGTCGGCAAGCCTCTCCCAGGGCGGAGAGCTGGTCGTCCACGGCCTGCAGGGGCAGCTGGAGCGTGTGACGAAGCCGCGCAACGTGCCCCCGTGGGCGGCATGGTACGCGGACTACGACGGCCGCGGTGGCGACACGGCCAACGCCGGCCATGTCGGCGACGTGGAAGTCTACCGCTACTGCACGGACGAGAAGGGCGGCTACGACGTGGAGGAAAGCTGGCCCGGATGGGAGCCTGCGACGGACTGGGCTCCGCCTCCCGGATGGGCCCCGCCCCCGTGGTGGCCGCAGAACGCCGACCTGCAGGTGAACAAGGCCGACACGGTCTGCAATCCCGATCCGGTCGTGCCCGGGGCCTTCCTGTGCACCTACACCATCAGCCTGACCAACGTCGGCGCCTCGCCGTACAGAGGCACGCTGAACGTGATCGACACCGTTCCGGGAAATGTGGAATTCGTATCGGCCACGAACGGCTCCATCGCTTGGAACTGCGTCCAGCCCGGTGGTGTGGGCAGTCAGATCATCTGCGACTCCGCCCGCAGGCAACGGCTGCTCCCGGGACAGAGCGAGACCCTCGTCGTCACGGTCCGGCGGCTCGCGGCGTTCCCGGACCTCACGGTCATGAACTGCGCCACGGCGGCCGTTCCCGGGGATCCGGACCCCACCGACAACGCCGACTGCGGCTGGGCCTATCCGCCCGGGCCGGATATCGAGGTGACCAAGACGCTCAATGCCTGCGTGCCCGCGCCGGGCGGATCCCTCTGCTCCTTCTGGATCGACGTGACCAACCGGGGCAACGCCACCACGGGGCGGGTGGTGCGCGTGCTGGACACGCTGCCTCCGGGAGCGTCGCTGCGCTCCATCCCGAACGCCACCTCTGCCGCGTGGACATGCTGGCGGAGAGGAGGATACCTGGATTGCAGGCTCGACCCCGCGAACATCCCGCCGGGAGACTACGAATGGCTCGAACTTTCCATCTTCGTGCCCGCCGGGACGCCGCCGGGAGCACTCAACTGCGCCCAACTGTCGGGTGAAAGCGCGGGCGATCCGGACGTGAACGGAAACAACTCCGATTGCGCGCAGGTCCTGCCCGCCATGACCGGCCCGATGCTCTATTCCCCCAAGGTCAGCTGCCCGTCCGGCTGGACGATCCAGCAGAAGGGCTGGAAGCCGCCTAAGGGATGGGAGTCCAGGACCGTGGGCGAAGGAGACGACGCGATCGTCTGTGGCCGCAGGAAACCCATGCGCAAGAGCCACTGCCCGCGCGGCTGGCAACGCTATCCGGACGAAGGGGCCGTGCCCGAGCACTGGACGATCCAGAGGGTGGCGACCACCAGCGGCGAACTCGTCTGCGCCCGCCCCGGCGGTATCCACAGACCACCGCGGCCGACGCATGCCGCACCGGTTCCGCCGGTCGTTCCGCCGGTGATGCCGCCCGTGGCCCAGCAACCCGCCTGCTCGCACGGCGAGGGAATGTTCCTCTCACCGTCCGACGTGCCCGACGGATGGAAGGTACGCGAGGTCACGATCGGCGGCCGGACCATCTGGTGCGCCAGCAAGCCCGCCATGGCGGGGCCGATCGGATGCGCCACCGGCGAGCGCAGATTCGCCAGCAGGGAGAATGTCCCGCCCGGATGGACCGTACGGCGCGTCTCCCGTGACGATCTCGTGATCTGGTGCGCGAAACCCGGTCGGAAGGTCGTCAAGAAGCGGTGCCCGCGCGGCAAGAAGCTCTACAAGGGCCGCTGCATCTCCCGCAAGGCCCGCAGACGCGCCTGCCCGCGCGGCTACCGCCGCTACAAGGGCCGCTGCATCCGCAGGAGACACGGCGATCCCGCCGCGGCCGCCGCGGCTGCGGCTGCGGCCATCGCGATCATCGGAGCGACGATCGCCGTCAAGAAGAAGAAAAAGAGGCGTCATCACAGCCACGGCTGCAGCGGCGGATGCTGATGCCGCACAGGCACCACGTCGCAACCACCACCTGGAAGGGGCCCGCGGGCCCCTTCCCCCTTCCATGGACGGCCTCCGCCCTCCTCAGTCCGCCAGTCTGTCGGGACGCAGGCGATGGCGGCAGTCGGTCAACCGACCGATGCTGGCGAAGACGGCGGCGAGAACCCCGAGCCCGACGACGCCGCCGATCAGGAACATGATCAGCAGCTGGTATTTCACCGCCTCCACCGGCGGCACCCCGGAAAGGATCTGACCGGTCATCATCCCGGGCAGGGAGATGACGCCGGACGCGGCCATGGCGTTCATGATCGGCGTCATGCCCGTGCGCAGGGCGCGCGCGGCGAAGGGACGGAGCGCCTCCCAGCGCGTCATGCCGAGCAGGAGGCGGGCCTCGATGGCCGCCTTCTCCCGCACGATCGCCCGCGTGATCTCGTTCAGGCCCAGCGAGACGCCATTCATGGAATTGCCGAGGATCATGCCGAACAGAGGCAGCGCATAGCGCGGCGAGTACCACGGATCCGGCTGCAGCAGCAGCGTCAGGGCGTAGATCAGCGCCAGCGCACCGGTGAGGATCATCGCCGAGGGGCCCAGCCCGAAACGCCACCATCCGGCGAGCCGCCTCTCCTGCCGGTTCAGCACCTCGCGCGCCGCGAAAACCGTCATCACCGCGGCCGCCGCCAGCGTGACCCAGCCGTTCGTGGCGGAGAAGATGAACTTCAGGACGAACCCGATGGCCAGCAGCTGCGCCACCATGCGCGCCGCGGTCATGGCCAGGGAGCGCGCCATGCCCAGTTTCAGGACCACGGTCAGAACACCGGCGAGAAACAGGAACAGGGCCGACGCCGCCACGTCCCAGTAGCCGAGCGCGATATAGCTGGCCTGCGCGGTCATGACGCCTCCTCCACACGCCCCTTTTCGATCCGCCAGAAGACGTCCCCGAGCCGCTCCGCCTGCCCCGGATCATGGGTGATGACCAGAAGGGTCATGCCTTCGCCGCGCTTGCGCAGAAGCAGGGCCTCCACGCATTCCTTCGTCGCCTCGTCCAGAGCCGAGGTCGGTTCGTCCAGAATCAGCACCTCCGGCCGCGCGGCCAGGGCGCGGGCCAGCGCCAGCCGCTGGCGCTCGCCGCTGGAGAGCCGGGAGACGGGCCATTCGAGGGCGTCGGCCGGCATCGCCACCGCCTCCAGCAGCTCCGGAACATCCGCGCCATCGGCGAAATGCTCGCCGACCCGGTCCGCCCACCAGCCGCTCTCCGCGGGAACGTAGCCCACCAGGCGGCGCCACTCCGGCGCGGGAACCGCTCCGCGGCGCACGTCCTTCCACCACACCTCGCCCCCGTTCGGGTCGAGGTCCACGACGGCCCTGGCCAGAAGCGTCTTTCCGGAGCCCGAACGCCCCATGACGACGCCGATCCGCCCCTCGGGCAGCCGGATGTTCACCGGCTCCAGCCAGGGCCGGGCGAGATTTTCGGTTCTGAGCATTCTCCTGCCGCGTTCACCGCGCCGCCGGGACGGTCAGTAGAACAGCGACGAGACCGATTCCTCGCGCGCCGTGCGCGCCACCGCCTCGCCCAGCAGGCTTGCGACGGAGATCACGCGGATGTTGCGCGCCACGCGCACCGCCTCCGTGGGCTGGATGGAATCGGTGATGACGAGTTCCTTGAGCGGAGATGCGGCGATGCGCGCCACGGCTCCGCCCGAGAGAACGCCGTGCGTGATGTAGGCGGAAACCTCCTTCGCGCCGCGCTCCAGAAGCGCCTCGGCCGCGTTGCACAGGGTGCCGCCGGAATCGACGATGTCGTCCACGAGGATGCAGGACTGGCCCTCGACATCGCCGATGATGTTCATGACCTCGGACTCGCCGGGGCGCTCGCGGCGCTTGTCGACGATGGCCAGGGGCGCGCCGATCCGCTTGGCCAGACCGCGGGCGCGCACCACGCCGCCCACGTCGGGGGACACCACCATGACCTTGGAGGTGTCGTAGTTCTCCTTGATGTCCGCGACCATGACCGGCGCGGCATAGAGATTGTCCGTGGGAATGTCGAAGAAACCCTGGATCTGGCCGGCATGCAGGTCGATGGTCAGCACGCGGTCGGCGCCGGCCCGCTCAATGAGGTTGGCCACCAGCTTGGCCGAGATCGGCGTGCGCGGCCCCGGCTTGCGGTCCTGCCGGGCGTAGCCGAAATAGGGCATCACCGCCGTGATCCTGCGCGCCGAGGCCCGGCGCAGCGCGTCGATCAGGATCAGCAGCTCCATCAGGTGGTCGTTCGTGGGGAACGAGGTCGGCTGGATGATGAAGACATCCGCGCCGCGCACGTTCTCCTGCACCTCCACGAAGATCTCCATGTCGGCGAAGCGCCGCACGAGGCATTTCGTGAGAGGCATGTTGAGATAGGCCGCGATGGCCTCCGCCAGCGGACGGTTGGCGTTTCCCGAGACAAGTTTCATGACGGTCCATTCCACCCCGCATGTGCCGCCGGGCATCCAAGCCGCCCCGGCTGACCGGCCCGAACCGGACACGCGCCACCCATGCGCGTCCCGCCCGGGCTTTCCCGCCCCCTTAAACCAGCGTATGCGGACAAAATCAACTGTGGAAACCGATACATGCCGGAAAACCTGTTCACCGGGTTAACGCAGCTTCCTGACCAGCTGGAAGATTCCGTCGGCGGCCGCCTCGGCCACCACTCCCGCGGCCGGGCCGAAACCGGCATCCAGAGAACCCGGCTCCACCGTGTTCTCCTGCCGGATCACACCCAGCACGCGGCCGGACGGACTCTTCACGGTCCAGGCGATGCGCACACGCTGCCCCCCTTTACGCTTTGGCCCCATTTCCACCCTTCCCGCAATGGACATGGAGTCGCGCCTCGGCTTCCGGTAGACGGGCCAGCCCGCCTTCCTCAGGACCGCACGCAGCGCCTCGGCCAGCTCCCGGTTGCCCCTTCCCGGCGCGCCCGTCACGCCCGTGACGGCCACCGTCGAGATGCGCACCGCCCCCTTGCGCCCGTCCCCCTTTCCGCGATCCGGTTCCGCCGCGCCGGTCGCGGCCTTCCGCCCGCCCTTCCCCGCACCGTCCTTGACATCCTTCGCGTCCTTCACATCCGCCACGCCGGCCCTTCCGCGCGCGGCCGCGTTCCCGGCGGAGGGGGGCGCCGACGCGACGGGCGGGACGGCTCCGGGCACCACGGGCCGCACTGGAGCGCCGGGAACGGGAAGACCGGCCAGCAGGTCCGGATCCAGCTCCCTGTCGGCATCCGGACCGGCCTCCACCAGCGTGTCGGGCGGCGGGGGCAGTCCGGCCCCCTGCGTGCCGTATCCGAGCGCGGCCAGCCTGGCGGAGAGGCCCTCCGCCACGGTTTCGGCGATCCGCGTCACCGCCACGTGGTCGATTCCCGCCCAGGGATCCGGAGAATTCTCCTTCAGCGGTTCCGAACCGCTCACCTCGACGACGGACGAGCCATCCGGCCGGAAAAGACGGAAGACATAGGCCAGCCGCCGGCGGCCCGTCTCGTCCCGGTAGGGTTCGAATTCGCCCTTCAGTGGCCAGCCGCCGCCGCTGCCGAGTCCAAGCCCGCGCCTGCGCAGCGCCGTCTTCAGCGCCTCGCGCAGCTTCAGGGCGCGGCCGGCGGGAACCTCGTCGGAAAGGGACAGGGCGATGGCCGGCGCGGGAGGACGGTTCTGGACCAGCGCCGGATTGTCGGTCTTCGCGAAGGGCTGTTCGAGAGAGCCGCAGGCGGCGGGCAGGAATCCGGCCAGCAGCACCGGCAGAAACCGAAGCGCCCGGATCATCCGTCCCGTTCCCGACATGCACGACATGCTCCGGCTCCCCAGCCTGTCACCATGGATCACGAGGGAGATGCCACGGCATCATGGCGTCAGCATGATGGCGGAAAGCTGGCGTCCGTAGTCCGGCTCCCCCCTGTGCGTGGCCCGCCGGTACGAGAAGAAGCGCTCCGCATCGGCATAGGTGCACAGCCCGAGATCCTCCATGCGGCCGACACCGGCACGCTCCAGGCGCATGCGCACGAACCCGGGCAGGTCGAACATGAAATGCCCCTCCCGCCGCGACGGAACGAAGAAGCGCGCGTATCCGGCGTCCTCCGCCACGAAACGCCCGTGGAACTCCGGCCCCACCTCGTAGTTGTCCCGGGAGATCACCGGACCGATGGCGCAGACGATGCGGGCGGGATCCGCGCCGAGCCCCGCCATGGCCTCCACCGTGGCCTCCAGCACGCCGCCCAGCGCCCCCTTCCACCCGGCATGGGCGGCGGCCACCACGCCCGCGTCCGGCTCCGCGAAGAGCACCGGCGTGCAGTCCGCGGTGTTGACGGCCACGGCCAGACCGGGCCGCCGCGTGGCCACCGCGTCGGCGCGCGGCGGTTCGTCCAGGGGCCAGGGTTCATCGACGACGGCGCAGACGGCCGAATGCACCTGCAGCGGCGTCACCAGCCGTCCGCCGCCGAGCGCCGCCATGGCGCGCCGCCGGTTCTCCAGCGCGTTCCCCCGCGCGTCCCGTGATCCCAGACCGGTGTTGAGCGATGCGTATATGCCTTCCGACACGCCACCGCGACGGGTGAAGAATCCATGCCGCACACGCGCCAGCTCCTTCAGGCATCCGGCCTCGAGATATTCCGCCATGTTCAGTCCTCCCCGGTCCGCGGCTCGAAGGGAGCGGGCGGCGGCAGGCCGGGCGAGACGCCGGCCAGCACCTTGAACAGCCGCCCCATCTGCCCATCCCCCGCGATGCGCTCCACGCCGCGCTTCAGAACGATCCTCTGCCGGGCCGAGGCCCTGCGCCGCAGCATCTCGTAGCGTGCGGCAAGGCCCATGGCGCGCAGGAAGGCCCCCTGCTCCACCGGCCCCCAGCATGTCATGCCCGCCCGTTCGGCGGCCACGGCCAGCGCATGGAAGTCCACATGCGCCGTGAGATCCGCCTCCCCCGGACGGTGGAACACCGGCACCCGCCTGTGCCGCGCCACGGCCTGGAGCGTCTCGCCCGCACCCGGCACGGCATGTCCGTAGTCGAAGACGAGGAAGGCACCGCCCTCCGCGGCCAGCCTGCGGGCGATCCCCTCCATGCAGGCCTCGCGCTCCGGCGACAGCTCGACGACGCTGCCGACCTCCAGATCCTCCGCCCATTCGGGCAGCCGCCGCGGCGCATCGCCGACGGCCGCGAAACGGAAACCGCCCGCCCCGGCATCGGAAACCACCATCCGCTCCCGCCAGCCGTCCGCCGTCCGTTCGTAATGGTGCACCGGCAGCGCATCGAAGAACTCGTTGGCCACGACCAGGGCGGGCCCCTCCGGAACGTCCCCGAAGGACGCATGCCACGACACCTCCGCGCCGCAGTCGGCCAGCGTCTCCTCCTGAACCGCGCGCAGTCCCGGGGAGGTCTCCACCAGATGCACCCGCACCGCATCGGAGAATCCGGGCATCACCCGCACCGCCCGCAGGATGTCCCGCATCAGCGTGCCGCGCCCCGGGCCGAGCTCGACGAGGGCGATCCGCTCCGGCGCGCCCATCGCCCGCCAGCCGGCGGCGACCCAGACGCCGACCAGTTCGCCGAAGATCTGCGAGGCTTCCGGGGCGGTGATGAAATCGCCCTCGCGGCCGAACGGCTGCCGGCTCATGTAGTAGCCATGCTCCGGATGCCCCAGGCACAGCTCCATGTACTCGGCCACGGTGATGCCGCCGGAGCGTTCGATGCGCCCGTGGATTATCTCCTCAAGGGGCGTCATGCCTGCCGCGCCCTCTTCACGAGCCAGCCGCCCACCGCGATCAGCGGCAGCGAGAGCAGCATGCCCATGGTCAGCCAGCCGCCCGCCAGATAGCCGATCTGCGCATCGGGTTCGCGGAAGAATTCCACGACGATGCGCGCGACTCCGTAGCCGATGCAGAACACGCCGGCCACGAGGCCGGGACGCGCCAGCGCCCCCCTGCGGATCAGGACGTGCAGGAGCAGGAACAGAAGAAGCCCCTCCAGCGCCGCCTCGTAGAGCTGGCTGGGATGGCGCGGCTGCGGCCCCACGCCGGGGAAGACGAAGGCCCAGGGTACGTCCGTCGGCCGCCCCCACAGTTCGCCGTTGACGAAATTCGCGATGCGGCCGAGAAACAGGGCGATGGGCACGGAGGCCGCGGCCAGGTCGAGCAGCCGGTCGAGACGCAGCCCGTGCCGCCGGCAGAACAGCCAGGAGGCGACGATCACGCCCAGAAACCCGCCGTGGAAGGACATCCCCCCCTTCCAGACCGTCAGGATCTGCGCGGGATGGGCGAGATAGTGGGAGGCGTTGTAGAACAGGACGTAGCCCAGCCGCCCGCCGAGCACCACGCCCAGCAGCGCCCAGACCATGAAGTCGTCGAGCTGCTCCGGGGTCATGGACGGCCGCCCCGGTTTCCAGAATTCCTCCCTGCGCACCAGCCACTTGGCATAGGCGATGGCGAGCAGAAGCCCGACCACGTAGGCCAGCGCGTACCACCGTATCTGGAACGGCCCGAGGGAGACGGCCACCGGGTCGATCATCGGAAAGGGAATCGCGAACAGCGTCGGCATGCCGGAAGTCATGACCGCGCCCGCCCCATCCGTCAAGCGGCGGTTGAAAAGCGCCGGCAACCGGAATAGGTTCGGAGGCCGGAACCGGTGCCCACCAATCTTTTCGGAAACAGCCTGCCATGACCAATCCCACCACCCGCTTCTTCGACGAACTGGCCAAGGTCTTCTCCGGTGCCGCGGGCGCCGCCCAGGGCCTGCGCAACGAGCTGGACGCGCTGGTGAAGGCGCAGGTGGACCGCCTCGTCGCGGACCTGGAGCTCGTCCGCCGCGAGGAGTTCGACGTGGTGAAGGAGATGGCCGGCAAGGCGCGGCAGGAATGCCAGGCGCTGAAGGTCCGGATCGCCGAGCTGGAGGCGAAGATCGAAAGGCTCGAAGGCGGGGCGGCGGAACGCCCCGCGAAAGGCTCCGGAACCGGAAAGGGCGGCAAGACCGGAAAGAGCGGAAGGGGCGGCAAGTCCTGAGCGCGCGACGCTCGGCCGTCGCGCCACCTTCCACGCCTCCCTCCTCTCCTCGCGCATCCCCCGCCTCCACGCGGCCGGGCTGCCGCACGCCGGCGGCCGGGAGGATTCCATGCCGCGATGGCGCATTTTCCCCTGAAAACCGCATTCCGTCCCGGCAGATGGAATGCGCGCGGCAAAAAATTGACAATGATTCTTAAAAACAGTTCAATCCACGAAGCGATTGAGACTTTCCAGACAAGGACGAGGAACGAAATGACAGCGGACACCATCACTCTGCCGGAACGCGATGCCAGTGGCTATCTGAAGGACATGAACGCATGGACTCCGGAGATCGGCCGCGCCATGGCCGAGGCCGACGGCGTCGAACTCACCGACGAGATGTGGGACCAGATCATGAAGGCCCGGCAGTACTACGCCGAGCACAATACCGTGCCGCCGATCCGCAAGTTCATGAAATACGTGGGCATGTCGAAGAAGGAGATCTTCGCCATGTGGAACACCGGTCCGATGAAGGTGATCACCAAATACGGCGGCCTTCCCAAGCCGACCGGTTGCGTCTGATTGCGCACGGCCGGCTATCCGGGGGCGGCCGGCCGCCCGAATGTTGCGGGAGCGAGCCCCTTTCCTCCCACGATCCCGGAAACGCCCCGTGTCCTCATGCCACGGGGCGTTTTCCATTTCCCCTCCCCCGCCGTTTCCGGCATTCCCGCAGACACCGCGTGCGGCATCTTGACTCGGTCCGCATGCGAACCTGTGGAGGAATCAAGGCGGGACTCTTGCCGCCGGATTCATCATGCGGCATCGTGACCGTCAGGAAAACGCCAGTGATTCGCAGCACATACCGCCCATCGGGGCGGTCCGCGGCGCATTGGCAGAACGGGATTCCCAAGGAGCCGCAATGACGATCCTCTGCAGGACATACGAAGAAGAGGCCGACAACCCGCTGGAGTGCGTGGAGCTTCTGGCCGCCAGCCGCGACTGGTCCCTCGTGCGCACCGGCGAGGACGAGGCGCAGATGGTCATAGCCGCCTCCTCCACCGAGCTGCAGCTCACCGTGCACTGGCGGGACGACACGGAAAGCCTCTACGTGGCCTGCATGTTCGATCTGCGCGTGCCGCATCCACGGGCCGCGGAGGTCTCGCGCCTCGTCCGCATGATCAACGAGCGCCTGCTCATGGGACACTTCGACTTCTGGAGACACGACGGCCTCGTGCTCTACCGCAACGGTCTGCTGCTCAGCGGCGGCGCCCGGGCCACCGAGGCGCAGTGCGAATCCCTCATCACCCTCGCGGTGGAGGCCTGCGAGCGGTACTTCCCGGCCTTCCAGTTCGTCATCTGGGCGGGCAGGACCGCGGAGGAGGCGCTGGCCGCCTGCCTGTTCGAAACCGCCGGCGAGGCATGACGCCATGAACGCCATTCCGGACATGGAAGGCCGCCTCCTCCTGCTCGGCGCGGGGAGGATGGGCACCGCCATGCTCAGGGGGTGGCTGGCTTCCGGCATGCCCGCCGACCGCATCGTCGTGCTCGATCCGGCCCCGTCGGAGGAGGCGCTGCGTCTGATCGGCGAGGCGGGCATCGCGCTGAATCCCTCCCCGGAGGAAACCGGGCCGGCATCCGTTCTCGTCGCCGCCGTCAAACCGCAGGTGATGGACGAGGCCCTCTCCGGCATCGCTCCACGGCTGCCGGGCGACGGCCCGCCCCTGATCCTGTCCATTGCCGCCGGGCGCACGATCGCCTCCTTCAAACGCCATTTCGGCGGGGACGCCCCCGTCGTCCGCGCCATGCCCAACACGCCAGCCGCCATCGGCGCGGGCATAACCGGCTTCGCCGCCAGCCCGGAGGTGGACGAGGCGCAGAAGGCGCTCGCCCGCGCCCTGCTCTCCGCGCTCGGCGAAGTGGTGGAAGTCGCCGACGAGTCGCTCATCGACGCGGTGACCGCCGTATCGGGCTCGGGGCCCGCCTACGTCTTCCTGCTCGCCGAATGCCTCGCGGAGGCGGGCGTGCGCCAGGGGCTGCCCGCCGATCTGGCCGCGAAGCTGGCGCAGGCCACCGTTTCGGGAGCCGGAGCCCTGCTCGGGGCTTCCGGCGAAGATCCGGCCGCCCTCCGCAGGGCCGTGACGTCTCCCGGAGGCACCACGGCCGCGGCTCTGGAGGTGCTCATGGACGACGCGGACGGTCTCTGCCGGCTCATGGAACGGGCCGTCGCCGCCGCCGCCCGCCGCTCCCGCGAGCTCGCCGGCGACGGAAAGTGAAGACGGCCGCCGGCACGGCGCTCTTCCGCCGTCCCGCGGGCGACGGTCGCGGTTTGTCGCGCCATGCCGGCCATGATATGCTTCCGGAAAGCTCAAGGAGGCGAGACCATGGCCGAAAGAAGGAAGAAGACACCCGCGTCCGGCGGAAAACGCGGCAGACGCGGCGGAACGGATCCCATGGCCGACATCATCGGAGCGACGATGGAACTGGCGGCCGAACGTCCCTGGCGGGAAATCACGCTGACGGACATCGCGGAGGCCGCGGGCATGCCGCTGGCGGAGCTGCGCGGGCACGTCTCCTGCAAGGGGGACGTTCTGCGCGCGCTGGCCGACAGGGCGGACGCCGCGCTTCTGGAATCCCTGGAGGAGGAGCCGCTCGATGGCGAGGCGCGCGACCGGCTGTTCGAGGCGATCATGCGGCGGCTGGAGTTCCTCGCCCCCTGGCGCGCCGCCCTGCGCAACATCATGAACGAGCCCGCGGCGGCCGCCTGCGAATGTCCGCCGGTTCTGGAGCGCTATTTCATCAGCCAGCGGTGGATCCTGGCGGCGGCCGGTCTGGAGGCCCCCGGCATGGAGGGGGCGGCCCGCACCTTCGGGCTGGGCATGATCTACGCCCGGACCCTTCGCACGTGGGTGGAGGACGAAGATCCGGGACTTTCGCGCACCATGGCCCGGCTGGACCGGGATCTCGACCGCGCCTGCCGCATGGAGCGGCGCCTGGCGCCGGCGGCCTCCGCCGCCCGCGCCGCCTGCGGACTGTTCCGGGCCGTGGCCCGGGCGGGACGCGCCGCCCTGAGACCCGCCGCCCCCGCGCCGGAAGCTCCGGCGGAGGAAGGCGCATCCTGACATGACGGGCGGAACATCCGGGCCGATCACCTTCGACGACTTTCTGAAGGTGGACATCCGCGCCGGCACGGTGGTGGACGCGAAACCCTTTCCGGAGGCCCGCAAACCCGCCATCCGGCTGTGGATCGATTTCGGTCCGGAGATCGGGGTGAGGAAATCCTCCGCCCGGATCACCGACCACCATTCCCCCGAGGACCTCGTGGGACGGCGCGTCATGGCCGTGGTCAATCTCCCGCCCCGCCAGATCGGCCCCTTCATGTCGGAAGTGCTGGTGCTGGGGTTCCCGGACACCGCCGGCGCCATCGTTCTGCCCTCCATCGACGGCGACGTGCCGGATGGCGCACGTCTTTGCTGAGTCCATGGCGCAATGCAATCATCGCGGGAATTGACACCGCCGGCGGCGAACGCCTACCCTTGCGCCGGTCGAGATCAGGAGAGGGGGAACGGGCCGATGGCCGAATACGACGAGGACTTGATCCGGAAATTCGCCGACAGGCTCTACGCCAGGGCGGGACGGACGGTCTTTCTCCATGTCCTTTCCGGCATCCTGATCGGGCTGGCGGCGGGCTGGATCCTGGGCGTCAGCGAGCCCGTGGCCATGATGCTGTGGGGCACGGGCTACGATCCGCAGACCCTGACCATGGCGGGCGGCGCCATCGCGTTCGGGCTGGCCGGACTGGCCCTGGGAATGCGGCGTTCCTTCCTCATGAAGCTGCAGGCGCAGCTCGCGCTCTGCCAGATGCAGATCGAGCGCAACACGCGCGGCACGCCCCGGCAGGGGGACACCGGCGGAGGGACGGACTGAAATTCAGCCCTTCCAGCGGTGTTCCGGCAGCAGAAGCCCCCGCGCCCCCTCGAAGGCTCCGGGCTCCAGTTCCAGATACAGCAGCCTGTCCGGATCGTAGGGCCCCGGCATGAGGATCCGCCCGGCGGGCACCCTCCGGAAACCGAACCGCCCGTAATACGGGGCGTCGCCGACCAGAAAGATCAGGCGGTGCCCCTTCTTCCGGGCCGCCTCGACCCCCTCCGAGAGCAGGCGTCCGCCCAGACCGTTGCCCTGGAAATCGGGATGCACGGCGAGAGGACCGAGCAGAAGGGCCCTGCGCCCGTCTCCGCCGACACGCAGAGGCCAGAAGGAGATCACGCCGGCCAGCCGGCCCGTTTCCGCCTCCCGCGCGGTGAAGGACAGACCGTCCGCGATCCGCGCCCCTTCGCGCAGACGGTAGGAGGCCTTCAGACGCCTTTCCGGCCCGAAGGCGGTATCCAGGAGGCTGTCGGCCTCGCCCCCCGGCACGGCCCGTTCGATGATGAAATCTGTCATGGATCCGATGGCGGAAATCCCGCTCCCTAGCAGACTGGACGAACATTCCGCAGGGAGAGGAGACGGGTGGGAAACGGCTCTCAGCCCCCGCGGACGACGGGCATGCGCGCAGCGCGCACGCGGATGGTGCGCAGTCGTCGTCGCAGTGCGGGAAGGCCCTTCGCCATCGGGAAAAAGCTCCGTGAACGTATCCGTGCCGGCGCGTTTAGCACCATTCCCGTTCCCTGGCAAGCGCAAGCCCCGATTCGGCCGCGCTCCGCGCGTCCTCCACCCACGTCCACCCGCGCATGAACTTGCGGGCCCATGTCATCTGACGTTTGGCGTACTGGCGCGTCTCCGTGACCGCCCCCTGGGCCGCCTCCTCCATGGTGATGTCGCCCCGCAGGGCCGCCGCGATGTTGCGCACGCCATGGGCCTTCATCACCGGCAGGGACGGATCCAGCCGCCGCGCCAGCAGCCGCTCCACCTCCTCCACGGCGCCCCGCTCCAGCATCCCATCGAAACGCCGTTCGATGCGCCGCACCAGCGCCTCCCTCTCCGGAGCGATGAAAAGCCTCAGCACGTCCGTCCCCGGCGGCAGTCCGGGCCTGCCGTCGGAGCCATGGAACTCCTCCAGCCGCCGGCCGGTGGCAAGGCGCACCGCCACCGCGCGCACCAGCCGCTGCCGGTCCAGACCGGCATCCAGCCCCAGCGCCCGCGCCCGCGCGCGGAGATCCCCGATGTCCAGGGCCGCGATCTCGCGGCGCAAATCCTCCGGCACATCCGGAACCTCGGCGATCCCCTCCTCCAGCACGCGGAAATAGAGCCCCGTGCCGCCCGTGAAGATGGGAATGCGCCCCTCCGCCACGATCCGCCGCGCCTCGGCTCCGGCCTCCTCCAGCCAGCGCCCCGCGGAATGGCGGACGGCGCCATCCACATGGCCGTAGAGCGCATGCGGCACGCGCGCCTCCTCCTCCGGATCGGGACGGGCCGTGAGGATCCGCAGATCCCGGTACACCTGCATGGAATCGGCATTGACCACCACGCCCCCCAGCCGTTCGGCGAGGAAAAGCGCGGCCGCCGACTTGCCCGAGGCCGTCGGCCCTGCGATAAGGATGGCGCGTCCGTTCATTCCGCAGGTATCCACCGTTCTCCATGCAGTCCACAGACCACGTTATCGTGCTCATTCACGCGCCCGGCAAGGGGCAAATCGACGAGGACGTCCTCGCCGAGTCCATCGCCGCGGTCGCGCCCTTCGGTCCAGAGCTGCGCTGGCTGGACGAAGAGGGGCGCGAAGCCTGCGAGATCGCCTTCACGCCACCGCCGGAAAGCCACTTCAATCCTCGCTCGCTGGAGGACCGGATCCGCGGACGCCTCATGGGGCTGCCCGTGGACGTGGCGGTGCTGCCGCTCGGCGGCCGCCGCAAGAAACTTCTGATCGCCGACATGGATTCCACCATCATCGGACAGGAATGCATCGACGAGCTGGCGGCGGAAGCCGGCATCGGCGAGGAGGTCGCCGACATCACCGCCCGCGCCATGCGGGGGGAGCTGGGCTTCCGCGACGCCCTTCTGGAGCGCGTGGCCCTGCTGAAGGGCATCCCCGAGGAGGCCGTGGACCGGGTGATCGTCTGCCGCATCACCATCTCGCCCGGCGCCGGAACGCTGGTGCGCACCATGAAGGCCAACGGCGCCCGCGCGGCACTCGTTTCGGGCGGCTTCGAACCGTTTGCGGAGTATGTGGCCGGCGTCGTGGGTTTCGACAGCTACCAGGCCAACCGCCTGCTCCGGGAGAACGGGATCTTCACGGGCGAAGTCGCCGAACCCGTTCTGGGGAAGGACGCGAAGGTGGAGGCGCTCGAGAGACTGGTGGAGGAACTCGGGATCACCGAGGCGGACGTCCTCGCCGTCGGCGACGGCGCCAACGACGCCGGAATGGTCGAGAGAGCCGGCATCGGCGTCGCCCTGCACGCCAAGCCGGTTCTGCGGAAGGTGGCGGACGTGCGCATCGACCACGGCGACCTCACCGCCCTGCTCTACATCCAGGGATACCGCAAGGACGAATTCGTCAC
>CAYSHK010000064.1:0-54205 GCA_964430935.1 uncultured Rhizobiaceae bacterium
CCCAGCCTGCCCGAGCGCATGACGGTCAGGCCGAGGGCGCGGATGCGGGTGCGCAGGGTGTTGCGGTTGATGCCCAGAAGTTCGGCGGCGCGCAGCTGGTTTCCGCCTGTGGCGGCCAGCGCGGCGGAGATCAGGGGCGCCTCGACCTCCCGGATCACCCTGTCGTAGAGCCCCGGAGGCGGAAGGCTCTCGCCGTAGCGGGCGAAATAGCCGTTGAGCCAGTCCTCCACCCGCTCGGAGAGCGACGCGGAAGAGGCGGCCTCCGCGGAGGGAGCGGCCTCGCCGGTTTCGGCAAGCTCCGTCTTGACGATCTCCGGTCCGATCTCCTCCTCCGAATAGATGGCCACGATGCGGCGCACCAGATTCTCCAGTTCCCGCACGTTGCCGGGCCAGCGGTGCTTTCTGAGCAGCTCCATGGCCTCGGGACTGAAACGCTTGTGCGCCAGCCCGTCCTCGCTCGCCTGCTTGAGAAAATGGTTCACGAGATCGGGAATGTCGTCGAGCCGTTCCCGCAGCGGAGGCAGCCGCACCGGCACCACGTTGAGACGGAAATAGAGATCCTCGCGGAACTGCCCGGTGGCGATCATCTGCTTAAGATTGCGGTGGGTGGCCGCGATGATGCGCACGTCCGCGCGAATGGGCTTGGTGCCGCCCACCGTCGTGAACTCGCCTTCCTGGAGAACCCGCAGAAGGCGCGTCTGCGCCTCCATGGGCATGTCGCCGATCTCGTCGAGAAACAGCGTTCCGCCGCGGGCCTGCTCGAAACGGCCGGCATAGCGCTGCGCGGCACCGGTGAAGGCCCCCTTCTCGTGGCCGAACAGCTCCGATTCGATCAGTTCGCGCGGAATGGCCGCCATGTTCAGCGCGACGAAGGGGCCCCGGCGGCGCTTGCCGAAATCGTGCAGAACCCGCGCCACCAGCTCCTTGCCCGTCCCCGATTCGCCGTAGATCATCACGGTGAGGTCGGTCTGGGTCATGCGGGCGATGATGCGGAAGATGTCCTGCATGGCGCGGGAGCGTCCGATCAGCGGGAGATCCTCGCCGGCGAAACCGCCCGCCGTCTTCTTGCGCGCGGCGGCCGACGCGGCCTGTTCGAGCGCCCTGCGCACGACGCCCAGCATCTCGTTGAGATCGAAGGGCTTAGGCAGATACTCGAAGGCCCCCCTCTCGGCCGCCGTGATGGCGGTCATGATGGTGTTCTGGGCGCTCATGACGATGATCGGCATGTCCGGCCGCCGGCTCCTGATGCGCGGGATCATCTCGAAGGCGTTCTCGTCCGGCAGCACCACGTCCGTGATCAGAACGTCCCCCTCGCCGGAGTTGATCATCTGCCACATGGCCGAGGCGCTGCCGCCGGAGCTCACCTTGTATCCGGCACGGGTCAGCGCCCTGGTGAGCACCGTGCGCACGGCAGCGTCGTCGTCCACCACGAGAATGGTCTTCTGCGTCTCGCTCATCCGTCCCTCGCTTCACTGCCGGCCGCGGGGGGCCGCCGTCCCGCCGTCATTCCTCCGCCCCCTCCTCGTAGAGGGGCAGCAGGATGCGGAAGCACGTCCAGCTGTCCCCGCTGGAGGCCTCCACCACGCCGCCGTGATCGCGCACGATCTTGGCGACCAGCGCCAGTCCCAGCCCCTTTCCCGACGGCTTGGAGGTCACGAACGGCTCGAAGATGTGCGGCCTGATGTCGTCGGGAATGCGCGATCCCGTGTTGCGCACCTTCACCTCCAGAGGAAGGGAGACCTTCCGGGGACTGCCCGCCACCGCGATGCGCACACCGGGCCGAAAGGCCGTGTGCAGCTCGATCTCCCCGCCCTGTCCCGACGCGCGGATGGCCTCGGCTGCGTTCTTCACGAGGTTCAGCAGCACCTGGATGAGCTGGTCCCGGTTGCCGTACACCGGAGGCAGGGAGGGATCATAGATCTCGTGAACGGGAATGCCGGAGGCGAATCCGCTTTCCGCCACCCGTTTCACATGGTCGAGCACGTCGTGGATGTTCACCGGCCTGCGCTCCAGCGGACGCTCGTCCGTGAACACCTCCATCTGGTCCACGAGATCGCGGATCCGGTCCGCCTCCGCGCAGATGAGCTGCGTCAGCGCCCGGTCCTCCTCCTCCAGTGCCGGCTCGATGAGCTGCGCCGCGCCGCGGATGCCGGACAGGGGATTCTTGATCTCGTGCGCCAGCATGGCCGCCATGCCGGTCACGGTGCGCACCGCGCCCTGATAGGTGAGCTGCCTGTCGATCTTCTGGGCCATGGACCGCGGCCAGATCTGGAGGATCACGCATCCCGGCACGTCCGGCACGAAAGCGGCCTGCAGATCGACGTTGCGCTCCCCACCGGTGCGGGGCGTGCCGATGGTCACGTCGTATTCGTTCACCGTCACGGCGGAGCCGCGCACCTGCTCGATGAGACGGAACAGGGGAGACGAGAAGGGTATGATGCCGGCAAGGCCGTGCCGTTTCAGGGAGCGCTCGGAAGTCTGGAAGAACTGCTCCGCCGCGGCATTGACGAACAGGATCTCGTCGTTCGCCCCGATCGCCACCAGGGGATTCGGTATGGCCATCAGCAGGGCCGGCCGGATGTCCCTGTCCGTGTTCATGCCGCCTCCCTTTCCAGAAGTCGGCCCGCCAGCTCCGCCAGCACGGCCCGCACCCTGTCCGCATCGTCCTCCCGCACGAGCCGGGCGCGCCAGCGCGCCGCCTCCTCGGGCGACAGAAAACCGGCTTCGTGCCACCTCTCCAGAGCCCAGGCCAGATGCTTGCGGGCGATCCGCACCCCATGCGGCGGCTCGTGGAAGCTCAGCATGTCCTCGTACAACCGGCGGGTCTCGACGATCTGCTCGGCCAGGGAAAGGGGGGGAATGCCGGAACCCGGATCGAGCCGTTCGGCCAGCTCGCCGGCGAACCACGGCCGCCCCCTGCAGGCGCGTCCGACCATGACCGCGGCGGCCCCGGAGTCCTTCAGCGCCGCGCGGGCGGACGCCTCGTCCACGATGTCCCCGTTCACGACGACGGGAACGGACACCTCCTCCACCACCCGGCGCACCGCGGCCCAGTCGGCCCGGCCACGGTAGAACTGATTGCGCGTCCGCCCGTGGACCGTGATCATCCGCACGCCCGCATCCACGGCCAGGCGGGCCACCCGGGGCGCCGTGATCTCGTCCGCATCCCAGCCCAGCCGCATCTTGAGCGTCACCGGAGCCGGACCGGCCCCGCGCACGACGGCCTCGACAAGCCGCGCCGCCCGCTCCGGATCCCGCATGAGCGCCGCCCCCGACAGCTTGCCGGCGACCATCCGCGACGGGCAGCCCATGTTGATGTCCATGACGTCCGCCCCGAGATCCCGGGCGATCCGCGCGCCCTCCTCCATCCAGCGCGCCTCGCGCCCGGCCAGCTGCACGACGAAGGGCCGTATGCGCGTCATGGAGCGTATCCGGCGTTCCATCTCCCGCCGGCCGCGGGCGAGCTCCTCCCCGGCGACCATCTCGGTAATCACCAGCCCCGCCCCCCGGCGCCAGGCGGCGGCACGGAACGGCGCATCCGTCACCCCCGCCATGGGGGCGAGGAACACACGATTCCGGGTACGGACGGGACCTATGGATATGCTCATTTTTTGACCAGAAAGGAATTATGCCCAATTGATGGGCATAGTATGCGCCTTTCCGGCTTTCGACAAGGGGATGCGTTGTCTTGTCCCGACCGTCGGGGTAAACCTGAAATCATGAACACCATAGCACAGGATCGCGGAGCTGGGACATGACGGTCGCGGCGCTGGTCGTCGCCGGCGGATCCGGCACCCGGATGGGCGGCGAAATTCCGAAGCAGTACCTGCGGCTCGGCGGCCGGGCCGTGATCCGCCACGCGCTGGAGGCCTTCCTGGACCATCCCGGGGTCGACGTCGTGCAGGCGGTGATCGGGGAAACCCATGGCGAACTGTTCGCCGACGCCGTGGAGGGGCTCCGCATGCCCATGCCGGTCGTCGGCGGCCCCACCCGCCAGCTTTCCGTCCTCAACGGCCTGGAGGCGCTGGCGCGGCGGGAGATGGGCGCGCCCGACATCGTGCTGATCCATGACGCCGCCCGTCCCTTCGTCTCAGCGGAACTGATCGACAGGCTCCTCGAAGCCCTGGGCATGCATGAAGGGGTCATCCCGGCCCTGCCCGTCGTGGACACCATCAAGCGGGTGAACGAAGACGGCATCATCGTGGAAACGGTGCCGCGGAACGCGCTGCGTGCGGCGCAGACGCCGCAGACCTTCTATCTCGCCCCGATCCTCGCGGCGCACCGGCAGGCCCGCGACGAAGGCGAGACGGATCTCACGGACGACGCCGCGGTGGCCGAGCGCGCCGGATTCGAGGTCGCGGTGGTGGAGGGCGATCCCGCGAACCGCAAGATCACCACGCCGCACGACCTGGAGTGGGCCGAGGAACGGCTGGAGGGGCGGGCATGATCGACGTGCGCACCGGCAACGGATTCGACGTCCACGCCTTCACCGAAGGGGACCATGTCACGCTGTGCGGCGTCCGCATTCCGCACGAGCGCGCCCTGAAGGGGCATTCCGACGCGGACGTCGCCATGCACGCCCTCACCGACGCCATACTCGGCGCGCTCGCCGAAGGCGACATCGGGACCCACTTCCCCCCCTCCGATCCGCGCTGGAAGGGCGCCCCGTCCGCCATCTTCCTCGAGAGGGCGGCGGAGCTAGCGCGCGCCCGGGGGGGACGCCTGAACCACTGCGACGTCACCATCATCTGCGAGGCGCCGCGGCTGCGCCCGCATGTCGAGGCCATGCGCACCCGCCTCGCGGAGATCCTCCACATGCCGCGCGAGCGGGTGTCCGTCAAGGCGACCACCACCGAAAGGCTGGGCTTCGCCGGCCGGCGGGAGGGCATCGCCGCGATGGCCACCGCCACGGTGATCATCGGGGAGCTGGACTGATGTTCGATTTCGACCGCGACACCATCATCGAGGTGAAGGACACTCTGGACATGGCCCGCGAATCCGGCCTGATGATCGCCACCGCGGAAAGCTGCACCGGCGGACTGGTGGCCGCCGCGCTGACCTCGGTCGCCGGATCGTCGCTGGTCTTCGAACGCGGCTTCGTCACCTACTCCAACGAGGCGAAGGAGGAGCTGCTCGGCGTGCCGCGCGAACTCATCGAGGCGCACGGCGCCGTCTCCGAACAGGTGGCCCGCGCCATGGCGGAAGGCGCGCTGGCCCGCTCGCGCGCCGACCTGACGGTGTCGATAACGGGCATCGCCGGCCCCGGTGGCGGAACGCCGGAAAAGCCGGTGGGACTGGTGCATTTCGCCTCCGCCGCGCGGGACGGGGAAACCATCGCCATCCGCTTCCGGTTCGGAGACATCGGACGCGCGGAAGTGCGTTTCCAGGCCCTGCAGACCGCGCTCGGACTGCTGAGGCAGCAGATGGCCGGCAGCTATCCGACCGTCGCATGAATGTCACAAGATGGTCACAACATTGCGCTCATCTCCGCAGGCATGCGGGAGGCGGGCAGCTTGAACGAGAATCGGAAACTGGCATGCATCACGTGATCTCCATTCTCGGGCGCTTCGCCCTGCTTCTCCCCCTGTTCCTCTTCCCGTCCCTTTCCGGCGGAGCCCTCGCGGCCGGTATGCCGGACACGGACCTCCAGGGGGGCGACTATCGCAGCTTCGAACTCATTTCTCCCGTTCCGTCCTTCTGTGAGAACGTCTGCAAAAAGGACAGCCGGTGTCGCGCCTGGACCTTCAGCTGGCCCGGCAAACGGGCGAAGCGGGCCAAGTGCTTCCTGAAGGAGAGCGTCGGGGAGAAGCGCAAGGACACCTGCTGCGTCTCCGGCGTGAAGGATCGCGCCGTCTGGCCCGGCGGCAAGGAGAACGCGGGAGATGCCGGCGGCACGGAAACCTCACCGCCCGCGACGACGGAGGACGGCGGATCCGGAACGGCACCGCCCGCCACGGACACGCCCGCCGAAGCTCCGGAGGATGCGCCCGTGCGCCGGGCCGGGGAACCTCCCTCCGACGGACTGGACACCACCGACGAAACCCTACCAGTGGAGGATGACGCACGGCAGAGGGAGCGCATGCAGGCCGAAAAAACCGCCTTCTGCAACGAATACGCAGACCGGGCCGTCGCGGCCAACCGGCAGAACCGGGAACTGCGCTGCGGGTACACCGGCGGCCGCTGGGGACACTCCCGCACGGTCTATTTCAACTGGTGCATGAAAAATCCCCCGGAAAAGGCCCGTGCCAACACCGCGGCGCGGGAAAGCCTGATCCGCCGCTGCAGGAACGCACCGCCACGGGAGCGCATGCCGGCCCGCGCGGATCTGGAGTCCTGCCGCGAATACGCCAGCATCTCCGTCCAGCAGGCGCGTCGCGCCCGCGAATCCGGCTGCGGCTATCGGGGACCGAGATGGACGCTGAACTACGACAGGCATTTCGGATGGTGCCGCACCGCCACGGTCACGGAGCGTCGCGGCGAGCTGGCCGTGCGCCGCGCCGCGCTGAAGCGCTGCGAGCGGGCCGCCCTGCCCGACCGCTGGCCCAACGACGCCGTTCTGGGCGAGAGGTTCCGCAAACCGCGGGGAGGACGCTTCGTCTACCGGTGGAAGAAGCTGCGCGGTCCGGGCCGGCGCTGGAGCACGCCATGGCAGCCGTCGCGCTCCGGCAAGTGCCCGATGGTCACCAACTGCGACTGCGGCGGCGACAACACCTGCGGGATGTACAGGCCGGGCGAGGCCGTGCTCTACTGGCCCGACGGCTGCGGCGGGCCGGCATGGGTGGTGCTCTGCCAGGTGCGCAGGCGCTGACCGGCCGCCCGGCATCCGCCCTCCCACGGAAACAAGAGGCAACGCCATGCAGATCGCCACGTGGAACGTCAACGGCATCCGCGCCCGCATCGAGACCGTCACCGCATGGCTGAAGGAGGTCCGGCCGGACGTCCTGTGCATGCAGGAGATCAAGACGGTGGACGAGGCCTTTCCCCGGCAGCCGTTCGAGGATCTCGGCTACAACGTCGAAACGCACGGGCAGAAGGGCTTCAACGGCGTGGCCATCCTCAGCAACCGGCCCATGGAGGACTTGAGCCGCGGTCTGCCCGGCATGGAGGACGATCCGCAGGCCCGCTACATGGAGGCGACCATTCCCGGCGACAACGGAGGCGTGGTGCGCGTGGCGTCCCTCTACGCGCCGAACGGAAATCCTCTCGGCACGGAGAAGTTCACCTACAAACTCCGCTGGATGGACGCCTTCGAAGCCCACATGAAGGAAGTTCTGAAGCTCGAGGAACCATTCGCGGCGGGAGGGGACTACAACATCATCCCCACGCCGGAGGACGCCGAATTCCCCGAGCACTGGGAAGGTGACGCCCTGTACTCCCCCGAGGCGCGGGCGGCCTGGCGCAGACTGCTCAATCTCGGACTCGTGGACGCCCTGCGCGCATGGACGTCCGAACCCGGACTCTACACATTCTGGGACTACAAAGGCGGGGCTTGGCAGAAGAACGACGGCATCCGGATCGACTTCTTTCTCCTCACCCCGCAGGCCGCGGACCATCTGGACGGCGCGCGAATCGACCGGCGCGTGCGCGCATGGGAGAAGCCGTCCGATCATGTCCCGCTTCTGATTTCTCTCGATATATGAAGCCCTTGCGGGATTGACCGGAATCAATTTCCAAACTGCCTCCTCCCTGTACACTTGGCAAAGGGGAGAAAGGAGGACAGCCATGAAGCGCATCCCGGGGACGGTGGCGGCCGTCTGTCTCATGGTCGCCATGACCCTGTCCGCCGCCGCGGGCGGAACAGGCGGCCGGGACGATACGCTCGGCCGGAAGTGGCTCCTCTCCCTCGGCGGAAAACTCTACGACAACCTCTGGATGGTCCTGAACGTTCCGCCCCCGAAGGGGCGCAATCCGCAGTATCCCGCCGGCGCGGCCATCCCGGCACCGGACACATGGCGCTGCGTGGCCTGCCACGGATGGGACTACCGCGGCCGCGAAGGGCACCTGAAGAGGCTGATGAATTCGCCGAAGTTCGTTTCCCTGCGCAATGTCCGGAGCCTGTCCAGAAAGACGATCATCGAACGGTTCACCACCGGCTCGCACGCTTTCTACGGCCGTGTCCTCCCTCCTCCCATGCGGGAGGCCCTCGCCTACTTCCTGTCCCGCGGCCAGCACGACGTCACGAAGATGATGGATGCCACGGGCAAGGCGAAGGGCAACCCTCTCGTCGGCAAGGACATCTACGAAGGCACGTGCATCTCCTGCCACCAGGCGGACGGAAAGGCCTACATCGAGGGCGAGGAGGGCGACCGCCCCGCGCTTGGCTGGGTGGCCCGCCACAGGCCGCAGCAGGCCCTGCACAAGATCCGCAACGGCGTCCCTGGAGCCGACATGCTCTCCCTGCGGTTCCTGACGGACGAGCAGATCGCCGGCATCCTCGCCTATCTCCAGACGCTGGACCCGAAACCGGCCTCGGACGACTGACCGCCCCGCGACACGTCCCCCCTCCCCTTGCCCGCGTCCATCCATCGTCCGCAACCGCCATAGGTAAGTCCTGCTGACTTGTATCCCGCACGCCCGCGCATATGTCCATCTTGCAGAGGGGCGCGGCAAGCGTAGAGGAAGGGAGTCCGCAAGATGGCTGTCGCAAAGGTCATAGAACTCACCGCCGCTTCCACGACGGGCATCGAGGACGCCGTGGAAAAGGGTATCGCCAAGGCCGAAGAGACCCTCGAAAACGTCAAGGGCGTCTGGATCCAGAACATCACCTGCGAAGTGGAGGATGGCAGGATCAGGGAATGGCACGTCAACATGAAGCTCACCTTCGTGCTGAACGGCTGAGGCGTCATGCGGAACGACGCCGCCGCCCACAATCCGGTTCCGGCGAACGGCACGCCGTGGCGTTCGCCGGATGGGTCTTTCCCCCGACTTTCCCAGCGCCCGCGAGGCGCGGTTTTTCATCCGTATCCGATAGATACAGGAGGAGGAACTGCACATGGAAAGACTGAACTATCGCAGGCAGTACAAGTCCGACACCTGGCACTGGTGCAGGAACTGCCCGGACTGGCCGAAGGAGGACTACACCATCCGCCACTACAGGCCGACGACCGGGCGGCTGTGCGAGGAGTGCGGGAAACTGGAGGAGGCCGGCACCTGCGAAAAGTGACCGGCAGCCGAAAGGAACGGGCCCCGGTGCGCGGAACCGCACCGGGGCCTTGTCGTTGCGCCACGTCATGACGCGGCCGGAGGACGAAACGCATCAGACGCCGATGCCCAGTCTGCGGGCGACGCCCTCTCCGTAGGCGGGATCGGCCCTGTGGAAGAGCGCGACCTGACGCCTCGCGATCTCCTCCGGGACGCCGGTCATGGCGCCGGCGATGGCGTCCATCAGCATGCCCCTCCGGGTATCGTCCATGAGCCGGAACAGATCTCCGGCCTGCCGGAAGTCGTCCACCACCTGGCCGGTGCCCGGCTCATGCCGCCATGCCGTTCCCTCCAGCTCCAGGGGCGGATTGACGAAAGCCGCGTCGGGCGCCGGTCCGCCGAAGGAATTCGGCGCGTAGTTGACCGCTCCGCCACCATTGTCGTCGAAGCGCATCATGCCGTCCCTGTGATAGTTGTGGACCGGACAGCGCGGCCTGTTCACCGGCAGCATGTCATGGTTCACGCCCAGACGGTAGCGCTGCGCATCCGCGTAGGAGAAGATGCGGAACTGGAGCATCCGGTCGGGACTATGGGCCACGCCCGGTACCATGTTGGCCGGGGAGAAGGCCGCCTGCTCCACCTCGGCGTGGTAGTTGCCGGGGTTTCTGTTCAGCTCCAGCACGCCCACCTCGATCAGCGGATAGTCCGAATGCGGCCAGACCTTCGTCAGATCGAAGGGGTCGTAGGGGGTCCGCTTCGCGTCCGCCTCGGGCATGACCTGCACCATCACCCGCCAGCGGGGATGCTCGCCGTTCTCGATGGCCTCGTAGAGATCGCGCTGATGACTTTCCCTGTCCCGGCCGATGATCGCGGCCGCCTCCTCCTCCGTCAGGTTGCGGATGCCCTGCATGGTCTTGAAATGGAACTTCACCCAGAACCGCTCGCCGTCCGCATTGATGAAGCTGTACGTATGCGAACCGTAGCCGTTCATGTGCCGGTAGCTGGCGGGAATGCCGCGATCGGAGAACAGGATCGTCACCTGGTGCAGACTTTCCGGGCTCAGCGACCAGAAATCCCACATGGCGGTCGGATTCCGCAGATTCGTGCGCGGATCGCGCTTCTGCGAGCGGATGAAGTCCGGGAACTTGTAGGGATCCCGCACGAAGAAGACCGGCGTGTTGTTGCCCACGATGTCGAGATTGCCCTCCTCCGTGTAGAAGCGCACCGCGAAGCCGCGCACATCCCGCTCGGCGTCCGCCGCGCCCCGTTCCCCGGCCACGGTGGAAAAACGCAGGAAGACCTCCGTCTTCCGCCCCGGCTTCCCGAATACGGAAGCCTTCGTGTACTCCGAGACGTCGCCGGTCACCGTGAAGGTGCCATAGGCCGCCGACCCCTTGGCATGCACGATGCGCTCGGGAATCCGTTCGCGGTTGAAGTGCGCGTGCTTCTCGAAGAGCGGCCAGTCCTCCACCAGCAGCGGTCCTCGCGGGCCGGCGGTCAGGGACCGGTCGTTGGCGCCCAGCGGGCACCCGGATGCGGAAGTCAGTCGTTCCGGTTTTCTGTTGCTCATGGTCGGTTCCTCCTGGATCTGACGTTGTCGTCGTTGACGCTTCCGACCATGCCAACCCGCAAATAATAAGTGAAACTCGTAATTCCTGTTGTTTTGATAGATATTTTCGATTAATCAGGGATCATGAGCAAACCCGTTCCCTCCATGCGGCATCTGCGCCATCTCGTGGCCCTGGCCGCGACCCGCCATTTCGGCAAGGCGGCGGAGAAATGTCTGGTCACGCAATCCTCCCTTTCCGCCTCCATCGCCGAACTGGAGCGCATCCTCGGAGCACCGGTCGCCGAACGCACCCGACGCACGGTGCGCCTGACTCCGCTCGGCCTCCAGCTTGCCGCGCGCGCCCGCGAAATCCTTCTCATGGCCGAGGACATGGTGGACATGGCCCGCAGACGGGCGGACACCCTGCCCTCCCCCCTGCGCATGGGCGTCATTCCGACCATCGGGCCGTGGCTGCTGCCGCGCGCCGTGACGGCCCTGCACGAACGGCACCGCGACGTGGATCTCCTGCTGCGCGAGGATCGCACCGCCCCGCTTCTGGAGCGACTGCGCGCCGGAGAGCTCGACTGCGCGGTCATCGCCCTGCCCTGGCCCGATCTCAAGGGGCTGACGACGGAGGTGCTGTTCCACGATCCCTTTCTGCTGGCCGCGCCGGAGGGGCATCCCCTCGCCGAAGAAAAGGAGTGCGCGCTCGGGGCCATGGACGACGACACGCCGCTGCTGCTGCTGGAGGAAGGGCACTGCCTTCGCGAACACGCACTCGCCGCATGCCGGCTGAAGGGACGGAAGAAGGGAGCCGCCTTCGAGGCCACGAGCCTGTTCACGCTGGCGCAGATGACCGCCGCCGGCGCGGGCGTCACCCTGCTGCCGGAACTCGCCTTGCGCGGCGGCATCACCGCAGGCCTGAAACTCGCCATCCGTCCTCTGCGCGACGCGCCGGGGCGCGACATCGCCCTCGTCTGGCGCACCGCCTCGCCGCTCTCGGAGGGCTTCCGGCAATTGGCCGACCTGCTCCGCGAACAGGGCCCCGCCTGAAAAGCCGGGGGCCTTCCCCGCCAGCAGACGGAAATCGCGGCGCCGGCTCCGCCCTTCCCCCCGAATTCGCTTCCGGAGTTCCCTTCGACCATCCTCCCACTATCTTTTCGCTTCCGTTTGCGGCAAGGCTGTCCCCATGGACAGGGACCGGACATCGGAAGCGACACGTGGCGTCCTGCACGCGCTGGCGGCCTACGGACTGTGGGGCGGCAATCCGCTCTTCTTCCACCTTCTGGAAGGGGCATCCGCGTGGGAGATCGTGGCGCACCGCGCCATATGGTCCCTGCCCGTGGCGGGCCTTCTCGTGCTGCTGACCGGCCGCATGCGCTCCGCGCTCGCCCCCCTCAAGAGCCTCTCCACCGCGCGGGTGCTCATCGCTTCCGCCCTCTTCATTTCCGTCAACTGGGGCTTCTTCGTCTGGGCTGTGAACACGGGGCAGACCATGGAAGCCTCGCTCGGCTACTACATCAACCCGCTGATGAACGTGCTGGTGGGCTTCCTGTTCCTCGGAGAGCGTTTCACCCGGCCCCAGCTGGCGGCGATCGCCCTGACCACCATGGCGGTGCTGTGGCTCACGGTGTCCGCGGGCGTCTTCCCATGGCTGGCGCTGCTGCTCGCCGCCTCCTTCACCATGTACGGCTTCCTGCGCAAGACCATGCCGGCCGGTCCTCTGGAGGGCCTGTTCGTGGAGACCATCGTGCTGTTCCCCCTGGCGCTGGCGGTGCTGGCGGTCCTGCGCTGGGGCCTCGGCGAATCCCTGAAATTCGGCTCCGACGCATGGTATACGACCGTCCTGCTGCTGGCCGGGCCGGTGACCGTCACGCCCCTGCTCTTCTTCGCCGCCGCGGCGCGGCGCATCCGCCTTTCGACGCTGGGCCTGATGCAGTACATCGCCCCCACCCTGATGTTCCTGACCGCCGTCTTCATCTTCGGAGATCCCTTCGACACGCCGCACATGATCACTTTCGCGCTGATCTGGACGGCCCTGGCCATCTATTCATGGGACGCCCTGCGGCGGGATCCGCGATCCGGAACCGCACGCGACGGCGGGAGAACGGCCGGAGAATGATGTGGAGGAACGGCGGACGGCGCGCGACGGGGGCTTGCATGCCCTCCGCGCGGAGTGGACCATGCGGCGGAATGCGGAATCGCCCCTTCCGGCGATTCGTCAGGCTCGAGCATCGGGTACCGGCATGCTGGACATCGCGGACGACGGAAACTTTCTGGGCGTGGCCTCCTCGGTGACGGGCCGCAGGTGGGTCCAGCGCCCGATGGATCCCCGCACCGCCCTGGCCATCGCCCAGCGGCACGACCTTCCGGAGGTGCTGGGGCGCGTGCTGGCGGCGCGTGGCGTCGGCATCGAGGAGGCTCCCGCTTTCCTCGATCCGCGCCTGCGCACGCTGATGCCCCCGCCGGACTCCCTTCGCGACATGGCCAGAGGCGCGCAGCGCATCGCGCGCGCGATCATGGAGAGGGAGCCCGTCGGCATCATCGGCGACTATGACGTGGACGGAACATGCTCCACGGCCATGGTTTCGGAATTCCTCCGCGCCTGCGGCCTGGACGACGTGCACACCCACATTCCGCACCGCACGGAGGAAGGCTACGGCCCCTCCCGCGCGGCGATGGAATCGTTCGCCGAAAGGGGCATCCGGCTCGTCGTCACGCTGGATTGCGGGGCCATGGCGCACGATGTGCTCGCCCACGCCGCGGACATGGGGCTGGAAACGGTGGTCGTCGACCACCACCAGATGGGGGACGCCCTGCCTCCCGCGCACGCCGTCATCAATCCGAACAGACCGGACGACGAAGCCGGCCAGGGCCATCTCTGCGCGGCCGGCGTGGCCTTCCTGCTGCTGGCCGCCATCATGCGCGCCCTCGTCGACGGGGGATGGCGGGGCGAAAGGCCGGATCTTCTCCAATGGCTGGATCTGGTGGCGCTGGCCACGGTGTGCGACGTGGTGCCCCTGCGCGGCCTGAACCGGGCCTACGTCAGGCAGGGCCTCCGCGTCATGGCGAAACGCGCCCGGCCCGGCCTCGCCGCGCTGGCCGACGCCGCCCGGCTGAAGCGGACCCCGGACGTCTACGCCCTGGGCTTCGTCCTCGGCCCCCGCATCAACGCGGCGGGACGCATCGGCCATGCCCGCGAGGCGCTGGAGCTTCTCACCGCCCGGGATCTCGCCACCGCCCAGCGGCTGGCGGCGCGGCTGGAAGCCATGAACCGCGAGCGTCAGGAGATCGAGGCCGAGCTCATCGAACAGGCGGCGGCCGAGGCGCAGAAGCTGCTGGACGGAGCCGGTGGCGGGCGCCGCCCGCTGGTGGTGGCCGGCGAGGACTGGCACCCCGGCGTCCTTGGCCTGATCGCCTCGCGTCTGAAGGAACGCTTCTCCGTTCCGGCGGTCGCGCTGGGCATCGACGCGCGGCGCAAAGAGGCCGTGGGCTCCGCGCGTTCCGTTTCCGGCGTGGACATCGGGCGGGCCGTGGCAAGGGCCGTGGCCGAGGGCATCCTCACCCGCGGCGGCGGACATGCGATGGCCGCGGGCATGGGACTGCCACCGGAGCGCATCGGAGACCTGCGCGCCTTCTTCGAGAGGACCATGGCCGAGGATCTGGCCGCCCTTCCCGACAGGCCGGAACTGGCCATCGACGGCGCGCTGGCGGCCGGGGGCGCGACGGCGGATCTCGTGGAGCTCCTGGAACGGGCCGGCCCCTATGGCTCCGGCAATCCCGCCCCCGTCTTCGCCTTTCCCGCCCACCGGGTCGAATGGGCCTCGGTCGTCGGAGAACGGCACGTCCGTTGCACGCTCCGCGCCGGGGACGGATCCCGTCTACGCGCCGTGGCCTTCCGGGCCGTGGGCACGGAGCTGGGGAACGCACTGCTCGACGCCGGCCCCTGGCCCCTGCATGTCGCGGGACGGCTGGCCATCGACGACTGGAACGGGCGGCACGATGCCCAGCTCCTCGTCACGGACGCCGCCAGAACCTCCTGAACGGCGGAGGCGCATTTTTCCCGCGCCCTCTTGCGCAGTCGGCGAATCCCCCCTATAGAAGCCCGCGACGCGCCCTTCGTCTATCGGCTAGGACGCCAGCCTTTCACGCTGGAAAGAGGGGTTCGATTCCCCTAGGGCGCGCCATCCAACTCCCAAACGGACGGAAGAGAAGGTCGCCGCGCACGCGGCCCGGTCTGTCGGGAGGTCCCGCCGGCCATCCGGCCGCGCCGCATGTCTGGTTCACGGGAGGCATACCGATGCGCAGACTCTCCATTCCCGTTCTCTCCGCGCTTCTCGTCGCCGCGAGCGTCCCTGCGGCCGATGCCGGACGACGGGTTCCCGGCTCCGAACTGCGCAAGCTGCACGGCGTCTACACCGCCTACTGGAAGGGCCGGAAGGCGAAGGTGCAGATCTTCGGGAACGGTACGCTGCGCGCGCAGTACACGAACAAGATCGACGTGGGCCGCTGGAAGGTGAAGGGGGACGTTCTCTGCGTGTCGTTCCGCGTTTGGACGCACGGAAAGCCGAAATGCGGCACGGTGGAGCGCGAAGGCGGCTGGCTCGTCGGCCTGCGCAATTCCAAGGGGATTCCCCGCCTGAAGCTTCGCAGATAGAGCGCCGGAGAATGCCTGCTCAGGCTCCCTGCCCGGCCGCCGTGCCCATCGCCTGAACGGCGACGGTCCGGGTGCGGGGGCCGTCCAGCTCCACGAAGAGCACGGACTGATAGCGCCCCAGCACAGGCATGCCGTTCCGGATCGCCAGAGTTTCGCCATTGCCGAGCATCATGGCGATCAGATGCGCATGGGCGTTCTCCGGTTCGTCCGGCGGAACGTTTTCCCGCAGATGCAGGTCGTTGTGCTTCCATGGACGGTCGGGCGGAACCAGTTCCAGGAAGAACCGCTCGATGTCCGCGAGAAGCCGCTCTTCATGTTCGTTGACGCTGACGGCGCACGTGGTGTGCATGGAGGCGACCGTCACCATCCCGGAGACGATGCCCGAATCCCGCACCGCCCGCCGCACGTCCTCCGTGATGTCGAGGACGGACAGCGATGCCGACGTCTCCAGCTTCAGATCCCTTTCGAAGGTCCGCATGGTCCGGGGTCTCCTTCCGAAATTCCGGAACCTGTTGTGGCACGGCTCCGCGGCCGTTTCCAGAACCGGGGGGAAGATTTCCGCAACCCGGCGGAAGACGGGAACGCCATGAAAGGGGCCGGAAGGGGAAGCCCCTTCCGGCCCGGGTGCCGTCGCTTCGTTCCCCTTCGGTGTCAGAGACCGAAAATGTCGCGCGTGATGTTGGTGAACCAGCTGTGGGCGTACATCATCTCGCGCTTGTAGTACTCCGGAGGCGCATCCTTCGGAGTCAGACCGCCGGAAACCTTGACGATCTTCGAGCCGTCCTTCGCCAGCCGGTAGACCGCCGCGACGGAGAAGCCCCAGTCCTCGGCCGCGATGGAATAGCAGGTGTTGACATAGGACGGAGGCGGCGGCGTCTTGCCGTTGAGCAGCGCGGCGATGGAGGCGGCGCAGACCTTCGCCTCGGAATTGGCCGCGTAGCCTGATTTCGGCATGCCCTTCGCGATGGACGCGTCACCGATGACGTGAATGTTCTTGTGCAGCGTCGATTCGAAGGTGTGCAGGTCGATCGGACACCAGCCGGAGTCGTTCGCCAGACCGGCCTGATGCGCGATCACGCCCGCCTTCTGCGCCGGAATGACGTTCAGCACGTCCGCCTTGATGTTCTCGCCGAACTTGGTGGTCACCGTCTTCGTGGCGGCATCCACCTTGACGACGCCGGCCTCTTCCGCCGCGCCGTGCCATTCGATCATGGCGTTATCGGTCTTGTAGCCGTAGAACTTCTCCCAGGCGGCCGTGAACAGCCCCATCTTGGAGAACTTCTCCTTCGGATCGAGAATGATCACCTTGGACTTCGGCTTGTGCTTCTTCAGGTAGCTGGCGATCTGCGAAGCGCGCTCGTACGGACCGGGCGGGCAGCGGAAGGGATTCGGCGGAGCACAGATGACGACCGTGCCGCCGTCGGCCATCGACTCGAGCTGCTTGCGGAGCAGCACCGTCTGCGGACCGGCCTTCCAGGCATGCGGAACCTTCTCCGCGGCCGCCTCGTCATAGCCCTCGATGGTCTCGAAACGGAACGAGATGCCCGGCGAGACCACGCAGCGGTCGTAGGCGAACTCCTGCCCGCCCTTCGTCTTCACCACCTTCTTCTCCGGATCGATCGCGGTGACGTAGTCGTGGACCACGTTGATGCCGGCCTTCTTCAGTCCGTCGTAGCCGAAGGCGATGGAGTCTATGGTGCGATGACCGCCCAGGACCTCGTTGGACATGAAGCACGTGTGGTAGGTCTTGTTGGGTTCGATGAGCGTCACCTCGATGCCCGGATCGAAGATCTTCAGATAGCGGGCGCACGTGGCGCCGCCGGGGCCGCCACCCACGACCACCACCTTCTTGGAGGCGCCGAGCGCCACTGTCGGCATGCCCAGGGCACCGACGGCCGCGGCCGCGCCCGTCGCCTTGATGATCTGTCTGCGATTGTACCTGTTCGTCATGTCGTCTCTCCCGTAGAGAATTCCTCTGGAATGCGAAGCTCTCACTGCTGCGAGGCCCAGTAGTGCATCAGCGCCTGGATGCCCTTGTCGCCCTCCTTGGCGAGCAGCTTCTTCAGCTTCTTCTTCATCTTCTTGGTCATCTCGCGGTCACCCTTCCTGAAGTCCTCCATGGTGAAGTGGAGGTAGGGCGTCCATTGACCGGCGAGAATTCCGGAATCCTCCTCCGGCTTCCTGCCACCCTCGGCATGGCACTTCTCGCAGTACTTCTCGTGCAGCTTGGCGCCCTTCTTGGCGAGCTTCGGATCGAAGTTCTGCTTGGCCGGCACGAAGGGCAGCTTGGCGTAGTATTCCGCCATCCGCTTGATTTCGTCCTTCGAATAGCCCTTGGCGATGCGGCCCATGATCGTGGAAGGCACCTCCCCGGAAGCGAAACCTTCCATCACCTCCATGAAGTACTCCGGATTGAACCCGGAGATGGTGGGCGTCGCGGGGCCGCCGGACGCGCCGTCCGGGCCGTGGCAGCCGGCACAGGTCACGGCCAGCATCTGGGCCGAGGCGCCGGTGACGAGTTCCTTCTTCTTCTGCTGGGCCTGCGCCGTTGCCGCAAGCGCCAGTGAGAGCCCCGCCACGATGAGGTAGGTTCGTGTTTTGCCTGGCATGTCTTCTCCTCCTTGCCGTTGGCGTGTTGTTCCGTGAAAGCCAGCTGTCGCCTTGCACCCCCACGGAGAAACTCATTTTTTTCCGTCCATTTGGCCCTTTTTCTTCATCCGCTCCTCGAGCAGCTTCACGACCTTCTCGGCCTTGACGCCACGGGCGATGTCGAGAGCGGTTTCCCCCTTCCGGTTCTTCAGGAACGGATCAGCCCCCATGTCCAGAAGCATGCGCGCCACGCGCACGGACCCGTTGCGTGCCGCCTTCATGAGCGCCGTTTCGCCATCCTTGTCCTGAAGATCGACCCCGGCGCCCCTGGCCAGCAGAACGCGGACCACGGGATCGTTGTCCTCCTCGGCCGCCCGCATGAGCGCCGTTTCGCCATCGTCGTCGCGGGCGTCGATCTTCGCCCCGTGCTCCAGAAGCGTATTGCAGACGCGGTAGTGGCGGTTGTCCGCGGCCAGCATGAGCGCCGTCGCATGCGAACGGCTGTCGCGCGCCTCGACATCCGCTCCCGCCTTCAGCAGTTCGCGCACCACCTCGTCATGCCCCTTCTCCGCGGCCAGCATGAGAGCGGTGCGCCCGAACTTGTCCCTGACGTCGAGCTTCGCGCCGTGATGCAGCAGCATCTTCACGGCCCGCAGATTGCCATGCCGCGCCGCGTAGATGAGCGGTGTCCACCCGGCGTTCGTCTGGACGTCGGGCATGGCTCCGCGATCGAGAAAGATGGCGATGAGGCGGGGATAGTTGTTCTCGGCGGCGAAGGTCAGGGCCGTGCACCCGGCCACCGTACGGGCGTTCACGTCCGCTCCCTTGCGCAGGAGATAGAGAACGGTGTCGAAATTTCCGTTCTCCGTGGCCATCATCAGCGGCGTCTTGCCGAACTGATTCGCGGCATTGGGACTGACGCCCCTCTTCTCGATCAGCTCCCGCACGGTGTCGGTATCGCCGATCGATGCCGCGATGCGCAGCTCCTTCGCATCCTCGGAGGTATCGACATACTTCTCCGCGAGCTTCTTCCAGGCCTTCTTGGCCTCCGGCTTGTCGAGCACCGTCTCCGGAGGCACTTCCATGGCTCCGGCCAACGGCCCTCCCATCATCCCCGCGACCGCCACCAGAACCGCCAGCACGCAACATCCCCGGCAACGCGCCGCCGCACGCTCCCCCCCGCCCCTGATCGATGCGTTCCTGCTGTTCACTGCACCCCCTCCGGCTTGTCGGGCAGATCGTGGGCCACGCCCGTGTGGCAGTCGATGCACGTCTTGCCCTCGTCCCGGGCGCGACCATGCTTCTTGCGGGCCACCTTGTCCTGCTCGTCCATGGCCATGGCCTCCCACGAATGGCAGTTCCTGCACTCCCGGGAGTCCGTCGCCTTCAGCTTCGCCCAGACCCGGTTGGCCATCTCCCACCGGCGGGCCTCGAACTTCTCCTTCGTGTCTATGGTTCCAAGCACCTCATGCAGCACATCCTTGTACGCCATCACCTTCGCGTACATCTTCGGAAGGAACTGCTTCGGAACATGACAGTCCGCACAGCCGATGCGGACGCCCGCATGATTGAGAAAATGCGCGGAATCCTGCCATTCCTCCTTGTTCCACTGCATGGAGTGGCAGGATGTGCAGAATTCCGTTGTATTCGTATAGGCAAGACCGGCATTGAACAGAAATGTAAACAGAACACCGGCCGCGAAGACAGCAGATATCACCCCCAGCCTCTTCGCAGACACCCTGAACTTCAAGGCACCCTCCCCCTTTCCGTTGACACACCCGGCGCACAAACGAATTCAATGCGCCTAATATGAGAAAGACCGAATATTTCCCCTTAACGGCGAGGTGATTATAGCGGCATAAATGTGTAATTCAATAGACATATTGAAATATTATATTTTCCTTATATTACATTCATCTAATATATGGCCTTCATAAAATACAATGCACTAGCATTACTTATGATAAACATGAATGTGCGCACCACACGCCAAAGGAATACCTTCATATGAGGCAGCATTTCTTCATTCTCGGAGAAACCACGGGAAAAGCGGTGTTCCCTCCATTTCCCGGCCCGGTATGCGCTCCGCGCCGTCCGGAGGTATCATCAGAGGAAGGCGGAGAGTTCGCGGATCACCTGCTCCCGCACCGGTTCGGCGGCCTCCAGAATGTCCGCCGCCTTGAGGAAGTCGTAGGCGCGGAAGCGGTCCACCGGCGGATCGATCCAGATGTCGGGCGGATCCAGACGGCGCATCAGTGCCGCGATCTGCAGCTGCATGATCTGGGTGGCCCCCAGGGCGAGCTCCGTGACGCCGGGGCGGCGACCCTTTCCCCTGCGGTCCGGCACGGGCTGACCGGTGACCTCGACGGCGAGCACCACGTCGCAGCCCCATTCGCGCACATGGTCGAACGGCACGGGATTGCTGATGGCTCCGTCGATGAGCAGGCGTCCCTTCAGCTTCGGCGCGGCGATCAGGCCGGGAATGGCGATGGAGGCCGCCACGGCGGAGCGCATGTCCCCCTCGCGGATGAGCATTTCGGAGGCAGCGTAGAAATCCGTCGTGGTCACGAGAAAGGGTATCTCGGTCTCCTCGATGCGTTCGGCGACGCCTTCCGGGAGAACCAGATCCACGAGACGGGCCCCGTCTATCATGACGGGACGGGAGAGGGAGAAATTGAGCAGCGAAAGGGGGCTGCGGTCCCCGCCCGTCAGAATGCGCCGCGCCGCGGAGCGGGGGTTGCCCAGAACGTCGAGCGCATGGGCGCGGATGTCCGAGGCGGGAATGCCCGAGGCATAGGCCGCGCCCACCAGAGCCCCCATGGAGGAGGCCGCGATCACCGCGGGCCGCACGCCCAGAGCATCCAGCGCCTCCAGCACGACGATGTGCGCAAGCCCGCGCGCGGCCCCTCCCCCCAGGGCCAGACCGATGGTCGGTGCCGTCATTTCTTCATCTCCCTCATCCGGTGCCCGTGGGAAGTATGACCCCTCCCCCGCGAAATGACAAAGGACGACCGTCCATGATCCGGAGGGAAAGCCGGCGCGGGCGCGGGACGTTTCCGTACCGCAAGTTGCCTTTCCATCGTTTTTGGCGCATTCAGGATCCGCCTTCCCCGTCGATCACTCCGGAACGGCCGATGAATCGGAACAGGACAGACAGCGCCAGGCCGCGTCCCGCCCCGCATGCCCGGCAGGCCCGCTTCCTCAGCGGCTCCATCCCGGGACACGTGCTGGCCATGGCGTTGATGGGCGCGATCGGCCTGATGTCGATGTTCGCCGTCGATCTCGCGGATCTGTGGTTCATCTCCATGCTCGGCCGCGTGGAGACGACGGCCGGCATAGGTTTCGCGGGGATTCTGGCCTTCGTCAACATATCCATCGCCCTCGGCGGCGGCATAGCCGCGGGCGCGCTCGTCGCGGTGAATCTCGGAAAGGGGCGCCGGATACGGGCCCGCAAGTTCGCGACCTCCAGCCTGCTCATCGCGGCGGGAACGGGGCTTTTGCTCCTGCTGGCCGCGGAAACCCTCACCCGCCCCATCCTGTCGCTTCTGGGGGCGTCCGGCGCGGCGCTCGACGAGGCGGCGGTGTATCTGCGCATCGTCGCCATCGGCTTTCCGCTCATCGCCAGCGCCATCATCCTCAGCTTCAGCCTGCGGGCCATCGGCGACGCCAGACGGGCCATGTACGTGACGCTTGCGACCGCCCTCACCAACGCCGTTCTGGATCCGGTCTTCATCTTCGGACTGGACATGGGCATCGCGGGCGCGGCGACCGCGACGGTGGCGGCCAACCTGCTCTCGCTTCTCGTCGGCTGGAACGGCCTGTCGCGCATCCACGGCATGCTGGGCCGCCCCTCCCCCGCCCAACTGCGGCGCGACGCGGCGGACATCGCACAGATCGCCATTCCCGCCACGCTGACCCAGCTCGCGACCCCGTTCCTCGTCGCCTACATCCTCTTCGCCTCCGCCCGTTTCGGGGACGAGGTGGTCGCGGCATCCACAATCGTCAACCGGCTCGCGCCGGTCTTCTTCGGGGTGGTCTTCTCCCTCTCCGGAGCGGTCGGGCCGATCATAGGACAGAACTTCGGCGCCGGACGCATGGACCGGGTGAAGGAGACCTTCCTCGCGGGAATCGTCTTCGCCACGGGCTACACCCTCCTCATGGCCGGCATCCTCTTCATCTTCCGCGAGGACGCCCCCCGGTGGTTCTCCGTCGGCGGAGAAGCCGCCAGGCTGGTGACCTTCTTCTGCACCTGGCTCACATGGAGCTGGATCTTCACCGGCGGCCAGTTCGTCGCCCAGGCCGCCTTCAACAATCTCGGAAAGGCCCGCTGGTCCACGGGCTTCAACTGGGCCCGCGCGACCCTGGGCACCATCGTCCCCGTCGAGATCATGTCCGCCCTCTGGGGCGCATGGGGGCTCTTCGCCGGATCCGCCATCGGCTCCTCCCTCGTCGGGCTCGCCGCCACATGGACCGCCTGGCGGCTGATCCGCAACCTCGCACGCGAAGCTTGACCGGCCGCCCCCGGCCGGGCAAACCTCCCGGACATGGAACTCGTGGAACACGTCATCACCGCGAACGGCGGTCGGCAGGTGGCCGCCATCGCCGCGGCCGCCGGCATCTCCCCGCAGGAGATGGAACAGCTGCTGCGCCTCCAGGTGCCGGTCGTAGCCGCACGCATCCGCGAGCGCGCCGGCGACGACGAAGCGGAACTCGAAGCCGTGTTCGACCTGCTGGAGGACGGCGAGGCGGAAGAATATCTCGGGAAGGAACGGGAGATCACCACCCGCGACGCCATTGCCGACGGCGAGGACATTCTCGGACACCTCTACGGATCCCTCCAGGCCGCCCGCGAGGCCGCGCCCGTGCCGGAAGGCATGTCCCCCGAACTCGCGGCGCGGCTCATGACCTTCTCCGCCGTGCTGACCGTGGCCGCCATGACCCGGCGCTACCGCACGGAAGTCCTGCCCGCGATGTCCGCGGCGGCAAGCGGGGAATCCGCCGGGAGCGGCCTTCTGGCCCTGCTGGTCTCCGCCCTGATCGACGGCCTGGTGAAGGGGCTCGCACGGGCCCTGCTCCCCCGCCGCAGGCGCAGGCGGGCACGCTATTCCCACCGCTACCGCCGTCGCAGGCGCCACCGCGGAAGACGCCGGAGCAGGCGCCGCACGCGCCGCCGGCGCAGAGACGCCTCCGTTCTGGAGGACGTGCTCGGCAGCGTCCTGAAGAACCTGTAGGATCCGGAGCGTCCTTCCGCGCCGGGCTCCTCCCCGGGGAAAGCGGCGGAAAATGCCGCCATCTCCCCCACGCGGCGGAATGCCGACACCACCAGGCCGCCCGCGGAGAGGGAACGCGGCGAATCAGGCCTTCCTCTCGCGCTCCACGGCGCGCCAGCCGATGTCGCGCCGGTAGAAGCCCTCCGGCCAGTCGATCCTTTCCACGGCGGCGTAGGCCCGGCGCTGCGCCTCGGTGATGGTGTCCCCGAGAGCCGTCACATTGAGGACGCGGCCGCCGACGGCCAGCAGCTCCCCGCCCTCGCCGCGCGCGGTCCCGGCATGGAAGACCTTCACGAGAGGATCCTCCTCCGCCCGCTCCACGCCCCCGATGACGGATCCCTTTCCATAGGGGCCCGGATAGCCCTTCGAGGCCATGACCACGGTGAGCGCGGCCCTGTCGGACCATTCCACCGTCCCGCCGGCAAGGTCGCCTCCGGCCGCCGCTTCCATGATGTCCACCAGATCCGTCTCCAGCCGCATCATCAGGGGCTGGCATTCCGGATCGCCGAACCGCACGTTGTACTCGATGAGCTGCGGCCCCGTCCCGGTGATCATGAGTCCGGCGTAGAGCACGCCGGTGAACGGACAGCCGGCCTCCTCCATCGCCTTCATGGTGGGCAGGATGATCCGCTCCATGACCTGCCCGCACATTTCGTCGGTCATCACCGGCGCGGGGCTGTAGGCCCCCATGCCGCCCGTGTTGGGGCCTTCGTCGCCGTCGAAGGCCCGCTTGTGGTCCTGCGCCGTGGCCAGAGGCAGCGCCGTGCGCCCGTCGCATACGGCGAAGAAGGACGCCTCCTCGCCGACCAGCATCTCCTCCAGCACCACCTTCGCGCCCGCCTCGCCGAAAGCACCGCCGAAGATGTCCCGGATGGCGGCCTCCGCGGTCTCCATGTCCGTGGCCACGATCACGCCCTTGCCGGCGGCGAGGCCGTCCGCCTTGACGACGATGGGCGCCCCCTTCTCCCGCAGGTGGGCGAGCGCGGATCCGGCGTCCTCGAAAACGGCGTAGCCGGCCGTGGGAATTCCATGGCGGCGGCAGATGTCCTTGGTGAAGCTCTTCGAGCCCTCGAGCCGGGCGGCGTCCTTCCGCGGACCGAATACGGCGATCCCCTCCTCCGCCAGCGCGTCGGCCAGACCGGCGACGAGCGGCGCCTCCGGACCGACGGCCACGAGCCGCACGTCGTTGCGTCCGCAGAAATCCACGACCGCGGCATGGTCCGCGACATCCAGGGAGACGCATTCGGCCTCCTCGCAGATGCCGGCGTTGCCCGGCGCGACGAAAAGCGTGGAAGTGCGGGGGCTCCGCGCGATCTTCCAGGCGAGCGCATGTTCGCGACCGCCGGATCCGATGAGAAGGATGTTCATGGCGTCCTTTCCCGAGGGTGTTTGTCCACGCGGCATTTATGATACAGTCCCCGGACTTCCGGCAAGGGTCGAGAGGTTACGGCAGCCACATGTCCACAGGCATCCGCATAGATCCCATCACCGGCGAGATCATCGAGGAAGGCGCCGAACCCGCACCGCCGGCCAACGTGGTGGAATATTCCGTCTCGGACATCTCCTTCGCCATCAAGCGGACGATGGAGGACACCTTCGGCTTCGTGCGGGTGCGCGGCGAGGTGGGGCGCGTCTCCCGCCCCGCCTCCGGTCACGTCTATCTGGATCTCAAGGACGAACGCGCCGTGCTCGCCGCCGTCATGTGGAAGGGCACGGCGGCGCGGCAGAAATTCAAGCCCGAACAGGGCATGGAGGTCGTCGCCACGGGCCGGATCACCACCTATCCCGGCCAGTCGAAATACCAGCTTGTCGTAGAGAAGCTGGAACCCGCCGGCCTCGGTGCGCTCATGGCCCTTCTGGAGGAACGCAGGAAGAAGCTGGCGGCCGAAGGACTCTTCGACGAGGAGCGCAAGAAGCCCCTCCCCTGGCTGCCGGAGGTGATCGGCGTGGTCACATCGCCGACCGGCGCGGTCATCCGCGACATCCTGCACAGACTGGCCGACAGGTTTCCGCGGCGGGTCGTCGTCTGGCCGGTGCGCGTCCAGGGAGAGACCTGCGGGGAGGAAGTGGCCGAGGCGATCGCCGGTTTCAACGCGCTGCCACGGGATGGCGCCATACCGCGCCCGGACCTGATCATCGTCGCCCGGGGCGGAGGGTCGGTGGAGGATCTGTGGGGCTTCAACGACGAGGCCGTGGTGAGGGCCGCGGCAGCCTCGGAAATCCCCCTCATCTCCGCCGTGGGCCACGAGACGGACTGGACGCTCATCGACCACGCCGCGGACTGGCGCGCCCCCACGCCGACCGCGGCCGCGGAGAAGGCCGTTCCCGTCCGCGCCGAGCTGCTGGCCTGGGTGGGCGAGCTGGGTGCCCGCATGCTGCGCGCCATGACGACTGGAATGGAACAGCGGCGGCACAGGGTCCTCGCCGCCGCGAGGGCCCTGCCCCGACCGGACGACGTGCTGGCGCTGGCACGCCAGAGGCTGGACGCCGCGGCCTCGCGACTGGACGCCGCCCTGCGCAGTCTGGTGGAACGCCGTCGCATCGAGCTGACCGCGGCCGCCTCGCGCCTCGTGCCCCTGACTCTGGAAAGACGCATCCGGGACGGCGGGCGGACGGTGGAGGAGTTGCGCAGACGGCTGGAGCTGGCCATGCGTTCGGAAGGTCAGAGACGCCGCCAGAGGCTGGATACCGCATCCAGAATGCTGGAATCGCTCTCCTATCGCGCCGTTCTCTCGCGTGGATACGCCGTCGTGCGCGACGCCGAAAACCGCACCCCCCTGACCGGAAAGGCGATGGTGCGACCGGGCATGGCCCTCTCCATCGAATTCACGGACGGCGAAGCCCCGGCCATCGCGGGGGGAAGCGCCCCGCCGAAAAGCGCCAGAAGGCGGAAATCGCGAAATCCCGGCGACGATCAGGGATCCCTTTTCTGACCGCCGACGGCCCGCGCCGATGCGGACGCCCGGCCCCGCGGAACGGAAACGTGAAATACATTCTCCTTGAGATCCGCCCACGTGATCGGCTATCAACGGCGCCATGAACAGGGAAGGCATTTTCGGACTGGGCAGCCGCGAAGCCCGCGTGCGCTTTCTCGACGCCGACTTCGAGGTCGTCGAGAAGGGCGATTTCGTGCGCTGCGCCGTGACGGGACAGCCCATCCCCCTGGACGAGCTGCGCTACTGGTCCGTCGAGCGGCAGGAAGCCTACGCGACGCCAGAAGCGGCGCTCAAACGCCATCAGGAAATCCTCAAGGACGCCGGCTGACGCCTTCCTGGATACGCCCCCCGACCGAACACCATCCACACGGGTGTTGCAGAAGAGTCACAGCCGCGGGGATATATTCAACAACCGACAAGTGAAAGATTGAAAGCACCACCACCGCGTGCAATAGTTTCCGCGGTTAACGTGCTGTTCCTTCTCGACCCGTTGCATATCCCGTTACGTTAACCAAACGTTCACCATACTGACGAAACTGCGGCATTCGTCCGGCCGCGGTATGGCGGTGCATATAGTTTACCAATTCCGCCATAAATCCAACACGCTCCTTCACAGCAATTCCCCTTGTCCGAACGGGTTTCGTCAGGCTGCCGACACAGCCGTTTACCATATTCCTTCACGTCTTGCGGGGCTGGCGGACACACTTTGCAACGGGACGAGAGGGAACGAACAACCATGTCTATCAGCACCATTCTGGCGTGCATTGCATCTCTTGCGCAGTTCCAGGCATGCGATACGGCCACGGGAGCGGCCATCGAAAAGGCGAACCCGGCCACGGTGGCATCCACCACCACGGGCAAGGGCAGTCGTCTGGACAGCAATCTGCGCGGAACCATCGTGGCGACACCTGTACGGGGTACTCCGGAACCGACCTATGCGGATGTCGCCAGGAACTGGAGCGGCTTCTATCTCGGAGGATCCCTGGGCTACGGATTCGGTGAGAGCCGGCAACAGCTGGACCGTGGCGACAACCACGGATACGACGAGGTTTCGCCCGACGGTTTCGCGGGATCGGTGACCGCGGGTTACAATTTCGTCTTCGGCTCCGGAATCGTCGCCGGCATCGAAGCGGATGTCGGAATCATGAACCTGTCGGACGACGACAAGGCCGTGTTCGACGCCCACGGCTGGAAATCCCAGTTCGGCCCCCTGTGGGGCACGGTGCGCGGCCGTGTCGGCTATCTCTTCGGAGATTCCATGCTGCTGTACGGCACCGCCGGTCTGGCGTTCATGGATACCGACAACTGGACCGTCGGCAACAACTGGAACGAATCCTCGTGGGATGGTTCGATGCGCACCGGCTGGGTGGTCGGCGCAGGTGTCGAATACGCCCTGACGGACGCCTGGTCCGCGAAGGCGGAATATCTCTACATGGACTTCGGCAAGCACCACGGATACACGGAAGATGCCGACCCCTACTGGTACGACGACAGCGTCAGCATCGTCCGGGTCGGTGTGAACTACCGCTTCTGAGCGACGGGACGAGAGGGCGACCCGCATCCGTCGGTCTGGTCGCGTGGGCCGGCCGGCGGAGGCGGGCAGCCCCCGGCGGGCGCGTCCGGCATGCGCCGCCACCATGTATTGCATGCATCACGACGGGAAACGGACGTTTTCCACATATCCGGGGTTGTTCGTCAAAGTTTCAGCAATCTCCGGTGGAAGCATGCCTCCCACTCCCCTTCCGGGGAGGCGGCATGCTCCGTTCGGCAGAAAAGCGCGGGCCGTTCCGATCCCGTCCCGGCCGGCGGGATCGCCGGGAACGTCCGCACCGGTCCGGATCCGGGCCGGCCGTTTCTGTCAGTGGTATGGAGTACATGGGTACGGGGTTTGCCGACGAGCATGCACAGAGGCCATGCGGATCCGGGCCAGGATCCGCATGGCCTTCGTGCATTCCCGCCGCGACGTGAGAAGGCGACCGCCGCCCGGACGGACTCGGTGGGAAACGCGGATCCGATAAGGTGCGGTCAGCGCCGCCGCGCGAAGAAATCCCTCAGCAGATCCGCCGCCCGACGCGCACCCAGGCCATCGTAGATTTCCGGGACGTGATGGCAGGTGGGCTGTGCGAAAAAACGGGGGCCGTGATGGACGGCACCCATCTTCGGATCATCCGCCGCGAAATAGAGTCGGCGTATGCGTGCGAACGAAATGACGGCGGCGCACATGGCGCACGGCTCCAGCGTCACGTACAGGTCGCACCCGGGCAGGCGTTCACTGCCCGTCCGGCGGCAGGCCTCGCGGATGGCGAGCATCTCCGCATGGGCGGAAGGGTCCTTCAGCTCCAGCGTGCGGTTTCCAGCACGGGCGAGCATGTCGCCACCCGCATCCACGACGACCGCTCCGACGGGCACTTCGCCGCGCGCCGCCGCCGCCTCCGCCTCCTGAAGGGCGATCTCCATGGCCTCGGGAAGCAGTTTCATGTCCCCGCCCTGTTGTGCATTGCCTGTCGATGGCCTACCTCATTGAGCATGACCGAAACAATGAAAAAAGGCGAGCGGCTCGCACGCCGCATCGCACGCGCCGGCATCTGCTCCCGGCGCGAGGCGGAGCGCCTGATCGCCGACGGCCGCGTCATGGTCAACGGCCGGGTCGTGGACTCGCCCGCATGCAACGTGACGGCGGAAGACGAGGTGCTGCTGGACGGCGAGCCCCTGCCCTCTCCGGAGCCCGTGCGTCTGTGGCGCTACCACAAGCCCACCGGTCTGATCGTAAGCAATCACGACGAGAAAGGGCGGCCGACCATCTTCGACCGCCTCCCGCCGGAGCTGGGGCGCGTCGTCACGGTCGGGCGGCTGGACATGAATTCCGAGGGACTCCTGCTCCTGACCAACGACGGACGTCTCGCACGCGAGCTGGAACTGCCCTCCCGGGGCTGGACACGGCGCTACCGCGTGCGCGCCTACGGACGCGTGAACCCCGGAGCGCTGGAGAAACTGAAGGAGGGCGTGACCATCGACGGCGTGCGCTACGGCTCCATCGACGCCCGGATCGACCGCATCCAGGGGGCCAACACCTGGATGACATTCGCCCTGCGGGAGGGCAAAAACCGCGAGATCCGCCGCATCTGCGAGCATCTGGGACTGAAGGTGAACCGTCTGCTGCGCGTTTCCTACGGTCCCTTCCAGCTCGGCGACCTGAAACGCGGCACCGTGGAGGAGGTTCCGCGAAAGGTGCTGAAGGAACAGCTCGGCAGGCTGTTCGGGCAACTGGAGAACGACTGAGGGAACACCGGACATGCGCATCGTCGGAGGCCGTTTCCGGGGACATGGAATATCCGCTCCCGAAGGGCGCTCCACGCGCCCGACCACGGACCGGGTGCGCGAGGCCGTCTTCAACATCCTGGAACACGCGGACTTCGCGCCTCCCCTGGCCGGCGCCCGCGTGCTCGACGCCTTCGCGGGATCCGGGGCGCTCGGGCTGGAGGCCGCATCGCGCGGCGCACGGTTCGTCCTCTTCGTGGACACGGATGCCAGGGCGCGCGGCGTCATCCGGGCCAACGTGGAGGCGCTGGGGCTCTCCGGCATCACGAAGATATGGCGTCGCGACGCGACGCGCATGGGACGCTGCGCCCCGATGAAACCGTTCGACGTGGTGTTTCTCGATCCCCCCTACGGGCGCGGCATGGGCACCGCCGCTCTGAGGGCGCTGGCCGAAGGCGGCTGGATGGAGGACGGGGCGCTGGCCGTCGTGGAGGAGGAAGCGCACAGCCCCCTGGAAGTTCCCGACGGTTTCGAGCTGGCGGACCGTCGCCGCTACGGCGACACGGCCGTGCATTTCCTGCTGCATCGCGGACGGGAAGCCGATGCCGGCAACGAATGATCCGGCGTCCGCGCATATTCATGCCGGCAGGACGATCTCCAGACCATCATAGGCCGGCTCCACCCCTTCCGGCAGCGTCTCGCACAGCGTCCGGTAGTCCATCAGGACGTGGAGATTGGTCAGGATGGCCCGTTTCGGCTTCAGCCGCTCCACCCATTCGAGCGTCTGCTCGAGGATGAAATGGGTGGGATGCGGTTTCGGACCGGGCCGCAGGGCGTCGATGATCCACACGTCCAGTCCCTCCAGATGGGGAATCGTGCTCTCCGGGATGCCGTTGAGATCGGGCATGTAGGCCAACCCGCCGATGACGAAGCCGAAGGAATGGAAATGCCCGTGTTCCAGATCCACCGGAAGGGCCGTGATCTCCCCTCCCGCCCCGGAAACGGTCACCGGCCGGTACTCCTCGATGCGGTGCAGATCGAGAATGGGCGGATAGGCGGAACCGGGAGGCGTGTAGAAGCAGTAGCCGAAACGGTTCACCAGAATGTTGGCGGTACGGTCGTTGGCGTATACGGGAACCCGCTCCATCCCGCGGTTGAAATAGACGCCGCGCAGATCGTCTATGCCGTGGATGTGGTCGGCGTGCTCGTGCGTGTAGAGCACGGCATCGACGACGCCGACGCCGGCGGAAAGAAGCTGCTCACGCAGATCCGGCGACGTGTCGATGAGAACCCTCGTCTCGGCGTCCTCCGCCTCTCCGCGCCGCACCAGAAGCGAACACCGCCGCCGCCGGTTGCGCGGCTCGCCGGGATCGCACGTACCCCAGTCGCCCCCGATGCGCGGCACGCCGCCGGAGGACGAACAGCCGAGTATGGTGAAGCGCAGCTCCCCGCCCATCAGGCCGCCTCGCTCACGTCGGAAGGTCTGCGGGCCTTGCCGAACAGGCGGAAGAAGTTCGCGGAGGTGATGCGCGCCGCCTCCTCCACGGACAGCCCGCGCACCTCGGCGAGACGGGCGAGCGTGACCGCCGTGTGGGCGGGCTCGCAGGGCTTGCCCCGGTATGGTTCGGGCGCCAGGAACGGGGCGTCGGTCTCCACGAGCAGCCGGTCCTCGGGCACGAGCCGCGCGGCCTCGCGCACCGCATCGGACTTGCGGAAGGTCAGAATGCCGGAGAAGGAGACGTAGCCGCCCAGGCGCACAGCCTCCTCGGCCAGCCATGGAGCGGAGGAGAAGCAGTGCATCAGGAAGGGGAACGCACCCTTCTCCGTTTCCTCCCGGAGGATGCGGGCGGTGTCCTCCTCCGCCTCGCGCGAGTGGATGACCAGCGGCAGCCCCGTGCGACGGCTCGCCTCGATGTGCCGTCGAAACACATCCTGCTGCACCTCCCGCGGACTGCGGTCGTAGAAATAGTCGAGCCCCGCCTCCCCGATGGCGACCACCTTGGGATGCTCCGCCAGCGCCACCAGCCGGTCCGCGGTCACTTCGCCGGCCTCCTCCGCCGCGTGGTGGGGGTGGGTGCCGACGGAAGCCCAGACGTTTTCGTGGGCTTCCGCGGTGGCGAGAACGTCGGGGAAGGTCTCCAGCTTCGTGGAGATGGTCACCATGGTGCGCACCCCGGCGGCCGCCGCCCGCTCGAGAACGGCCCCGATGTCCCTGTGCAGGGTGCCGTAGGTCAGATGGCAGTGGGAATCGACGATCAGCGGTGCGTTCATGCGCTCTGCCCTTCCTCCTTCTCGACATAGCGCGGGAAGACCGGCTTCGGTTTTCCGATCTCGCGACCGGGCGGAAGGCGGCCCGCCACGCCCAGCGCGGAGAAGTCGCGCTCGTCCTCTCCGGCGGCCACCAGATCGAGCAGGCGCGCGCCGGATCCGGGCATGTAGGGCTGCACGAGGATACCGAACTGGCGCACCGCCTCGGCGGTGACGTAGAGCACAGTCTTCATGCGCTCCGGATCGGTCTTCTTCAAGGCCCAGGGCTCCTGCGATGCGAAATAGCGGTTGGCCTCCGCGACGACGCGGAAGATCGCCTCCAGCGCCCTGTGCAGCGCCTGCACCTCGTGATGCGGACGGATTTCCTCCAGCAGGCCGTCCACCGCATCGAGCAGCGCCCGGTCCTCGTCGGTGAAGTCCCCGGGCCGCGGGATGCATCCCTCGCAGTTCTTGTGGATCATCGAAAGCGAGCGCTGCGCCAGATTGCCCAGATCGTTCGCCAGGTCGGCGTTGATCCGGTTGACGATGGCCTCGTGCGAATAGTTGCCGTCCTGCCCGAAGGGCACCTCGCGGAGGAAGAAGTAGCGGACCTGGTCCACGCCGTACTCCTCGATCAGATCGAAGGGGCTGACCACGTTGCCCACCGACTTGGACATCTTCTGGCCCTTGTTGAACAGGAAGCCGTGGCCGTACACCCGTTTCGGCAGCGGCACGCCGGCGGACATGAGGAAGGCCGGCCAGTAGACGGCGTGGAAACGGATGATGTCCTTGCCGATCACATGCACGTCCGCCGGCCAGTACTTCATGCGCGGGGCGTCCTCGTCCGGGAAACCGCAGGCGGAGAGATAGTTGGTGAGCGCATCCACCCAGACGTACATCACGTGGCCGGGCGCATCGGGAACGGGCACGCCCCAGTCGAAGGTCGTGCGGGAGACGGAGAGATCCTGAAGACCGGACTTCACGAACGAGATCACCTCGTTGCGCCGCTCGGGCGGACCGATGAATTCCGGATTCGCCTCGTAGTGCTCCAGAAGGCGGTCCTGATATGCGGAAAGGCGGAAGAAATAGCTCTCCTCCTCCATCCACTCCACAGGCGTGCCCGTGGGCGCGTACTTCCGCCCGTCCTTCTCGGTCAGCTCGTCCTCCGCGTAGTAGGCCTCGTCGCGCACCGAGTACCACCCCGCGTACTTTCCGAGATAGATGTCGCCGTTGGCCGCCATGCGCCGCCACAGCTCCCGGACGGACCGGTAGTGCCGTTCCTCCGTGGTGCGGATGAAATCGTCGTTCGAGCAGTCGAGCGCGCGCACCATCTCCATGAACTTCGGCGCCATCATGTCCACGAACTCGCGCGGACTCATGCCCATCTTCGCCGCCGTCTGCTGGATCTTCTGCCCGTGTTCGTCCGTGCCGGTCAGAAAGAAGGTGTCGTAGCCGTCCAGCCTCTTGAAACGGGCCAGCGCGTCCGTTGCCAGCGCCTCGTAGGCATGGCCGATGTGCGGATCCCCGTTCGGATAGGAGATGGCTGTGGTGATGTAGAACTTGCCCTTGCTCATGGCGGCGCGCTCCGTTTGGACAACCGTCGTTACAGGGTTGTGTTTTTGGCCCGCCGGAGGAGGCTTTTCAAGTGATTTCGACCGTGCGCCGCCTTCCGTGGGCGGGACGGCGGAGGCCGGCGGTGCATGCGCGGCGCAAGGCGCTCAGACCACGCCATTGAGCAGGTTGCCCGATTCGTCGACGCGCCGGCGGGCGCGGCTCCAGCGGACGGTTCCCGTCTTCGCGCGCATCGCCACCGAATGGGTCGAGACGTATCCACGCCGCACGCGGACGCCGCGCAGCATGGAACCGTCGGTGACTCCCGTGGCTGCGAAGATCACGTCTCCGCGCACCATGTCGGACAGCGTGAACTTGCGTTGGGGGTCCTCGATACCGGCTTCGGCGATGGCTTTCGCGTCCTCGCGCGAACGCACCACCAGCCGCGTCTGCATCTGGCCGCCTATGCAGGCCAGCGCGGCCGCCGCGAGAACGCCCTCCGGCGCGCCGCCCGAACCCATGTAGATGTCTATGCCCGTCTCGTCCGGATCGGTGACGTGAATGATGCCGGCGATGTCGCCGTCGGTGATGAGGCGGATGGCCGCACCGGCTTCGCGCACCTCGTCGATCAGCCGCATGTGTCGCGGCCTGTCCAGAATGCAGACGGTGATGTCGCCGACCGGAACGCCCTTCGCATCCGCCAGCCGCTTCAGATTCTCCGCCGGCGGCAGGTCCAGGTCCACGAGATCCTCGGGATAGTCGCCGCCGATGGCGATCTTGTCCATGTAGCAGCGCGGCGCGCGCATGAGCGTGCCGCGTTCGGCCACCGCGCAGACGGAAAGGGCGTCGGAAAGATCCTTGGCGGTCAGCGTCACACCCTCGAGCGGCGCCGTGGCGATGTCCACCTCCATGCCGCCCGCGCCCAGACGTTCCCCGAGCCAGAGATGGTCCGCCGCCACCTTCTCGCCTTCACCGACCACCACCTCGCCGGCGATGTCCAGCTTGTCGAGAGCCGCGTGCATGACGGACACCGCCGCCATGTGCGCGCCGCGTTCGTCCCCGCGCCCCCGCCACTTGGCCGCTTCGATGGCGGCGGCCTCGGTGACCCTCGCAACCTCGATGGTCAGGGTGCGGTTGAGCATGGCGAAGGCTCCCGTTCAGAAACGTTCGATGCGGATCATGCGCGGACGGCCGACGCAATGGCCCTCCCGTTCGATCCGCTCCAGAGCTGCGCGCATGGCGCTTTCCATCGTGTCGTGCGTAATGAGGATGAAGGGCGCGGTCTGTTCCGCGGTCTCGCCATCCCGAAGCGGCACGGTGCGGGATATCGCCCTTCCCTTCTGCACGATGCTTTCGATGGAGATGTTCTCGTCCGCGAAGGCCCGCGCCACGGCGGCCACCTGCCCCGGACGGTCCGGAAGCTCCATGGCCACGTAGTATCCGCCCTCGTGGGCCCGCATGCGTGCCCGCGTGCACTTCTCCAGACGGTCCGACGGAACGCCCAGTGGCGGCACCGCGTTGCCGCGGGCGATGTCGGCGATGTCGGCCACCACCGCGGAAGCCGTCGGATGGGCGCCGGCTCCGCGACCGGAAAGCATCACGTCGTCCACGAAGTCGCCCTGCACGACCACCGCGTTGAACACGCCGTTGACCTCGGCGATCGGAGAGCCGACCGGCACCAGCGTCGGATGCACCCTCTGCTCGATGCCCTCGCCGGTGTCCACGGCCACGCCCAGCAGCTTGATGCGGTAGCCGAGCCCGCGGGCATAGCGGATGTCGTTCAGGGTGATGTTCCCGATCCCCTCCACGTAGACATCGGCGAAATTGATCTCCGTGCCGAAGGCCAGCGAGGTGAGGATGGAAAGTTTGTGCGCGGCGTCGAATCCGCCGATGTCGAATGTCGGATCGGCCTCCGCGTAACCCAGCTCCTGCGCCTCCTTCAGCACGTCCTCGAAATCGCGCTCCTCGTCCTCCATCTTGGTGAGGATGTAGTTGCAGGTGCCGTTGAGAATGCCGAAGACGCGGCGGACGCGGTTCCCCGCCAGCGCCTCGCGCATGGTCTTCACGATGGGAATGCCTCCGGCGACGGCGGCCTCGAAATTCAGGGCCACGCCGTTCTCCTCGGCCAGCCGGGCGAGCGCCGTGCCGTGATGGGCCAGCAGCGCCTTGTTGGCGGTGACCACGTGATGCCCCGCCCCGAGCGCGGCCTCCACGGCGGCCTTCGCGGGGCCGTCCTCGCCCCCCATCAGTTCCACCAGGACGTCGATGTCCTCCGAACGCGCCATGGCCACGGGATCGTCGAACCACGCGTAGCGGTCCATATCGTGGTCGCCGCGGCGTTTCTTGCGGGAGCGGGCACAGACCGCCACCACCTCGACGGGGCGGCCGCAGCGACGCTCGAGCAGCCCCTCGTGCGCCCGCAGCAGGTCGAGCACACCCACGCCAACGGTGCCAAGGCCGGCCAGGCCGATCTTCAGCGGTTCGCTCATGATGCCTGATTCACCTCTTTCCGGTCGGACTTCGCGCCCTTATGGGCCGCCTGTCCGTGCTTTTCAAGAAATCTGCGGATGTTGCGGGCCGCCTGCCGGATCCTCTGCTCGTTTTCCACAAGCGCGATGCGCACGAAACCCTCGCCGTCCTCTCCGAATCCGACGCCGGGGGAGACGGCCACGTGCGCCTCCTCCTGCAACAGCTTCGCGAACTCCAGGGAGCCCATGCCGGAACTGCGGAACGGCTCCGGCAGCGGCGCCCAGGCGAACATCGTGGCCGGCGGCGGCGGGATCTCCCAGCCCGCCCTTCCGAAGGCCTCGACCAGAACGTCGCGGCGCTTGCGGTAGATGCGGCGCGCCTCGTCCACGCAGTCCTGCGGACCGTTGAGCGCCGCGGCGGCCGCGACCTGGATCGGGGTGAAGGCGCCGTAGTCGAGATAGGACTTCACCCGCGCCAGCGCCGCGATGAGCCGCTCGTTCCCCACGGCGAAGCCGATGCGCCAGCCGGGCATGGAATAGGTCTTCGACAGGGAGGTGAACTCCACCGCCACCTCGAAGGCCTCCGGAATCTGCAGGATGGAAGGCGGCGGCGCGTCCGTGAAGTAGATCTCCGCGTAGGCCAGATCCGACAGCACGATCAGTTCGTGGCGACGCGCGAAGCGCACCACCTCGCGGTAGAAGTCGAGATCCGCGACATAGGCCGTCGGATTGGACGGATAGTTGAGCACCACCGCCAGCGGTTTGGGAACGGAATGGTTCACCGCGCGGTACAGCGCCTCGAAGAAGGCGTCTCCCGGCTCCGCCGGCACCTGCCGGATGGTTCCCCCGGCGATGAGAAAGCCGAAGGCGTGGATCGGATATGTGGGATTGGGCGCCAGGATGACGTCGCCGGGCGCGGTGATGGCCTGCGCCATGTTGGCGAACCCCTCCTTGGAGCCCAACGTCGCCACCACCTGCGTCTCCGGATCGAGCCGCACGCCGAAACGGCGCTCGTAGTAACCGGCCTGGGCCCTGCGGAGTCCCGGAATGCCCCGCGAGGCGGAATAGCGGTTCGTGCGGGGCTTGCCCACCGTTTCGATCAGCTTGGCGTTGATGTGCTCCGGCGTCGGCAGATCCGGATTGCCCATCCCGAGATCTATGATGTCCGCCCCCTTCGCCCTCAGGGCGGCCTTCTGCCGGTTCACCTGCTCGAACACGTAGGGGGGAAGGCGTTTGATGCGGTAGAATTCGTCGCTGTCCATGTCGGTTCCCGGATACGAAACGGTGGATCGGGTGCTCCCTATCTATCACCGAACCCGCCTCGAGGGAAACCGCCAATCGCGCACGCCTCCCCTCCGGGCGCGCGCCCGTCCGGCATTCCGGAAAGCGGGATCCGTGGACCACATGGCGGCAATCGTCGGGACCAGCCTTCCTCTTCATGGAATGGCCGATTGACACTTTCCCGCTGGACCGACCACCCTTCCCGCCATGCAGGATGCACGTTCATGATATGGAGCAATCGATGTCCACACCACACCACCGGGGCCGCCGGACCATGCTCGCCCATGCCACAAGGGCCTTTTCGGAGCACGGCATCGTCAATCCGCCCGTCTACCACGCCTCGACGATCCTGGCCGGAACCCTGGAGGACTACGAGAGCGGATCGGGGGGATATCCGTATGGAAGATACGGCACACCGACCACCCGCGCGCTGGAGAGCATGATCGCGAAGGTGGAGGGCGGCCACCGGACGTTCCTGACCCCTTCCGGGCTGGCCGCCATCTCCACCCTGCTTCTGGCCATGACGGAAAGGGGGGCGCACGTGCTCCTTTCCGATTCCGTCTACGGCCCCACGCGCCGCGCCGCCGACCGTCTTCTCGGACGCTACGGCGTCGAGGCGGAGTATTTCGATCCCCGCATCCGTCCGGATGAGCTGGAGGCGCGCATCCGCCCGGAGACCGCCCTCGTCTTCCTGGAATCCCCCGGCTCTCTCACCATGGAGGTCCAGGACGTGCCCGCGCTCGCCCGCGCGGCACACGGCAGGGGCGTTCCCGTCGCCATCGACAACACCTGGTCCGCGGGATGGTATTTCGACGCCTTCGCGGCGGGCTGCGACATCTCCATCCAGGCCGCGACGAAGTACTACGCCGGTCATTCCGACGTCCTCATGGGCTCCATCACGGTCACGGAAGAGATGGAGGAACGCATCCGCGAGACGCACAAGGACCTCGGCCAATGCGTGGGGCCGGACGACGCCTATCTCGTCCTGCGCGGCATGCGCACCCTGGACGTCCGGATGGCGCGGCACATGGAGAACGCGCTTGCCGTGGCCGCCTGGCTCCGGGACAGGCCGGAGGTGGAGGCGGTGCTGTATCCCGCCCTGCCCGGCGCTCCCGACCACGATCTCTGGAAGCGCGATTTCTCCGGGGCCTGCGGATTGTTCTCCTTCGTTCTTCAACCGGTTTCCGAGGAGGCTCTGCATGCCTTCGTGAATTCGCTGGAGCTGTTCGGCATCGGTGCCTCCTGGGGCGGATACGAAAGTCTGGTCCTGCGGTTCGACCCGCGCGCCCCGGGTGCCCGCACCGCCATGGAATGGCCACATGAAGGGCCTTCCCTCCGCCTGCACATCGGGCTGGAGGATTCCGACGATCTCATCGCCGACCTTTCAGCCGCCTTCGAAAGGATGAAGGAGGTCCGAGAGCCATGAAGCGATTCATTTCCCCCATGGTCGCGGCCGGCGCCATGCTGGCCGCCATCCTGCACCCGGCGTCCGGAGTGCCGGCTATGGCGGCGGACGACGGGGAGCCGGAGATGATCTTCAAGAAACGTACCGTGTTCCGGCTTCTGTCCCCGGACGCCTACATCCGCGTCTACGCCATCGACGATCCGCTCGTGGAGGGCGTGGCATGCCATTTCGCCGCTCCCGAGATCGGCGGCTGGAAGGGCTGGGCGGGACTGGCGGAGGAACGCTCCGACGTCTCCCTGGCCTGCCGCCAGATCGGCCCCATCCGTTTCCGGGAGAAATTCGAACAGGGCGACGACATGTATCGCGAGCGCCGGTCGCTCTTCTTCAAGAAACTGCACATCGTGCGCGGCTGCGACCCGAAACGCAACGTGCTGGTCTATCTGACCTACACCGACAAGCTGATCGAGGGCAGTCCGAAGAACTCCGTGTCCACGGTGCCCATCATGCCCTGGGGGAACGAACCCGCGCCACGCTGCGCGGATTTCCTGAAGTGACGGGCCGGCGGCCCGGCGAACGGCCGCACGAAACCGCCGCGTCACGCTCCGGCAACACGGTTCGACGCAAAAAGGCCCCGCACTGCGCGTGCGGGGCCTTTCCGATCTCCATGTCGCCGATGGAGAAAGCTCACTCCGTGGCTTCGACCACTTCCTCGCCTTCCTCGGCGGCCGTACGGGCGCGATCCTCGGCGCCCCTGGCCTCCGGATCCCTGTCCACCAGCTCGATGACCGCCATCGGCGCATTGTCGCCATAGCGGAAGCCGGCCTTGAGAACGCGGGTATAGCCGCCGTTCCGGTCCGCGTAGCGCGGGGCCAGCACGTCGAACAGCTTCTTCGCCTCGGCCTCCTTGCCCTGCAGACGGGCGATGGCCAGACGGTAGTAGTGCAGACGGTTGCCCTGCTGCCCCTTCTTGCCGAGCGTGATCAGCTTGTCCACGATGCCACGCAGCTCCTTGGCCTTGGGCAGCGTGGTCACGATCTGCTCGTGCTTGATGAGAGCGGCGGCCATGTTGGCGAACATGGCCTTGCGGTGTTCATGGGTGCGGTTCAGCTTCCGGCCCTTGTTCCTGTGACGCATCGTTCCAAACTCCTGGATCTTTTCGTCCCGGGCCGGCTTGCCGCGCGCCCGGGAAAGGCGCAATCTCTCGAATTCCTGAGCCCCGCCGCGGCCTTTCGAACGGAAGACGCGCGGACGGGCCCGCCACTCGGCATCAGTAGTTGCTGTCGTACTTCTTCGCCAGCTCCTCGATGTTCTCCGGCGGCCAGTTCGGCACTTCCATACCGAGGTGCAGGCCCATCTGCGCCAGCACCTCCTTGATCTCGTTCAGCGACTTGCGGCCGAAGTTCGGTGTACGAAGCATCTCCGCCTCCGTCTTCTGGATGAGGTCGCCGATGTACACGATGTTGTCGTTCTTCAGACAGTTGGCGGAGCGCACGGAAAGCTCCAGCTCGTCCACCTTCTTCAGCAGCGCCGCATTGAACTCCAGCTCCGGCTTCTCCTCCTCGACCACCTGCTGCGCGGGCTCCTCGAAGTTGATGAAGATCTGGAACTGGTCCTGAAGGATCCGCGCGGCATACGCCACGGCGTCCTCGGGGGACACGGACCCGTCGGTCTCGACCGTCAGCGTCAGCTTGTCGTAGTCGAGAACCTGGCCCTCGCGGGTGTTCTCCACCTTGTAGGAGACGCGCTTCACCGGCGAGTAGAGGGAGTCCACGAAGATGACGCCGATCGGGGCGTCCTCCGTGCGGTTGCGGTCGGCCGGCACGTAGCCCTTGCCGGTGTCGATCGTCAGCTCCATGCGGATCTCGACGCCCTCGTCGAGGGTGCAGATCACGTGATCCTTGTTCAGGACCTCGACGTCGGCCGTCTCCTCGATATCACCGGCGGTGACGACGGCGGGGCCCACCTTCTTCAGGGTCACGCGCTTCGGCCCCTCGGAATGCATGCGGAAGGCGATCTCCTTCACGTTCAGGACGATGTCGGTCACGTCCTCGCGCACGCCTGCGATGGAGGAGAACTCGTGCAGGACGCCATCGATCTGGATGGCGGTCACCGCGGCCCCCTGCAGCGAGGAAAGCAGCACCCGGCGCAGCGCGTTGCCGAGCGTCATGCCGAAGCCGCGCTCCAGAGGCTCCGCCACGATGGTGGCCTTCTTCTCCGGATCGCGCCCCGGAATCACCTCCAGCTTCGTCGGCTTGATGAGTTCCTGCCAGTTCTTCTGATTGACCTGCTGCATTTTCGTAGCGTCCTGAATGGGATGCCCCCGTGCGTTCGGGGAGATCTTCTGTGTGGTTCCTGCATCGCGGCGGAGATGCGAGCATCCCGCGCGACGGACGAAGCCCCCGGCGGCCAGCACGGCGCCGGAGGGACACCCTTGATCCGTCAGACCCGACGACGCTTCCGCGGACGGGTTCCGTTGTGGGGGATCGGCGTCACGTCGCGGATGGCCGTGATCTGGAGACCGGCGGCCTGAAGCGCGCGCAGCGCCGATTCACGCCCCGAACCCGGACCGGCGACCTCGACCTCGATGGTCTTCATGCCGTGCTCCATGGCCGCCTTCGCGGCATCCTCCGCGGCCAGCTGGGCGGCATAGGGCGTGCTCTTGCGCGACCCCTTGAAGCCCATCTTGCCGGCGGAGGACCAGCTGATGGTGTTGCCCTGGACGTCGGTGATGGTGATCATCGTGTTGTTGAACGTCGCGTTGACGTGCGCAATTCCGGTCGTGACGTTCTTGCGCTCTCTGCGACGGACGCGCGTGGTATCCCTTGCCATGGATTGCCTGTTCCCTTGCCTGTAAGACCCGGAGGGGAAACGCCCCTCTCCGCCCTGCATCCGAGTTGCGGACCCCGCCCCGCCTCACGCGGCGGCGGAACTCCGCCGAAATCACTTCTTCTTGCCCGCGATCGGCTTCGCCGGCCCCTTGCGGGTGCGGGCGTTGGTGTGCGTGCGCTGTCCCCGCACCGGCAGCCCCCGGCGATGACGCAGGCCGCGATAGCAGCCGAGATCCATCAGCCGCTTGATGTTCATGGCCACCTGGCGGCGCAGATCGCCCTCGACCACGTAGTCGCGGTCGATGACCTCGCGGATCTGGATGATCTCCTGATCCGTCAGCTCGTTCACGCGGCGGGTCTCGTCGATCCCGACCTTCTCGAGAATCTCCCGGGCGAACTTCGGGCCGATGCCATGGATGTACTGCAGCGCGATCAGCACACGCTTGTTCGTCGGAATATTGACGCCTGCTATACGGGCCACTTCCTTGCCTCATCAATCTGCGAACGTGTTCCCATGCGGAACGACGTTCTTGGTTGTTCTCCTGTGCCGGCGCCAGAAACCCCGGATGCATCCCTCAAACGGGCAAAGGCCTCCTGCATGGCCCCGCCTTGCCGGGCAAGAGCTCCTTGCAGAAAGCCTGACATCTGAACGCCTTCGGAAAGCATCTCTTAGGACGCCCTTCCGATTCCGTCAAGCGGCAAATGCGCCTCTTGCGGCCGCCTTCAGATGGCCGTGCGCCGGAAGGCGCCCCACCGGACGCCTTCCGGACACGCCCGGGAAATCAGGCGATGGAGTCCAGCACCTCCTCGATCTGCTTCGTCACGTCGTCGATGGCGGCCATGCCATCCACCTTCTTCACGATGCCCGCCTTCTCGTAGTAGGCGATCAGCGGGGACGTCTGTTCATGGTAGGCCGCGAGGCGCGAACGCACCGTCTCCTCGTTGTCGTCGGCGCGGCGGGTGAACTCGGTGGAGCCGCACTCGTCGCAGACGCCTTCGACCTTCGGCCTCTCGAACTTCTCGTGGTAGCCCTTGCCGCACTTGGCGCAGGTGTAGCGGCCGGTGATGCGCTCCACGAGCGCCTCGTCGTCCACGTCCAGCACCACCACGGCGTCCAGCTTCATGCCCTTGGAGGCAAGCATCTTGTCCAGCTCCTCGGCCTGGGCGACGGTGCGCGGAAAGCCGTCGAAGATCACGCCCGGGGCGTTCTTCACGTCGTCCTCGTCCAGCCGGTCGGAAATGATGTTGATGACGATCTCGTCGGAGACCAGCTCGCCCTTCTCCATCACCTCCTTGGCCTTCTTGCCGTATTCGGTGCCGGCGGCCACGGCCGCGCGGAGCATGTCGCCGGTGGACAGCTGGATCAGGCCGCGGCTCTTCTCGAGGCGCTTCGCCTGGGTGCCCTTGCCCGCGCCGGGCGGGCCGAACAGAATGATGTTCATGTCTTTTTCCTCTTCCCTCTAAGTCTCGACTTCTTGACCAGACCCTCGTACTGCTGCGCCAGCAGATGCCCCTGGATCTGGGCGACGGTATCCATGGTCACGCTCACCACGATCAGAAGCGAAGTGCCGCCGAAGTAGAACGGCACGCCGAGATACGTGGTCAGGAGCTCCGGAAGCAGGCAGACGACGGTGAGATACAGCGCGCCGACGAAGGTGATGCGCGTCAGAACGTAGTCGATGTACTCCGCCGTCTTCTCGCCGGGCCTGATGCCGGGAATGAAACCGCCGTACTTCTTTAGGTTGTCCGCCACGTCCTTCGGGTCGAACATGATCGCCGTATAGAAGAACGCGAAGAAAATGATCAATGCGGCATAGAGCACCAGGAACAGCGGCTGGCCGCGTCCGAGAAGCGCGGTGATGTAGGTCAGCCATTCCGGCCCCTGCCCCTGCATGAAGTTGGCGACCGTGATCGGCAGCAGAAGCAGGGATGAGGCGAAGATCGGCGGAATCACGCCCGCTGTGTTCAGCTTCAGCGGAAGGTGCGAGGTCTGCCCCTGATAGAGCTTGTTGCCCTGCTGGCGCTTCGGATACTGGATGAGGATCCGCCGCTGCGCACGCTCCATGAAGACAATGAAGGCGATCACCACCAGCGCCATGACGATGATGCCGATGATGGTGAACGTGGACAGCTGTCCCGTGCGGCCCAGTTCGAACATCTGGGCCAGCGCGGCGGGAAGGCCCGCGACGATGCCGGCGAAGATGATCAGCGAGATGCCGTTGCCGACGCCGCGCTGCGTGATCTGCTCGCCTAGCCACATGAGGAAGACGGTTCCGCCGGTCAGGGTCACCACCGTGGAGAAACGGAAGAACCAGCCGGGATCCGTCACCACGTTGCCCTGCGCCTCGAGGCCGACCGCGATGCCGTACGCCTGCAGCGCCGCCAGGACGACCGTGCCGTAGCGGGTGTACTGGTTGATCTTCTTCCTGCCCTGCTCGCCTTCCTTCTTGAGCTGTTCGAGATGCGGCGAGACCGTCGTCATCAGCTGGATGATGATGGAGGCCGAGATGTAGGGCATGATGTTCAGGGCGAAGATGGCCATGCGGCCGAGCGCGCCGCCGGAAAGGCCGTTCACCCAGCCGAGGATGCCCGAGGACTGCTGCTGCACGAGCCGGGAAAGTTCCAGCGCGTCGATGCCGGGGATCGGAATGTAGGTGCCGAGACGGTAGACGATCAGGGCGGCCAGCGTGAACCAGATGCGTTTCTTGAGTTCTTCCGCCTTGGCCAGCGCCGAGAAGTTGATGTTGGCTGCCAGTTGTTCCGCTGCCGATGCCATGGGTAGTCCTGCCCTGTCTGTCCGGGGCCGGCGGCCCCTGCCTGAGCATCAGGAAGACCTGGGGTCTCTCCGGATGCCGCCATCGCGGCTCACATGCATTCCGGCCATGCGTGGGACAGCATTGTGGCCGAAATGCGCTTCGCGTTCGAGCATCAGCGGGAATTGCGGGCCCGGAAGGCCCGCACGTCCCGGCTTCAGGCCTCTTCCTTCGCGGCCTTCTTGCGCACGTAGGTCATCTCCACGCTGCCGCCGGCCTTCTCGATGGCCTCGCGGGCGGACGCGGAGGCGTGCGCCACCTTCAGGTTCACCTTGGCCTTGATCTCGCCGTTGCCGAGCACGCGGATGCCCTGCTTCGCACGGCGGACGGCGCCGGCGGCCACCAGGGCCGCCTCGTCGATCAGCTGGCCGGCATCGAGCCGGCCGGCGTCGATCAGCTCCTGGATGCGGCCGATGCTGACCTCCGAGAAGCGCTTCGGCGCATGCAGGCGGAAACCGCGCTTGGGCAGACGCCGGTAGATCGGCATCTGGCCGCCCTCGAAGCCCTTGATGGCCACGCCGGAACGCGACTTCTGACCCTTGTGTCCGCGGCCGGCGGTCTTGCCCAGACCGGAGCCGATGCCGCGACCGACACGCTTGCGCTGCTTCTTCGCCCCGGGGGCGTAGCTGAGTTCGTTGAGCCTCATGGGTCCGTTCTCTCTGATTGGATCGTCTCAGGCTACCGCGGAAACGGTTCCGAGCCCGATCAATTCTCCTCGACGATGCGCACCAGGTGCGAGACCTTGGCGATCATGCCCCGCACCTCCGGAGTGTCCTTCAGGGTGCGCCGACGGTGCATCTTGTTCAGGCCCAGCCCGACGAGGGTGGCCCGCTGGTCCTTGGGACGGCGGATCGGCGAGCCGATCTGCTCCACGGTGATGGTCTTCTCCTTGGCCATGACCCGAATTCCTCAAAATTCCTGTTTCGCGGTTCTTCCGGACGAAACGGCGAAAGCCGCATCAGCCATCGCGGCGGCCGCCGAGAATCTCCGACACCTTCTTGCCGCGACGGGCCGCGACGCGACGGGGATTCTGCGCCTTGGACAGCGCGTTGAACGTGGCGCGCACCATGTTGTACGGGTTGGACGAACCGATGGACTTCGCCACCACGTCCTGCATCCCGAGCGCCTCGAACACCGCGCGCATCGGTCCGCCGGCGATGATGCCCGTGCCCGGAGGGGCGGAACGGATCACCACCTTGCCCGCGTCGTGCTTGCCGGTGATGTCGTGATGCAGCGTGCGGCCCTCGCGCAGCGGCACGCGGATGAGGCTGCGCTTGGCGGCCTCGGTGGCCTTGCGGATGGCTTCCGGGACCTCGCGCGCCTTGCCGTGGCCGAAGCCGACCCGGCCCTTCTGGTCGCCGACGACCACCAGCGCGGCGAAGCCGAAACGGCGGCCGCCCTTCACCACCTTGGCCACACGGTTGATGTGCACCAGGCGATCGACAAATTCGTTTTCGCGCTCGTCGCGTTCGCGTTCTCTCATCGTGCTACTGCCCTGCAATCGTTAGAAGTCCAGGCCGCCTTCGCGCGCCCCTTCGGCCAGCGCCTTGACGCGGCCATGATAGATGTATCCGCCACGGTCGAAGACCACCTTCTCGACACCGGCCTTCTTCGCGCGCTCGGCGATCAGCTTGCCGACCTCCAGCGCCGCGGCCACATCGCCGGTGCTCTTCAGCTTCTTGCGCATCTCCGGCTCGTTGGACGAGGCGGCGGCCAGCGTGCGCCCTTCGACGTCGTCGATCACCTGGGCGTAAATGTACTTGTGCGAACGGAAGACCGACAGACGGGGCCTGTCGCCGGCCTTCTTGCGCAGCGCGCGGCGCACACGCGCCTTGCGCCGTTCCATCACACTCATCTTGCGAGCCATGACACTCCTGCTCCTGCTGTTCCGCCCTCGTCGGCGGGATTACTTCTTCTTGCCTTCCTTGCGGAAGATGTATTCGTCGGCGTAGCGGATGCCCTTGCCCTTGTAGGGCTCCGGCTTGCGCCACTCGCGGATCTCCGCCGCCACCTGACCGACCTTCTGCTTGTCGATGCCGGAGATGACGATCTCCGTGGGCTTCGGGATCTGCACGTCGATTCCCTCCGGAACCTTGTAGATCACGTCGTGGCTGTAGCCAAGGTTCAGCTTGATGTCGCGTCCCTGCAGGGCCGCGCGGTAGCCGACGCCGACGATCTCCAGCTTCTTCGTGAAGCCTTCGGTGACTCCCTGGATCATGTTGGCGATGATCGTCCGGGTCATGCCCCAGGCCGAACGCGCCGGCTTGGTGTCGTTGATCGGCTTCACGACGACCTCGTCGCCTTCGATGGACACGTTGACGAGATCGACGAGCGCCGCCTCCAGCTGCCCCTTCGGGCCCTTCACGGTCACGGATCCGTCTTCCAGGGTCACCGTGACACCGGAAGGAATCGGAACCGGTTTCTTGCCAATACGAGACATGGTCTCCTGCCTTTCCTCGTTCGTCCGGCACCGTCACGCCCGATCCGGCGTCCGGCACCCAGCAATCCTCTGCCGTTTCGTTTCGCGGCGCCCGCAAGCGTCCGCCCGCATCAGAACACGGTGCAGATGACCTCTCCGCCGACGTTGGCCTCGCGCGCCCTTGCGTCGCTCATCACGCCCTTGGACGTGGAGAGGATCGAAATGCCCAGACCGTTGTAGACCACGGGCATGTCCTCGACCGACGTGTACACGCGCCGGCCCGGCTTGGACACGCGCCGGATCTCGCGGATGACCGGCTCGCCGTCGTAGTACTTCAGTTCGACCTCGATCTCGGCCTTGCCGTTCTCGTAGCGGGTCGTGGTGAATCCGCGGATGTATCCCTCGTCGGCAAGCACCTGCAGCACGCGCTCGCGCATGCGCGAGGCGGGCATGACCACCTTGGTCTTGCCGCGGGCGTGCGCATTGCGGATGCGGGTCAGCATGTCGCCTATCGGGTCCGTGATCGTCATCTCGCCAATCTCCTGGATTGTTCACGGCCGTCCCCATGCGGGGCGGCCCCTGCCCCACCCCGCGCGGGGTGGCGCGATATCTCCCGTTGTTACCAGCTCGCCTTCGTCATGCCCGGAATCAGGCCCTTGTTGGAAAGCTCGCGCAGCGCGATCCTCGACATGCGCAGCTTCCGGTAGTAGCCGCGCGGCCTGCCGGAGATCTCGCAGCGGTTGCGGATGCGCACCGGAGCGGAGTTGCGCGGCAGCTTCGCCAGCTTGAGCTGCGCCGCGAAACGCTCCTCCATCGGGAGGGAGCGATCCCGGGCGATCGCCAGAAGCCTCGCGCGCTTGGCGGCGTACTTCTTCGCCAGCCGCTTGCGCTTGTTGTTGATCTCGATAGCGCCTTTTTTCGCCATGTCCGGATCTCTCTTTCCTTGAAGTCCCTGCCTGTCCCTGCGTTCGTCAGGCGGCCTGCTGCCGGCGCTGGCGGAACGGGAAGTTGAAGGCCTCGAGGAGCGCGAGGGCCTCCTCGTCGGTCTTCGCCGTGGTGGCAATGATGATGTCCATGCCCAGCACCTTGTCGATCTTGTCGTAGTCGATCTCGGGGAACACGATGTGCTCCCTGATGCCCAGGGCGTAGTTGCCGCGACCGTCGAAGCTCTTCGGATTCAGGCCGCGGAAGTCCCGCACGCGCGGCAGGGCGATGGTCACCAGGCGGTCCAGCATGTCGTACATGCGGTCGCCGCGCAGCGTCACCTTGCAGCCGATCGGCATGCCCTCGCGCAGCTTGAAGCCGGCGATGGACTTGCGCGCCCGGGTGATCACCGGTTTCTGGCCCGCGATCTTGGCCATCTCCTCGGCAGCGATCTTGACCAGCTTGGAATCGCCCACGGCCTCGCCCACGCCCATGTTGAGCACGATCTTCTCGATGCGCGGCACCTGCATGGGATTGGTGTAGCCGAACTTCTCGATCAGCTGCGGGCGCACCACCTCCTCGTAGTGCTTGCGCAGCCTGGGAACGTACTTCTCTTTCTCAGACATCGATCACCTCTCCCGACCGCTTGGAGTAGCGCACCTTGCGGCCATCCTCGAGAACCTTGAAACCGACCCGGGTGGGCTTGCCGTCCTTGGGGTCGATGTGGGCCAGATTGGATATGTGGATGGGGGCCTCCTTGGTGATGATCCCGCCTTCCGCCGTCTGGGTGGCCTTCTGGTGACGCTTCACCAGATTGACGCCCTTGACGATGGCGCGGTTCTCCTTCGGAAGCACCTTCAGCACCTCGCCGCGCGCGCCCTTGTCGCGTCCGGCGACGACGATCACCTGATCGCCCTTCTTGATCTTGAGCTTGACCGGCATCACAGCACCTCCGGAGCCAGCGAAATGATCTTCATGTGGTTCTTGGCGCGCAGCTCCCTCGGCACCGGGCCGAAGATGCGCGTGCCGATGGGCTCGCCCTGGTTGTTGATGAGCACCGCGGCGTTGCGGTCGAAGCGGATCACCGAACCGTCCGGACGCTTCACGTCCTTGGCGGTGCGCACCACGACGGCCTTCATCACCTGGCCCTTCTTCACCTTGCCGCGCGGAATGGCCTCCTTCACCGACACCACGATGATGTCGCCCACGGAGGCATACTTCCGCTTGGAGCCGCCCAGCACCTTGATGCACTGGACACGGCGGGCGCCGGAGTTGTCGGCCACCTCGAGCTGTGTTTCTGCCTGGATCATGGCATCACCCGTTCATTTCTCCTGCGGCTCTCGAGGGTCTCCCCTCTCGGGCCTGGCTGCATTTTTCTTCTTCGTACGCCAGCGCGCCTCAGGCGTTTCTGGCCTCAACCTTCTCGATCACCATCCAGCGCTTGGTCCGCGACATGGGCCTGCATTCCTGGATGCGCACGATGTCGCCGACCTTGGCGGAGTTGTTCTCGTCGTGCGCCGCATACTTCTTGGTACGACGCACCGTCTTCTTCAGAAGCGGGTGCGTGAAACGGCGTTCGACGAGAACCGTCACGGTCTTGTCGTTCCTGTCCGATACCACCGTGCCCTGCAGGATGCGTTTCGGCATCTGTCAATCTCCAAATATTCCCTGCCGCGGTCGCTCCCGCGGCACATCCGGTTCAAGCCTTCTCGGTCGCGGCCTTCCTGGCGCGCGCCGTCATTTCCGTCTTGATGCGCGCGATGTCGCGACGCACCTGGCGCACGCGCGCCGTGTTCTCCAGCTGCCCCGTCGCCTTCTGGAAGCGCAGGTTGAACTGCTCCTTCTTCAGCTTGAGCAGCTCCTCCTTGAGCTGGTCGTCGCTCATGGCCCTGATGTCTGCGGGTTTCATCGTTCCTGCCTCGCTCATTCACCCGGCCGCGACACGAAGCGGCACTTGATGGGAAGTTTCATCGCCGCCAGGCGCAGGGCCTCCTCGGCCACCTCGCGCGGCACGCCGTCGATCTCGAACATGATGCGCCCGGGCTTCACCTTGGCGGCCCAGTATTCCACCGAGCCCTTGCCCTTGCCCATGCGCACCTCGGTCGGCTTCTTGGAGACCGGCACGTCCGGGAATATCCGGATCCACACGCGACCGGCGCGCTTCATGTGGCGGGTCATGGCGCGACGGGCGGCCTCGATCTGGCGCGCCGTGACGCGCTCCGGCTCCAGGGCCTTCAGGCCGTAGGCGCCGAAGTTCAGCTCCGTGCCGCCCTTGGCGACGCCCTTGATGCGCCCCTTGTGCATCTTGCGAAATTTCGTCCGCTTCGGCTGCAGCATTGTTCCGTTTCCTCAAACCTGTCGTTGACCCGTCCGCGCCTCAGCCGCGCGCATCGCGACGCGGTCCGCCGCGCCGGCCACCGGGGCGCCCGGAAGGACGGCCGCCCTCCTGGAGCTGGCGTTCCAGCCTCTCCTGGCCCGAAGGGTCGTGCTCCATGATCTCGCCCTTGTAGATCCACACCTTGATGCCGTTGGTGCCGTAGGCGGTGACGGCGGTCGCGGTGCCGTAGTCCACGTAGGCGCGCAGGGTGTGAAGCGGCACGCGGCCCTCGCGGTACCACTCGGTGCGCGCGATCTCGGCGCCGCCCAGACGGCCGCCGCAGTTGATCCTGATGCCCTTCGCGCCCATCCGCATGGCCGACTGCACGGCCCGCTTCATGGCGCGGCGGAAGGCCACGCGGCGCTCCAGCTGCTGCGCGATGTTGTCGGCGACCAGCTGCGCGTCGATCTCCGGCTTGCGCACCTCGACGATGTTCAGGTGCACCTCGGAATCGGTCATCGAGGCCAGCTTGCGGCGCAGCTTCTCGATGTCCGCGCCCTTCTTGCCGATGATCACGCCGGGACGCGCCGTATGGATCGTCACCCGGCACTTCCTGTGCGGACGCTCGATGATGATGCGCGAGATGCCGGCGTTCTTCAGCGTCTTCTGCAGATAGTCGCGGATCCGCATGTCCTCGTGCAGAAGCTCGCCGTACTCCTTGCCCTCCGCATACCAGCGGGAGTCCCAGTTGCGGTTCACGCCGAGGCGGAACCCGATCGGATTGACTTTCTGACCCATCTTAACTGGCCTCCTCGACTTCGCGAACCACGATTGTCAGCTGGGAAAAGGGCTTCAGGATCCGGCCCACGCGGCCGCGCGCCCGCGGCTTCCAGCGCTTCATGACCAGACGCTTGCCCACGTAGGCCTCGGCGACGATCAGGTTGTCGATGTCCAGATCGTGATTGTTCTCCGCGTTGGCGATGGCCGACTCCAGCGTCTTCTTGACCTCGCGGGCGATGCGCTTGCGGGAGAAGGTGAGATCGGCCAGGGCGCGGTCCACCTTCTTGCCGCGGATCATCGCCGCGACCTCGTTCAGCTTGATGGGGCTGATGCGCATGTTGCGGTTGACGGCCATGGCCTCGTTCTCGGCGCAACGGCGCGGATTCTTCTTCTTGCCCATTGCCCTATTTCCTCTTCGCTTTCTTGTCGGCGCCGTGACCGTAGTAGGTGCGGGTCGGCGCGAACTCGCCGAACTTGTGCCCCACCATGTCCTCGGTCACCAGCACCGGAATGTGCTTGTGGCCGTTGTGAACGGCGAACGTCAGGCCGACGAACTGCGGCAGGATGGTGGAGCGGCGCGACCAGATCTTGATCGGCGCGGAACGACCGGATTCGCGCGCCTTCTCCGCCTTCTTCAACAGATATCCGTCAACGAACGGACCTTTCCAGATGGAACGAGCCATGGCTTATTCGTCCTCTTAGCGTTTCTTGCGCAGGTGGCGCGAGCGAACGATGTACTTGTCCGAATCCTTCTTGCCGCGCGTGCGCTTGCCCTTGGTCGGCACGCCCCACGGCGTCACCGGATGGCGGCCGCCGGAGGTGCGGCCCTCGCCGCCGCCGTGCGGATGGTCCACCGGGTTCATGGCGACACCGCGGACCACCGGCCTGCGGCCCTTCCAGCGCATGCGGCCGGCCTTGCCGAAGTTCTGGTTCATGTTGTCCGGATTGGACACCGCGCCCACGGTCGCCATGCACTCGGCGCGGACCATGCGCATCTCGCCGGACTTCAGGCGCAGCAGCGCGTATCCCTGGTCGCGGCCGACGAGCTGGGCGTAGGTGCCGGCGGCACGGGCGATCTGGCCGCCCTTGCCGGGCTTCATCTCCACGTTGTGGACGATGGTGCCGATCGGCATGACGGACAGCGGCATCGCGTTGCCCGGCTTCACGTCCAGCTGCTCGTCGGAGGACATCACCATGTCGCCCGGAGCCAGACGCTGCGGCGCGAGAATGTAGGACAGCTCGCCGTCCTCGTACTCGATCAGCGCGATGAAGGCGGTCCGGTTCGGATCGTACTCGATGCGCAGCACCTTGGCCGGCACGTCCTTGCGGCCGCGGCGGAAGTCGATCTTGCGGTAGGCGCGCTTGTGCCCGCCGCCGCGGTGGTAGGCGGTGATGCGTCCGTAGTTGTTGCGGCCGCCCGTCTTGGTCAGACCCTCCGTCAGCGCCTTGACCGGCTTGCCCTTGTAGAGCTCGGAACGGTCCACAAGGACCAGGCCGCGCTGGCCGGGCGTAATGGGCTTGAACGTCTTCAGTGCCATTGTTCTACTGCCTCGCTCCTGTTCCTCACAGACCGCCGGTCACGTCGATGGTCTGGCCCTCTTCCAGCGTCACGACGGCCTTCTTGACGTCGGACTGCCGGCCGATGGTGTTGCGGAAGCGCTTCACCTTGCCTTTGCGCACCAGCGTGTTCACGGCCTTCACCTTCACGCCGAAGAGCGCCTCGACGGCCTCCTTGATCTGCGGTTTCGTCGCGTTCCTCGCCACGTTGAACATCACCTTGTTCTGGTCGGCCATGAGGGTCGACTTCTCGGTGATGACCGGCGAAAGCACGATGTCGTAGTACTTTTCCCTGCTCATTTGAACCGCTCCTGCAGCGCTTCCACGGCCGCCTTGGTCAGAACCAGATTGTGACGGCGCAGAATGTCGTAGACATTGATGCCCTGCACCGGAAGAACGTCCACGTTCGGAATGTTGCGGGCCGCCCTGGCGAAGTTCTCGTTCACTTCGCTTCCATCGACGACCAGCACGTTGGCAAGGCCCAGCTTGCCGAAAGCCTCGCGGACCGTCTTCGTCTTCGGCTCCTTCACCTCGGCCTTGTCGAGGACGATCAGCTCACCGGCCTTCGCCTTGGCGGACAGCGCGTGCTTCAGCGCGAGGGCCCGCATCTTCTTCGGCATGCCGATGGCGTGCGAACGGGGCTTCGGGCCGTGCGCCTTGGCGCCGCCGACGAAGATGCCCGAACGCTTGGAACCGTGGCGGGCGCCGCCGGAGCCCTTCTGCCGGCCCCACTTGGCGCCGGTGCGGGCGATCTCGCCGCGGCTCTTGGTCTTATGGGTTCCGGCCCGGCGCTTCGCCAGCTGCCAGGTCACCATGCGGTGCAGGAGATCGGCACGGGGCTCGAGCCCGAAAATCTCCTCCGGCAGGTCCACGGAGCCGGCCTTCTTGGCCTCGAGAGTCTGTACGTCGATCTTCATGGCTTCAGCCCTCCTGTCCCTGCTCGGCCTCGGCCTTCTCAGGGGCAGCCTCATCGCCGCCCGCCTTGCGGATGGCCGCGGGCATCGGCGCGTTCTCCGGCAGCGGACGCTTCACGGCATCGCGGACGAACACCCAGCCGCCCTTGGATCCCGGCACCGCACCCTTGACGAGGATCAGACCGCGCTCGGCATCGGTGGAGACCACCTCCAGGTTCTGGGTGGTCACCCGACGGGCACCCATGTGGCCGGCCATCTTCTTGCCCTTGAACACCTTGCCCGGGTCCTGGCACTGACCGGTCGAACCATGCGAGCGGTGCGAGATGGAAACGCCGTGCGAGGCACGCAGGCCGCCGAAGTTCCAGCGCTTCATGGCGCCGGCGAAGCCCTTGCCGATGGAGATGCCGGTCACGTCCACGTACTGCCCCGGCACGAAGTGGTCGGCGGTGATCTCCGCACCCACCTCGAGCAGATTCTCCTCCGACACGCGGAACTCGGCCAGCTTGCGCTTCGGCTCCACGTGCGCCTTGGCGAAATGGCCGCGCTGGGCCTTCGTCATGCGTTTCGCCTTGGCCTTGCCCGCGCCAAGCTGCACGGCCGTGTAGCCGTCCTTCTCCTTGGTCTTGCAGGCGACGACCTGACAGTTTTCCACCTTCAGCACGGTGACCGGAATGCTCCGTCCGTCTTCCGTGAAGACCCGGCTCATTCCAACCTTCTGTGCGATAATGCCTGAACGCATCGCTCGCAACTCCTCAAAATTCCGTTTCAGATCAAGCAGATGGAGAAAGTTCTCAGAGCTTGATCTCCACATCGACGCCGGCGGCCAGATCGAGCTTCATCAGCGCATCGACCGTCTGCGGCGTCGGATCGACGATATCCAGCAGCCTGCGATGCGTGCGCATCTCGAACTGCTCGCGGCTCTTCTTGTCAATGTGCGGCGACCGGTTGACGGTGAACCGCTCGATCTTGGTCGGAAGCGGCACAGGACCGCACACCCGCGCGCCAGTCCGTTTGGCCGTGTTGACGATCTCGCGCGCCGACGCATCGAGGATGCGATGGTCGAACGCCTTGAGACGGATCCGGATAGTCTGCCCTTGCATGGTCCTGTACACCTTCAGTGGAGGCCCCGCCCGACCCGATGGGAACGGACGGGGCCGATCCATGTCCTCATTCGATGATTTCGGAAACGACGCCGGCGCCGACGGTGCGGCCGCCCTCGCGGATGGCGAAGCGCAGACGCTCCTCCATCGCGATCGGCGCGATCAGCTCCACCTCGAACGTCACGTTGTCGCCGGGCATCA
>CAYSHK010000065.1:0-9868 GCA_964430935.1 uncultured Rhizobiaceae bacterium
ACATTGAATGCTTTTATCCTTTCGGAAAGACTTTCCAATGTCTTTTCTGACGACTCTATCTCTCTTCTTCGCTCAGAAATATCAATATTAATAGAGTTCTCATACTCAAGTATTTTTTTATTTGCTCTTATATTATCAAAAATACTTTCATATTTAGCAGTATATTGGAGGTTTAAATAAGCGAAGAATAAGGAGGATGCAGCAATTATTATTCCTAAAAAAAACAAAATGGCTGGGAGAAGGAAATCTATTTTTGGAAGCAGGTTTTTATATGTGGGGATGGCAACAAGTGATCCAGCATTGATAAATAAAGCACTTTTTAATGCTGTTAAAGAAAACTGATAAGAATATCCTTCCGTTGCAACCCTTTTCGTATCTCTATTTTTAATTATATCTTCAATTATCTTTATCAAATCAGCATAATTCATTTTACACCTCCCCCTCCATATACCCTGGCAGCCAGCTCTCGTGCACCTGCCGCAGCTTGTCAACGGCTACCACTTCCCCGAGCTTCAGGGTGTCGCCTTCCTTGATGCCGGTTTGCATTGCCGGGATTTCCTTCAGTTCGTAGGACTGCACGATACGCTCGGCGTTCTCCGGTCTGGAGGTGACCACGTAGCGCGCCCGGCCTTCGGCGGCGGATGCTTCGACCCCGTTCGTCGCGGAGCGGGATGGCGGGGATCACAGTTCCCCTTCCATATAGGCGGGCAGCCAGCGCTCCCATGCGGCCTTCAGATCCGGCACCGGAATGTCGGCGACGCCGGCGAGGCGCAGGCTGGAGCCGGCCACTTCGCCGATGCGCATGGCGGGCACCTGCGCGCCGTCGGCCAGGGCCACGATACGCTCGGCGTCCTCCGGTCTGCAGGTGACCACGTAGCGCGCCTGGTCTTCGGCGAACAGCGGGATGTGGGGCGGTCCGGGGGGCAGGAAGTCGATGCCGCAGCCCAGCCCGGAAGCGATGGCCATGTCGGCCAGCGCCAGCGCCAGACCGCCGTCGGAGATGTCGTGCACGGCGGTGAAGAGGCCGTTCCGGACGCCTTCGCGCACGAAGTCGCCGTGGCGCTTCTCGCGCCGCAGGTCCACCGGCGGCGGCGCGCCTTCCTCGCGGCCCAGGACCTCGCGCAGATAGATGCTCTGGCCCATCTGCGTGCCGTGACCGCCGATCAGCAGGATGACGTCGCCCTCGGCCTTGAAGGGAATGGTGGCCATGCGCCGCCAGTCCGGCATGACGCCGACGCCGCCGATGGTCGGCGTGGGCAGGATGGCGCGGCCGTTGGTTTCGTTGTAGAGCGACACGTTTCCGGAGACGACGGGGAAGTCGAGCTTCGCGCAGGCCTCGCCGATGCCCTTGATGGCCATGACGAACTGGCCCATGATCTCAGGCTTCTCCGGATTGCCGAAATTCAGGTTGTCGGTCACCGCCAGCGGCTGCGCGCCGACGGCGGAGAGATTGCGCCAGCATTCCGCCACCGCCTGCTTGCCGCCCTGATAGGGATCGGCCTCCACGTAGCGCGGGGTCACGTCGCAGGTCAGGGCGATGGCCTTGCCGTTCTCGTGCACCCGGATCACCGCCGCGTCGCCCCCCGGGATCTGGGCCGTGTTCGCCTGCACCAGATAGTCGTACTGCTCCCAGATCCACCGCTTGTCGCACATGTCCGGGCACGAGAGCATCTTCAGGAGGGCCTCGGCGTAGTCGCCGGGCTCCGGCACCTCGTGCGGCGGCAGGGGAGCGGGCGTCTCCGGCTCCACCCACGGGCGGTCGTATTCCGGGGCCTCGTCGCCCAGCTCCTTGATGGGCAGGTCCGCGACCTCGTCGCGGTGGTGGATGATGCGGAAACGCAGATCGTCCGTGGTGCGGCCGACGATGGCGAAATCGAGATCCCACTTGCGGAAGATGCTCTCGGCCAGCTCGCGCTTCTCCGGCTTCAGCACCATCAGCATGCGCTCCTGGGATTCGGAGAGCATCATCTCGTAGGCGCTCATGTCCGGCTCGCGCTGGGGCACCCGGTCGAGATCCAGCTCGATCCCCAGATTGCCCTTCGCGCCCATCTCCACCGCGGAACAGGTCAGACCGGCGGCGCCCATGTCCTGGATGGCGATCACGCAGTCGTTCTCGTAGAGCTCCATGCAGGCTTCCATGAGGCATTTCTCGGTGAAGGGGTCGCCCACCTGCACCGTCGGCCGCTTCTGCTCGGCGTCGTCGGCGAATTCCGCGGAGGCCATCGTCGCGCCGTGGATGCCGTCGCGTCCCGTCTTCGCCCCGAGGTAGACCACCGGCAGGCCGACGCCCTCGGCCTTCGAGTAGAAGATGCGGTCGGCGTCCGCCAGCCCGACGGCCATGGCGTTCACGAGGATGTTGCCGTCGTAGCGGGTGTGGAAGTTCACCTCGCCGGCCACCGTCGGCACGCCGAAGCAGTTGCCGTATCCGGCGATGCCGGCCACCACGCCGGAGACCAGATGGCGGGTCTTCGGATGTTCCGGCGCGCCGAAGCGCAGGGCGTTCAGAGCGGCGATGGGGCGCGCGCCCATGGTGAACACGTCGCGCAGGATGCCGCCGACGCCGGTCGTGGCGCCCTGATAGGGCTCGATGTAGGAGGGGTGGTTGTGGCTCTCCATCTTGAAGACCACCGCCTGCCCGTCGCCGATGTCCACGACGCCGGCGTTCTCTCCCGGCCCCTGGATCACCCAGGGGGCCTTCGTGGGCAGGGTGCGCAGCCACTTCTTGGACGACTTGTAGGAGCAGTGCTCGTTCCACATGGCCGAGAAGATGCCCAGCTCGGTGAAGGTGGGCTCCCGGCCGATGATCTCCAGGATGTGCCGATATTCGTCCTCGGTCAGGCCGTGCTCGGCGATCAGCTCCGGCGTGATGGGAATTTCGTTCGGGATGGTCATGCCGCCACCTCCTGCACGATCGACCGGAACAGCGGCAGGCACTCGGTGCCGCCGTGCAGGTCCTCCACGCGGTCTTCCGGATGGGGCATCATGCCGATGACGTTGCCCCGCCCGTTCATGATGCCGGCGATGTCGTTGATGGAGCCGTTGGGATTGGTGCCGTCGGCGTAGCGGAAGACCACGCGGCCCTCGCCCTCCAGACGCGCAAGCGTCTCCGGATCGGCGAAATAGTTGCCGTCGTGGTGGGCGACGGGGCAGGGGATCACGTCGCCCTTCCGCATCAGGCCGGTGAAGAAGGTGGCGTCGTTCTCCACCTTCAGCCGCACCGTCCGGCAGACGAACCGCAGCCCCGCGTTGCGCATCAGCGCGCCGGGCAGCAGGCCGCTCTCCGTGAGGATCTGGAAGCCGTTGCACACGCCGAGCACGCGCACGCCGCGCTCCGCCGCGGCGATCACCGCCCCCATGATCGGGGAGCGCGCCGCGATGGCTCCGGCACGCAGGTAGTCGCCATAGGAGAAGCCGCCCGGGATCACGATCAGGTCCGTGCCCTCCGGCAGTTCCGTCTCGGTGTGCCAGACGGTGGCGGGACGCGAGCCGGTGGCGATCTCCAGCGCCCGGGCCATGTCCGGGTCGCGGTTGATGCCGGGAAAGAGAAGGAGTGCCGATTTCATGCCCGCCTCACTCCCCGATCTCGATCTCGTAGTCCTCGATGACGGTGTTGGCGAGCAGCTTCTCGCACATCTCCCGGACGCGCTCGCGCGCCGCGCCGGGGTCGGTGTCGTCCAGCTCGAGGGTGATCAGCTTGCCCTGCCGGACCTCCCCGACGCCGGAGAATCCGAGCGCGGAAAGGGCATGCCCGATGGCCTTGCCCTGGGGGTCGAGAACGCCCTGCTTGAGCATGATGCGGACGGTCGCCTTCATGATGAGCCAGCTCCTTGCGTGTCGTGTGTCCGATGGGGTTCAGCCCTTGACCAGTTTCGGCTTGGGATGCGGACCGCCCGCACCGCCGCCGTTGATGAGCCCCAGGCGGCGCGCCACCTCGGTGTAGGCGTCCACCAGGCCGCCGAGATCGCGGCGGAAGCGGTCCTTGTCCAGCTTCTCGCCGCTCTTCGTGTCCCACAGGCGGCAGGAGTCGGGGCTGATCTCGTCGGCCAGGACGGTGCGCACCATGCCGTCCGGCATGTACTCGCGGCCGAACTCGATCTTGAAGTCCACCAGCCGGATGCCGATGCCGGCGAAGAGGCCGGTCAGGAAATCGTTGATGCGGATGGTCAGCTGCACGATGTCGTCCAGCTCGCGGGGCGAGGCCCAGTTGAACGCGGTGATGTGCTCTTCCGCCACCAGCGGATCGCCCAGGGCGTCGTCCTTGTAGCAGTACTCGATGATGGAGCGGGGCAGGGGCTCGCCCTCCTTCAGGCCGAGACGCTTGCAGATGGAGCCGGCGGCGACGTTGCGCACGATCACCTCCAGCGGGATGATCTCCACCTTGCGAACGAGCTGTTCGCGCATGTTCAGGCGCTTGATGAAGGCGGTCGGGATGCCGATCTCGCCGAGGCGCGTGAAGATGTATTCGGAGATGCGGTTGTTGAGGACGCCCTTGCCCTCGATGACCTCGAACTTCTCGCCGTTGAAGGCCGTGGCGTCGTCCTTGAAGTGGACGACGAGGGTGCCGGGCTCTGGGCCTTCGTAGAGGATCTTGGCCTTGCCCTCGTAGAGGCGTCTGCCTTTCTGGCTCATCGGAAAAATCCCTGGATGGTCATGACCTGGGCCACATATAAGCCCAAATCCCCGAGGAATCGAGTGCCGCCGTCCGCCATGTCCACCCTCCCGCGGGGTTTTCCAGAGATTCTTTTGCCGCATGCCGGCGATTTGCGGATTGCGCGGCACGCCGGGCGCGGCTATGTGTGATTCCAGCCAACCCTCTTTCGCTGCGAGGCAGGACTGAAGATGACCGACGGATTCGACGACCGCAAGAAGGCGTACGAGGAGAAGTTCGCCCATGACGAGGCGCTGCGTTTCAAGGCGGAGGCGCGGCGCAACAAGCTGCTGGGACTTTGGGTCGCGGAGCTGCTGGGGCTTTCCGGCGCGGAGGCGGAGGCCTACGCGAAGGAGGTCGTCATGGCCGACCTGCAGGAACCCGGCTCGGAGGACGTCTTCCGGAAGGTGCGGGCGGATCTGGATGCCAAGGGCGTGGACATCTCCGACCACCGCATCCGCCACCGCATGGAGGAGCTCCTGATCGACGCCATGGAGCAGATCAAGAACGAGACCTGATGGACAGGGACGACGCGGCAGCCATCGGGGCGGCCCGGGAACGGGCGCTCGAACGGATCGTCGATCTGACGCTGGCCGCGGGGTCCGTCGGGACCGTCACGGACAAGTACTTCACCCATACCGCCACCATCGCCCGCCGCACGGGGGATTGCCGCGTGACCTACGCGGTGTTCCTGCGCCGGCGCGTGCTTGCCGCCCTCGAACCCGCGGAGCGGCTTCTGAGGCGGCTCGTGCCCGATGCCGGGGTGCGCAGGCTCCACCGGGAGGGCGACGTGGTGCCGGCGGAGCGCACGCTGATGGAGATCACGGGACGGTTCTCCGAGCTGTCCGAGATCGAGACCCTTCTGCTCCAGACGGTCGGCCTGCCGTGCGTGTGCGCGGACAACGCGTGGCAGATGTGCCGGGCCGTGCCCTCCGCCGCCTTCATGGACATGCACGCCCGCCACGGCGCCGGTCCGCAGATGAACCTGCTGGCCTCCTACGGGGCGGCCGTGGGTTCGGAGCGGGCGCGGGCGGAAGGGGCCAGGGGATTCATTGGATCGTCGCAGGACCTGACGGCGCCCTTCTTCGGGCGCGCGGAGGGCATGGGAACCATGCCGCACTCGCTGGTGGGCTACGCCGGAGGCGACGCGCTGGAGGCCCTGCGGATGTTCGCGCGGGAGATCCCGGACGCCGGCCATCTGGTGGCGCTGGTCGATTACGCGGGGCGGGAGATCGACGACGCCCTGCGGTGCGCCGGCTGGTTCTACGGGGAGGCCCGTCTGCATGAAAGGGGGCGGACGTTCGGCGTGCGCCTGGATACCCACGGGGGACGGTTCTGCCAGGGGCTGGACTACGAGCGCTCCGTGGAAACCGTCGGCGAGTGGCTGGGCGTGGAGGGCGAATACGCCATCGTCGAGCACGTGCTCGGAGAGCGCGCCTCGGCCCTCGACACCGACAGCATTCTCGTGGACCGGGTGCGCCGGTATCTGTTCGGGGCCGGCGTGTCCGCCGCATCCGTCATCCACATGCGCAAGGCGCTGGACGCGGCCGGATACCGGGACGCGAAGATCGTCGCCTCGTCGGGATTCGGACCGCGGAAATGCCATGTCTTCGGCGCCGTGGAGGCGCCCGTGGACATGATCGGCACCGGCTCCTTCCTGCCCGGCAATTTCCGGGAAACCTACGCCACGGCCGATGTCGTCGCCTACGACGGTCGCCCGCGGGTGAAGACGGGCAGGGAATTCCTGCTGCCGCGGCCGGAGTGAGCGCGCGGACGACCGCTCACGCTCCTGTTACGAATTATAATCATTTTTAAGGGTGTCACGATTGCCGGTTGTGCTAGCCTCCGATCTGTGTTCACATCATGGACGGGCAGACGGGCGAGCTGGGGTGGCAGGGTGAGTATTGTCTCGGGAGATTTGAAGAACATGTTCGGCAGGGTTTTGCGGAGCCTTCTGGCGGTCGCCGGGGGGCTGATTTTTCTGACTTCCCTTTCCGTGGCCCATGCCAAGGCACGGGTCGTGGCCCACATCAATCTGACGACGCAGCGCATGACCGTCACGGTGGACGGTCGCCACTACGGCACGTGGAAGGTTTCGACGGCGCGGCGGGGCTATCGTACCCCGCGCGGAACCTTCCGCCCCAAGGTGCTGAAGCGCATGCACTATTCGCGCAAGTACGACAACGCGCCGATGCCGTATTCGGTCTTCTTCCTGGGGGGCTACGCCATCCATGGCACGAATGCCATATCGCGCCTGGGGCGGCCGGCATCGCACGGCTGCATTCGGCTGCATCCGCGCCATGCGGCGGAATTCTTCTCTCTGATCCGCCGTTATGGAAAGCGCAACACGGTCATCCGCATCACCGGCTCGCCCCGCTACTACACGCCCCGGCGCACCTACAAGCGGAAGACGTACCGGAAACGGCGCACCTATCGTCGGCGGGTCAACCTGAGCCGGGTCGAGGGTGCGCGCGCGGAACGCCGCTACAGGATCGTCGAGGCGGGTGGACGGCGGTATCTGGATCTGCCGGGTCTGCGAGAGGAACTCGAGGACGCCATTCTGAAGATCTACCGCTGAGAGGCGACGCGCTTGCGAAAACACATGGGGAAGGCCCGGAAAATTCCGGGCCTTCCTTTCGTGCGGGGTGGTGGTTGCGCTTCACGGGCGTCCGCCACGATAGCCCGGCGCGGGCACGGCACGCGGAACCGCGCGTGGTACGGGGCCCAGCCGGATGATGTAGACGCCGCTGCCGACGCGGCGGGCATGAACCACCACGGGCGAGGCGACCGGCGAGAAGAGGAATCCCGCCAGTTCCGCCACCTGCGGATGGCCCGGCATGCGGAATGAGAGGCCGCCGTTTCCCAGCCGCCGCAGGCCGGTGACGCGCGCGCGGGAGGGCAGCACCAGCCGGATGCGGCCGGAAACATGCTCGCCGGCCCGGTTCATGGGCCTGTCGCGCCAGACGCATTCGCCCCGGCGCGGTCTGTTCGCCCTGATGCCCGCGCGGGCTTCCAGGACCACCTGGCGGCCGTCCGCCGTCATGGCGGAGATGGGACCGCGGCAGACGAGCTCCCAGTAGCGGGCCTGGGCCTGTTGCGGGGCCACGGTCGTGAACAGGATGGCGGCGACGATGGCGCCACCGGTGGCGATGCTGCGCATGAGGGGAGTGTCCATGCTGTCGTCCTCCTTTTCGTTCCCACCTGTTGATCGGGCCGCATGCGGCCCTTGCATGACCTCCCGATCCTGCCAGAATGCGGATGAGCGGATTCCGAACGTGCGATTCATCCGGCGTTCATATGCGGAATCGCTCATGAAGGCCGGGGCGGTCCTCCTTCCGTACCGCGCCGGCGCAGCAGGAGAGACGACTTCATGTCCATTCGCCGCCTGCCCGAGCATCTGGTCAACCGCATCGCCGCCGGCGAGGTGGTGGAACGGCCGTTCGCGGTCGTGAAGGAGCTCGTGGAGAACGCTCTGGACGCCGGGGCGCGGAAGATCGACGTCTTCTTCCATGGCGGCGGCCGGACACTGATCGAGGTGGCGGACGACGGCTGCGGCATGACGCCGGAGGATCTCCGGCTGGCGGTCGAACGGCACGCCACCTCGAAGCTGACGGGCGACGATCTGGTGCGGATCGAGACGCTCGGGTTCCGCGGCGAGGCACTGGCCTCCATAGGGGCGGTCTCGCGCATGACCATCGTCTCGCGCGCGGACGGAGCCCCGGAGGCCTGGGAAATCCGCGTGGAGGGCGGCCGGGTGGTCGCGCCCCGGCCCGCGGCGCGACCGCGCGGCACGACGGTGAGCGTGCGGGATCTCTTCTACGCGACGCCGGCGCGGCTGAAGTTCCTGCGATCGGAGCAGGCGGAGAACCGCGAAGCGGCGCAGACCGTCCGGCGGCTGGCCATGGCGCATCCGGAAGCGGCCTTCCTGCTGGCCACGGAAAAGCGGCGGGTGGTGGATCTTCCGGTGCAGTCCATGGAGGCGCGCATGGCGGCCATCATGGGGCGGGACTTCGCCGCGTCGAGTTTCGCCGTGGAGGCGGAGAGGGAAGGCTACCGCCTGCATGGCCGGGCCTCTCTGCCGACCCTCAACCATGGCCAGCCATCCATGCAGTTCCTGTTCGTCAACGGTCGCCCGGTGCAGGACAGACAGCTCACCGGCGCCCTGCGGGCCGCCTACCGGGACGTGCTCGCCTCCGGTCGCCATCCCTACGTGGCGCTGTTCGTCGAATGCGCGCCGGAGCTGGTGGACGTCAACGTCCATCCGGCCAAACGGGAGGTGCGTTTCCGGGATCCGGCCCTCGTGCGCGGGCTCATCGTGCGGGCGTTGCGGGAGGGACTGGACGCCGCGGCACACCGGGCCGCGGCGGGAACCGGCGGCGGTCTGCGGTTCGCCGCCGGAAGAAGGGTCGCCGGGCGCGCCTCCGTTTCCGGCGCTCCTCCGCATCCGGTCCCGGAGGCGCAGGCGCCTCTGCCGTCCGCTTCCGGAACGCGGATCCCGGCTGGTCCCTCCGGCCTCGCGGATGGAGGCGAATCGGCGGAAGCCGGGACGCCGGAGCGCGGGGAGAAGGCGGGCGTTCTCGCGGAACCCTCGGCACGACCGCCGGAGGAGCCCGACGCGGATGCCGTCTCGAGGCCGCTGGGGGCGGCTCTCGCTCAGTTCCATGACACCTACATCCTCAGTCAGACCGAGGACGGCATCGTCATCGTGGACCAGCATGCCGCCCACGAGCGACTCGTCTACGAGCGCCTGAAACGGCAGCGGGAGACGGAAGGCATCGCCGTCCAGCCTCTTCTCGTGCCCGAGGTGGTGGATCTTCCACCCGACCATGCGGAGGCTCTGGTCGGAGCATCGGAAGAGCTGCGGTCGCTGGGGCTGAAGGTGGAACCCTTCGGGGAAGGGGCCGTCGTCGTGCGCGAGGTGCCCGCCGTTCTGGCCGGTGGCGGCATTGCGAAGCTGGTGGCCGATCTGGCGGCCGATCTGGCCGAGCAGGAGCTGCCGCTCAGCCTTTCCGAGCGGCTCGACCACGTGCTGGCGACCATGGCCTGCCATCATTCCGTCCGCGCGGGCCGTCGCCTGAACCGCGAGGAGATGGATGCGCTGCTGCGGGAGATGGAACGCACGCCACGTTCCGCCCAGTGCAATCACGGACGCCCCACATACGTGAAGCTCTCCCTGGACGACGTGGAACGGCTGTTCGAGAGAAAATGATTCTGCACGCC
>CAYSHK010000066.1:0-29415 GCA_964430935.1 uncultured Rhizobiaceae bacterium
CACCGTGGAGAAGAAGGCCTTCTTCAAACCGAAGGAAGTGGACCGGAAGGTGTTCGCGATCCGCTTCGACCGCAACGGCCTCGTCAAGAGTTTCGCCCTCTACGGGCTGGAGGACGGCCAGGTGGTCAACATCTCCTCCCGGAAGACACCGACGCGCGGCCGCGAACTGACCATCCTGCAGCAGATCTTCTCCAACATCGGGCGCATGACGCCGATGCAGCAGTAGGAACGCGGAAGCGGCCGCGGCGATCGGCCCCGATGCTGCGAGTTTCCCGTCCGGGCATTGTCGGAATCGGAAAAGGGGGCCGCCACGTGGCGGCCCCCTTCGCATGTCGCGTCGTTCCCGTCGCTCAGGCCAGAGCGGCCAGAAGCAGCAGAGCGACGATGTTGGTGATCTTGATCATCGGGTTGACGGCCGGGCCGGCGGTATCCTTGTAGGGATCGCCCACGGTATCGCCCGTGACGGCCGCCTTGTGCGCGTCGGAGCCCTTCTTGTGGAGGACGCCGTCCTTGTCGGTGAAGCCGTCCTCGAAGCTCTTCTTGGCGTTGTCCCAGGCTCCGCCGCCGGTGGTCATCGAGATGGCCACGAACAGGCCCGTCACGATCACGCCCAGCAGCATGGCGCCCAGCGCGGCGAAGGCGCTGGAGGCCCCGTCGATCAGATAGACGGCGAAGAACACCACGATCGGCGAGAGCACCGGCAGCAGCGACGGGATGATCATCTCCTTGATGGCCGCCTTGGTGAGCATGTCCACGGCGCGACCGTAGTCGGGCTTCTCGGTGCCCTCCATGATACCCGGCTTCTCGCGGAACTGACGGCGCACCTCCTCCACGACGGCGCCGCCGGCGCGGCCCACGGCGGTCATGGCGATGCCGCCGAAGAGGAACGGCAGCAGGCCGCCGAACAGCAGTCCGGCCACCACGTACGGGTTGGAGAGCGAGAAGTCCACCTGCACGCCATGGAGGATCGAGCCGGGCTCCGCGATCTTGGAGAAGTGCTCGAGGTCGGCGGTGTAGGCGGCGAACAGCACCAGCGCGCCGAGACCGGCGGAGCCGATGGCGTAGCCCTTGGTGACCGCCTTGGTGGTGTTGCCGACGGCGTCGAGCGCGTCGGTGGTCTCGCGGACCTCGGGCGGCAGGTCGGCCATTTCGGCGATGCCGCCGGCATTGTCGGTCACCGGACCGAAGGCGTCGAGCGCCACCACCATGCCGGCAAGCGAGAGCATGGTCGTCACGGCGATCGCGATGCCGAACAGGCCGGCCAGCTTGTAGGTCACGATGATGCCGAAGATGATGACCAGCGCCGGCAGGGCCGTGGCCTCGAGCGAGATGGCCAGACCCTGGATGACGTTCGTGCCGTGACCGGTTACGGAGGCCTGGGCGATGGTGTTCACCGGGCGGAAGCCGGTACCGGTGTAGTATTCGGTGATCCAGACGATCAGGCCCGTGACGATCAGGCCCATGATGCCGCACCAGAACAGGCTGGCGCCGGTGAAGGTGACGCCGCCGGCGGTGAAGGTGGTGGATCCGCCGAGCCAGCCCCAGACGATGACGGCCAGCGCCACGGCCGAGAGGACGGCGGTGGCGATGAAGCCCTTGTAGAGGGCGCCCATGATGGAATTGTTGGATCCCAGCTTCACGAAGAAGGTGCCGATGATCGAGGTGATCACGCAGGCGGCGGCGATCAGCAGCGGGAAGACCATCATGGTGACGGCGGTCTCCCCGGTGAAGTAGATGGCGGCCAGGACCATGGTCGCCACCACCGTCACGACGTAGGTCTCGAAGAGGTCCGCGGCCATGCCGGCGCAGTCGCCGACGTTGTCGCCGACGTTGTCGGCGATGGTGGCGGGATTGCGGGGATCATCCTCGGGAATGCCCGCCTCGACCTTGCCCACCAGGTCGCCGCCGACGTCGGCGCCCTTGGTGAAGATGCCGCCGCCCAGACGGGCGAAGATGGAGATCAGCGAGGCGCCGAAGCCCAGCGCCACGAGCGCGTCGATGACCGGACGGTCGGTGGGGGCGTAGCCCACCACGGAGGTGAGGAACCAGAAGTATCCGGAAACGCCCAGCAGAGCCAGGCCGGCCACCAGCAGTCCCGTCACGGCGCCCGACTTGAAGGCGATGTCCAGACCGGCGGCCAGCGAGTTGGCGGCGGCCTGCGCGGTGCGGACGTTGGCACGCACGGAGACCATCATGCCGATGATGCCGGCCATGCCGGAGAAGACGGCGCCGATGGCGAAACCGAACGCGGCGAGCCACGAGAGCGCGAAGCCCACGATGAGAAAAACCACCACGCCGACCATGGCGATGGTGGAGTACTGTCTGGTCAGATAGGCCGTGGCGCCCTCACGGATGGCGGCGGCGATTTCCTGCATCTTGGGAGTACCGGCATCTGCCGCCAGAACCTGCTGGATGCTCCAGAGAGCAAACAGGATCGAGAGCAATGCCGCCCCGATGACAATCCACAAAGTGAGGCTCATTACAGTTCATCCTTTCTGGTTTACGGACCCCTCAAAGGATGCGGGAAGGATTGCTCCGCAGTGGCTGCCCTTGCTTGTCAGGAGCTTCCCCGCCTCCCTCTTCCTCGCGCGAGAACATGCCAAAAATTGAATATAATGGCAACCGTCACGGGCCCCTTCCCTCCGACGAAAGGCGAAAAAGATCGCCACATTGACATGGATCAGGAAATCCCCTCCCGGACGGCCCGACGATGTCCTCCGAAGCTTCCGACGACAGTCCGGAGGGGCGATTCAGGTGGCCGAAACGGCCGCCCGCCGCGTCCTGAGCACGAGCCAGGCGAGCGCCAGCGCGGAAAGGGCGAGCATCGGGAACAGGGCGAGGTTCACCGCGCTCCATCCCAGGGCGTCCAGGATCTGGCCGGAGGCGAACGACGTCAGCGCCACGGTGGCGAAGACCGAGAAGTCGTTCAGCCCCTGGACGCGCGCCCGCTCGGCGGGACGGTGGTTCTCCGCCACCATGGTCGTGGCGCCGATGAAGGCGAAGTTCCATCCGATGCCCAGCAGGACCAGGCCGAAGCCGAAGTTCTCCATGCGCAGCCCGGCCAGATTGACCAGCGCGGCGATGGCGTTGAGGGCCAGCCCAATGGCGATGATGCGCTCCACCCCGTAGCGGACGATCAGCGCCCCGGTGAAGAACGAGGGAACGTACATGGCCAGCACGTGCCACTGGATGACCCATGCCGACTGGTCCACGCTCAGACCGCAGCCGACCATGGCCAGGGGCGTCGCGGTCATGAGCAGGTTCATCATGCCGTAGGCCATCATTCCGGTGAGGATGGCCACGACCAGCCGCGGATTGCGGAGGATCTCGGAAAGCGGACGGGCCGGCTCCAGCTCCTCCCGCTCCTCCTCCGTGGGCTGCGGCACGTTCACGAAAGCCAGGACGATCAGCGCCAGCATGGTGAAGACGCCGGCGGCGGCGAAGTTCCCCGCGAACGTCACCGGCGCGAACAGATCCCGGGTGTTCATCACGAGAATGGGACCGAACAGCGCGCCGGCGATGGAGCCGGTCAGGACCCAGGAGATGGCCTTGGGACGGAAGGACAGGGATGCGGTGTCCGCGGCGGCGAAGCGGTAGTACTGGGCGAAGGCCTGGTAGACGCCCTGCAGCATCGTGGCCGCGCAGAACAGGATGAAATCGCGCTCGAAGATGGCCCAGGTGGCGCCGGCGGCGGCCAGCAGTCCGGCCGTGGCGCCGAGCAGAAAGCCGTTGCGGCGGCCGATGCGCTGCATGAGCAGGGCCGCCGGCCAGGTCATCAGGGCGGTGCCGACGATGTAGGTGGTGATCGGCAGGGTGGCCCAGCGCGGCGACGGGGCGAGGAGGATGCCCGCCAGCGCGGCGGTGGAGAACATGTTGATGCTGGCGATCGAATAGAGGGCCTGCGCCGCGGCCAGGACGCGGGCGTTGAAACGGGCGCGCACGTCGTCTATCAGGCCGGCCGGCGCGGATGGCAGATCAACGGTATCCGGCAGCGGGGCATCCGTCATGGCGGGGTCCTTCCAGCATGATCCCGATCATGTTTTGCCCGCCCGGAAGGACGATGGCAAGGGACGGAATGTCACCTCGCCACGGCCGTGCGCATGTCGAGGACCGTGTTCCTGCCGGCGTCCACCGAGAAGCGGCGGACGGTCCTGCGCCCCGCGCGCCCGTAGGTCAGAACGTAGCGGCCGGGCGCGAGGACGAGCGTGCCCTCCCCCCGTCCCTCGTGACGCCATGGCCCCTCCAGGTCCCGCACCTCCCAGCGTAGTTCCCCGCTCCCCTCGGGCGGGCGGATCCGGACCACTCCGGCGCGGGCCAGAATCTCCAGCGAACTGAGGATGCCGGGCCGGATCCTCACATGGCTCACGGCGCGGGCGTTGCCCGGCAGGAAGCGGCTCTCGACGCGGTATTCCCCCTTGCCGAGGCGCAACAGCTCGCCCTGCCCCGCGCCGGCGGTCACGAGGCGGCCGCGGTCCGCGCCGCCCAGGGCATAGATCCGGTGGACGGTGCGCACCCCGTGCACGGGTCCCAGCCGCTCCAGTCTGGAGAAGGGGCGCAGCCCGCCGACGTCGAGGACGAAGGTCATCGCCACGTATTCGCCCCTTCCGACGTGGACGCGCCGGCCGCTGCGCCGGTAGCCGTATTCCACCTCGACCAGATAGTCGCCTTCGGGCACGCGGAACTCCGCGACGTCGACCAGTGCCTCCGCAACCGTCTCCAGGGGATCGCCGGTGAGCGGATCCAGACGCCGCACCCTCCAGGAGACCGGACGCCGGATCAGACCGCCCCCCTCGCGCAGGCGCGCGGCGAGCCATAGCCTTTCGGTGCCCTTGCGGCCCAGCTCGACGCGCACCTCGCAGGGAACGGGAGACATCCGCGGCCCGCCGCCGACGGTCGCCGCCCGCGGCCCGGGATCCCTTTCCTGCCCCGGCATCGCCGAACGGGCGACACCGGACGGCCATGACGCCGCCAGGATCATCAGCGACAATGCGAACATGGAAAGAAAAGGGGTCGCCGTCGAACGGCGACCCGGAAGTCTGTGCTGAAGACTGTGAGCCGATCCTCGGATCATGGAGTAGGTCCATACGCTCTGCTGGTTCCCCATCCCCGTGGCGCTGCCTCTTCCGGCCGGCGTCAAGCGCAAGGAACCACAATCCGATCCGCGCCGCAACAAAACTGTTAATGATTGGTTAACGGCGCAATTGGCAGTTGAAACGAATCACTTCGTCGATGTCAAGCCCTTCCTGACATGACTCCCGCGAAAGTGCGTCAAATGCCGTCTTGACATGGGCGGGGCGGACACGTCCAATGCCACGCCATGAAGGAACTTCCCCGTACACTCATCACGAGCCGCAGCGGGCGGCGGGGCTTCGAGCTGGACCCCGGGACGCTCAACGACCGCTCCGACGTCGTCGCCTTTCTGCGCACGAGACGTTCCGCGGAACCGGCGGCCATCGCCCCTCCGGGACCGGACGACGATCAGCTCGGGATCATCCTCGAATGCGCCTCCCGGACGCCCGACCACGGCAAGCTGGAACCCTGGCGCTTCATCGTCATCCGCGGCGGGGCGCGGGAACGGTTCGCCGATTTCCTCCTGGAACGCTGGAAGGCCCTCAATCCGGGCCGGGAACCGGACAGGTCCGTGCAGCACGATCTGGTGCGCAGGGCGCCCGTCGTCGTGATCGTCGTCGCGCGCGTGGCCGAGCATCCCAAGATCCCGGTATGGGAACAGCGGCTCTCGGTCGGCGCCTGCTGCATGAACCTGCTCGCGGCCGCCACGGCCATGGAGTTCGCGGCGCAGTGGCGTTCCGGCTGGCTCGCCGAGGACCCGGAGGTGTACCGCTTGCTCGGTCTGCGTGATGGCGAAACGATCGCGGGGGTGATCTTCATCGGTTCCCGCGATCCTTCGGCGCCTCCGCAGGAGGACCGCCGCCGGCCCTTCTGGCGGGATCTGACCACCTTCTGGCAGCCGGAGGACTGAATGCGACCCATCGAGGCCGTGATATTCGACAAGGACGGCGTGCTCGTCGATTTCGAGAGGACATGGACGCCGGCAATCCGGTCGGCGGCGCTGCACGTCGCGGAGGGAGACGGGGACCGCGCGCTCGAACTGCTGCGCATGGTGGGCTACGACGACGCGACGGGGACCTTCCTGCCCGGATCCGTCTGGGCCGCGGGAACGAACGAGGACCTGATCGACGTCTGGGCCGCCGATGCGCCGCCGGAGGAACGGGCGCGCCTCGTGGAGTTCATGGGACGCCACTGCGAGGCCGTCGATCCCGTTCCCGTGGTGGATCCGGAAAAGCTCCGCGACCGGCTGCGGCGATTGCGCGCCCTGGGGCTCGGGCTGGCCGTCGTCAGCAACGACACCACGCGTTCCGTGCGGCGCACCGCCGAACGGTTCGGCATCGCCGATCTCCTCGACTTCACATGCGGCTTCGACTCGGTGCGACGGGCGAAACCGCACCCCGACCCGGCGCTCGCCTTCGCGCAGGCGACCGGCGTGCCACCCGAGCGCATGGCGGTCGTCGGCGACAACGTGCACGACGGCGAGATGGCCCGCGCCGCCGGATGCGCGATGTTCGTCGGCGTGCTGTCCGGCAACTCCGGGAAGGAGGAACTCGCGCCCCTGGCCCATGCCGTCGTGGCGGATGCAATCGCGGCGGCGGATCTGGTTGCGGAATTCGCCGCCGGATCCATTGACGCGGACCTCGCCCGCCTGTAACGCTGCCCGGCGCAGCGTTCCGTTTGAAGGAACTGAAAGCGATTCCGGTGCGGTCGACCCAACCCGGGGACCAAGTCCGGAGCTGCCGGAGGACTTCAGAACGGTTCCTGCCTTGACGTTTCGAACAAGGAGGAAACCATCATGAAGAAGCTGATCCCGACCGTTCTCGCGGCCCTGTCCCTTCCGTCCGCCGCCGCGTACGCCCACACCGGCCATCTGCTCGACCACGGCGACGGCCACGAACACGTGACCGGCCTGATCGCGCTCGGCGTCGTCGTCGGCGCTCTGGCCGCATGGGGCGGCATCGCCCTCTTCCGCCGTCTGCGCAGCGCCCGCAAGGCCTGATCCGATGTCCGAAAAGACGGGTCTGATGATCTGCGGCCACGGCTCGCGGGATGCGCGCGCCGTGGCCGAATTCGCGCGGCTCGCCGACCGCGTCCGGGAGGCCGTGGACGGGGAGTGGCCGGTGGAGCACGGCTATCTGGAGTTCGCCCGTCCGATCATCCGCGAGGGGCTGGACGCGCTGCGCGGCAGGGGGTGCTCGCGGATCCTCGCGGTCCCGGGCATGCTTTTCGCCGCCGGGCACGCGAAGAACGACATTCCCTCCGTCCTCAACCGCTATGCCGTCGAGAACGGCGTGCGCATAGACTACGCCCGCGAGCTCGGCATAGATCCGAAGATGCTGAGGGCCGCGGCGGACAGGATCGAGGAGGCCGAACGCCTGGCCGGCGGAGATATCTCCCGCCACGACACCCTGCTGGTGGTCGTCGGCCGGGGCTCCTCCGACCCGGACGCGAACTCCAACGTCGCCAAGGTCACCCGGATGCTTCTCGAGGGCTTCGGCTTCGGCTGGGCGGAGACCGCCTATTCCGGCGTCACCTTCCCGCTCGTCGCCCCGGCCCTGGACAGGGCCGCCCGCCTCGGCTTCCGCCGCATCATCGTCTTCCCCTACTTCCTGTTCACGGGCATTCTCGTCGAGCGGATCTACGAGGCCACGGACAGGGCGGCCGAACGCCATCCGGACATCGAGTTCGTGAAGGCGCCGTACCTGAACGACCATCCCCTGGTGGTGGAGACCTTCATGGAGCGGGCGCGTGAGATCCTCGAAGGCAACACGGCGATGAACTGCGGCCTCTGCAAGTACCGTGAACGGATTCTCGGCTTCGAGGACCAGGTCGGCGAGCCGCAGATGAGCCATCACCACCACGTCGAGGGCATCGGCCACGACCATCATCATCACCGCCACCACCATCACGACCATGGCCATCACCACGGGGATCCGGCCTCTGGTCATGCATCCAGTGGCACGGCCGGGAGCGGACGTGATAAGCTCGTAGAAAAAGGGCACGGTCATCACCACCATCATCACGCGCCCTATCCGCATGCCGACCATCCGCTCGGTCCGAGGACCCTGAAGGACGGCGGCTGATCCGGAAGCGGGCGCGGGGCCGCGGGAGACGCGAATGGAATTCCTGAACGACCCTGACGAGATCTACAGGCGCTCCTTCGCCGCCATCGAGGAGGAAGTCGATCTTTCCGCGCTGCCGGAGGACGTGCGCCGCATCGCCACGCGCGTCATCCATTCATGCGGCATGACCGACATCGCGCCCTATCTGCGCATCGACCCGGAACTGACGGAGACGGTGCTGACGGCCCTTGCGGCCGGACGCCCCGTGCTGTGCGACGTGGAAATGGTCCGATGCGGCATCATCCGCCGGTTCCTGCCGGAGGACGTGGAGGTGATCTGCCGCATCGCCGAGGAGGAGACCCGCAGGCTTGCGGAACGTCTTCACGTCACGCGGGCGGCCGCCGCCACGGCGCGCTGGCGGGAGGATCTCGAAGGGGCGGTCTGCGTGATCGGAAACGCGCCTACGGCCCTCTTCACCCTCCTGGAGATGATCGACAACGGCGCTCCCGCTCCGGCCGCCATCATCGCCTTTCCCGTGGGCTTCGTGGGGGCGGAGGAGTCCAAGGACGCACTGGATCGTGATCCACGGGGCGCCAAAATCGCCACATTGCTGGGCAGACGTGGAGGGGCCGGCATGGCCGCCGCAGCGTTCAACGCCATCACATCGTCCGTATTCGAGTCATGAAGGAGCCAGAACAGTCGTTTCCCCCCCTGGTCGTCATAGGAATGGGAGACGATGGGCTGGATGGACTACCGCTGGTTGCCGTGCGCGAGCTGTTCAACGCGGATGTGGTGTACACCTCCCGCAGGCTGGAGAGCAAGCTCCCGGAGGAGATCCGGGACAGGACGCTTCTGTGGCCCTCCCCCTTCGACCTCATGGTGGATGAGATCCGCAGGCAGCGCGAATCCGGAAGGCAGGTCGTCGTCGTCGCTTCGGGCAATCCCTTCTGGAACGGTGCGGGCGCCCTGCTGGCCCGGCACTTTCCGCCGGAGGAGATGGTCGTGCACCCCGCCCCGTCCTCCTTCTCCCTGGCCTGCGCCAGAATGGGCTGGGCCATGCAGGATACATGCAAGCTCTCCCTGCACGGGCGGCGTTCCCCCGCGGTCGTGGAGACGGCCATCCAGCCCGGAAACCGTCTGCTGCTTCTCGCCAACGACGGCCGGACGCCGCTCGAAGTGGCCGCGCGTCTCGTGCGCAGGGGGTTCGGAAGCAGCCGGATGACCATACTCTCCCATCTCAACGGTGCCGAGGAGAGCCGGCACGACATGACCGCCAGAACCGTCGCCGATCTCGAAAAGGACGACTTCCCGGATCTGCACGTGCTCGCCGTGGAATGCGTTCCGGACGGCCCGCAGGCGCTGATCCTGCCGCTCGCCCCGGGGCTGCCGGACGACGTGTTCGAGCATGACGGACAGATCACGAAGCAGGCCGTGCGGGCCGTCACGGTGTCCGCGCTCATGCCCCGCCCCGGCGCATGCCTGTGGGATGTCGGCGCCGGCTGCGGATCCGTGTCCGTTGAATGGCTCCGCCTGGCCGGTCCGCGCGCCCGCGCCTGCGCCATCGAGCGGGACGTCGCCCGCTGCCGCATGATATCGAACAACGCGGACATGCTCGGCGTGCCGCACCTGGAGGTGGTCTGCGACGAGGCGCCCGAGGCGCTCCGTCCCCTTTCCCGGCCGGACGCGGTGTTCATCGGCACGGCTGCGGAAAGCGAGGAAATCTTCGAGATCTGCCTTGACGCGCTGAAGCCGGGAGGCATTCTTGTCGTCAACGCCGTGACGGCGGGTGGCGAGGCGGCGCTGACGGGAAGGCACGAACGCCTCGGGGGCGAGCTCGTCAGGCTGGCCGTGTCGCGGGCGGCCCCGCTGGGCAGCAGGAAGGCCATGCGCCCCGCCCTTCCCGTCACACAGTTCAGATTGCGCAAGACGTGAAGGACGGACCCTTTCGATGAACGGCACACTCTACGGTCTGGGTGTCGGCCCCGGCGATCCGGAGCTGATCACGCTGAAAAGCTGGCGCATCCTCTCCATGGCGGAGGTCGTGGCCTATCCCGTGGCGCCCTCGGGCACGACCCGCGCCCGCGACGTCGCCGGCCACTTCATACCCGAGGACGTCATCGAACTGCCGCTCGGCATCCCGTTCGGCGCCGACGGGACGGAAACCGCCTCCGCCTACGACGGCGCGGCCATGGAGATCGCGACCCATCTCGAGGCCGGCCGGAACGTCGCCTTCCTCTGCATGGGCGATCCACTCTTCCACGGCAGCTTCAGCTACCTCATGGACCGGCTGGCGGACCGCCATGCCGTGGAGGTGGTGCCCGGCGTGACCGCTCCGATGTCCTGCGCGGCCGTGCTCCGGCGTCCCCTGGCCCGCCGGGAGGGCATTCTCAAGGTCCTGCCGGCGACCGCCGACGCGGAAAGGCTCCGCAGGGAGGTCGCCGCCGGGCCGGCGACCCTCGTCTTCATCAAGGCGGGCGGGCACATTCCCGCTCTCAGGCGGCTTCTGGAGGACGCGGACCTGCTCGGCGCCGCCTACGTGGTGGAGAACGCGGGCGGAGAGACGCAGCGCCTGCTGCCCATGGAGGAGGCGGGGGAGGCCTCGCCCTATTTCTCGACCGTCATGGTGTTCGCCGGAGAGGCCGCATGAAGGATATTCCCGTCGTTCTCTCCCCCGGCCGGCACGCGGAGAGAACGGCAAGACTGCTCGCCGAGGGCCTGCCGGCGCAGGACATGACCGCCACCGGGGATTTCGCCGGGGCCGTCCGTTCCGCATTCCTATCCGGCCGGCCCGTCGTCGGTCTCTGCGCCGCGGGCATACTGATCCGCATTCTCGCGCCGCTGCTCGCCGACAAGCGCACGGAACCGCCGGTGGTGGCGGTTTCCGCGGAGGGCGCGCATGCCGTTCCGCTGCTCGGCGGGCATCGCGGCGCCAACGAACTCGCCATGCGCATCGCCTGGCTCACCGGCGGCGCGGCCGCCGTGACGACCGCCTCGGAGAGCCGTTTCCACGTGGCCCTCGACGATCCGCCCGAGGGCTGGAAGCTGTCCAATCCGGAAGACCTGAAACCCTTCGTTGCCGCCCTGCTCGACGGCCGTTCCGTGCGGATGGAGGGCGATGCGCCCTGGCTGCGGCGTGCCGCCCTGCCCATCTCGCCCGACGGGCCGCTGCGCATCACGGTCACGACGGCTCCCGTCCGCGGCGGAACGGACCATCTGGTCTACCATCCCGCCACCGTCTTCGTCGGCATCGGCGCATCCCGCGGGGCTCCGCCGGAAGAGGTGGCGGCGCTGTTCGCGGAGTCCCTCCGTGAAGCCGGGGTGGCGCGGGACTCCGTCGCCGCGGTCGGCACGATCTCCCTCAAGGCGGACGAGGCGGCCATCGACGCCCTCGCCCGCGAACTGGGGGTGCCCCTCCGTCTTTTCGAGGCGGAGGAACTGGCGGAAGTGGATGTACCCTCGCCCTCCCCCGTCGTTCTCGGAGAGACCGGCACCCCATCCGTCGCCGAGGCCGCGGCCCTGCTGCTCGCCGGGGCGGAAGGAAGGCTCCTCCTGCCCAAGCGCAAGTCCGCGAACGCCACATGCGCCCTCGCGGAGGCTCCGGCGCCCCGGCGGAAGCTTCCCGGTGGACGGCGGGGACGGCTGAGCATCGTCGGTCTCGGTCCCGGCGACGCGGGCATGCGCACTCCCCGCGCCACGGAGGCCCTCGCCTCCGCATCCGACTGGGTCGGCTACGGCCTCTATCTCGATCTCGCGGAGGATCTGGCGGCGGGCCGCGAACTGCACCGGTTTCCGCTCGGCGAGGAGGAACGCAGGGTGCGCCATGCCCTCTCCCTGGCCTCCGAGGGGCGGCATGTCGCCCTGCTCTGTTCCGGCGATCCCGCGATCTACGCCATGGCCACGCTCGTCTTCGAGGTGCTCGACGGACCGGATGTTCCGGACGCGGCAAGGCGCGTGGCCGTGGAGGTGATACCGGGCATTTCGGCCTTCCAGTCCGCCTCGGCCGCCGCAGGCGCGCTGATCGGGCACGACTTCTGCACCATCTCCCTTTCCGACCTGCTCACGCCCTGGGAGGTCATAGAGGCGCGCATCCGGGCCGCGGCGGAGGGCGATTTCGTGGTCGCCTTCTACAATCCGCGCTCGCGGAGGCGCACGTGGCAGCTGCGACGCGCCCTGTCCATCCTGCGCGGGGCGCGGCCGGACACGACTCCGGCCGTCGTCGCCAGCAATCTCGGCAGGCCGGGCGAGAAGGTGCTGGTGATGCCGCTCGCCGAAGTCGATCCGGAGCTCGTGGACATGCTCTCCATCGTGATGGTCGGCAATTCGGAGAGCCGCATGCGGCGAAGCGGCGACGGAGTATGGCGGGCGTGGACCCCGCGCGGCTATGCCGGGAAACGGGAGAAGAAGCGATGACCGTCCATTTCATCGGAGCGGGCCCCGGCGCGCCGGACCTGCTGACGCTGCGCGCGGCACGCATCCTGGAGCGGTGTCCGGTGTGCCTCTACGCGGGTTCCCTGGTGCCGCGCGAGGTGGTGGCGCTGGTCCCGGAAGGCGCGCGCGTCCTCGATACTTCCTCCATGACCCTGGACGAAATCCTGGACGAGATCCGCTCGGCCCACGGAAGGGGACTGGACGTGGCGCGGGTGCATTCCGGGGATCCGTCCATATACGGTGCGATCGGCGAGCAGATGCGCCGCCTGGAGGCCGAAGGCATTCCCTTCGAGATCGTGCCCGGCGTGCCCTCCTTCGCCGCCGCGGCCGCCGCCCTGAAGTGCGAGCTCACCCTGCCGGGAGTCTCGCAGAGCGTCGTCCTGACGCGCGCGCCGGGCAAGGCTTCCCCCATGCCCCCCGGAGAGACGCTGGAACGCTTTGCGGAAAGCGGGGCGACGCTGGTGCTGCATCTCTCGGTGCGGCGGTTGCGCGACGTGCGCAGGGCTCTGGAGCCCCATCTGGGCGCGGACTGTCCCGTCGCCGTGGTCCACCGCGCCAGCTGGCCCGACGAGAGGATCCTGCGCGGCACGCTTTCGGACATCGAGCGGAAGGTCCGGGAGGCACGGATCACCCGCACCGCCCTCGTCATGGTCGGAAAGGTTCTCGACCCGGAAAACTTCACGGACTCGGCACTTTACGATGCCGACTTCCGCCATCTTCTCCGCCCAGTCAAATCCTGACGCGCAAACGTGACGACGCATGACGCTATGTAAGCGTAATCATAGGATGTGCGACAGATGATTATATATGAATGTTCAATGTCCATGGATATGAATATTGTTACTCTCTCCGAGTACTGCTGATTCGTTTACCCTTCGTAAGTAACGTTTCCACACAGGCCCCCCTTTCCATGACAGTCGTTGCCGAACAGAAACAGGATGAACACCGCAAGGGGCTGCTCATCGCCGGCATCGGCGGCATCCTCTTCACCTTCGACATACCCCTTCTCCGTCTTGCCGGCGGCGATCAGTGGACGATGATTTTCGGACGGGGCATCTTCCTCTTCATCGCCATCTTCACGTGGTGGTACCTCTTCCGCTGGCGGCGCGGACACAGGGAGTTCTTCCTGAACGGCTGGCCCGGCGTGGCGGTGGCCTTCACCAACACCATCGCCAACATCCTCTTCATCGCCGCCATAACGAAGACGACGGCGGCCAATCTGGTCTTCATCCTGGCGCTCAATCCGATCTTCGCCGCGGTGCTGGCCTGGCTCGTCCTCAAGGAGCACATCCCCATGTGGACGTGGCTCGCGGTGGTCATGTCCTTCATCGGCGTCGGCATCATCGTCTGGGACGGCCTGATCACGGGCACGTGGGTCGGCGACATCATGGCCCTGGTGGTGGCCATGTGCACGGCCGTGGCTCTGACCATCATCCGCAAGACGGGTCGGAACGTGGTGACCTCCCTGGCCACGGGTTCCCTCGTCTCCGCGCTGATCGCCTTCTGGTGGGCGCAGCCATTGCTCATGCCCCTGGAAAGCTGGGGGTGGGTGATGCTCAACGGCCTGATCGTGATGCCCCTGGCCTCCGCGCTGATCGCCATCGGGCCGCGCTACATCCCTTCGGCGGAAGTCGCCATGTTCTTCCTGCTCGACACGGTTCTCACGCCGATCTGGATATGGCTGCTGTTCGGGGAAGTGCCCACGCAACGCGCCATGGTCGGCGGTGCCATTGTCATAACCACGCTGCTGTTGCATTCTTATTGGCGATTTCGAACCAGCAACTCCCGTCAGTGACGGAAGGCGGATCCATGCAGGCGCTCTCAGATCCCTTCGCCGTGGCCCGGGCCATCGCCATCCTCGAGGCGGACATGCACGGCATGGGGTTCACGCCCCGCGTGCACCACGACTTCGAGGCCTTCCGCGAGCTGCGCCGCGCGATCCGAGAAGGCGAGGAGGCTCCGCTTTTCGATCCGGCCGTCACGACCCTGACGCCGGAGCGCGCCTTCTGGATGGAGGCCGTGGATGCCGAAGGCAGGACGCGCGCGTTGCAGGCCTTCCGGCTCGACGTGGCGGATCCGGATCTCGGCGAATGGGCCCTCGGGTGGGTGCTCGGGATCTATCTGAAGCGCAACGAGCTGATCATTCCGGCGTCCGTGACACCTCCGGAGAATTCCATAAGCCGGCGCATCTCCGGCCCCGTCGTCTATCATGGCGAGCTGTGGGTGGAGCGCAGGGTGCGCGCGCGGCGTCTCGTCGAGGTGTTCTCGAAGCTGGGCATGCTGCTTTCGCTGGTCAAATGGCAGCCGCGCGCCCTCTGGGCCCTCACGGGAAGCGCCATGGCCACGCGCGGCCACATGATCCGCATGGGCTACGTGCGCATGGAGCCCGGTTTCATGCGCTGGCAGTTCGTTCCCGAGGCCGCCGACAGCGAGGAATGGCTCGGGCTGGCGGAGGCGGAGGCCCTGGAGCGGCTGGCCCAGGACATCGTCCATCATGCGCGGGAGGGCGAAGCCCTTCCGACGACGGCCTGATGGCCTTCCCGCCGCGGAAAACCGGTGCGTGCAGCCCTCAGACGCGCTGCACCATCACATGGACGACGGGCTTCTTGCCCCATTCCGCCGCCGCCGCGCGTCTGACGGCCAGACGGAGGGTCTCGATCACCGCCTCGTCGATCCGCCTGCGGGCCCGCGACATCTGATCGAGGGCATCGTCCGCCGCATCCAGCAGCAGATCCTCGAAATAGGCGTCGTCGGGAGTCTTCTCCGGCAGTCCCTCGGTGACGATCTGCGCAGGGCCGCGCACGTTGCCCTTCGAATCCAGGGCGACGGAGACCACCACGATCCCGACGAAGGAGAGTTTCCTCCGTGCCCGGACGGGCCCCTTCTCGCCCGGCACGACGAGGCGCCCGTCCACGTGGAGCTGGCCGGAGCGCACCTCTCCGACGATCTCCAGCGGCCCGGGAATCAGACGCATCATCCGGCCGTCCTCGGGCAGCATGACGTCCTCTATGCCCCGGCTTCGCGCGAATTCCGCATGCTTGAGCATGTGCACCTTCTCGCCATGCATGGGAACGAGGCGTTTCGGACGCACCAGATCGTAATAGACCGCCAGCTCCTCCCTGCGGGGATGGCCGGAAGCATGCACGAGCAGATCGGGCGTGTTTCCGATCACGTCCACGCCGAGGGCGGCGAGTCTGTTCATGATCGAGCCGACGGCCTTCTCGTTGCCGGGTATGGTGAAGGAGGAGAAGATGACCAGATCCCCCTTCTCCAGCGCGATGCGCGGATGCATGTCGTCGGCGATGCGCGAGAGGGCCGCGCGCGCCTCCCCCTGGCTGCCGGTGCAGAGCAGGACGACCTTCTCCCGGGGCAGATATCCGAAGGCCTCCTCCTCCAGAAAGGTGTGTCCGGAATCCAGAAGGCCGACCTCGCGTGCGGCCTCTATCACGCGGCGCATGGCGAATCCGGCGACGACCACCTCCCGCCCCGCGGCGCGGGCGGCCTCGGACACCACCTTGATGCGTCCCACGTGGGAGGAGAAGGTGGTGACCGCCACGCGCCCCGGCGCTTCCGCGATGAGGCGCTCCAGGGTCCGGCGCACTTCGGCCTCGGAGGGCGAACGCCCCTCCCTGGTGGCATTGGTGGAATCGCAGACGAGCACCTCGACGCCGGCATCGCCCAGCTCGCGCAGACGGTCGAAGGAGAATTCCGGCGGGATCACGGGCGTCTCGTCGACCTTGAAGTCGCCCGTGTGGATCACCGTGCCCGCGGGCGTGAAGATCGCCAGGGAGTTCGGCTCCGGGAGGGAATGGGTGACGGGAATGTATTCGACTCCGATTTCGCCGAAGGTCAGTCTTTCCCCCGGAGCGACCACCTTCAGCTCCACCTCGTCCTCCCAGCCCGCCTCGGCGAGTTTCTGCCGGATCAGGATCGCCGCGAAGGGCGTGGCGTGGATGGGCGCTTCCAGACGCCAGGCCAGCCAGGGAATGGCGCCTATATGGTCCTCGTGGGCATGGGTGACGACGATGGCGTCGAGACGGTCGCGCCGCTCCTCGATGAACGCCGGGTCGGGAAGGATCACCTCGACGCCGGGCGTCCTTTCGTCTCCGAACATCACGCCGCAGTCCACCATGATCCAGCGACGGTTCTCGCCCCTGCCCCAGCCGTACAGATAGAGGTTCATGCCGATCTCGCCGGTTCCGCCGAGGGGCAGCAGCACGAGATCCCTGTCCGCTTCCGTCATCGTTCAGTTTCCATCGTGAGATGGGCGCAATCCCTCGATTTCGCCCGCATGCAGAGCATGGACCGTCCCGTCGTCGCCGACAAGGAGCATCGCTCCACTCTCGTCGATCCCCCGGAACGTCCCCTCCAGCCTTCCGCCCCCGGTTCCGACCCGCACGCGCCGGCCCAGCCCCCAGGCGCGCTTCGTCCAGGCCTCGCGGACCGGAGCGAAGCCTCCCCGGCGCCACAGGGCGTGCCAGCGCCGGAAATAGTCGTCCAGCTCCCCCAGAAGGGCCTCGGGCGAAACGGCAAGCCCGCATTCGGCCAGGGAGATCGCGGGCCAGCGGATATCCGCCCCCTTCGGCGCGAACCGGATGTTGACACCCCAGCCGATGATGACCGGCGTCCTCTCCCCGACGGCCGGCTCGCTTTCCAGAAGGATGCCCGCCAGCTTGTGCCCGAGCAGAAGCAGATCGTTCGGCCACTTCAGTTCCAGAGCGTCCGCCACGCGCATGGCGCCGTGCCGCATGGCGACCGCGCGCACCGCCTTGTGCAGGGCGAGCGCGGCGACGAAGGAAAGCTGCGGCAGCACGTTCCGCTCCGCCGTCTCGCGCAGCAGAAGCGAGGCCGCCAGGTTGCCTTCCGCGGACTCCCAGGGCATGCCGCCGCGTCCGCGCCCCGCCGTCTGCCTCCGGGCCAGCACCCAGAGCGGCCCTTCGTGCCCGGCCTTCAGAAGGGAGCGTGCCTCGTCCTGCGTCGACTCCGCATCGTCCAGGACGACGAGCGAGGCACGGGGCTCCATGACGTCACCGCCCCTACAGCAGCGACACGATGGCCGCCTGCGCGAGCGACTGCACGGGGCCGGGCCACACCACGAAGCCGAGCACGAACACCGTGGCGAGGATGAGAATGAGCTTCAGCTCGAGCGGCATCGGCTGTGGAGCCTCCCTGGGCTCGTCGAAGTACATGACCTTGACGATGTAGAGATAGTACACGGCCGAGACCACGGAGGAGAGGACGCCGATGATGGCCAGCGGCCACATTCCCGCCTTCACCGCGGAGAGCAGCACGAAGTACTTGGCGAAGAATCCGGCCAGCGGAGGAATGCCGGCAAGCGAGAACATCAGCATGGCGATGGCGAAGGCCAGTCCTCGCGACGTGCGGGCCAGGCCGGAGAAGTCCTCGATCAGCTCCAGTCCGCGGCCGTCGCGGCGCATGGCGATGATGGCCGCGAAAACGCCGGCGGTCATGACCAGATAGATGATCAGATAGAGGACGGCGCCACGCAGTCCCTCGGGTCCCCCGGCAGCTATGCCGATGAGCGCGAAACCCATGTGCCCGATGGAAGAATAGGCCATGAGACGCTTGATGTTGGTCTGGGCGATACCCGCGAAGGCGCCGAGCGCCATGGAAGCGATCGACATGAAGACCAGCACCTGCCGCCACGCCTCCGAGGCTCCGGGAAAGCCCTCGTGGAGCAGTCTGATGAAGACCGCCATGGCGGCGAGCTTGGGAGCGGCGGCGAAGAAGGCCGTGACCGGCGTCGGCGCGCCCTCGTAGACGTCGGGCGTCCACATGTGGAAGGGCACGGCGGAAATCTTGAAGGCCAGTCCGGCGAGGACGAACACCAGGCCGACCACGAGGCCGATGGAGAACTCCGCCTTGAGCGCCTCCGCGATGCCGGGGAAGGTGACCGTGCCCGCGAAGCCGTAGACCAGCGACGCACCATAGAGGATGAGGCCGGAGGACAGCGCGCCCAGCACGAAATACTTCAGGCCGGCTTCCGTGGAGCGCACGGATTCCCTGTTCATGGCGGCCAGAACGTAGAGCGACAGCGACTGCAGCTCCAGACCGAGGTACAGGGAGATCAGTCCGCCGGCGGAAATCATGGCCATCATGCCCAGCGTCGCAAGGACGATGAGAAGCGGATACTCGAAGCGCTCCATGCGCTCCCACTTCATGAAATGCACGGACATGATGATGGCGAGCGCCGAGGCGAAAAGCACGAGCGCCTTCATGACGCGGGCCAGTCCGTCCACGACGAAGGCGCCTCCGAACGCCTCGACGCGTCCCTCGCCCGTTCCGAAGACGACCATGACGCCCGTGACGGCCAGCGCCAGCAGGGAAAGCGTGCTGACGAGATCCGCACCCCTGTCCCTGCGGAAGACGCCGATCATCAGCAGGGCCATGGACATGACCGCCAGGGCGATTTCGGGCCGTGCCGCGTAGAACATGCTCTGCATCGTTTCCCCGCCTCTAGTTCATTGCCGCCTGCTGCATCGACGAGGCCAGGTCCAGACCCGCCTGCACGTGCGTGAGCAGCGCGTTGACCGAATGGTTGAAGAGATCCGTCACGTATCCGGGCTGCACGCCGAACCAGATGGTGAGCAGCGCAAGCGGCAGCAGCACGGATGCCTCGCGCCAGGTCATGTCGGTGATCGATTTCAGGGATTCCTTCTCCAGCTGCCCGAAGATCACGCGTCTGTAGAGCCAGAGGGCGTAGGCCGCGGAGAGGATTACGCCGGACGTGGCGAAGAAGGCCACCCAGGTGTTGGCCAGGAAGGCGCCCGTCAGCGAGAGGAACTCGCCGATGAAGCCGGAGGTGCCGGGCAGACCCACGTTGGCCATGGTGAACAGCATGAAGATGAAGGCGTACATCGGCATGCGGTGCACCAGCCCCCCGTACGCCGCGATCTCGCGGGTGTGCATGCGGTCGTAGATGACGCCCACGCAGAGGAACAGCGCCCCCGAGACCAGGCCGTGCGAGATCATCTGGAACATCGCGCCGTCGATGCCCTGCTTGTTCATGGAGAAGATGCCCATGGTCACGAAGCCCATGTGCGCGACGGAGGAATAGGCGATCAGCTTCTTGATGTCCTCCTGCACCAGCGCGACCAGCGAGGTATAGACGATCGCCACCACGGACAGCACGAAGACGAAGGGGGCGAAATATTCGCTGGCCACCGGGAACATCGGCAGAGAGAAGCGCAGGAAGCCGTATCCGCCCATCTTCAGCAGAATGGCGGCCAGCACCACCGAGCCGGCGGTGGGCGCCTCGACGTGGGCGTCGGGCAGCCAGGTGTGCACCGGCCACATGGGCATCTTCACCGCGAAGGAGGCGAAGAAGGCGAGCCACAGCCAGTACTGCATGTTCTCCGGAATGCTGGAGGGCTTGGCCAGCAGCTGCGCGATGTCGGTGGTGCCCGTCTGCCAGTAGATGGCCATGATGGCCAGGAGCATCAGCACGGAGCCGAGCAGCGTGTACAGGAAGAACTTGAAGCTGGCGTAGATGCGCCGCGGCCCGCCCCAGACGCCGATGATCAGGAACATCGGGATGAGCCCGCCCTCGAAGAACAGATAGAAGAGCACCAGATCGAGGGAGACGAAGACGCCGATCATCAGCGTCTCCAGGACCAGAAACGCGATCATGTATTCCTTCACGCGCTTCCCGACGGCCCAGGAGGCGATGATGACGCCGGGCATGAGGAAGGCCGTGAGCAGCACGAAGGGCAGTCCCAGACCATCCACGCCGAGGTGGTAGGTCATCAGGCCGAACCAGGAATACTTCTCCTCGAACTGGAAGCCCGGCGCCGCGGGATCGAAGTTGCTCCACAGGATCAGCGACAGCACGAACGTGAAGACCGTCGTGAACAGCGCCGTCCAGCGCATGTTGCGCAGGGCGATCTCGTCCTCGCCGCGGATGACGAGGATGAACAGGGCGCCGATCAGCGGCAGCAGCGTGATGGCTGAGAGAATGGGCCAGTCGGACATCTGTTCAGCTCCCCATCATCATGAACCAGGTGACCAGCGCCGCCACGCCGATCAGCATGGCGAAGGCGTAGTGGTAGACGTATCCGCTCTGCAGCCGGGAGCTCCATGCGCTGACGTCGAGCACGCGGGCCGAGACGCCGTCCGGTCCGAAACCGTCGATGACCTTCTGGTCACCGCCCTTCCAGAACAGGCGGCCGATCGCGAAGGCCGGACGGACGAAGATCCGGTCGTACAGCTCGTCGAAGTACCACTTGTTGTAGAGGAAGAGATAGACGGGCCGCAGGGCCGTCGCCAGCCTCTCCGGAAGCTCCGGACTGGAAATGTAGAAGAGCCAGGCGATGCCGAAGCCGGTGGCCATCATCACCGCCGGAGCCCATTTCACCCAGGCCGGCACGTTGTGCATGTGGTGGAGGACCTCGTTATGGGCGCCGCGGTAGATGGCGGTACCCCAGAACTGCGCCTCCGCGGCTCCGATGAACTGGTCGTAGAAGACGTATCCGGCGAAGAGCGCGCCGGCCGCCAGCACGTAGAGCGGCACCAGCATCACGGGCGGGCTGTCGTGCACCCGCGCCATGGTCTCGCGGGAGGCCCGCGGCTTGCCGTGGAAGGTCAGGAACATCAGCCGCCAGGAGTAGAACGAGGTGAACAGCGCGGCGACGACGAGCAGCCAGAACGCGAAGGTGGCCATGGGCGCATGGGCCGCGTAGGCCGCCTCGATGATGGCGTCCTTGGAGAAGTAGCCGGCGGTCAGCGGGAATCCGGTGAGGGCCAGAGTGCCGATGAGCATCATGGCCCACGTCTTCTTCAGGTACGGGAACAGCCCGCCCATGCGGAACATGTCCTGCTCGTCGCTCATGGCGTGGATGACGGAGCCCGCACCGAGGAAGAGCAGAGCCTTGAAGAAGGCGTGGGTGAAGAGATGGAACATGCCGACGCCGTAGGCACCGACGCCCATGGCCACGAACATGTAGCCGAGCTGCGAACACGTCGAATAGGCGATGACCCGCTTGATGTCCCGCTGCACGAGGCCGACGGTGGCGGCGAAGAACGCCGTGACGCCGCCGATAAGGACCACGAAGGTCTGCGCCGTCGGAGCCAGCTCGTAGAAGGGCGACATGCGCGCCACGAGGAAGACGCCCGCGGTGACCATGGTCGCCGCATGGATCAGCGCGGAGACGGGCGTCGGGCCCTCCATGGCGTCGGGCAGCCAGGTATGGAGCAGAAACTGCGCGGACTTGCCCATCGCGCCCATGAACAGCAGCAGGCAGATGGTGGTCATGACGTCGTGCTCGGCCCCGAGGAAATGGAAGGTCTTTCCCGCCATTTCCGGAGCGGCGGCGAAGATGGCGTCGAACTCGATGGAGCCGAACACCGCGAAGGTGGCGAAAATGCCAAGGGCGAAGCCGAAATCGCCGACACGGTTCACCACGAAGGCCTTTATGGCCGCCGCGTTGGCGGAATCGCGCGTGTACCAGAAGCCGATCAGCAGGTAGGACGCCAGTCCCACGCCCTCCCAGCCGAAGAACATCTGCAGCAGGTTGTCGCTGGTCACCAGCATGAGCATGGCGAAGGTGAACAGCGAGAGATAGGCGAAGAAACGCGGCTGGTGCGGGTCGTGGCTCATATAGCCGAGCGAATAGACGTGCACCAGCGAGGAGACGGTGGTGACGACCACCAGCATGACGGCGGAAAGCGTGTCGATGCGCAGCGCCCAAGGGGCGGTCAGCGTGCCGGAGCGCACCCAGTCGGCCACGACGACCTTGTAGGTGTTGCCGGCGACGACGTCGAAGAAGGCGTACCAGGAGAGGACGGCCGCGGCCAGCAGCAGCCCCGTGGTGAGGAGCATGGGCCAGCGCGGTCCATGGTAGGCATGATGATGGTGCCCGTGACCGTCGTCCTCGTCGTGGGTTGCGGGCTGGGGCGGCGCCGAGCCGGCGTACTTGAAGACGGCCGTTCCCAGCAGACCGGCGACGATGGCCCCGATCAGCGGCAGGAAAACGATTGTCAGAAAGACCGTGTCCACTTGCCCTACCCCTTCATGCTGTTGATGTCGTCGACGGCGATGGAGCCGCGATTGCGGTAGTAGGTGACGAGAATGGCCAGGCCGATGGCCGCCTCCGCGGCCGCGACGGTCAGGACGAGCAGCGTGAAGACCTGCCCCACGAGATCGTCCAGATGCGCCGAGAAGGCCACGAGGTTGATGTTGACCGCCAGCAGCATCAGTTCGATCGACATCAGGATGACGATCACGTTCTTCCTGTTCACGAAGATGCCGAACACGCCGATGGTGAACAGGATCGCCGCGACGGTCAGGAAGTGTTCCAGTCCTATGGCCAGCATGTCAGATGCCCTCCCCCGGCTTGACGTCGACCAGCGTGTAGCTCTCCTCGCGCCGGCGCGCGGATTGCTCCGCGGGCTTCTGGCGGCGCACGTCGGGCCTGTGGTGCAGGCTGAGCACGATGGCGCCGATCATGGCGACCAGCAGCACCATGCCCGCCATCTCGAAGAAATAGACGTACTTCGTGTAGATGATGCGGCCCAGAGCCTCGGTATTGGTGATGTCGTTGGGTGCCGGCGCACCGCGCAGCTTCAGCGCGTCCGGCGAGGTGACCCACGCACCGAAGACCATGGCCAGCTCGGCGATCAGCACGAGGCCTATGAACAGCCCGGTGGGCAGATAGGCCGCCATTCCCGCGCGGAGCTCCGAGAAGTCGATGTCCAGCATCATCACCACGAAGAGGAACAGCACGAGGACGGCGCCCACGTAGACGATGATCAGGTTCATGGCGAGGAATTCGGCTCCCGCAAGCAGGAACAGCCCCGCCCCGTTGAAGAAGGCCAGGATGAGGAACAGCGCCGAATGCACGGGATTGCGCAGGCCGATCACCATCAGGGCGGAGATCAGCAGCAGCGCGGCGAACATGTAGAAAAACAGGGCGGTGACCATGCTTCTTCCTCTTCCGGATCTATCGCCAGGGCGCATCCATGCGGATGTTCGCGGCCAGCTCGCGTTCCCAGCGGTCGCCGTTCGCGAGCAGCCGCTCCTTGGTGTAGAAGAGCTCCTCGCGGGTTTCCGTGGCGAACTCGAAATTCGGTCCTTCGACGATGGCGTCCACCGGACAGGCCTCCTGGCAGAAGCCGCAGTAGATGCACTTCGTCATGTCGATGTCGTACCGGGTGGTGCGGCGCGATCCGTCCTCGCGGCGCGGACCGGCCTCGATGTGTATGGCCTGCGCCGGACAGGTCGCCTCGCACAGCTTGCAGGCGATGCAGCGCTCCTCGCCGTTGGGATAGCGGCGCAGCGCGTGCTCGCCGCGGAATCTGGGCGACAGGTAGCCCTTCTCGAAGGGATAGTTGATGGTCGCCTTCGGCGCGAAGAAATAGCGCATGGAAAGAGCGACGGCTTCCACGAACTCCTTCAGGAAGAGCGATTTTATCGCGTGTCCGATTCTCATCATGCGCCTCACGGAGCCAGGTTGAAGTAGACGAGCACACCGGAAACGGCGGCCACGTAGAACAGCGAGATCGGCAGGAAGACCTTCCAGCCCAGCCGCATCAGCTGGTCGTAGCGGTAGCGGGGCACGAACGCCTTGACCAGCGAGAACATGAAGAACACCGCCAGCATCTTCAGCACGAACCAGATCACGCCGGGAATCCAGTTCAGCGGCGGGATGTCCAGCGGCGGCAGCCATCCGCCCAGGAACAGGATGGTGGTCATGGCGCACATCAGGGTGATGGCCACGTATTCGCCGAGCATGAACAGCAGGTACGGCGTGGACGAGTACTCCACCATGTGACCGGCCACCAGCTCCGATTCCGCCTCGACCATGTCGAAGGGCGGGCGGTTGGTTTCGGCGAGCGCCGAGATGAAGAAGATGATGAACATCGGGAACAGCGGCAGCCAGTACCAGTCCAGGAAGGAATTGGGCAGGCCCAGCCAGGTTCCCAGTCCGGTGCCCTGGGAGGTCACGATCTCCGTCAGGTTCAGCGTTCCGGCGACCAGCAGCACGGTGATGATGACGAAACCGATGGACACCTCGTAGGACACCATCTGCGCCGCCGAACGGAGCGCGGCCATGAAGGGATACTTCGAGTTGGACGCCCAGCCGCCCATGATGATGCCGTAGACCTCGAGGGAGGATATGGCCAGGATGTAGAGGATGCCGACGTTGATGTTCGCCACCGCCCATCCGTCGGCCACGGGTATGACCGCCCACGTCGAGAGGGCGAGAATGGTGGTGACCAGCGGAGCCACGATGTAGACGATCTTGTTGGACCCGTCGGGGATCACCACCTCCTTGAGCACGAACTTCAGGAGGTCGGCGAAGGACTGCAGAAGACCGAAGGGGCCGACCACGTTGGGGCCGCGGCGGATCTGCACGGCGGCCCAGACCTTCCGGTCCACGTAGATCAGGAAGGCCAGCGCCACCAGCAGCACGACCAGCAGCACGACGCTCTTCAGCGCGACGATCAGCAGCCAGATGAGTGTGTCCCACATGCCCTCTTACTCCGCCGCTTCCCTGCCGGCCCGGGCCTCTGCCCGCAGCCTGCTCATTTCGTTCATGATGCGCGACGCGCGCGCCACCGGATTCGTCAGCCAGAAATCCGCGACCGGGGACTCCAGCGGAACGCGGTCCGCGATGTCCCCCTCAAGGGCCGCGATCTCCGCGATGCCGGCCGGGTCGGCCCGCTCGACGACGTCGAGGCGGGACAGCCAGGGCGCGGCCTCGAACAGCTTCGCCCGCAGCTCGCCCGCGGTGTTGAAATCCAGGGGCGAACCCAGCTCCTCGGAAGCGCGCCGCAGGATGGCCCAGTCCTCCCGCGCCTCGCCGGGCGGCAGCACGGCGCGGCAGGTCGTCTGCGGCCGGCCCTCCATGTTGACGTAGATGGCGTCCTTCTCCGTGTAGGCCGCGCCCGGCAGCACCACGTCGGCCCTGTGCGCCCCGGCATCGCCGTGCGAGCCCTGGTAGACCACGAAGGCCTCGCCCAGGGCCGAAACGTCGATCTCGTCCGCGCCCAGCAGCCAGACGAAGGAGATCTCCCCTTCCTTCGCGCCCTCGATGATGCCCGCGGTGTCGCGCCCCCCTTCGCCGGGCAGGCAGCCCGCGTCAAGCGCCCCCACGAGACCGGCGGCCACGTGCAGGACGGAGAAGCCGTTCCACTCCGCGCCCACGGCCCCGCATTCCCGCGCCAGCCGGGCGGCGGCACCCCAGATCGCCCGGGCGTCGGGACGCATCAGGGCGCCCATGCCGAGGACGATCAGCGGACGCTTCGCGCCCTTCAGGACGTCGAAAAAGCCGCCCTTGCCGGAGGCAAGTTCGAGCAGATTGTCAGGAGTCTCACCGATGTGCGTGTATTCATAAGGAGAATCGATCTTCCTTCCGATCAGGCCTATGGGCACGTCACGATCGAACCAGGCCCTGTGGATCCGAGTATTGAGGACACTCGCCTCGTAGCGCGGATCGGCCCCGACAAGCAGGATGGCGTCCGCCTCGTCGATGCCGGCGATGGTGGCGTTGAACAGATATCCGGCCCGTCCTCCCGTCTCGCCGAACGGAACGTGCGCCGGGCGGCAGTCGACGTTGCTCACGCCGAGGGCCTCCATGAGCCGCTTCAGGGCGAAGGCCTCCTCCGCGGCCACGAGGTCGCCGGCGATGGCGGCCGCCTTCTCCGGTCCGTCCTTGGGGAATGCCTCGCGGATCCGGGCGAACGCCTCGTCCCATGTGGCTTCGCGCAGTTTTCCGTTTTCGCGGATCCACGGACGGTCGAGCCGCCGGCTCGCCAGTCCGTCCCACACATGGCGTGTCTTGTCGGAGATCCATTCCTCGTTGATCTCCTCGTGCAGCCGCGGCTGGATGCGCAGAATGCGGTCGAACTTCGCATCGACGCGGATGTTGGAGCCCATGGCGTCCATGACGTCCACGGTCTCGGTCTTGCGCAGCTCCCACGGGCGTGCGCGGAAGGCATAGGGCGCGGAGGTCAGCGCGCCGACGGGACACAGATCAACGATGTTGCCCTGCAGCTCGGTATCCAGGGCGGCGTCGAGGTAGGTCGTGATCTCGATGCTCTCGCCGCGGCCGATGGCCCCGAGGTCGCCGATGCCTGCCACGTCGGAGATGAAGCGCACGCAGCGGGTGCACTTGATGCAGCGGGTCATGACCGTCTTCACCAGCGGGCTGATGTAGCGGTCCTCCACGGCGCGCTTCGGTTCGCGGAACCGCGAAGTCCCGCCGCCATAGCCCATCGCCTGGTCCTGCAGGTCGCATTCGCCGCCCTGGTCGCAGATCGGACAGTCGAGCGGATGGTTGATGAGAAGGAACTCCATCACCCCGCGCCGCGCCCTGCGCGTCACGTCGGAGTCCGTGAGCACCTCGGGAGGCTCGCCGTTCGGCCCCGGACGCAGGTCGTTGACGGACAGGGCGCAGGACGCCATGGGCTTCGGCGCGCCCTTCACCTCCACGAGGCACATGCGGCAGTTTCCGGCGATGGACAGGCGCTCGTGATAGCAGAAGCGGGGAATCTCCGCTCCGGCCATCTCGCAGGCCTGCATCAGCGTGGTGCCGTCCGGTACCTCTATCTCCTTGCCGTCAACGATCAGTTTCGGCATGTCCCCTCGTCCCTCGCTTACTGTGCCGCCGCCTGCTCCATGGCCGCGACCGTGGAGCCTTCCGCGTCGGCGCGGGCGGTGAATTCATCGATCCGGGCCTCGATCTCGTCCCGGAAATGGGTGATCAGTCCCTGCACGGGCCAGGCGGCCGCATCTCCGAGCGCGCAGATCGTGTGTCCCTCGATCTCCCTGGAGACCTCTAGCAGCAGGTCGATCTCGCGCTTCTCGGCGCGTCCCTCGACCATGCGCTCCAGCACGCGCCACATCCAGCCGGTGCCTTCGCGGCAGGGGGTGCACTGGCCGCAGCTCTCGTGCTTGTAGAAATAGGCCAGCCGGGCGATGGCCTTGATGATGTCGGTGGACTTGTCCATCACGATGACCCCGGCGGTGCCGAGACCGGAGCCCAGCTTCTGCAGATCGTCGAAGGTCATCGGACAGTCGATGATCTGCTCCGCCGGAACGCAGCGCACCGACGATCCGCCCGGGATGACGGCCTTCAGATTGTCCCAGCCGCCGCGGATGCCGCCGCAGTGCGTCTCTATCAGTTCGCGGAAGGTTATGCCCATCTCCTCCTCGACCACGCAGGGGCGTTCGACGTGTCCGGAGATGCAGAACAGCTTGGTACCGGTGTTGTTGGGCTTGCCGAGCGAGGCGAACCAGTCCCCGCCGCGGCGCAGAATCTCGCCGGTCGCGGCGACGGATTCCACGTTGTTGACCGTGGTCGGACAGCCGTAGAGGCCGACGTTGGCCGGGAAGGGCGGCTTCAGGCGCGGCTGGCCCTTCTTGCCCTCGATGGATTCGATGAGCGCCGTCTCCTCGCCGCAGATGTAGGCGCCGGCGCCGTGATGCACCACGATGTCGAAATCCCATCCGAAGATGGTGTTCCGGCCGAGGATGCGCGCGTCGTAGGCCTCCTGCACCGCCGCCTCGAAGACCTTGCGCTCGTGGATGAACTCGCCGCGGAAGTAGATGAAGGCGGTATGCGCCAGCATGGCGCGGCCGGCGAGGATCATGCCCTCGATGAGCAGATGCGGATCATGGCGCAGGATCTCCCGGTCCTTGCAGGTGCCGGGTTCGGATTCATCGGCGTTGACAACGAGGTAGTGCGGGCGTTCCCCCACCTCCTTCGGCATGAAGGACCATTTCAGGCCGGTCGGGAAGCCCGCGCCGCCACGGCCGCGCATGCCGGACTTCTTGACCTCCTCGATGATCCAGTCGCGCCCCTTTTCGATGAAGCCCTTCACGCCGTCGTAGGCGCCACGCTTCAGGGCCGCCGGCAGCCGCCAGTCGTGCAGGCCGTAGAGGTTCGTGAAGATGCGGTCCGTATCCTTCAGCATCGTTTTTCCTCTCTACCCGTTCGCCCACCTGGCGGCCGCCCACCAGAGCGCTCCGGAGCCGGCCGCCATGGCCGCCAGCCACAGCCAGCTCGACTCGCCCGTCCACAGGCCGAGACCGACGAGCAGACCGGCCACCGCCAGCAGGGGCATGCCGGACGAGCGCGCGCACGTGCCCGTCGCGCAGCTTCCTCCGGTCGGACAGACGCCCTGTTCCTTCGACTCGCTCATGGTCGACCTACCTCGGTTCCTTTCCGAAACGTCTCACGTACTCGTCGCGTCCGCCCGTGGCCAATGCGTCGGCCTGGGCAACCCACTCCTCGCGGATGATGCGCCCCTTGAACTTCAGGCGCTGGTCCACCCACTTGATCTCCTCCGGCCCCCAGGAGGCGATCTGGGCGAAGGTGTAGATGCCCAGATCGTGCAGGATCTTCTCGATCTTGGGGCCTATGCCCGCGATCATCTTCAGATCGTCCGCCTTCTCCGGCGGCTCCGTGAAGAGCTCGGGCCGTCTCTCCTCCACGCCCTCCAGATCGACACCGGCCACGGCCGCCGCCCGCCCGGAGGAAGCACCGCCTTCCGCGCCGGAGGCGGCTGCGGATTCCGCTGCATCCGGGGCATCGTCCCTCCCGGTCTGCACGTCTTCCGCGGATTCCACCTCCTGCCGGGCGGCGGGACCCGCGGGCGGCTTGCCTCCACCCGCACCTCCACCGGCCTTCCCGGCCTTTCCTCCGCCACCGCCACCGGCCCCAGCGACCTTCGCTCCGGCAGCGCCACCAGCCCCAGCAGCCTTCGCTCCGGCAGCGCCACCACCGGCCGGCCGTTCACCACCGGCACCCTGCCGGGCGGCGGGACCCGCGGGCGGCTTGCCTCCACCCGCACCTCCACCGGCCTTCCCGGCCTTTCCTTCACCACCAGCAGC